>CAYRBJ010000006.1:0-89222 GCA_964422615.1 uncultured Zetaproteobacteria bacterium | reverse complement strand
GGTGCAATCTGCGAGGCTGCCCAGTATGGCATTTGTGGCATCCGGAGGAGGATCGGCGCAGGGTACCTGAGAACGATCAGCTGCTGCGCAAATGCCTGGAGCAAAAGCGCATCCGGGCAATCAGGGGCATCGGGGAACTGGAGGAAGGGGAAGCGTGACCAAGGTTTCCGCCTACATCATCGCTTTTAATGAGGCCGACAAGATCGCCGATGCCGTCAAAAGCGTGGCGTGGGCCGACGAGGTACTGGTGCTCGATTCCCACAGCACCGACGGCACGGCCAGCATCGCCGCCGAGCATGGCGCCGAAGTCAGGCAACTGGCATTCAGCGGCTTCGGCAAGCTGCGCAACGATGCCATCGCCGCCTGCCGCTACGAATGGGTGTTCAGCCTCGATGCGGACGAGCGCTGCACGCCCGAAGCACAGGCCGAGATGCGCGCCGTACTACAGGATCCACAGGCCGACGCTTACTACGTGCCCCGGCGCAACTGGTTCATGGGCCGCTGGATCAAGCATTGCGGCTGGTACCCGGACTACCGGCAGCCGCAGTTGTTCCGCAAGGGCGCCCTGGTCTTCGACGATAGCGAAGAGGTACATGAAGCCTTCGAGATCCACGGCAAGGTGGCCTACCTGCAATCCGCCATCGTGCAGGTGCCGTTCCAGAGCCTTGAGCAATTGATCGGCAAGATGCAGCGCTACTCCTCCCTGGGCGCCACCAAGCTCGCACGCAAAGGGAAGAAGGTAGGTATGGGCCGGGCGCTGGCGCACGGCATCTGGGCCTTCGTGCGCATCTATGTGCTGAAGCTCGGCTTTCTCGACGGCTGGGCAGGTTTCGTGCTGGCGCTCGGCAATTTCGAGGGCACCTTCTACCGCTATGCCAAGCGGGCCACCGCCGAACTGAACCGCAAGCGTCCGCCGGAGCATCTGCCGTGACGGAAGGTGCGCAGGCGGTGAATGCCGCCTACAAACCGCAGGCCAGAAAGTCTGTCATTGACGCCTGGAACAGGCTGCGCCCGCTGCTTGTCGATGCGATCGCGCATGACGAGGCATGGGTGCGCCGCTACATGCCGAGCATCGATGACATCGATAATTACTTTTACGGCAGCTTGGACCGCTTCGCCCTGCTGCTGCAGGTCATCGCCTCCCATCTGCCTACCGGTTCCCATGTGCTCGATGCCGGCGCCGGCTTCGGAACCCAGCCCATCGTCTTCCGGCAGGCGGGATTCGAGGCCTATGCCTCGGATATCTATGAAACGTTACCGATCTATGCGCCGCTTAAGATCGAATACCGGCGCTGGCACCTGGAGGCGGATCCGGCCCCATTCGATGACCATACCTTCGATGCCGTCGTATTGGCCCAAACCATCGAGCATTTCACCTATTCGCCCCGCAAGCCCATCGAGGAGCTCATCCGCATCACCCGCCCTGGTGGCGTGATCCTGATCGATGCCCCCAACATCGCCTCGTTCCACAACATCTCGCGCCTGCTTCGCGGCAAATCCATCATGTGGAACATGAAGAGGCACTATCTGGAGCAGCAACCGCTGGTCACGCACGGCATACCCTATTACGATCGGCACAATCACGAGCTGAGCCGGGAGGACATGCAAGACATCGCCGATTTCTTCGGCCTGGATTTGCTCGAATGCCGCTATTATTCGCCCTACAACAGAAAGCGCGGGCAGCTGGCGATCAGCGTGGCCCGGATGCGCGACCTGGTTCCGCACTGGCGGAAGGGAATCTATGCCCTGATGCGTGTTCCGGCATGATGCCGCGCCAATCCAGCAATACGGCAGGTTCTGATCGTGTCGCCACGAGAAGGATGACGGACCAACCGATCGCTACCGCGGTGGCCCGCCCATGCTCGGGCTCATGGCCCATCAACGGGCCGCTTGCTAGGATTCGCGCATGATTCTGGTCATCGGCGACATCATCGTGGACGAATTCGTTTGGGGCGATGTGTCGCGCATCTCCCCGGAGGCGCCGGTGCCCGTCGTCGAGGTCGAGCGCATCGACCGCAGGCTCGGCGGCTCGGCCAACGTGGTGCAGAACCTTTACGCCCTGAAAGAACCCGCGGCGATGATCGGCGTCGTCGGCAACGACGAGCCCGGGAAATGGATTCGCCACAACCTCGAGCAGATGCATACCGACGTCAGCGGCATCATCACCAAGCTCGACGGCCGCCCGACGGGGGTCAAGACGCGTGTCATCGCCCGCCACCAGCAGGTCGTACGCTACGATCACGAATGGAAGCAGCCGATCAGTCCTGAGACACGGACCAAGCTGGAACAGGCCGTGCTTTCGCTGCTGCCCGAAGCCCAGGCCGTGATTCTGTCGGACTATGGCAAGGGCGTGTTGTCACCGGATTTCATCGCCTGGCTGATCGTACACATGCAAGGTAAAACCATCGCCATCGACCCGAAACCCGAGCATACCGCGGCCTACGCCCATGCCACCGTCATCACCCCGAATCTGCACGAGGCCTCGGCCATGGCCGGCATGGCGGCAATCAACGAAGATGGCCACGTCGAGGACATCGCCCGCCGCCTGCACGGAACGCTGGATCTGCAACTGGTGCTGATCACCCGCTCGGAGAAAGGCATGACCCTGTACGATGGCAGCACCTGCCACCATATCCCGACCGCCGCCCGCGACGTGTTCGACGTCACCGGCGCCGGGGATACGGTCATCGCCGTGTTCACCGCCTGCCTGGCCCGCGGTGATGCGCCGCTGGTGGCAGCGCAGCATGCCAATCGCGCCGCCGGCGTCGTCGTCGGCAAGGTCGGCACCGCCACCGCCAGCTGGGACGAGATCCTCGGCCACTGATGTCAACGTGAACATCGCCATCGGCATCCCGGCGCGATTCGCTTCCACCCGTTTTCCGGGCAAGGCCCTCGCATCCCTGCACGGACGGCCGATGATCGCCCACGTCATCGAGCGCGCACGCTCCGCCGATTCCGGCCCGGTCATCGTCGCCACCGATGACGCCCGCATCGCCGACGCCGCCACACAGGCCGGGGCACAGGTGCATATGACCGCCACACACCACACCAGCGGCACGGAGCGCCTGGCCGAGGCCTTTGCCTCTATCGACTGCGATATT
The DNA here is from genome assembly GCA_964422615.1 of uncultured Zetaproteobacteria bacterium. Taxonomy (GTDB): domain Bacteria; phylum Pseudomonadota; class Zetaproteobacteria; order Mariprofundales; family Mariprofundaceae; genus DATLWN01. The sequence continues at coordinate 86,121 of CAYRBJ010000006.1, read as the reverse complement.
GTCGTCAATGTGCAGGGCGACGAGCCGCTGATTTCGCCGGAAGCGATCCGCGCCGTCAGTCAGCCCCTGCGACAGGATGCCGCCCTGCAGATGGCCACGCTGGCCGAACCGCTGGAAGCCTCCCATGCGGGGAATCCGAATGTAGTCAAGGTCGTCATCAACCAGCATGGTCAGGCGCTTTATTTCAGCCGGTCTGCCATTCCCTACCCGAGGCAAGCGGCCGCCGCCAGCTATCTGAAGCACATCGGCCTGTATGCCTACCGCCGACCCTTCCTGTTGGCCTATCCCTCGCTGTCCCCCAGCGAGGCTGAAAAGGCGGAACAGCTCGAGCAGTTGCGCGCCCTGCACCACGGCCACGCCATTGCCGTCACCATCGGCCGGTTCAGCACCATCGGCGTCGATACGCCCGAGGATCTGGCCCGCGTCGCACAACTGCTCGCCGCCAGCCAATAGCACCCTACAGCCAACACCACTTTTCCCCACCCTCCCCTTCACACGGGATTTCCCTTCATCTTCTTCCATATTCGTGGTGCCCAAAGGCGTGCGCCATTGCCTCACCGCGCCTCAATGGGTCATGGAACCCATTGACAAGGGTTGATCGATGGCCAATATTGGCATCAAGTGGGAAATTGTGGGTAAAAACCCCATGTAGCGGGAGGCACGGCGAGCGGCGATGTTTCAGGGCGAGTTCGAAAACACCATGGACAGCAAGGGGCGCATCAGCATCCCGGCCGCATTCCGCGATGCCCTGAAGCGCCGTTATAACGACGAAGCCATCGTCATCACGCGCGATTACGACGGCTGCATCCGCGTCTATCCGACCAAGGAATGGGAACGCGTCGTGCTGGCAGAGGTGCGCGGCAAGCCGATCGACGACCCGTGGGTGCGGGCCTTCGAGCGTTTCGTTATCAGCCCCGCCGTCACCTGCCAGCCGGACCGCCAGGGGCGAATCCTGGTTTCCTCGGTGCTGCGCGACCATGCCGGCCTGAAAAAGAAGGTCGTGTTCGCCGGCGGCGCCAACCACTTCGAGATATGGGATGCCGATGCCCGCCAGCAAACGCTGCAGCAGGACCTGGCCATTCTGCGCAAGGGGCGGCGGAGTGTCTGATGACGAGCCCCAGCATCTTTCCGTACTTCTTAAACCCTTTATCGATGCGCTCTGCATCGATGCAGACGGCCGCTATGTGGATTGCACCTTCGGCCGCGGCGGCCATGCCAAAGCACTGCTGGCCCGGCTTTCGCCACGGGGCAGGCTGCTGGCAATGGACCGCGATGCCGAAGCCATCCGCGAGGGTGAACGCTTGGCCACACAAGATACCCGCTTCCACATCGTCCATGCCGATTTCGCATCCCTGCCGGATGTCCTCGCTCGCCAAGGATGGCCGACGGTGAACGGCATCGGCTTCGACCTCGGCGTGTCCTCACCCCAGCTGGACCAGGCGGTACGCGGCTTCTCATTCAGCCTCGATGGACCGTTGGACATGCGCATGGATACCAGTCGGGGACAACCGCTGGGCGAACGCCTCGACCGCATCTCGGAAAAAGCCCTGGCGCAGATCATCCGTGACTTCGGGGATGAACGTCATGCCAGGCGTATCGCCCGCGCCATCCTGGCCGCCCGTCGAGAGGGGCACCTTTCCACCACACGCGAGCTCGAGAACGCCTGCTTCCACGCTGTGCCCCCGCAAACCCGCTTCGGCGGCAAGCACCCGGCCACCCGCACCTTTCAGGCCCTGCGTATCTGGGTCAATGACGAATTCGCCCAGATCGATGCCGGCATCCGTACAGCCATGCAACACCTGGCCCCCGGCGGCCGACTGGCGGTGATTTCCTTTCATTCCGGCGAGGATCGACGGGTGCGCGACCTGATCGAGAGCGAGGTGCATCCCTGCACCTGCCCGCCGGAATTCCCCGTCTGCGTCTGCGGGCGCAGGGCGAGCATGCGCTGGGTACACAAGAAACCGATCCGCGCCGATGCGCATGAAATCGAGGCAAACCCGCGCAGCCGCTCCGCCATGATGCGCGTCGCCGAACGACTCGCCGATGTCGGGGGGAATCAACCGTGATGCTGCCGCAGGCAAGGAGCGCATACGGCCTGGCCCTGGCCGGCTGCATTGTGATGTTTGCTGCCGGCGAAGTGTGGTTATCCCACGCCCGCTATGAAATCTCGATGCAAACGGGAAAGGACCTGAAGGAGCGTCAGGACCTGTCGGCGGATCTGAACCGGCTCAAGCTGGAGTTGGCCAGCATCACCCGCCCGGACAGGCTGCGCAGCACCGCCAAGCGACTGGGCATGGCTCCACCCTCGCCCATGCAGGTGATCCGGCCATGAGCACCAACGAACGCGTGTATTTCCGGCGCCGCGTCGACGTGGTTGCCGGCCTTATGGCCCTGGCCATGGGCATGCTCGCCATTCGTGCCGTCGACCTGCAGTGGATGCAAGCGGGTCACCTGAACGAACTGGCGCAAAAGCAGCGCTACCGCACCTATGAATCCGTAGCGCCTCGCGGACTGATCTCTGACTGCAAGGGACGTATCCTCGCCAACAGCATCCAGGTGCCCTCGATCTCGGCCATCGCCGACGAGGTCCCGGACGACCGCATTCCCGCACTGGCCAAGGCGCTGTCCATGCCCGTCAAATCGGTACGTGCCCTGCTGCATGCGCACTCGGGATTCATATGGCTATCGCGCCAGGTGGCGCCCGAGCTGGCATCCCGGGTGATGGCCCTGCACATCCCCGGGGTTCGCCAGGAAACCGAGTGGCGCCGCTACCAGCCGCAGGGGCCGGAAACCGGCCATGTCCTCGGCTTCGTCGGCGTTGACGGACACGGTCTCGAGGGACTTGAACTGGCGATGGATTCACAGCTGTCAGGCCGGCCCGGCCTGATGCAGGTGCGGCGAGACGCCCTCGGCCATTCCCTGCCCGGAGGCGTTTGGTTGCGAAAACCGAAAATGGGGCAAAGCATCCAACTGACCATGGATGCCGCCATCCAGAGTATGGCCTATGCGGCACTTGTGGAAGGCATCAACGACAACAAAGCCAAGAGCGGATCTGTCATCGTCATGCGCCCCGATGACGGCGCTATCCTGGCCATGGTCAGCTGGCCGAGTTTCAACCCGAACGACTTCAGCAAATACAAGCCACGGCAATGGCGCGACCGAGCCATCACGGACGTGTTCGAACCGGGCTCCAGCCTCAAGCCGTTCACCCTGGCCGCCGCCCTGATGTCCGGCCGCTGGCATCCGGACTCCGAGGTCTACTGTGACAAGGGCAGCATGCGCGTCGCCAATTACGTGATCCATGACGACCACCCCAATACATGGCTGAATCTGACGCAGATCCTCGCCAAATCGAGCAATATCGGCGCGGCCAAGATCGCCCTTGATATCGGGCCGAAGGACCTGCGCCATATGTTGAGCCGGCTTGGTTTCGGGGAACGCACAGGCATCGGTCTCGGCGGGGAATCTCCGGGGATACTCCCCCCCATAGACAAATGGGGGCCGGTGGAAACGGCCAACATTGCCTTCGGGCAGGGTGTCGCAGTCACGCCGTTGCAGCTCGCAACGGCCTTTTGCGCTCTGGCCAACGGCGGAATGCGGGTGGCACCTCAGCTCGTCGAGGGCGAACCGGTGCCGCCACCGGAACGGGTGATTCCGAAAAAAATCACCCGCCAGATCATGAGCATGCTGGACGTAGCGGCCAGCCCGGATGGCACCGGCAAGCTGGCGGTACCGGCCGGATATCGTGTGGCCGGCAAGACGGGCACGGCCCAGAAGGTCAACCCGGACGGTCGTTATTCCAATCATCACTTTACGGCGGTTTTCGCCGGCATGGTCCCCGCCGATCATCCAGCCCTGGTGATCGTCGTGATGATCGATGACCCTTCCGAAAGCATCTACGGCGGACAGGTGGCGGCGCCCATTTTCCGCCAGATCGCCGCCGCCGCCCTGCCCTACATGGGTATCGCCCCCGATCCCGGAATATCGGCACCCTGGAAAATCTTGCAGGCGGCGACCACCATGCAGCATTCGACGCCCACGAACGGCTCGCTGCAGGGCATGTCGCTGCGCCAAGTAAGGACATATGCTGCCGAAAACGGATTCCAGCTGCGCGTGCACGGTTCCGGCTGGGTGGCCCGACAGTCGCCGGTCTCCCTGGCATCGCTGGAACCCGGAAATCAGCTCGAGGTGTGGCTGCATGAATAACCTCGCCGATCTTGTCGCCGTCACCCACCGCCCCGCGCGCGCACTTGCGACACTGGCCAGGGGCATCGCGCCTGCCCACGGCGATGCCAAGGTGAAGGACATTCGTGACGACTCCCGCATGATTGAAGCCGGCGAGGCCTTCCTGTGCCTACCGCGCGCCACCGATCCCAACCGCTACCTGGACATGGCCAAGGAACGCGGCGCCAGTGCGGCCATTGTCATCGGAAACCGGCCGGTGGATACCACCCTGCCCTTCGTCCAGCTGCACACGATGGAGCAGGCCGGGCAGCTGCTGCGCCGCTGGTTCGGCACCGAGAAGAGTGCCGTGCGCTACATCGGCATCACCGGCACCGACGGCAAGACCAGCGTGGCCTGGATGCTGCGCCAGGCACTGATGCGTGCCGGCCGCCGCTGCTGGTCCGTCGGCACCCTGGGCTGGATTCGCGACGATGACGATATCATCGACATCGGCAACACCACGCCAGCGCTGCTGACCATGCACCGACTGCTGCATGCCGCGGACCAGCAGGGCATCGACACCCTGGTGGCGGAGGTCTCCTCCCACGGCATCGCCCAGGGACGCATCGCCGGTATCGACATGGCCGCCTCGGTATGGACCAGCCTCGGGCACGATCACCTGCAGGATCACGGCGGTTTCGACAACTATGCCAACACCAAGGCCGGCTTCGTGCTCGACAGCCTGGCGCATGGCGCCATCGCCATCGCCAACGGCGACTACGCGGAGATCCGCCGCCGCCTGGATGCCGACGTGCGCTGGTACGGGCACGGCCTGTACCGCAGCGACGTGGCCCTCGGCTGGGAGCAGGAACTGCCGGGCATGGTCCGCCTCAAATGCGGCGACGAGGAGATCCTGGTCGAAGACATCCCGTTCGGCGATTTCCATGCCGAGAACGTGGCCTGCGTCGCCACGGTGCTGCACCACGCCCTGGACGTGCCTGCTGGCGGGTTGCCGCCGATTCTGGGCGGCATCAGCGCCCCGCCCGGGCGCATGCAGGCCGTCAACATCGGACGCTGGCAGGTGTTCGTCGATTATGCGCACACGCCCGAGGCGCTGGAGAAGTGCCTGGAGTCTGCGCGCAAGATGACGCGCAAACGCCTGTGCGTCGTATTCGGCTGCGGCGGTGAACGGGACCGCGAGAAGCGGCCGCAGATGGGCGAGATCGCCGTACGCCTGGCCGACGTGGTATGGATCACCTCCGACAACCCGCGCGACGAGCGTCCGGAGGTCATCGCCTCCGAGATCGAGAACGGCATGCCCAAGCCCTATACCGCCGAGGTCCATCTGCAGCTGGACCGCAGGCGCGCCATTTCGGATGCCATCGCCCAGCTCGAGGCCGGCGACGCCCTGGTCATTGCCGGCAAGGGGCACGAGAACTACATGGAGATCGCCGGAAAACGCAGCCCGTGGAGCGATGCCGACATCGCCGGACAATACCTGCACGCCAAGAACGGCGACGAAGGCCTCCGGGCATGCGCATGACCGGCATGGAACTGGCCCAGGCCACCGGAGGCACTTGGTTCGATGGGGGGTCGGCCGGCATACCTGTCGAGATCTCCGGCATCTGCACCGATTCGCGCAACCCCGAGGCCGGTTCGGCCTTCCTGGCCCTGCGCGGCCCGCATTACGACGGCCACGCCTTCGCAGCCGCCGCAGCCGACACCTGCACGGCCCTGATCGGCGACGCCGACGGTGCGGCCGGGTGGAACGATCTGGCGAAGCCGCGACTGGTCGTCGCCGATACCCTGGCTGCCCTCGGCGACATCGCCGCGGCCTGGCGCCGCCGGCTCACCGATACGGTCGTCATCGGTATCACCGGCTCGTACGGGAAGACCACGGTGCGCAGCATGATCGTGCATGCGCTGACCATGCTCGGCATGCGCGTGGCCACAAATCCGGCCAACCACAACAACCTGGTCGGCGTGCCGCAGACCCTGCTCGCCATCCCCGAGGACGCCGAATTCGCCGTCATCGAATGCGGCATCAGTGAGCCGGGCGAGATGCGCCGGCTGGCCGGGATCGTGCGCCCGGATGCCGCCGTCCTGACCGGGCTGACCTCGGCCCATGGCGAGGGACTCGGCGGTCTGGATGGCGTCGTGCGCGAGAAATTCGAGCTGCTGGCCGGCGTAACCACCGGCGGCTGGTGCGTGCTCGGCCCCGGCGTGCGCACGCAACTGGACCGGCGGGAACTGGCTCCGCAGGCGCCGTGTATCGCTATGGATGATGGTGGAGAGACGGTGGCATGGTCGCTGGACGGCCGCCGGCTGATGCTGCGGCACGGCGCCGATTCGGCCGAGATCCGCATGCTGCTGCCGGCCCGACACTGGGCCGAGGACATGGCCATGGCCGCCACCGTGATCCTGAAGGTCTGCCGCTCCCGCGACATCAGCCTTGCCGCCGTCGGCGACGTCCTGGCCGGCTGGCGGCCGGTATCCGGGCGCATGCAGCTGCTGGCCGGCCGCGACGACAGCGTCATCCTCGACGACAGCTACAACGCGAACCCGGCCTCGATGCAGGCGGCTCTGGACACCCTGGCCCGGATGCCCGGACGGCGCATCGCCATTCTCGGGGACATGACGGAGTTGGGCGAGGATTCGCCTGCCCTGCACGCGACGCTGGATGTGACCGGCGTCGACCAGTTGATACTGGTCGGCCCCCGAATGAAACATCTGGCCGCCCGCCATGCGGAAGCCCTGTGGCTGCCGGATACCGATGCCGCCTGCTGTCATCTGCGCGATTTGCCGCTCGGCACCGGGGACGATGTGCTGGTCAAGGCCTCGCACAGCATGCGCCTGGACCGCATCGTCGCCCTTCTCGCCTCCCCCCGGGAGGATGCCCATGCTCTATAACCTCCTGTACCCGCTATCCGACCGCATCGGGTTCTTCAACCTCTTCCAGTACATCACCTTCCGTACGGTCTATGCCCTGCTGACATCGCTGGTCATCTGCTGGCTGTTCGGCCCACGGTTCATCCGCTGGCTTAAAACCACCCAGCAGCAGGGACAGCCGATCCGCAGTGACGGACCGGCCTCGCACCTGAGCAAGCAGGGAACACCGACCATGGGTGGCATGCTGATCCTGCTGTCTTTGACCATCTCGACCCTGCTGTGGGCCGATATCACCAACCTGTTCGTGTGGCTGGGCCTGTTTTTGACCCTCGGCTTCGGCATGATCGGATGGCTCGACGACCACCTGAAGCTCAGCAAGGGCGACCCGAAAGGGCTGTCCGGACGCTGGAAGATCGTGCTGCAGGTGGCAATCAGCGGCATCGCCGCCATCGGCCTGATGAACCTGACCGATCCGATCATCGATATCCCGTTCCTTAAGATGCAATGGCATCTTGGCTGGTTCTATGTGCCGTTCGTGATGCTGGTGCTGATTGGCAGCTCCAACGCCGTCAACCTCACCGACGGCCTGGACGGCCTGGCCGTGGCACCGACCTTCATGGTCGCCGCGGCCCTGGCTGTCGTCGTTTACCTGGCCGGCAATGCCAAGTTCTCGGCCTATCTGTTGATCCCGCATGTAGCGGGGGCTGGCGAACTGACCGTGTTCTGTGGCGCCATCGTCGGCGCCTGCCTCGGCTTCCTGTGGTTCAACACCTATCCGGCCCAGGTGTTCATGGGCGATGTCGGTGCGCTGGCCCTGGGCGGGGCGCTGGGCTATATCGCCTCGGTCGTGCACCAGCAGCTGCTGCTGGCCATCGCCGGCGGCCTGTTCGTGCTGGAAGCGGTATCGGTGATGGTGCAGGTAACCAGCTTCAAACTGACCGGCAAGCGCGTGTTCCGCATGGCACCAATCCATCATCATTTCGAACTGAAGGGGTGGGCAGAACCGCAGGTCATCGTGCGCTTCTGGATCATCGCCATGATCCTGGCGCTGATCGCGCTATCCACGCTGAAGATCCGATGAACACGGCGATCGATCTGAACAAGCAGAAGCCTGGGACCGCCGAGGCCATCGCCATCATCGGCATGGGGCGGACCGGCTGCTCGCTGGCGCGTTTCCTGACCCGGCGCGGCATCCGCTGCGTCGGCTTCGACGAGCACGACGTGCAACTGCCCGCGGATGTACTGATCCAGGTACAGATCGGGCCGCTGGAACCGGCCGTGCTGACCCGCTTCGGCAAGGTCGTGGTCAGTCCCGGCATCGCCTGGAGCCACCCGGCGCTGCAGAAGGTGCGCGCCGCCAAGGTGCCGGTGGTCGGCGACCTGGATCTGTTCGCCGAGTATTACCAGGGCACGCTGATCGCCGTCACCGGCACCAACGGCAAGACCACGGCCGTGACCATGATCGCCACCCTGCTGGAGACCTTACCCGAGGGCATCGAGAAGGGTGGCAACATCGGCACGCCGATGCTGGATCTGCTGGCAGCAGGCCAGCCGGAGCGGGTGGTGCTGGAACTGTCGAGCTTCCAGTTGGAACGCAGCCGCATCATCCATCCCGCCTGGGCAGCTCTGCTTAACCTGCAGCCGGATCACGCCGACGCCCACGGCAGCCCGGAGGCGTATGCCGCAGCCAAGTTCCGGATGTTCGAGGGCCAGGGCGAGGACGATACGGCCCTGCTCCCGGCCGATGCACAATTCGACGCCCTCGCCGGGAAGCTGCGCGAACGCGGCGTCTGGGTCGGTCGCTTCGGCATCACGGACCAATCGGCCGAGGACAGCAGCCTGATCGCCGGCATCGAAACGGGAAGCGGGCAACTGTTCTGGCGGCAGCAGGATGCGTTTCACCGGGTGCATCTGGCCGACATGCCGATCCGCGGCCGCCACCAGCAGCTGAACCTGGCCGTGGCTGCCCAGGCCGCCGCCAGCTTCAATGTACACGCCAGCATCATCGTCGAGGCCATGACCACGTTCTGCGGCCTGGAACACCGGATGCAGTTGCTGACCCGCACCGCCGGACGCGCCTGGTACGACGATTCAAAAGCCACCAACCCCGATGCAGCCAGGGCGGCGCTCGAATCCTTCGATCGCGTTGTGTGGATCTGCGGCGGACTGCTGAAGGGACTGGATCCGGCTCCGCTGAAGCCCGTCATCCGCCGCCACGTCGAGCATGCCTTTGTCATCGGCGAAGACGGGGCACCCTTTTTGAAGGTGCTGGCTGCCGCCGATGTGCCGGCCACCTATGCGCGCACCCTTAACCGTGCCGTGGAGATGGTCGCCGCCGATGCTTCCACGCTGCCGGTACTGTTATCCCCCGCGGCAGCCAGCATGGATCAGTTCAGGGATTATGCCGAACGTGGACGGGCCTTCGCCGAGGCCATCGACAGATTGGAAGGCCAACCATGAAGCGCCTGCTACCCCCGGACAGACTGCTGATCGGCAGCGTCACGGCCCTGATGCTGTTCGGCATCATCATGGTCGCCAGCGCCAGCCTCAGCATTTCCGAGGCACGCTACGGCAATCCGTACCGCATCATCGGCCATTGGGTTTTGTATATTCCGCTCGGTTTCGCGCTGATGTGGTGGGCCTCTCGCATCGACATCAGCTGGTGGAAAGCGGTCAGCGTACCGCTGCTGGCACTGGCCTTTCTGATCATGGTGCTGGTGCTCATCCCAGGCCTGGGCAAGAACATCAACGGCGCCCGGCGCTGGTTCTCACTGCCGCTGTTCACCCTGGAACCAGTCGAATTCGCCAAGCCCATCGTCATCCTGTACATGGCCTACTACATGGCGGCCTTCCCCGAGCGCCTGCGCCAGTTCGCCACCGGACTGGCGCCGATGCTGACCGTACTCGCCATCATGGTGGTGCTGCTGCTGATGCAGCCGGACTTCGGCAATGCGGTGCTGCTGACCGCCGTATGCATCGCCATGTGGTTTGCCGGCGGCGTGCCGATCCGGCATCTGGCCAGCCTGATCGTCACCGCCGTTCCGATCGGCCTGATCACCATGGTCGCAGAGCCCTACCGCCTGCGCCGGCTGCTCAGTTTCATCGATCCGTGGAATGATCCCTATGGCAGCGGCTACCAGCTGGTGCAATCGATGATCGCCTTTGGCGCCGGCGGTGTGGACGGGGCCGGCCTCGGTCAGGGTGTACAGAAGCTGTTCTACCTGCCGGAAAGCTTCACCGACTTTATCTCGGCCGTGATCGGCGAGGAGCTGGGCCTGGCCGGCACCCTGAGCCTGATCGTGCTGTTTTCGATCCTGATGTGGCGCTGCATCCGCCTGGCCATCGACGTCAACGATATGTTCGCCCGCCTGCTGGTGCTCGGCTGCAGCCTGCTGCTCGGGCTGGCCTTCACCATCAACATGGGAGCCTCCATGGGATTGCTGCCGACCAAGGGCATGCCACTGCCCTTCGTCTCCTATGGCGGCAGCGCCCTGTTCGGCGAATGCCTGCTGATCGGCATGGTGCTCGCTGTGCAACGCCATCTGCCACAGAACCATCGCCCGGGGATGCCCGCATGAGCGCCGCGCCGTTGCTGTGCATTGCCGGCGGGGGCACCGGCGGCCACGTGATGCCCGCCCTGGCGCTGGCCGACGCCACCCGTCGGCGCTGGTCGGCACTGCAGGTGCAGTTCATCGGTGCCGAGCGCGGCCTGGAGGCTAAGATGCTGCCGGAGCGCGGTGAGCAGGTGCTGTTGCTGCCGATCCACAGCGTGCAGGGGGCGGGGCTAGCCCAGCGCCTGCGCGTGTTGTTGTGGGAGCTTCCGGCCGCCGTGCGCCAGGTGCGCCGTCATTGGCGCCATGCCAGGCCACAGCTGGTGGTCGGGGTCGGCGGCTATGCCAGCGTCACCGGCGTGATGGCGGCCCTGATCAGCCGCATCCCGGTGGTGCTGTATGAACAGAATGCCGTGCCGGGGCTGGTCAACCGCACACTGGCCCGGCTGTCGCGGAAGATCATGCTTGGCTTTGCCGATGCCGCCGAGCATTTGCCGGCGAACAAGGTCATGATCACCGGTAACATCGTGGCCGCCCCCCTGCACAGCGTCCACTGGCAGGCACATACCCCGCCCAGGCTGCTGGTCATGGGCGGCTCACAGGGAGCCGAGTTCTTCAACCACCTGGTGCCCGAAGCCTGCGGCGTGCTTGCCGGACAAGGCCTGTCCTTCCATGTCACACATGCCGCTGGCAATGCCCCGGGCCGCATCGACGAGGTGCGTCGTCGCTATGCCGAGGCCAATGTCGACGCCGAGGTCATGGGTTTCTGCGAGGACATGCCGGGCTTTTATGCCGGCGGCGATATCATGATCGCCCGCGCCGGTGCCATGAGCGTCAGCGAGGCGGCTATCTGCGGCATGCCGACAATCTTCGTGCCCCTGCCGCACGCCGCCGACAACCACCAGCTGTTCAACGCCAAAGCCCTGGCCGATCACGGGGCGGCGCTGATCGCCGATCAAGGGAACACCACGGCCCAAACCCTTGCCGACATGCTGGCGCCGCTGCTGCGCGATCCGGAGCATCTGCGCGCCATGAGCCAGGCTGCCCGGGTGCAGGCGCCGGAGGATGCCGAGGCCCGCCAGTTGGCCGTGCTGCAGCCTTTTTTGGGGGTGGCAGCATGATCACGCGCATCCGCCATATCCATTTTACCGGCATCGGCGGCATCGGCATGAGCGGCATCGCCGAGCTGCTGCACAACCAGGGCTTCGCCATCCAGGGCAGCGACATGGCCGAAAGCGCCAACGTCACTCGCCTGCGCCAGCTCGGCATCACGGTGGCCATCGGCCACAGTGCCGACAACCTCGGTCCCGCCCAGGTGGTGGTGATCTCCTCTGCCATCGAGCGCGACAACCCCGAGGTGCAGGCCGCCCACCAGAAGGGCATTCCGGTGATCCCTCGTGCCGAGATGCTGGCCGAGCTGATGCGCATGAAACAGGGCATCGCCATTGCCGGCAGCCACGGCAAGACCACGATCACCTCGCTGATCGCCCACGGCATGGAAACGGCGGGACTGGACCCCACCTATGTCATCGGCGGACGGCTGGTCGCCACCGGCAACAATGCCAAGCTGGGTGGCAGTCCCTGGCTGGTGGCCGAGGCCGACGAAAGCGATGGTTCGTTTCTGCGCCTGACGCCAATGCTGGCGGTGGTCAGCAATATCGATCCGGAGCACCTGAGTCACTACGGCGGCTTCGAGCAGCTGATGGATGCCTTCCGCCAGTTCGTGGGCAACGTCCCCTTCTACGGGCGGGCGGTGCTGCACCATGAGCATCCGCACGTGGCCGCCCTGCGCGATGGCCTGCACAAGCCCATCACCACCTACGGCAGCAGTCCGCAGGCGGACATTCACCTGCTTTCCCGCCGCTGCGAAGGGAACGGACAGATCATCCATGTCGGCACCGCCGGAGGGGAAGATCTGGGTGAATTCCGTCTGGCCATCCCCGGTCAGCATAATGCCGAGAACGCGCTGGCCGTCATCGCAGTGCTGCGCGACATCGGCATCGGCATCGACACCATCCGCGCCGGACTGGCCGACTTCGGCGGTATCCAGCGCCGCTTTCAGCTCACCGAGATCGGCCCCGGCATCCTTGTCGACGATTACGCCCACCATCCGAAGGAGGTTGAGGCCACGGTGGCCACAGCACGCGAATGCTGGCCAGAGCGCACGGTGACCGTGATCTTCCAGCCACACCGCTTCACGCGCACCCGCGATCTGATGGAGGATTTCCTGGGTGCTTTCGATCTGGCGCACGAGGTGACGCTGCTGCCGATTTATGCCGCCAGCGAACGCCCGATTGCTGGCATCAGTTCCGAGGCGATGTGCAACGGCATGGCCGCGCGCGGTCACCGCCATGTACGGACCTGCACCGATATGGATGCGGCCAAAGCCATCGCCGCCGAGGCGCTGCAGCAGGGACACACGGTGATCCTGATGGGCGCCGGCTCGATCGGCACCCTGGCCGTCGACATGCGCCGGGACGCTTGTGGAGGCAAGACATGATGGTCATCAAGCGCACACGGGCTTCCTGGGCCGAGCCGCTGGCAGGCTGCGGCGTGCTGCACAAAAATGAACCGATGGCACGGCATACCACGCTGGCGGTCGGCGGACCGGCCCGCTGGATGTTTCGCCCTGCCGGCGAATCCGAGCTCGTGCGGGGCATGACCCTGATCCCGAAAGATCTGCCCATCCTGCCGTTGGGACGTGGCAGCAACATGCTGGTGCCCGACGCAGGCTTCGACGGCCTGGTGCTCGATCTTTCCGACCTGGCCGCACTGACCATCACCGGCCGGCTGGTGACCGCCGGGGCCGGCGTGCGCATGGGCAAACTGGCCCAGAAGTGCGCCAACCATGGGCTCACGGGCCTGGAGTTCATGGCCACCGTTCCCGGCGACGTCGGCGGCGGTGTGGCCATGAACGCCGGCGCCTTCGGCCAGCAGGTATCCGATACCTTGCAATCGATCCGTATCGTCGACCGCCGCGGACATACCACAGAGGTGCCGGCATCTCAGCTTACCATGCACTACCGCTACACGACCCTGCCCGCCGGCGCCATCGTACTCGACGCCACCTTCGCGCTGCAGTCCGGCGAAGCGGAGGCCATACGCCAGCGCATGCGTGACATGCGCGCCAAGCGCAGCGAAACACAGCCGCTGGCCTGGCCGAACTGCGGCTCGGTGTTCAAGAATCCTGAGGGTGACCATGCCGCCCGCCTGGTCGAGGCGGCCGGCCTGAAGGGTTACGTCATCGGCGGTGCACGCATTTCCGAGGTGCATGCGAATTTCATCGTCAACGACGGCAGCGCCAAAGCCGCAGACGTGCTGGCACTGATCGAGAAGGCCCGACAGGAAGTCAGGGCGCGCTTCGACATCGAACTGGAGCCGGAAGTGCGCATCGTGAGCCAACCATGACCGCGCTTCCGTTCCAGGACCGGCGGGTCGGCGTGCTGATGGGTGGCAGCTCCAGCGAGCGGGAGATCTCTCTGCGTTCGGGCGGCGCCGTGCTGCAGGCGCTGACGCGCTCTGGCGTCAATGCCGTGGCCATCGACCTGCAGGACAACTGGTGCGCCGCCATCGTCAATGCCGGTATCGACGTCGCCTTCGTCGCCCTGCACGGCACCCTGGGAGAGGATGGCTGCGTGCAAGGCCTGCTGGAGATACTGTCCATCCCCTACACCGGCTCCGGCGTCACCGCCTCCTCGCTGTGCATGGACAAGCGCCTGACCAAGGCCGTACTGCATCATGCGGGGCTGAAGACCCCTATCGATATCCCGATCGGCGAGCGTGGACCGATCCGCTATCCGGTCATCATCAAGCCGGTGGCCGAGGGCTCCAGTGTCGGCCTGTTCCGCCTGGTTAGCGAAATGGACTGGCTGAAACTGGCGTGGCAGGGCGATACCACGGGCTGGCTGGCCGAGATGCCGGTCACGGGTGTAGAGGTCGCGGTTTCGGTGCTGGATGACAGCGCCCTGCCCCCGGTCGAGGTGACGCCAAAATCCGGCATGTACGACTTTACCGCGAAATACACCAAGGGGGCGACCGACTACTTCTGTCCGGCCCGTCTGCCGCCGGAAACGCTCCGCCATTGCATGCAGCACGCCGAAGCGGCGTGCCGGGCGGTCGGGGCGAGCGGGGCGCCGCGCGTCGACATGATCATCCCCGACGGCGGCGAGCCGGTGATCCTGGAGATCAACACCATTCCGGGTATGACGGAGACCAGCCTGTTGCCCAAATCCGCCGCCGCCGCCGGCATCGGCTTCGATGCACTGTGCCTGCGCATCCTGGCCTCGGCCCGCCTGCACGAGAGCGAGGCCTCGGTGATGCCGGCCGGAGGTTCCTTATGAGCCCACGCGCCAATATCCGCCGTCGGCAGAAGAAGCCGCACAGCATGGACCGTCGGCGCCTCGCGCACACCCTGGCCATCAGCGGCGTCGTCGCCGTGGTGACGAGCGCTGGCGGCTGGGGGCTGTTGTCCCTGAACCGGGCGCTGTCGGTCGACAGCTGGCGCATCGAGGCTCCGGCTTCCTTGCGCGCCGTCATCGCCACCAGGCTACAGCAGCAGCCGATGGACTTCTGCCACACCTTCCCGCCCCTGCTGCGCCATAAACTGATGGCGGCCATCCCGGCACTGGCCGACGTGCGGATATCCCGCAGCATCGGCGGCTCGCTCGATATCCGGGCAATTCCGCGCCAAGCCGTCGCCAACTGGCTCGATCCCCAGGGCAAAATGCAGATGGTGGACGGGCGCGGCTTAGCCTATGCCGGTACCGGCGCGCCGCTGCCGATCCTGCCCATGCTGCGCCTGCCCGCCGGTCAGCTGACCAAGGCCGCAGCCCTGTTGACGCATCTCAAGGGGCTGTCGCATGGCCTGTTTGCGCACCTGAGCGAGGTGGACGCCATCGGCGGTGCCTGGAAGCTGTATTTCGATCACGGGGAGTCCTGGGTGATCCCGCAACATGGCGCCATCCGGCGCGTGGACCGGCTGGTCGCCCTGATCGAGCAACCGCGCTGGCGCAAAGACGCATGGCGTATCGATGCACGCATGGATAACCGCTGGTTCATCCGCCCCGCCAGTTCCAAGGAGGTGATTTGATGTCCAAAAACCATGATGTGGTCGTCGGCCTTGACATCGGCACCAGCAAAATCGCCTGTGTCGTCGCCGAAAGCGCCCCGGATGGGCGGATCGATGTCATCGGTATCGGCACGCATCCTTCGCGCGGTCTGCGCAAGGGCGTGGTGGTCAACATTGAGAGCACGGTGGAATCGATCCGCCTGGCGGTCGAGGAGGCCGAGCTGATGGCGGGGGTCGACATCCAGACGGTGTACACCGGCATTGCCGGCAGCCATATCCGCGGCTACAACAGCCACGGCGTCGTGGCCACGAAAAACAACGAGGTCGCGCCGGAGGACGTGGACCGCGTCATCGACGCCGCGCGGGCCATGAACATCCCGGCCGACCAGAAGATCCTGCACATCCTGCCGCAGGAATACATCATCGATCATCAGGACGGCATCCGCGAGCCGATCGGCATGAGCGGCGTGCGCCTGGAGGCCAAGGTACACATCGTCACCGGTGCCGTGTCCTCGGCCCAGAACATCATCAAGTGCTGCAACCGTTGCGATCTGGACGTGGCCGATATGGTGCTCGAGCAGGTGGCCTCCAGCGAGGCTGTGCTGATGCCTGACGAGAAGGACATCGGCGTCGTGCTCGTGGACATCGGCGGCGGCACCACCGACATCGCCGTGTTCCTCGACGGCGCCATCCGTCACACGGCGGTGATCCCGATCGGTGGCGATCATCTGACCAACGACCTGGTGGTGGGTCTGCGCACCAGTGCGCGCGAGGCCGACCAGCTGAAGCGCAAGTATGGCTCGTGCATGGTCTCGTTGGTGTCGCCGGACGAACAGATCGAAGTGCCGAGCGTCGGCGGCCGCCCGCCGCGCCCGATGCCTCGCCAGGTGATGGCCCAGATCCTGGAGCCGCGTGTCGAGGAACTGTACGAGATGATCAAGGCCGAACTGCAGCGCTCCGGCTACCAGGAGCTGGTTGCGGCGGGCGTTGTGCTGACAGGTGGCAGCAGCCTGCTCGAGGGCATGGCCGATCTGGCCGAGGAGATGTTCGACATGCCGGTGCGCATCGGCCGCCCGCAGGGCGTGGGCGGCCTGGTGGATGTGGTGTCCAGCCCCATCTATGCCACTGCCGTCGGCCTGATCCTGTACGGCTGCCGCTACCGCAACCGCACGCCGGTGCGCAAGAGCGAATCCCGGAAAATCTGGCGCGGCTGGCAGCGGCTCAGGAGCTGGTTCGGCGATTCAGGTTGATAAAGGTTAGGAAAGAGCAAAAAGGGCAACGCAAAAAACGAAGGAAGCTAACAGCACAGGAGGATCACATGGCTATGTACACATTCGAGGATACCAAGGGGCTTTCCGCCAAGATCAAGGTGATCGGGGTGGGCGGCGGCGGCGGCAACGCCATCAACAACATGATCAACCAGAGCCTGCGCGGCGTCGATTTCATCGTCGCCAACACCGATGCGCAGGCCATCGAGCACAGTCAGGCGGACGTCAAGCTGCAGCTCGGCTCCGACGTCACCCGCGGGCTTGGGGCCGGCGCCAATCCGCAGATCGGGCGGGAGGCGGCCGAAGCCGAACGCGAGCGTCTGCGCGAATTCATGATGGATACGGACATGGTGTTCATCACCGCCGGCATGGGCGGCGGCACCGGCACCGGCGCGACGCCGGTAATCTCCGAGGTGGCGCACGAAATGGGGGTACTGACGGTGGCAGTCGTGACCAAGCCGTTCAACTTCGAGGGCAAGCGCCGCATGCGTCAGGCCGAACAGGGTATCGCAGAGCTGCGCAAGCACGTCGATACCCTGATCACCATCCCGAACCAGAAGCTGATCGGTGCCGTCGGCAAGCATACCAGTATGCTTGAGGCCTTCCGCAAGGCCGACGACGTGCTGATGCAGGCGGTCAAGGGCATCGCAGAGCTGATCACCCACACCGGCTATATGAACGTCGACTTCGCCGACGTCAAAGCGGTGATGTGCGAGACCCAGGGTATGGCCATGATGGGCTCCGGGGTCGCCAAGGGTGAGAACCGCGCCTGCGAGGCCGCCGAGCGCGCCATTTCCTCGCCGCTGCTCGAGGACGTCGACATCCATGGTGCCCGCGGCATCCTGGTCAACGTCACCGGCAACGAGGACATGACGCTGGCCGAGTACGACGAGGCCGTCTCCATCATCCACAACATGGCCGACGAGGATGCCAATATCATCTGCGGCATGGTCTACGACCGGGAAGCCGGTGATGACATCCGCGTCACCGTGGTCGCCACCGGCCTGAACAGCGAGGCCTTGGGCAGTGTGCCGAATGCGGCGGAGACATTGAAGGTGTCCCGCATGCCGGTACGGCCGGTAGCCGGCGCCGGCGGGGCGGCCGCACTGAATCCGAAGACGCAGGCTCTGCAGGCACCGCTGTTCGGCAACGAGCAGAACTACGATGAGGATGCGCTCGCGGTACCGGCATTCCTGCGCTATCAGGCAGATTGAATGCCGCCCTTCCAACAAACGCAGGGCGGTGGCACAATGGGTCGCTTGTGTGCTGTGTCACGTACAGGTGATAGCAGATGACTACTATCACCCCGTACACGGCAAACGGGATATGGAGAACAGGATGATACCTCAGCGAACCCTGGAGCATTCCATCAGGTGTAGCGGCATCGGGCTGCATTCCGGCCGAAAAATCGAGTTGATGCTGCACCCGGCGGATGAAAACGAAGGTATCAGCTTCTGCCGTTCGGACCTCGGGGTTACGATCCCGGCACGTGCCGAATTCGTCACCGACACCCGTCTGTGCACCACCCTGGGCAAGGATGGCGCCAACATCGCGACCGTCGAACATCTGCTCTCGGCCCTGGCGGGGCTCGGCATCGACAATGCCCGCATTGAGGTCAACGGTCCCGAGGTGCCGATCATGGATGGCTCTTCCGCCCCGTTCGTGTTCCTGATCCAGTGCGCTGGCATCCGCGAGCAATCCGTAGCCAAGCGGGTACTCAGGGTGCTGAAGAAGATCGAGGTCGCCGATGGCAACAAGCGCTGTTCCCTGCATCCCTCCGGCGGTTTCCGCATCAGCTACCTGATTGATTACGACCATCCGATGCTGCGCGGCCGCAAGCTGTCCATCGATTTTGCCCAGCAGGCCTATACGCGCGAGGTCAGCCGTGCCCGAACCTTCGGTTTTTTGCATGAGATCGAGGCGCTGCAGAAATCCGGCCTGGCCCTCGGCGGCTCGCTGGAAAATGCCATCGTGCTTGATGCCTTCCGCGTCATCAACGAGGGTGGCCTGCGCTACGAGGATGAATGCGTACGGCACAAGATCCTGGACACCCTTGGCGATCTGTCGCTGGCCGGCCTGCCGGTAGCCGCCGCCTTCGAGGGCGAGCGCACCGGGCATGCAATGAACCACCGCTTGGTGACCTCCCTGCTGGCCGATCCGTCGGCCTATCGCATCGAGGAGTTGCAGGCCGCCGATGTGGTCGATCCCGACGAGGTCAGCGAAGCCGCTCCCCAGATTGCCTAATCAGGGCCTGATCAGGGCCTGATCCCGGCTCAACTCATTCCATAACCAAAACAGGCTTCGCTCAGGCCCCACCGATCCAGCGTATGGCGTGGGCCAGTTCGCTGTTGTGGAAGATGCGCATCTCGCCCGGCATGATGAACCCGAACGCCTTGAGCATGACCCGGATCCATTCGATGTCGGTGACGATGGCCATCCGCTCCCAGCCCTTGAAATGTTTGAGTCCCAGTTTCGTATCGTCCCACATGGCGGCGGACTCGAAGCCTTCGGCCTCCTCGCCGATGTGATAAAGCAGCCGCACCTTTCCCTGCTTGGCGAAGCTCTCCTCCACCTCCGGGATGATCACCATCTCGTAGTCCTCGGCGGTGATCTTGCCCTTGGCGGTGAAGCCCAACACGTTGGGTGGCAGGCCGGTCATTTTCTCGATCATTGGGCGCTCCTTTCAAACAATGGGATGATTCCATTGTAGTCCAAACCTGCCCTCGGGACGGTCTACCGACTTGAGGTGTCCGAATCCCTCATGGCGTCCCGAACGGGATTCGAACGAATATGCGAAAGTGGCCGACTACTGATTAACCCGCGAACTCGTCGCTTGGCTGGATACTGCTGAGCTGCTCTTCTTAAGCATGATAACATTGATGGATCTGGATGATATGATAGCGAGGACAATGACCAACAAAACGGCCAGGCCAAGGACAAACGCCCATTTAAGGTGTGAGGTTCCTGATTGGCTTTCTTCCAACTCTGCTTCTTCAGCCATCAAGTTCCTCCGATGCATAGGGCTTAGACTTTTTGTTCTCTCTGGCATGGAGTCAGGTGCCGGTTAGAAAAAGTGCTCGCGGCCGGGCACTGACTGAGGAGCATCCATGCTTGGACTGTCCCCGGCCGCGAACCTCTGCACATCGGTCGAGCAAAATTTCAACTTTGTACCAGAAAAGCCCGGTATCGAAAGGCTGAAGCTCGGCCCCGATCTGCTTAAATCGGTATGGACATTTTAGCGGCCCAACGGGTCGGGATGTGAGTGCGAATCTCCCCCCAATTTCGACGGCAGGGCGTAGACGCCGCACCTGAAGGTTCGGATTGCGGCGCCGGGAATGCGCGCCCATAGCCAAGCCCGTCGCCTGCGGGCGACGGATATTACTTCTTGGGTTGTTCCGCCGGCTTGGTGGCCTCGTGGATGGCCTTTTTGGTGTCTTCCAGCATCTGTTCGGCCTTCTGCTTGACTCGCTGCTGCATGGTGGGCTTCGCGAAGGGATTGCTCAGCAGCGGCACACCGCGGCCGAAATTGATCCCCAGGGGAAAGGCGAGCACGCCACCCACGATCAGGCCGAATATAAACATCTTGATGCTCTTCATATGCGCTCCCCTATCCGGTGGTCATGCCCGAGGCTGCGATACCGTAACATAGCAATCTGCCATGACACCACTGTGATCGTTATTGCATTTCAACTGGGGATGGAGGGAAACCACCCTCGCCAGAGTAAGAGGCCACGGCCGGGCATTGCTCAATGACCATCCATGTCGGATGTCATGCCGCGAACGATGCAATCAATCGAGCGAAATCTCGGCCTTGTGTTTAGCGAGCCAGATATCAAAGCTCTGTAGCTCGGGATTCAGGGCATGTGACACTGCAGGATCGCGGGCGCCACAGAAATCCTTCTCGAAATCACGCTTGAACTGGAACATGTTGCCCAAATCATCCGCGCCCGGGAAACCGAAGCCCCGGTACTGCTCCGGCGTCACCCGGTTGTAGACCACCGGCTGGCCAAGTGCCTTGGCGAAGGCGGCAGCATACTGATCGCCGGTCAGGTGCTCGCCGGTGATGGATACCGTTTTCCCGATGTATTCCTTGCCCTTCTTGAAAATACCATAGGCACACTTGCCGATATCTTCGGCAGCCATGCCTGGCAACTTCGCGTCTCCCATCGGCAGCGTGAACAGCAGGGTACCATTTGGCCCCTTCTTGGGACCCATGCCGAAATGGATGAAATTGTCCCAGTAGAATGAGGTCTGCAGCATCGTCGTCGGCACGCCCAGGTCGGTGAACAGGTGGTTCGCCGCCCCCTTCGCATCGAAATGCGGCACCTTGTAGTGCTCCATCAATGTGGGCATGCGATCGTCATCCAGCGACATCCAGCGGCGCGTATCCTCGAGCGTGGACCAGATCACGTGCTTCAGTCCGGCGGCCTTCGCCGCCCGGGCCATGGCACCGGCCTCGGCGAACTCCTTCTCCGGGGAGAAATGTTCCCAGTAGAAGGTTACGCAATAAGCGCCATAGCAGCCCTCGAAGGCCTTTGCCAGGCTGGCCTCGTCATCGACATCGGCCACCACAACCTCGGCTCCCATCTGCGCCAGGGCCTTGGCCTTGTTGGAGTCGGCGTTGCGCGTCAGCGCGCGCACTGCGAATTCGCTATGCTTATCGTTCAGGATTGCGTGCACCAGACCGCTGCCCTGCGCACCCGTGGCACCCACCACTGCAATGATTTTCTTGTCCGCCATGATGAACCTCCTTCGCTTCAGTCGGACGAGCCGGCGGGACGACCGGCCGTGCTCGCGCCGAAAGAACAACTATAGACAAAGCTGACGGGGCTGCCGGATGCGGCAAGGGGTGGCAATCCCCCCTATTTCGATTCCAGTACGTGCACCCCGTTCCAGCCAGCGGCGGGTTTCTTCTTGATGAACGTGCGCACGCGTTCGAGCATTACCATACAGGGTCCGTCGTGCGCATATTCTTCCACCAACCCGGCAAAAATCTCCTCGGCCTCGGCAAACCGGCGCTGCTGCATCAGCTGCCAGCCTTGCTCGTAGCGGCGTGCCAGTTCCAACCGATCCTCCCCCACCTCGCCGATCGGGCCGAGCGGCTCGAGTATGTCCACGGCCTGGGTGCGCCCGACCACCTGCACGCGGTCGATGAAGCGGGCGGCGATATGTTCTTGGGCCGCCTCGAAACTGGCGCGGGTGATCAGGATCGGCGCCCGGTATACCTTGCACACGCCCTCCAGGCGGCTGGCCAGGTTCACGTGATCGCCCATGATGGTGTAGTCCATGTGTGACTCGGTACCCATATTGCCGACCACCATGGCCCCGGTGTTGATGCCGATGCGCACCGCCACCTCCGGATAGCCCTGTGCCCGCCAGGTATCGTGCAGTTCGGTCAGCCGCCGCTGCTGGGCCAACGCCACTAAGATGGCGCGCGCGGCATGGTCTTCCATCGCCAGCGGCGCCCCGAAGAAGGCGATGATCCCATCGCCCTCGTACTTGTCGATGGTGCCGCCGTGGGCCAGCACGATATCGCTCATCTCCGTCAGGTAATGGTTCAGGAACTGCACCAGCCGCTCCGGCGGCAGGGCCTCGGAAAAGGCCGAGAAGTCGGCGATATCGGAAAACATGGCGGTGAGCACCCGTTCCTCGCCGCCCAGCGTCAGCGTCTCCGGATGCCAGGCCAGGTTGGCCACCACCTCCGGAGCCAGGTAGCGGGAGAAGGCCTCGTGGATAAAACCGCGCCGGCCCGCCTCGACCACGTACTCGAGCAGGGTCACCGGCAGCGTGGTCAGCAACACCCCGAGCACCAGATAGGACACCTTCAGCCAGATATCATACTGGACGAACAGCCACATGCCGACACCGAATATCAGCAGCGGCAAGCCCAGCAGCAGCAGGGCCTGCACCACCGGGCCGCGGCGGGTCGCCAGCCAGCCACTGCCGAAGCTGAGCAGCAGCACCAGCAGCACCTCGAGCAAACCCAGATATGGTGGGCGGCGGATTTCGCTGCCGGTCAGCATGTTGGCGACGGCCGCTGCATGCGCCTCCACCCCGGGGAAGGTGGCTCCGAACGGCGTGACCCGCTGGTCGTACACCCCGACCGCCGTCACCCCGAACAGCACGATGGCGTTCTTCAGCAGCGACGCATCCTCGCGCCCTTCCAGCACATCCAGGGCTGATACGTAATGGAAAGTATGGGCGGGGCCATAATGGTTCAGCAACATGTCGCCGCTCGGATCCGTGCGGATCACCCGCCGCCCCAGATTGACCGATTCCACCCCGACCGCCGTGAGGTGGGCGCTTACCGATGGCCAGCCGAGGGCAACGCGCAACAGTTGCAGATCCAGGCTTGGATACACCATGCCGCCGTGCATGGCCAGCAGCGGCACCCGCCGCACCATGCCGTCGCTGTCCGGGAAGAAATTGAAGAAGCCAGCCACCTCGCCCGCCTGCATGATGTCCGGGATATTGCCCTCGATGGCCGCCATACGCGGTATCGGCATGGCGGCGTCGTGATCCATCGATACCGAAATGGCCGACGGACGCAGCAGGGCCGTCTCCCGATCCATCCGGCGCTGGATGCGTGCGGGTGGATGCGATCCCCGTGGGTAGAAGAAATAGCCGAGGGCGATGCGCTCCTTGTAGCGGGCCAGCAGTGCCTCGAACGACCGGTCCAGATCGCCGGCTCGGCGATGGGCGGCAAGCCAAGCCGCCACTGATGGATCGAGTTGCCCGTGATCACGCATCAGACTCAGGGTCTCGTCGATCGGATTGGCCTGGGCCTCCGAGAACACCATATCGAAGCCCAGGGCCCTGGCGTGGTCATCCGCCAGCACCCGCTTCACGATGCTGCCGATCACATCGCGCGGCCACGGCCAGCGCCCGATGGCGTCCACCGACGCGTCGTCGACGGCCACCACCACCACCGGCACCGACGGCTTTTGCGGTCCGCGCAGCACGAATCGCTCGTCCAGGGCCTTGTGCTCGATCTGTTGAATGAAGGAAGGGCGCACCACCGCCAGCACCACCGCCAGCACGGTCAGCACCCCGACCATCGGCAGGCGGAACCAACGCTGGTGGCGCTCGGTGAAACCGATATAGGACCGCAGCACGCTGTTCTCTCCTCCATGCCGCTGACGCGGCCTGGAAAAAGCTAGCGGTTACAGGCGGAAATACAAAGCGGTGGCGAACTTACTCGGAGCGTGTGCGCTCTTCCTGTTCCTGGGCGGTCTTGCAGTCGATGCACAGCGTCGTCACCGGCCTGGCCTGCAGGCGCTTGACACCGATGTCGCCACCGCATGCCTCACACAGGCCGAAATCACCTTCCTTGATGCGATCCAGGGCCTGGTCGATCTTACGGATCAGCTTGCGTTCGCGATCCTTGATGCGCAGATCGAAGTTGAGATCGGTTTCCATGCTGGCCTGATCGGTCGGATCAGGGAATGACCCCTGCTCCATCTCGTGCAGGGCATGCACGCTCTGATTCTGACCCTCCTGCAACTCGACCTTCCAGGCCATGAGCTGTTCCTCGAACTTGGTCAGCTGCTGCTTCGTCAAGGCCATCTGAACCTCCATCTTGGGCGCGGCTTGGGGATGATAGTCGTTCATCTGCCGGACCGAAAGGGCGCGAACATTAATCGCTCATCATGCCGATGTAAATTCTCAAGGCAGCAGCTCTGCCAGTTGCGCTGCCCACAGTTCCGCCAGCTGTTGATCGCCCGGCAGCACGAGGCCGTGATTCTCCAACCGGTCCACCGGCAGGGATAGGCCGCAAGGTTCGATGCAGGCGAACCAGTCGGGGTCCAGGCGCACGTTCAGGGCCATGCCGTGATAGGCCACCCCATGCTGCACGCGTAGCCCCAGGGCCGCGATCTTGCCCGCATCGGTCCACACGCCGGGCAGGCCGCCGCGCCGGGCCGAGGCCACCCCGAGTTCCGCCAGCAGCAGGATGCACGACTCCTCCAGCAGCGCCACATACCGGCGCACGCCCAGCCGACGCCGGCGCAGGTCGAGCAAGGGGTAGAGCATCAGCTGCCCGGGGCCGTGGAAGGTGGTCTCACCGCCGCGATCGGTGCGCACCAGGGGCGCAGGCAGCTCGGGCACCGTGCGGTTGTCGCGCCCACGCATGCCCGTGGTGTACACGGCCTCATGCTCGCAGCACCATATGCACTCGCCCTCACTTCCATCCGCAATGGACGTGGCACGCGCCTGCATCCGCTCCCACGTCGGCCGATACGGCTGGCATCCCAGCCACGCGATTGCCGGCCCGGCCGTGGCCAGGGATTCGGCTCGATGTTCGATAGCAGGTTCCATAGCCCCGTCACCTTAGCACAGGGCAATCCGCTGCCACAGTGCGACCGGAGCTTGTACATATGCATGGCTTGGTCTTTGTTGATACAGTACGAATATATCTTCCGGGAAGGAGGCACCGGCATGGACCACATCGAGACATTCATCCAGTCGCTGAACTGGGACCTGTTCATCAAGACCGGCCTCCGGATCACGCTGATTCTCGTCGTGGCCTGGATCATGGCCAAGCTGCTGCGGAAATCCCTGCAGCAGTTCGAGAGGCATCTGGTCAAAAAAAGTGCGGCCCAGGGGGAACCCCCTTCCGAATCTGAGAAACGCATCGAAACCATCCTCAGGCTGATGCGCCAGGCGGCCCTGCTGGCGCTGTGGGTCACTGTCGGCCTGATCATCCTGAGACAGGTCGGCGTCGAGATCACGCCCATCATCGCCAGCGCCGGCATCGCCGGTGTCGCCGTCGGCTTCGGCGCCCAGAACCTGGTGCGCGATGTCATCACCGGCTTCTTCATCATCCTGGAAAACCAGATCCGAGTGGGCGATGTTGCCATCATCAACGGCACGGGGGGACTGGTCGAACACATCAATTTCCGCACCACGGTGCTGCGTGATTTGAGCGGTACCGTGCACATCTTCCCCAACGGCACCATCACCACGCTGAGCAACATGACCAACGAATGGTCGGCCTATGTGTTCGAGATCGGTGTCGCCTACAAGGAGAACACGGACACCGTCGTGGAGGTGATGCGCGAGGTGGGCAATTCCATGCAGGCGGACGAGAAGTTCGGCGCCCTGATGCTGGCTGAACCGGAGATCTTCGGCGTCGACAAGCTCGGGGACTCGGCCGTCGTCATCAAGGGCCGCATCAGGACCCGCCCCATCCGCCAATGGGACGTGGGCCGAGAGTACCTGCGCCGGATCAAGCTGACCTTCGACGAGAAGGGCATCGAGATCCCCTTCCCGCACCGGACCCTCTATTTCGGCGAGGCCGGCAAGCCCCTCGACGTGCAGCTCACCGAAAAGCTGGGTAAGCCGAAGAGGTAGGCTCTAGGGTCTGTAAACAGCCCCCTAGTACTTGCTCTGGCTCGGGTCCACCTCGTCGATCCAGCGCAGGATGCCTCCGACCAGGTTCCTAACGCGCGTATAGCCCTGCTTCTGCAGGAACTCCACGGCCTGGGCAGAGCGCGCCCCCGAGCGACATTGGACCACGACGTTACGATCCTTCGGCACCTCCGCGAAGCGAGCCGGCAGCACCCCCAGCGGGATCAGCCAGGCCCCATCGATGCTGCAGATGTTCACCTCGAACGGCTCGCGCACGTCCAGCAGGAACAGCTCCGGATCGGCCTGCATCTCGGCCGCCAGCTGCCTGGGCGTGATTTCGTCATCCCTGAGCACCTCCTGCTGTTCCGCGGCCTCGGTCGGAGGCAGGCCGCAGAACTGCTCGTAGGCCTCAACGTCGCCGATGCTCGGATGCTCGCCACAGGCGGGACAGGCCGGATCGCGGCGCAATTTGACCTCACGGAACTGCATATCCAGCGCTTCGTACAGCAGCAGGCGCCCGGACAGGGTCCTTCCCTTGCCCAGGATGATCTTCACCGCCTCGGTGGCCTGGATGACGCCGATGACACCGGGCAACACCCCCAGCACCCCGCCCTCGGAACATGACGGCACCATCCCCGGCGGCGGCGGCTCCGGATACAGGCAGCGGTAGCACGGACCGCCGGCATGATTGAACACCGTCGCCTGCCCCTCGAACTGGAAG
Organism: uncultured Zetaproteobacteria bacterium; assembly: GCA_964422615.1. GTDB lineage: Bacteria > Pseudomonadota > Zetaproteobacteria > Mariprofundales > Mariprofundaceae > DATLWN01. Next base: position 59,112 of record CAYRBJ010000006.1, on the reverse strand, counting down.
ATCGAGGCGAAGACCAGCGGCTTGCCCTCGAGCACACAGGCATCGTTGACCAGGTAACGGGTCGGGAAGTTGTCGGTGCCGTCGACGACGACATCATACTGGCGCACGAGCTCGCGCACGTTGTTGCGCGTAATGCCCTCGCCGTGCAGCTCCACCGAAATGTACGGATTGATGCCGATCAGCCTGTCGCGGGCCGATTCCACCTTCGGCCGCCCGATGTCCGCCGTCGAATGCGCAATCTGACGCTGCAGGTTCGAGTCGTCGACGACGTCGAAATCGACCAGGCCCAGCGTACCCACGCCGGCCGCCGCCAGGTACAGGGAGATCGGGCTGCCCAGCCCGCCGGTACCGACGCACAGCACCTTGGCCTGCTTCAGGCGTTCCTGCCCCTTTAGACCCACCTGCGGCAGGATGATATGGCGATTGTACCGCGCCAGTTCCTTCGCACTCAGTATCTCGGACATCCTGCCTCCTTGAAATCATCGATCCGTGATCGCAGCAATGTACACCGCGAAGCCGAATGGGCAACCGGGGCTCAGCCCTGCCCCAGCTGCCGGTAAACCGCCCGCACGCCGTCGGGATGGCAGACAAGCAGCACGTCGCAGCCGGCGGTCAGGGCCGCCTCGGCCGCGACCGGCACATCGTCGCCGACGCCCTTCATGCACAGGTCATCGCTCCAGATGCGGCCCGTGAAACCAAAGCGCTGGCGCAGCACGTCACGCAGCCAGAATGGCGACAGCGTGGCCACCCGCTGGTCCACCGCCCCGTAGATCACATGCGCCGTCATGATATGCGCCAGTCCCTGCGCCCCGAGCAAGAGGAACGGCTCCGCCTCGGCCAGCAGCACCGCCAAATCAGCGTGCACATGCGGCACGGACAGGTGCGAATCGGCATCGGCTCGCCCATGCCCGGGAAAATGCTTGCCAACCGCCTCGATGCCGGCATCGTGCAGGCCGCGCATGCAGGCTGCCCCAAGTTCGGCCACGATCCCGACGCTGCCGCTGTAGGCGCGATCGCCGATGATGGTATGACCAGCGGCATGAAAAACATCGAGCACCGGGGCGCAGTTGTGAGTAAAACCCAGCCGGCTGAGGGCCAGCCCCACCTTTAGGCTGTCGTCGTACACTTCCCGGCGCGCCGCCTCAGCATCGCGCTCGAACAGCGTGCCGAATTCGGCGGCATGCCGCCGCGTGTTGAACGGGGCCCATGGCAAACGGTTGACCCGCCCCCCTTCCTCGTCGATGGCCGCCCATGTCTGCTGTCCGGTGCAGATGCGCACCTCGGCCAGCAGTGCCTCGACCTGCGCCGGGGATTCGAGGTTGCGTGCAAACAGGATGACCCCCAGGGGTGGAAAATCCCGCAGCCATTGGCGCTCCTGCTCGCTCAGGACAAGACCCTCGAGGCCGATGAGCAGATGCCGGTTCATCGCCCGACCTCGCGCCTGACATCCAGGTGATCGCGCAGGGCATCGCCGAGGATATTGACGCCCATCACCAGCAGGAACAGCACCAGTCCTGGCCACACCACCTGAGCCGGCGCCACCAGCATCAGGTTCGTGCCCTCACGGATCATCGTGCCGAGCGAAGCGGCCGGCGGTTGCACCCCGACGCCGAGGAAGGACAGGCCGGCCTCGCCGATAATGACGGCAGCCAGCCCGAAGCTGGCTTCCACCAGCAAGGGAGCTGCGATGTTCGGCAACAGGTGGCGGGTCATCTGGAAGAAAAATCCGGAGCCGGCGGCGAACGACGCCTCGATGAACGGCGCATGCTTCAGCGACAGCACCTGCCCCCGCGCCAGACGCGCGAATCCCACCCAGCCGACCACCACCAGGGCATAGACGATGTTCTCCACCGACGGCCCGAGCATCGCCGCCATGGCAATGGCCAGCAGAATGCCCGGAAAGGACAGCACGATGTCGGCCAGGCGCATCAGCAGTGCATCCACCCAGCCACCGTACCACCCAGACGCCACGCCGAGGCTGATGCCGATGATCCCGGCCAGCGTGATCACCCCGAAGCCGACGCCCAGAGAGAGTCGGATCGCTTCGGCCAGGCGCGCCAGCACGTCGCGGCCCAAATCGTCACAACCAAGCGGATGCGCAAACGACATGCCCGCCAACACGGCATTCAGATCCACGCGGTGGCCGTTCTGGCCGTGCAGGAGGGCAATCATGACCAGCAGCAACGGCAGCGCGAAGCAGATCAGGGCCAGCTTCAGCGACGGCGTCAGGCGTATCGGCAGCTGACGTTCAGGCATGTCGCTGCCGCGGATCGAGGATCATGCCCAGGATATCGGCGAGCAGATTCGCCCCTACGTAGATCAGGGCGATCACCAGCACGCAGCCCTGCACCAGCGGGTAATTGCGCTGCTGGATCGCCTCGATGGTCAACCGCCCCAGCCCTGGCCAGTCGAACACGGTTTCGGTGATCACCGCCCCGCCCAGCACCGCCCCCATCTGCAGGGCGAACATCGTCACCACCGGCACCGACGCCAGTCTCGCCGCATACCGCCACCATAGCACCGTTTCGCTGATGCCCATGGCCCGCGCCGTACGCAATGCGTCGGTACTCATCGCTTCCAACCAGCTGGCGCGCGCCATGCGCGACAGCACTGCCGCCAGCGCCGTGCCGAGGGTAACAGCCGGCAGCACGATACTGTCCGGCTGATCCATGCCGGATACGGGCAGCCAGCCGAGCATCACGGCGAACACCAGCATCAGCATCGGCCCCAGCCAGAAGTTCGGAATGGAAACGCCGAGCAACGAGAAGCCCATGGCCGCCATGTCCCGGCCGGTCCCGGCATGGCGGGCCGCCCAGAAACCGAGGGGGAGGGCCAAAGCCAGTGCCAGCAGCAGGCTGCAACCGGCAAGCCTTGCCGTCACCGGCAGCCGTTCGGCGATCAGGGAAAGCACCGCACGGTGATCAACCAGGCTTGTACCCCAATGCCCCGTCAGTAGGCCCGACAGGTAGGAGACATACTGCTGCCACAGCGGCAGGTCCAGGTGCAGGGCATGGCGGAGCGCTTCACGGTCCGCCGGCAATGCCATCTCCCCCAGCAGGGCATCGACCGGATCGCCCGGAACCAGGTGCAGCAGCAGGAATACCAGCGTCACCACCCCAAGCACGGTGGGGATGGCCTGGAGGATGCGCATGATCAGCAGGCGGGCCAGCATCGAGTGAGCCTAGCGGCCGGTGCCACCGGCGAAAAGCGGAGCTTGCCTTGCACATACCGGCCGATCAGGCTACAGCTCCATGAGCCAGGAGTTGCGATACGACCCCGACGAGATCCAGAAGTTCGAACGCATTGCCGCGGAGTGGTGGGATCCGCACGGACGCTTCAAGCCGCTGCACCGTATCAACCCCGTGCGTCTTGACTACATTGCCCGTCAGGCGGAGCTGAAGGGGGCCGAGGTGCTGGATGTCGGCTGCGGCGGCGGACTGCTGGCCGAGGGCCTGGCCGGCAGGGGCGCCACCGTCACCGGCATCGACCGCTCGGAGAAGGCCCTGGGCGTGGCCCGTGCCCATGCCGCCCAGGGTGACGTGGCCGTACGCTATGAGGCCAGCGATGCCGAAACCTGGGCGGAAGGCCATGCCGAGGCCTATGATATCGTCACCTGCCTGGAGGTACTGGAGCATGTGCCGGATGTGCCGGCGACCATCGCCGCCTGCGTACGCATGCTCAAGCCTGGCGGCCAGTTCTTCTTCGCCACCCTGAACCGGACGCCCAAGTCCTATCTGATGGCCATCCTCGGGGCCGAATATGTGCTGGGCTGGCTTCCGAAAGGAACCCATCGCTACGAGAAATTTATCCGACCGTCCGAACTGGTCGCCGCCATGCGTCACGGCGGCCTGGAACCCGCACAACTGCGCGGCATGTCCTACCGCATCCTGACGGACCGCTTCGATCTGTCGGACGATCTGGATGTCAACTACCTGGGCTTTGCCCGCAAACCCGCCTGATCCCTTGCCGCCGGAAGGGAGGGCACGCATCGGCCATTGCCCACGCCTGAAGGCCGGCATTGCTTGCGTCCTTGGGCTGCTGTTGTGCGTCGCCATAGCCTCCCCGGCCCTGGCGGAGGGTGTCGACATCACCGCCGATCACGTCACCCGCAATGCCGAAGGCGTGCTGGTCGCCAGCGGCCATGTCGTCATCCAGCGCGGCAACGAAACGCTGCACGCGGATACGGTCCATTATGACGTGCAAAAACATTTGATCACGGCCGAAGGCCATGTGCTGATCACCTCGCCCAAAGGGCGGATCGACGCCGCCTCGGCCAGCCTGCATACCGATTCGGAGACTGGCAGCATGCAGCAGGCCACGCTGACGCTCCCCAATGGCGAGCATCTGCGTGCCCGCCAGATCCGCCGCCTCGATGCCACCACGTTCGAGGCCGAGTCCATCCAGTTCAGTGCCTGTCCGGGGGACAAAGAGGCTTGGCGCCTAGCGGCACGGGACGCCAAGCTCGACCAGAAGCAGGGGATCCTGGTCGCGCACGGCACCCGCTTCGAAATCGCCGGCATCCCGGTGATGTACAGCCCCTACTGGCAGATGCCGCTGCGCCGCCACTCCGGCCTGCTGCCGCCGCTGGTGGCCTTCGGCAAGCGGCGTGGCACCGAGGTGGCGTTGCCGTATTACTTCGCGCCGAGTCCCAATTGGGACGCCACCTTCACCCCGCACTGGATGAGCGCGCGTGGCTTCATGCCTGAACTCGAGCTGCGCCACGCCTCCGGCATCGGCACTGAACAACTGAGCGGCCAGTTCATTAAGGACCGCCTGACCAAAACCAAGCGCGGGCGCTATCGCGCCGATATCGACTGGCAGCTGCCAGCGCGCACCTTCTTCACGGTCAGGGCCGATCATGTCAGCGACCGTAATTATCTGCCGGATTACCTGAGCGCGAATCAGGTGACCACCCGCTACCTGCAAAGCGAGGCTTCCCTGGTTGGCATGGGCCGCTACGGCGACTGGATGGTGATGGGACGGGACCAGCAGGACCTGACGCAGGCCAACGACGCCGCCACGCCGCAGATCGCGCCGAGGCTGGAGAGCCACCTGGCGGCACCGCTGGCCCGGAATCTGCTGCTGCATTTCGACCAGCAGACCACAAACTTCGGACGCCTGCTAGGCGTGCGCGGCTGGCGCATGGATCTGCACCCCTACCTCGAGATCCCCTGGCAGCTGCCGGGAGGAGGACTGGAGATCACGGCCGAGGCCGGCAGCCACCTGACCCGCTACTGGCTGCAGCAGCAGCCGGCGGCGAGCGGCAGCACGATGCAGCGCTCGACCGGCGAGGCCAGCCTGGAAGTTCGCTCCACTTTCGAAAGAATCAGCGCCGACCGGAAATGGCGCCATACCATCGAACCGGTGGTGCGCTACGATTATATCCGGGCGCCATCCGATCAGTCCGGGCTGCCGAACTTCGATTCGAGCTTCGGGCGATTGACCATGAGCAACCTGCTGTCCGGCAACCGCTTTGCCGGCTTTGACCGCATCGAGCGCGCCAACCGGGTCACCGCCCTGCTGCAAAGCCGGCTGCAGCACCGGGATGCATCGAACGCACCGGCACGCGACGTCATGCTGATCGCCGTCGGCGCTTCCTATGATATCCGGCGCAACTCCGTCGATCCGGCCCTGAAACCCGTCCCGGCCTATCACTGGTCGAACCTGCTGGGAAGACTGATGGTCTCCCCCATCGCCGGCCTGAGCCTTCACGGTGAGGGCCAGTACGACTCCCAGGACAAGTACTGGGACACGGCCAATGCCGGACTGGACTGGACATCAAAAGCCGGCCACGCGCTGAGCCTGGGCTACTATTTCACCGATGCCCGCTTCGCCACCCCCACCCGAATGTTCTCGGCCAGCGTTCGCCTAGCCGTCTCTTCACGTTGGCAGATGCTCGGCAACATCCAGTATGATGCGTTGCTGCGTCTGACCCAGCAGGCGAGCGTGGGCCTGCGCTACCAGCATCCGTGCTGGAATCTTGAGATCGACGGCTACCGCTACAACCGCCCCAGCGGCACCATGTCGGGCCGCAACTACGGCGTCCGTTTCTTGCTCAGGCTGCGGGGGCTGGGTAGCGTCGGCTCCTAGCCGCCATTGGCGACGTTCCACGATTCCATCATTGCCTGGAGGCATCATGCGCATCCTCATCGCCCTGATCATGGCCGCGACCCTTTCCGCCGCTCCGCAACCCGCCCATGCGGACGAGTTGGATGCCGTTGCCGCCTCGGTCAATGGCAAGGCCGTCGCCTGTTCGGATGTGGCTGCAGATACCAATGCACTGATCGCGTCGCTGAAGCAACTCGGGGCCAAGTCGCTGCCGCCGCGCCGCGAACTGGAACAGCGCGCCCTGAATGCCGACATCACCAAACTGCTGCAAAAACAGGAAGCCAAGCGCCTGAACATCACCGTCAGCGATGATGAGATGAATAAGGCCATGGCGAACGTGGAATCAAGCAACAACCTCGCCCCCGGCCAGTTGGAGGCCGTACTCAAGGCCCAGGGGATCGATTTCGCCCAATACAAGAAACAGCTTCGAGCCCGGCTGCTGTCCAGCAAGCTGATCAATGCTGACGTGCGCGACAAGATCAAGATCAGCGAGGAATCGATGCGGGAATATTACCGGAAACACCTGGAACATCCGCAACCGATCCGTGAACTGCGTCTGAGCGAGATCCTTATCGCCCTGCCCCAGGAGCCGACGCCGCAGCAGGTGTCCAAGGCCGAGGCCAAGGTCAAGGCTGTGCGTCGGAAATGGGCTGCCGGCCAGGCTTTCGCACAGCTGGCCCAACTTTATTCGGATTCTCCGGATGCCAGGCAGGGGGGCGACCTCGGCTGGCATGCCGTCGGCACGCTGAACAGCCGCTTTGATAGCGTGTACGATCTGGCAAAGGGGCAGGTCACCGAGCCTATCCGTTCCCCGGCAGGCTTCCACCTGATTCAAGTGACAAATGTTCGCATGAAGGCGCCCAAGCTCGGACAGCCCTATGACGAGGTGCATGCCCGGCACATCCTGATCAAGATCCCCGACGATGCCGATACCGCCACCCGTGCCAAGATCATGCTGCGCGCCAAGACCATCGCCCGCGACTTGCGTCATGCCACCGACGCACAATTCGCCTCCCGTGCCAAGGAGGTGTCGCAGGGCCCAAGCGCTGACCAGGGCGGTGACCTGGGCTGGTTCCGCCACGGCACCATGCTGAAGGCCATCGAGGATACGGCCTTTGCCCTGAAACCGGGCGAAACCAGTGGCGTCATCAAAACGCCGTACGGCCTGGACATCGTGCATGTCATCGCCAAGCGACATATTGACCCGAATTCCTTCGAGGCGCACCGCGACCAGATCGAACAGGAGCTGACCAACGCACGGATGCAGGAGGAGCTGCCGCGCTGGCTTGCCGGCCTGAAGGCCGAGGCCCAGATCACCTATTATCCCTGTCCGCCCGGTTCCGGCGTCACGCTGAATCCTCAGCACTGATCCGGCACCCATGAGCCGCCGCCTCCCCCTGCTGCTGACGGTGGGCGAACCCGCCGGCATCGGCCCGGACTGCATCGTGCGCGCCTGGCATGCCGAACCGGGATGGTTTGCCGATATTGTGGCCGTATGCCCGCCGGCCTGGCTGACAAAACGGGCTACGCAGATCGGCCTGCCATTGCCGGTGCAGGAGATCACCTCACCTGAGGAGGCCCTAGCCGGCGCATCCATGCTGAGCTGCTGGGATCCCACCGGAATGCCGGAAACAGACGTGGTGAGCGGACACCCGACAGCAGCCACGGCCGGTGCAGTGATCGCCTGCATCGAGCAGGCAGCTCGGGCCTGCATGCACGGGCGGGGATGCGCCCTGGTCACCGGGCCCATCGAAAAGGCCGTGCTGCGTGAGGCCGGATTCACCTTCCCCGGCCACACCGAGTTTCTGGCCGCGATCGGCGGCAGCGCCCGCGTGGTGATGATGCTGGCCAGCAGTGAGCTGCGCGTGGCCCTGCTGACCACCCACCTGGCCCTGAAGGACGTGCCAGATGCCCTTTCTGTCGACGATACACTGCAGGCCATGCGCATCACCTTCTCGGAGCTCAGACGGCGCTTCGGCATCGGCGAGCCCAGGCTGGCGCTATGTGGATTGAACCCGCATGCCGGCGAGCGCGGCCATTTCGGCCGCGAGGAGCTCGACATCCTGTCCCCGGCCGCAGCGCTGGCGCAGAAAGAGGGTATCGACGTCGAAGGACCGCTGCCGGCCGACTCCCTGTTCTCTCCCGCCATGCGCCGCCGCTTTGATGCCATCGTCTGCTGCTACCACGATCAGGGCCTGATCCCCATCAAGGCGCTCAGCTTTGGCGACGCGGTCAACATCACGCTAGGCCTGCCGTTCGTGCGCACCAGTGTCGACCACGGCACTGCATTGATGCGTGCAGGGACGGATCATGTATCCTACAGTAGCCTTATGAACGCCATCCGTACGGCCGCCGCAATGGGCCGGAAAGCATGCGATGCAGATCAATAGCCTGACGGGCCAGTTGCTGCTGGCGATGCCGACACTACAGGACCCGAATTTCCGGGACAGTGTCGTGCTGGTCTGCCATCACGACGCCGACGGATGCATGGGCCTGATCATCAACCGCCCGCAGGATCTCACGGTGGAGGCCGTGCTCGAAGAGTTGAAATACTCCTCTGACAAGCAGGCTTCCGGATCGTCGGAATGGCGCAACCAGTCCACCTTCTCCGGCGGACCGATGGATCCGTTCCGCGGCTTCGTGCTGCATGACGGCTGGCATATCTACGAATCGACGATGCAGGTAAGTCCGGAAATACACCTGACCGCCTCGCGCGACGTGATCGAGGATATCGGCAGCGGCAACGGCCCCGAACATTTTATGCTGATCCTCGGCTATACCGGCTGGGGCGAGGGCCAGCTCGAATCGGAGCTGGGCAACAACGACTGGCTGGTGGCGCCGGCCAACCAACATATCGTATTCCATGTGCCGCCCGAGATGCGCTGGGGCATCGGCGCCCGCAGCATGGGCGTCGATCGTTCAATGCTGTCCGACCAGATCGGCCACGCCTAACTGCAAGGTTTCACCATGGGTCTGAGGGTTCTGATCGCCTTCCACAGCGATTACGGCAGCACAAAAAAAATGGCCCAGTCCATCGCCGCCGGCATCCAGGCGGCTGCACCATCGGCTGAGGTATCGCTGAAACAAGCCACGGAAACGACGCTGGACGATCTGACCGCAGCCGATGTGCTGATCTTCGGCACGCCGGTGCACATGGGTTCGATGTCCTGGCAGGTGAATCAGCTGATCGACCGCAGCGCGAAGCTGTGGATGGAGAACGCGCTGGAGGGGAAGGTCGGCGGCGTATTCGTCAGCGGCAGTGGCTTCGGCGGCGCCGGCGGCGGGGCAGAGCTGACCCTGGCCAGCCTGCATGCCAACTTCCTCCAGCATGGCATGGTCGTCGTCGGGTTCCCCAAAACCCTGCACGGCTTCGCCCATGGCGGCATCCACTGGGGGCCATACGTACGCACCGGCAACCACGAAGGCATGCCGGAGGGTGTTCCCGACGAGTCCCTCGCTGCCTGCCGCTCCTACGGCGCTCACATCATCGACATCGCCGAGCGCCTGCTCGGCAGCGTCTAAGGCCAGGCGAACCGGCCCGCGTCAACCGAACGCGCATCCGATGTCGAAGCTGATATCCTGACTGCTGTGCTGGGTGATGTTCTCGGTAATGCTGAACAGCCAGTCACGTTTGTGGCTGTCCTGCCAACGCAGACCTGCGGCGATGAGCCACGGGTTCTGGTCGGTGATGAGCATACCGTTGCCACGATAGGGAGACATGCCGCCTTGGGATTGGATGATGAACGAGAACAGCCTGTCACTGACTGGCCGGAAGAAACGACCCTGCCAACCGATGCTCAGCGAGATGCGGGCATAAGGGCGGTTCCTCAAAAACGCCACATAGTCGTTGCCGAAGGGCCGGAAATACCATCCCTCGACATGGGCGAACCATGCATGGCTCCGGAATGAATCGACAAGACCGATGCCCGTATCCCAAGTGCCGCTGCCCCAGCCGCGCTGCCGGCTGGCCGTCGGCAGCTTGGCGCCGGCCAATAAGGCAAGGGCATTATGCTCGCCCTGAAGTATGGGGTACTGCAGGGCGGCGATGACATTGCCAAGTTCCAAGCCTGGATGGCTGCTCCATGCACCCGTCAGCGTATAGACATAGCTGTTGTTCGGTCGGTACCGCCGGTCGGCGTTTGGAAAATGAAAAATTTTGTGGAAGTCACTGATCAGGCCGTCCATCCACCCGCCGGTCGACAGCAGCAACGGCAGGTCCAAACGCAGCGCCAGTTTGCCTATCGAGGCATGCAGAGCCACATCGGTCACGGACAGCTCCATATCGACCAGGTAGCGATCCGGCACGGGCCATCGGTCCGCCAGGAAGATGTTGGCGTAATGCTCCTGGATGCTGATGTGATGGCCCTGGCCCGCAACATCGAAGGCATCGGCGGCCGTAGGCCCCATATATCGCAGCATCAGTGGGTTCATCTGCAGCACCGGCAGCGGCGCCGTCATCTCCCCCGCCTTGGCCGCAGCCGTCCCCAGCATAAGCACCAGCAGCAGGCCAGTGATCCTCCCGATCTTCATAACAACCCCTCCGTACGATAACGGAATACGAGGATAGCCTATCCTTGTGGACGACGTGCGTTTCCTGCAGGCATAGGGCACGGCCAGGCGGCGCCCATATTATCGGCATCTCCGAAAGACAAACCGGTCATCAAAAGCCAGCCAACACCGTTTAGAAATCCCTGGAAACACCCAGATTCACGTAGGCACGTTTGTAGGCATACAGCCTGATATTCGAATCGTGCCGGATGTAGCCGATGCTCAGACGGGGAGAAAACTGGTCCATCTGAATCTGGCGATCCAGCACATCCAGTTCCACGCGTCCGTCGTGATCCATGCGCGTGACCCCGAAAAAGGGATCCATCCCCTTAAAGATCGACACCCCGTATTGCACACTCGCCCCTGTGATCAGCCCACCGGGCCATTCGTGCGTAACCCGGGCAAACACATTGGGATTGGCAAACGTAAAGGACGGCGCCTGGGCCCTGCTGTAAACATAGATCAAGCCGCTTTCCAGGCGGTTCTCGACGCTGGGGGTATAGATACCGTCCAGTGATGCGATGTCCTGCCATCCGTCCAGATACGGATAGTGAAAATACGAGGTGTCTCGCCGCTCCAAATCGATCTTCCAACCCAGGGTGGGACGCTGCTGGAAATAGTCGAGCAGCCGGTAAACCGCGCCATGGTATAGAGGATGCCACTGATATTGGAATTGCTGCGCACCGATCTCCATTGACAGCGTATGCCTGCCCAGCCGCACACTCTTGCCGACCGTGGCCTGAAAATAGTCCTGATCCATATCCTTGTTCGGAAAGTCCCACCATTGCGAACCGAGGCGCACATACCACGTGGGATCGGCGGGCAGGGGAAGGCGGGCACCCGCATTCACCAGCATGCCGGTGACCGCCTTGGCGGGCGCCGTACTGTTCAGGCGAAAATTGAGCCCGCCGATGGTCACCGTCTTCGCACTGGTACGCTGGATCGGATTGCTGTCGTTGACCATCTCGAGGGCAAGATTGAATGTCGGCACCTTCTCGCGGATCACATACAGGAAATGGTCGATATTGTGGCGTACCGCCGGCGGGATATCCGTCGCCATGACCTGCTCGAAATTGTAGCGGGCACCCTCGTAATCCTTCATCAGGAACAGCGCCCTGGCCAGTTCGAGCCTGGGCCGTGGCAGCTTGGGATCCCTGACCAGCATCAGCCGGAACTCCCCCGCGGCATCGGCCAGGTCCCCCATGCCCTCGTCAATCATACCCGACAGGAACAGCACCTGCATGGCCGGCCGGGGGCGCTGCCGCAGCGGTGTCAGCATGGCCCTGGCCTCGGCGAGCCTCCCTGCCTGCATTAGGGCTTCCACCCGCTGGATGATCTCCGCATCCGTTGGCGTCTGCACAACGGCTTTCTGCGTGGATGTGGCCGGGGCGGCCTCTGGTGGTGCCGCCTGGGCAGGGGCTCCCGCCCAGACGAGGCCGGGAAGCATCAGGCCGACGATGCATGCATATATCGGATCACGCATCAAAAAAATCTCCCGAATAAAAAAACACCCTCAGATTTCCGCGGGTGCTTTTTTGCTTGGCCTTATGATGACTTATTGTGCCTTGCCCCCGAATGCGCCCATCATGGTGCCATCGGCACCCGTCGCGGCATAGGTACCGCCGATCTCTCTAGGCGAACCGATTGTTGATGTCCCCCCTGTCACAGGTTGGCCATAGAAGAGGCCGCTGGCATTGCCGGAGATGGTAGTACCTCCTGAATTGGAATTGGCTACGGTACCGGTAAAATTATTGCCCGTGATCGTCAACGTCCCGGTCAGGTTGAGATTGGTGTTTACGGTCGTGGTCGTACCATAGGCAGGATCGGATGCCAGCATATTGGTGCTCGAGGTGCTGAATGCGATCGTACCTGCCCCAAAATTCGCCGTGGCCGTCATGTCTGCCGTGGTGTTGTACATGACACCGCTGGGATTGATGAAATTGCCCTTTGCAATGCCTAAGTATGTCGCACTCCCCGACGTCGGCATCGTCCCCGAAAACGGAATGCCGTACGAAAACCAGCTGATGCTCCCGCCCGTGGAGGTGGTATACGCCCATGGACCGAAGTCCTGATAACTGAAGTTAACTAGAGACTTTCCCGAAGGCGTATAGCCCATGACAATATCTGCCAGGTTCTGTTTGGTACTGTTAACAGTAACACCGTCATCCAACTGCACGGCACTGACGGACGCGGGTGTGGTCGGACCTATCGAAACATTTTTCGTTTGATGATTCGCCGGACCCAGCACCGTGTTACTGGGGTCATTCAAGCTTATGGTCAATGCAGAAGGTGTATTTGTTCCATCGTAGGTTACCGTCGCCGTGGCACTACGATCTGCCGAATTCAGGGTTAACGATGTCAGTGCACCACCACTGCCCGTGAAGGTGGCGGACTGGACGATCGCAGCGAAGGCATATGTCCCGCTGTTTTGGCTGCCTGCATTATTCAGCGTTGTGGGGGCCGTGACGCCGCCCGGCTGAGGAGACGGCATGGACGTCGTCGAATTGCTCAGTGTACTTGGAGCTGGCGTGGTTGACGGCGGGGTGTATGTCGTCGTGGGGCTTGTCGGCGTGGTCGGAGAAGACGGTGACGACGAGTACGGTATCGGGGGCGGCGTCAGACCCGCCACGCCTCCGGCAGAGGCACAGCCAGTCATCAAGACGGCCATCGCAACAGCAATCGCTGTTTTGATATTCGCAGGCATGCTACCCCTCCATAATATCGAACCTATCAATTACATTAGCGCAATCCCGTATGGGAGAATAGCAGACAAGCCCCGCATCCATGCGAGCGGCACATGCACCCACATCGGAATCCTTACACCGACGGAGATACGGTGTGGTTGTGGAAAACCAGGCTCGCATGGCCCTGGCGCACGGCGACGCGGCTCCAGCAGGCATACGGCATGGCCAGCCGCCGGGTGGTCGCAATCGGCGCCCCCAGCACCTCGGCGATCAGCATGCGCAGGCTGCCAGAATGCGCCACCAGCAGCAGCCGTCTCCCCTCGCCTTCGGCGCGCAGATCGGACCAGAATGCAGCGACCCGCGCCCGAAGCTCGGCCACCGATTCCGCCCCGGGGATGTACATACCCTCGGGATCAGCCCGCCACTGCTCCAGCATGCCGGGAAATCGGGCGCGGATATCATCCGCCGTCAACCCTTCCCAGGTGCCATAGTGCATCTCGGCCAGGCGAGGCTCGATGGCGAGCGGAATGCCGGCCTGCTCCGCCCAGGCCCGAGCTGGCTCGGCACAGCGGGACAGGGGTGAGGTGATGATGTGCTCAACATCTCCGGCCAATTGTCTCCATATCTCGTCCATGGCGATGCGTCCGTCGGTGGTCAGCGTATCGTCCACCGTGCCCCGGTATTTGACTCCGCCCTCCAACGCTCCGTGCCGCAACAGGTCTATCCGCATCGCCATCGCCTCCGCCATCGTGCACAATCCCCCTGCCGCGGCAGGGATGAGAAACCATGCCCGATGCGCTAGCCTCTGGGCAACAGCCTCCAAAGGATATCCCCACATGAACGACGACTTCGACTCCAGCATACCCTTCGATCCGGACGATCCGCGGAACATCGAAGCGATGGATCATGTACGCGCGCTGCTCGAATATGTGGGAGATGATCCGAGCCGCGAAGGGCTGCGGGACACGCCCAAGCGCGTGCTGGCCGCCTTCAAGGAATACTTCTCGGGCTACACCGAAGACCCGCGCGAGCATTTGCTGAAGACATTCGAGGAGGTTGAGGGCTACGACGAGATCGTGCTGGTCTCAGACATCGACGTGCACAGTCACTGCGAACACCACCTGGCACCCTTCGTCGGTAAGGCGCACGTGGCCTATATCCCGGATGGCCGCGTCGTCGGTCTGTCGAAGCTGGCGCGCGTCGTCGACGTGTTCGCCAAGCGCCTGCAGGTGCAGGAGAAGATGACGATGCAAATCGCCCATGTCATCGAGGAGGTGCTGCAGCCCAAGGGCGTGGCTGTGGTCGTGCAGTGCCAGCATTTCTGCATGTGCCACCGCGGCGTGCGCAAGCCCAATTCCTGGACCACCACCTCGAAATTGACCGGCTCCTTCCTGAAGAATCCGGCCTCGCGCCAGGAGGTGTTCCGCCTGATCCAGATGCACAAGGGGGACTGATCCCCGTTATTCGGTTTGCTTTTCCGGCTTGGCCTGCGCGAAATGGCGGATCAGGAACTCCTCATCCGCCGGTGACAGGTCGAAACGACGACACGCCTCCTCGACGGCGGCCAGCGTATGCTCGCCGTGCTCGCCGATCCATTGCACGGCCCGGCGCAACTCCTCGCCCTCGGGCATTAACAGGTGTTTGGTCATGCTTCCTCCGGGAATGCGACCTAACCGTAGCATAGCCATCAGAATCTTGCCGGCATTGAAAATCCTCGGCCATCTGCAATATTGACCCTATGAAGAGGAACAAGCCCGCATGCTGACGATCTTCCGGCTGGCGGATGGCCGTCTTACCCAGGTATCCGCGGACGCCCAGGCCCCGCTGCCAGACGATGCCATCTGGATCGATATGGTCGATCCCACGGCGGAGGACCGCCTGCTGGTCGAACGCGCCTACAAGGTGCACCTGCCGAACCGCGAGGAAATCATCGAGATCGAGGCCAGCTCTCGCTTTTTCCGTGACGACGACGGCCTGCACATCCACTCGCTGTTCCTGCACGACTTCGAGGACACCACGGTGAACGTCGCGGTTGCCTTCATCCTGAACCATCATCGCCTGTTCACGCTGCACGAACAGGAGCTGGCCACCTTCCACCTGTTCCGGCAGGCCGCCGACCGCCAGCCGGACATCGCCACCGATGCCACCAGCATCCTGCTCAGCCTGTTCGAGAACAAGGTCGACCATCTGGCCGATATCCTGGAAACGGTCTACACGGGATTGGAACCCGTCAGCCAGGCGGTGCTCGGGCGCAAGGACACCGAGATGGAGGTGCTGCTCGGCAATATCGCCCGCTTCGAGGACATCACCGGCAAGGTGCGCCTGAGCCTGCTCGACGCCCAGCGCGCCCTGATATTCGTGCAGCGCAATTCGCAGCTGGGGTCCGAAACCCAGGAACAAGCGCAGGAGTTGCTGCGCGACATCGATTCACTGATGCCGCACACGGCCTTCCTGTTCGACAAGGTAAACTTCCTGATGGGGGCCGTGCACGGATTCACCAACATCGAACAGAACCAGATTATCAAAATCCTCTCGGTCGCCGCCGTGGTGTTCCTGCCACCGACACTGATCGCCAGCATCTACGGCATGAACTTCCACTTCATCCCCGAACTGCACTGGCACTACGGCTATCCGGCGGCGCTGCTGCTGATGGTGATCAGCGGCTTCGTTCCGATGTGGTATTTCAAGAAGAAGGGTTGGCTTTAAGCCGGATCGGGCCCGCGAACCTACATGTCGGTGATATCGGACGTGGTCAGGATATAGTCCGGCCATCGCTCCTCCGGCACCGCATCCTCGCTGACACTGCGCCCGCGCATCGATATGCCGGCGGCATGCACCGCATCGTGATTCCCGCTCACCAGCGGATGCCAGGATGGCAGCGGCCTGTTCTCGAAGCGCAGGCGGTAGGCGCAGCTGGCCGGTAGCCATTGCATCTGCTCGGGCGAAAAGCTCCGAATGTGCATGCAGTCGGGGACCTGTCGTTGCCTCCGACCATAATCCCGGCAGCGGCAGGACGTGTCGTCGAACAGCCGGCAGGCGATGGCGGTATAGAACATCTCACGGCTATCCGCATCCTCGAACTTGTGCATGCAGCACAAGCCGCAACCGTCGCACAGCTGTTCCCACTCGTCGTCACCCAGGGCATGCAGCGGTTTGTCAGCGATGTTCACCGGCGCGTTTCCCGCGAGCTCATGCTTGCATCGTAGATCAACATCTCCGCCGCATGCCGCTCGGTATCCGGGTCGGCCATGCTCTCGGTTTCCTCGATACAGCAGATATAGTCCGCCGGCAGGCCATGCTCGCGCGCGCCATGCAGCACATGCCGCTTGTACCATTCATACGGCCTGAGCGTCCGGTCGATATGCGTGGCGAGATAGAGGAAGACGTCCAGCTGCCCGCCCTGCCGGGTGGTCACGCGCACCTGCTTCTGCGCATAGCCGGAGCCAAGGCCCTCGATGCTGTCGAGCACCGGTTTCTCGTGCACATCGATGCGGAACACCACGCCGATCACCGCATCAGCCGGCGCATCGGTGCGAAAGGCATCGCATTTGGCCGAACCGTCCATGCCCGCCTTGTGGAAGACCAGCCGATGACCGTCCAGTACGGCCACGCCCACGTACTTCACGCAATCCAGCCGTGCAGCGAGGCGGGGTGTGGACATGTTCGAGCCATAGGCGAAATACAACATCCATTCAGCATACGCCGGCAGGCGGTGGGTTTACACCCCGGCCAGCTGCTTGAGCTTGGCCTCCAGGACCTCCCAGCGTTCATACGACTCAGCGAGCTGGCCCTCAAGCGCGGCCAGACGCTGCTGGTCGGTACGGAAGCCGTCGGCATCGCGTCCGAAGTATTCCGGATCGCAGAAACGGGCCTCGATGACCGATTTCTCGGACTCCATCGCCTCGATGTGCTCGGGCAACCCGTCCAACTCTCTCTGCTCGCGGTAGGACAGCTTGGTTGCCGGACGGTTGGCCCGCATCTGTGCTTTGTCTTTCTTTTCGGACTGGACATCGGGCTGCGGGGACTGGCGCGATTTCCAGGCGGCGTAATCCGACCAGCCGCCCTCGATCGCGACGATGCGTCCGTCCCCCTCGAAGGCCAGGACACGCGAAACGACGCGATCCATGAAGGCGCGGTCGTGACTGACCAGCATCACCGTGCCGTCGTAGCCGGCCAGTGCATGCTCGAGCACGCTCAGCGTGCCGATATCCAGATCGTTGGTCGGCTCATCGAGCACCAGCAGGTTCGCGGGCTGCAGCAGCAGCCGTGCCAACAGCAGCCGCCCGCGCTCCCCTCCCGACAGCGCCGCCACGCGTGTGTTCAGCCGCTCCCTGTCGAACAGGAAGTCCTGCATATAGCCGACCACGTGCCTGGGATGCACGCCCGCCACATAGACATACTGCCCCCCGTCCGGCAGCAGCACCTCCTTCAGTTTCAGATCCGGATCCAGTTCGCGCATCTGCTCGAGGAAGGCCGGTTCCAGGCGCGTCCCATGGCGGATCCCTCCCTGCTCAGGCGGCATGCGGCCGAGCAGCAGGTTCAGCAACGTCGTCTTGCCGATACCGTTCGGACCGACGAGGCCGATGCGTTCACCGGCCATGATTTTCAGGTCGAGGCCCTGAACAATGGTCTTGCCGCCGAGATGATGCGTCAGCCCCGTCGCCTCGATCAGCATCCGGCCCGGCTTGATGCCGGAGGCCACGCGCAGCTCCACATCGCCGCCACGCAGGCGGCGGGCGGCACGCTGCTCGCGCAGGTGCTCGAGGTTGCGCGCCCGACCCTCGTTGCGGGTGCGCCGCGCCGGGATGCCCTGGCGGATCCAGCGCTCCTCCTGGGCCAAGAGCTTGTCGAAACGGGCATACTGACGCTCCTCTACCGCCAGCATCTCCGCCTTCTTTTCCAGATATTCGGAGTAGGTACAGGGAAAATGGGAAAGCCGGCCGCGGTCGAGTTCAACGATCTCCTCGGCCACGGCATCGAGGAAATAGCGGTCGTGGGTGATGAACACCACGGCACCCGGGAAGGAAGCCACAAAATCCTCGAGCCACTCGATCGATGCCACATCCAGATGGTTGGTCGGCTCATCGAGCAGCAGTACGTCGGGCTCGGCCACCACGACGCGGGCCAGCGCCACGCGTCGCTGCCAGCCGCCGGACAGTGTACCCACGTCGACATGCGGCTGCAGGCCCAACCTGGAGATGGCGGTTTCGATGCGCGTCCAGTACTGCCAGGCACCACTACGCTCGAGTTCCGCCTGCAACCGCGCCACCCGGTTCAACGACGCCTCATCCGCTCCCCGCCCCAGCACCTGCAGCGCCTGGTCGTATTCCTCAAGCATCGCTGCCACGGCCTCCAGCCCCGAAGCCACGACCGCGAACACGGACTGTCCCGGCTCGAAATGCGGCTCCTGCGGCAGGTAGGCCACGCGCGCCCCGCTGCGCAGCGTCAGTTCGCCGGCATCGGCCTCAACCTGACCGGCCATCAGCTTCAGCAACGTGGACTTGCCTTCGCCGTTGCGCCCGATCAGGCCGAGGCGTGCTCCCCGCCTCACCGTCAGTGACACGTCGTCGAGCACGATCTGCGGGCCGAAGGCCTTGTGGACATGGCTGAGCGTCAGTACCGGCATGGCGCGCAGTGTAGGGCCTGTGCACACGAATTTCGATGGCGCCGGCATGGCAGGGACGTGACACTTCCATGGCTGGCATGCGGAATTGTGAACGCATAGAGCACCAAGCTGGCCTATACTCCCTGCACATACCGATTCAGGAGGCCCCATGCGAAGCATCGGCTTTCGGCCTGGCGTGAAACCACGGATCACAATGCTGCTGCTGGTGCTCGGCTGCTGGTTGTGGTCGGGACCGGTCATGGCCGCCGGCGCAAGGCAGGTGACGCTGCTCGACGTCAAGGGTGCCATCAGCCCGGCGATGGCCGACTATGTGCACCGGGGCCTGGCCGACGCCCAGCAACAGCATCGTGCGGCCGTGATCCTGCGTATCGATACCCCGGGCGGCCTGAGCCTGTCGATGCGCGACATCATCCACGATATCCTGGCCTCCAGCATACCGGTTATCGGCTACGTGGCGCCGAGCGGCGCCCGCGCGGCCAGCGCCGGCACCTACATCATGTATGCCACGCATATCGCCGCCATGGCTCCGGCCACCAATCTCGGCGCCGCCACACCCGTGCAGATCGGCGGCTTGCCCACACCGACATCCCCCACACCGGCCCCCGCGCCTGCCGGCAAGTCCGGCAAGCAGGCCGAACCCAAGGGACAGCAGAGCGGCAGCGCCGAACAGCGTAAGGTGCTCAATGATGCCATCGCCTATATTCGCGGCTTGGCGGACATGCGCGGACGCAACGCCGATTGGGCGGAATCCGCTGTACGCAATGCCGCCAGCCTGACCAGCACCGAGGCTTTGAAGATGCATGTGATCGACCTGATCGCCGACAATGTGCCGGACCTGCTGAAAAAATGCGATGGCCGCCGGGTGCGGCTGGCCACCGGCATGGTCACAGTGCATACAGCGGGCGCCACCGTCATCACCGTGGAGCCCGGCTGGCGCACCAAGCTGCTGGCGGTGATCACCGATCCGAACATCGCCTATCTGCTGATGCTGATCGGCTTTTACGGCCTGTTCTTCGAACTGTGGAACCCGGGATACATCCTGCCTGGGGTGGCGGGCGCCATCTGCCTGCTGCTCGCCCTGTTCGCCTTCCAGGTGCTGCCGGTCAACTATGCCGGTCTGGCCCTGATCCTTCTGGGCATCGGCTTCATGGTGGCCGAGGTGTTCGTGCAAAGCTTCGGGGCGCTGGGGATCGGTGGCGTCATCGCCTTCGTCATCGGCTCGGTGATGCTGTTCAACACGACCACCCCCGGCTACGGCGTCTCCATCGCCCTGATCCTTTCGCTGGGTATCCTCAGCGCCCTGTTTTTCATCGGTATCGCCGCCATGGCCATCAAGGCCCGCATGCGGCCGGTGGTCAGCGGAAAGGAGGAGATGATCGGCCTGCCCGGCAATGCGAACGGGGCCTTCGAGGCCGATGCCCACGGCCGGTACCGGGGTCGCGTGCACGTCCATGGCGAAATCTGGCGGGCCGAATCCTCCGCACCGATCGCCGATGGCGCCCCGGTGCACATCACCGCCATGGATGGTCTAACCTTGACGGTACAGCCGGAATCTACGCACGAGGAGAATTAAACCCATGGACTTCATCTTCCCAATTGTGGCCTTCGTCATCCTTGTCCTGTTGTTCCTGGCGTTTAACGTGCTGCGCGAATACGAGCGCGGTGTCGTGTTCCAGCTCGGGCGCTTCTGGAAAGTCAAGGGACCGGGCCTGATCATCGTCATCCCGATCATCCAGCAGATCGTGCGTGTCGATCTGCGCACCATCGTCATGGACGTGCCGAGCCAGGACGTCATCAGCCGCGACAACGTGTCGGTCAAGGTCAATGCCGTACTGTACTTCCGCGTCGTCGATCCGCAGAAGGCCATCATCAATGTCGAGGATTACCTGATGGCCACCAGCCAGCTGGCACAGACCACCTTGCGCTCGGTGCTGGGCCAGCACGAACTGGACGAAATGCTGGCCGCGCGCGACAAGCTGAACAAGGATATCCAGGAGATCCTCGATGCCCAGACCGATGCCTGGGGCATCAAGGTGGCCAATGTCGAGATCAAGCATGTCGATATCGACGAGAGCATGATCCGCGCCATCGCCAAGCAGGCCGAGGCCGAGCGTGAGCGCCGTGCCAAGGTCATCCATGCCGAGGGCGAACTGCAAGCCTCCTACAAGCTGGTGGAAGCGGCAAAGATCCTCGCCCAGCAGAGCCAGGGCCTGCAGCTGCGCTACCTGCAGACGCTGGCCGACATCGGCACCGAGAAGAACACCACCATCGTCTTCCCGTTGCCGATGGATATGATCGCACCCTTCCTGAAGAAAAACGACGAGGTCAAGACATAGGGCCGCTGTTAAACAGACCCTAATCTGTCCTCACCATCGGCACGAAGGCCACCGGCAGCACCGGCCTTCCCGCCACCTCGCCGTCTTCCTGCTTCTGCAGCCGCAGCAGATCCTGTGTGGATCCCGGCATGCCGACGGGAATCACCATGCGCCCGCCCGGCCCCAGCTGAGCAAGCAAGGGCTCGGGCACTTCTGGCGCCGCCGCAGTGACGATAATGGCATCAAACGCTACGGGCTCCGGCCAGCCGTCGTAGCCGTTGCCGAGCCGGATATCGACGTTGGAGAACCCAAGATCGTCCAGTGTCTTTTTTGCCCTGCCCGCCAGTTCCGGCACCACTTCGAGGCTGCATACCTGGTGGGCCAGCGAGGCCAACACGGCACTCTGGTAGCCGCATCCGGTGCCGATCTCCAGCACCGTGTCTGTAGGCTCAAGATCGAGCAGTTCGGACATCAGCGCCACGATGAACGGCTGGGAAATGGTCTGGCCACTGCCGATCGGCAACGGGTAGTTTCCGTAGGCGGAGGGGCGTGACCACAGGGGCACGAACCGGTGGCGCGGTACCCGCCGCATCACCGCTTCCACGCGTTCGCTCAGATGATCCCGGCCGGTGTAGCGGCTGGTGGCGCGCATATCCGCCTGGATCTCGACCATCAGATTGTCGCGCCTTCGCTGCCATTTGTCGTCATTCATGTCTGCCTCGGTGGCGGCCGGTCCGCACCTGCAAGTATAGATGAAACCCCGAAACGGCAGATGCACCGACGGGCGGCTTCCGTTAGCCTGTGCGCCCTGCCTGCCGATGCGGACGGTGCGGCCGGAACGAATCAGTTTCGAGGTAGCCCATGAGCCAGAACAGTTTCAACGCCCGCGCCACCCTGACCGTTGGCGACAAGCAATACACCTATTACCGGCTGCATGCCGCCGGCGATGTGTCGCGCCTGCCGTTTTCGCTGAAGATCCTGCTGGAGAATCTGCTGCGCCGAGAGGACGGCGAAACGGTGACCCGGGCCGATATCGACGCCGTCGTGAACTGGGACGCCGAGGCCGAGCCTTCGCGGGAGATCGCCTACATGCCGGCGCGCGTGCTGATGCAGGACTTTACCGGTGTACCGGCCATCGTCGATCTGGCCGCCATGCGTGATGCCATGGCCGCCCTTGGCGGCGATCCAGAGCGGATCAATCCGCTGGTGCCGGCGGAGTTGGTCATCGACCATTCGGTGCAGGTCGATGCCTTCGGTTCCGATGACGCCATGGCCAGGAACGCGGCGCTGGAATTCGAACGCAACCGTGAGCGCTACAACTTCCTCAAATGGGGGCAGAACGCCTTCGACAACTTCAAGGTGGTACCGCCGGACACCGGCATCGTGCACCAGGTCAACCTCGAATATCTGGCGCGCACCGTGTTCGTCGACGAAGCGGGGGTTGCCTATCCGGACACGCTGGTCGGCACCGATTCGCACACGACGATGATCAATGGCCTGGGCGTGCTCGGCTGGGGTGTCGGCGGCATCGAGGCCGAAGCGGCGATGCTCGGTCAGCCGATCTCGATGCTGGTGCCGAAGGTGATCGGCTTTGAGCTGACCGGCCGCCTGCCGGAGGGGGCAACCGCCACCGACCTGGTGCTGACCGTCACCGAAATGCTCAGAGCCCACGGTGTGGTCGGCAAGTTCGTCGAGTTCTTCGGATCGGGGCTGGACAACCTGCCGCTGGCCGACCGCGCCACCATCGCCAATATGGCGCCGGAATACGGCGCCACCTGCGGCATCTTCCCGATCGACAACGAAACGCTGAACTACCTGCGGCTTTCCGGCCGCTCCGAGGACCAGGTGGCGCTGGTCGAGGCCTATGCAAAGGCCCAGGGCATGTATCGCGACGGTTCGATGGCGGACTACAGTGAAACGCTCTCGCTCGACATGGGCACGGTGGTGCCAAGCCTGGCCGGCCCCAAGCGGCCGCAGGATCGCATCGCCCTGACCGATGTGAAGACCTCGGTGATCTCGGCCCTGGAAACCATCAACGGCGCCAGCGTCGAACGTTTCCAGGGTGAAGGGGGGCACGCGGCCGTCGGTGTCGAGCACGGCAATGCCGACCACCCGACCACGGGTTCGCATCGCCAGCGCGTGCAGGGCACGATCAACGGTCAGCCCTTCACCCTGGGCGACGGCGACCTGGTCATCGCTGCCATCACCTCCTGCACCAACACCTCCAACCCTTCGGTAATGCTGGGCGCCGGGCTGGTGGCCAAGAAGGCCGCGGCGCTGGGCCTGACCTCGGCACCCTGGGTCAAGACCTCGCTCGGCCCCGGCTCGCTGGTCGTCACCGAATACCTGAACAAGGCCGGCCTGATGGAACCGCTGAAGGCGCTCGGTTTCCATGTCGTCGGATACGGCTGCACCACCTGTATCGGCAACTCCGGGCCGTTGCCGGAGCCGGTATCGAAGGCGATCGCCGACGGCGATTTGACCGTGGCCTCGGTGCTGTCCGGCAACCGCAACTTCGAGGGCCGCGTGCATTCCGAGGTCAAGCTGAACTACCTGGCCAGCCCGCCGCTCGTTGTCGCCTATGCCATTGCCGGCACCATGAACATCGACCTCGCCAGCGAGCCGCTGGGCCGGGACAAGGACGGCCGCGACGTATTCCTGAAGGACATCTGGCCAACACGACAAGAGGTCAGCGCCATGGTGGCCGACGTGAAGCGCGAGCAGTTCACCAAGTCCTATGCCCAGGTGTTCGCCGGTGATGCCAACTGGCAGCAGCTTTCCGCTCCGGCCGGCGAGCGTTTTTCCTGGGATGCGGGCTCGACCTACATCCAGAACCCACCTTATTTCGCCGGCATGACCAAACAGCCGGGCGCCATCGGCGATATCACTGGTGCCCGCGTGCTGGCCGTGCTCGGAGACTCGGTGACCACGGACCACATCTCGCCAGCCGGTTCCATCAAGGCCAACTCGCCTGCCGGGGCCTATCTGCGCGAGCACGGGGTGGCGGTGAAGGATTTCAACTCCTACGGCTCGCGCCGCGGCAACCACGAGGTGATGATGCGCGGCACCTTTGCCAATATCCGCCTGAAGAACCACCTGGCACCCGGCACCGAGGGCGGCGTCACCCTGCACCTGCCGGATGGCGAGTCCATGAGCATCTATGACGCCGCGATGAAATATAACGCCGACGGCATCCCTTCGCTGATCCTGGCCGGCAAGGAATACGGCTCCGGCTCATCGCGCGACTGGGCCGGCAAGGGCCCGGCGCTGCTGGGTGTGAAGGCTGTGATCGCCGAAAGCTACGAGCGCATCCACCGCTCCAATCTCGTCGGCATGGGCGTGCTGCCGCTGCAGTTCAGGGAAGGCGACAGTGCCGAATCGCTGGGGCTGACCGGCCACGAGATGTTCGCCATCGAGGGCGTGCAGGCCGGGGTCCGCCAAGTGACGGTGAAAACCGACAGCGGCAAGGACTTCACCGCCGTCGTGCGCATCGATACCCCGAAGGAATGGGAGTACTACCGCCACGGCGGCATCCTGCACTACGTGCTGCGCCAGCTTTCCGATTGACGCCCCACAGACTCCATTGAATCATTCCAGCGCACTGAGCCCAATCTTGGAATGCTGATGGTGACCCATGCCATGTAGTCCCGAAGTACTCAAAGATGTGCCGCTGTTCTCGTTTCTCGACGAGAACGAACTGGCCGTTCTCGCCGGACAGGTCGAACTACGCAGTTTCGCCCCGCGTCAGCGCATCTTCAAAATAGGAGCGCCGAGCAGCCGGGCGTATGTCATGATATCCGGGGACGTCCAGGTCACGACCATCGATGAGGACAACCAGATCGTATTGCTGGATGAGCCGATCCAGGGCGACGTATTCGGTTTCGCATCCATGCTGGCCCAGACCGATCACCAGACCGAAGCGACGGCGATGCAGGCAACCCAGTGCATCGAAATGGATATCAACGACATCCAGGTGCTGCTGCGCCGCCACCCGGATGCAGGCCTGGACCTGATGAAGGTCATGAGCAAGCAGTACCACACTGCCGAACAGTTGATCCGCCTGCGCGCGTCGCGCAACCCCAATACGGTGATCGAGGAATCCCAGACCATGGGCGAGCGCATCGCCGATGCCGTCGCCTCGTTCGGCGGCTCATGGACCTTCATTATCATCTTCGCGTTCGTGCTGATCTTTTATACCCTGATCAACGACCACTTGGGAAACAAGGCGTGGGATCCTTATCCCTACATCCTGCTGAACCTGTTTTTGTCCATGCTTGCGGCCATCCAGGCCCCGGTCATCATGATGAGCCAGAACCGGCAGGACAAGAAAGACCGCCTGCGCAGCGAGCTCGATTTTGCCACCAATCGCAGCGCCCTGTCGGAGATTCAGGGTCTGGCGCGCCGCATCAACATGCTTTATGACAAGCTCGACGACGTCGAGGCGATGATCCGCGAAAAGCGGTAATATCACCGGCCGGATCGGCAAAAAAAGTGGAAGCTGCGTCATCGGCTTGCGGGCTAAGGTGCGCCATGCCTATGCTGCACCATGCCTGTCCACAATCTGTTTGCCGCCATTCCGGAACATCTGCCACACGAGATCGCAGAACCCCTGCTCAACCGCAAAGGCCTGCGTATCGAGCGCATCGTCTCACTGGGGCATGCCTCACCGCCAGGCCTCTGGTACGACCAGGACGAGGATGAATGGGTGCTGCTGCTAGCCGGCCGCACCGGGCTGCAATTCGAGAATGAGGCCGAGGTGCGGGAGCTGGCGCCCGGCGATTATCTGTACATCCCGGCACACCGCCGCCATCGCGTGGCCTGGACCGATGCCGCTACCGTTACCATCTGGCTGGCGGTCTTCTGCCCGCCCCGGGACTAGCCGGCGATCAGTGCAGTTGGCGCACGCCCTCCTCCACACCTGCCGCGGCGGTCAGATACGCCACGTTCTCGCGCGTGAAGAAGCCCTGGAAGTCCCCGAAACGCTGCACGTACTCGATGATCGGGGACGAGAATGGCGAGGCGGTCGAGAAGATCTGTTTCAGCCCCTCGTCACGCGAGCCCACCACATCCAGCAGGAACTGCTTGCCCCGGCTGGCGATGCCCTCGACCACGAAATCGATGTTTTCCTGTTCTGCCGCTTTCCGTCCTTCACGGTCAGGGCGATATGGTGCAAACGCGGTCCGTAGTTGCGCACGAAGCTCTCGGTCGGTGACGGCAACCGATCCAGGTGATTGAGGCAATAGGGAAGGTTGCTGGCGGTAAACACCTTGGCCGGAGTCACGGACTCGGGCACCTGGTTGACGCTCTTGCAGACATTGGTGGACGAGTTCTGATCCTTGATATTGTAGCTACCCCAATAGTAGTAGCTGGACAGGCCCAGGTATTCGAGGATGGCCGCCTCAGCTGGCCGGCACGGCCTTCCCATCCTGTACCGTAAACAGATCCAGGGTCTTGTGGCCAATGCCATCGGGTCCGAAGCGGACATGCCCTGTCAGCCCCGGAAAGCCCTCCGGACTCTGCAGCCCTTGCACGGCCGCGTGGCCCGTAAGCCCCAGGCGGCTGCTGACCACGGCAGCGATGCGCAGCGTATCGTAGGCGATACCTACCAGCGGCGGCGGATTGTCGGCACCCCATGCCTCGCGATAGGCGGCGTTGGCGTCCTGCATGGCCGGGGTGTCACCATTCGGGAACTGGATCTCGACAAAACGCGAGCTTGACAGGTAGCGGCCCCGGTCATCGAGCAGATGGCCATCGGCCCAGCGGCTGCTGCCATATATTGGCAGGCCGTTGATATCGACATAGGCCAACTGGCCGGCCAACAGGGCGACATGCTTGCCGTTCATGGCCAGATAGACGGCATCGAAGCGCACCGGCATGCGGATCTCCAAATCCTGCTCGGGTATGAACAGGGACATGTCCCGGTCAAGGTCGGCCAGCAGTTGCTCGTCGTCGGTATCCCTGCGCATCCGGAGCAGGACACGGCGAAAATCCACGCCATCGGCCGGTAGCGTCACCCGATCCACAATCGTGCCGCCATGCGCTTCGAACGTATCGGCGAAGCTGTCGGCCTCGGATATTTCATCCGGCTTGTCGCCCTGGATGATGACCATGCGCATCGCCCCCTGGGTGAATGCGTATTCGGCCAGAAACTGGGCCTGCATGCGCAGGGCAAGGCTGTTGATGTAGAGTCCCTTGCCTCGCAGGTTGGCATTCCCTGGCAGGCTGCTCAGGGACAGCACCGGCATGTTACCGGTCAGTTGCGGCAGCAAGGCTGCAGCATTCTTGGTCAAAAGCGGGCCGATGATGATGTCCGCACCATCCGACAGCAGGCGGCGATAGGCAAGCACGCAATCCTGCGGATTGGAGGCGGTATCCTCGATCTGCAGCACCACGTTCTGGCGATATTCGAGCGAAGCGTAGGCCAGGCGAATGCCGCGCAACGCGTCCTTCCCGTACTGGGCATACGTGCCGGTCAGCGGCAGCAGGACGCCGATCGTGGCCGGGCGGGTCTTGCCGGAGGCCCAGCCCTGTACCTCGGCATAGGCGGCCGAACCCGGCGCATCCTGCGATAGAAAACCGGCGATCGCCGCCACCTCATCCATCTTGCCCGCCATCAACCGGATGCGAGCCGCCGTCGTATAGAAGATCTCCGCATTGCTGGCATTGATCAGCTTTTCGGTGCGCAGGCGCCGAATGGTCGCCAGGGAGGCGCGATTGGCGGCGTCGCGCAGCCAGTCCTCGCTTCGGCTGGGATCGGCGGCGGCGGCGGCAAAGAACCAGCGCACGCTGTCCCATTCCAGGGCACTGTGCGCCAGCGGTGCGCCGGTGGCCAGGGACTTATCAAGCAACTCACGGGTCAGGCGCGGGCTGCGCAGCACCTGGTCCAGCTCGTCCAGGGCGCCGGCCACGTCGCCGGTCTGGCGCAGGCGCCAGCCGGACAGCCAGTAATGCGTGTAGGGCACCAGTGCATCCATCGGATACTGGGCCAGGACCTGGGCCGCGGCCGCATCGGCGTCCGGCATGTCGTTCTCGAGCATCAGCTCGACGCGGCGGAAGGCCGCCTCCTCAGCGAGCGGCACCGGAGCAGTGGTCACCATCTGCTGCAGCGCCTGCAATGCCCCGCTGAGATCCCCACCGCGTGCCTGAAGCATCAGGGCCTGGATCTCGGCCGAAGTCTGCGGCGCCGGCGCCAGTTGCTGCACGGCCGGCTTTACCGCCGAAACCAGGGGTTTCTTCGGACCGCAGGCCGCCAGAACCAGGGAACAGGTGACAGCGAGCAGCAGCAGCGTTGCGCTGGTACGAGTGCGGGGATAACGTGCCTTGAACATGGACTCGCAGCCTAATCGCAACGCAGGCACCGGCCAACTGTTCGTCGTCGCCACCCCCATCGGCAACCTCGGTGACATCAGCTACCGCGCCGTGGAGGTGCTGAAAGCCGCCGATGCCATCGCCGCCGAGGATACGCGCACCAGCGCCCGCCTGCTCAGCCACTACGGCATCGACACGCCAACGTTCGCCTGCCACGAGCACAACGAGGAGGAACTGACCACCCAGTTGCTCGCCCGTCTGCAGCAGGGCCAGAACATCGCCCTGATCTCGGATGCCGGTACCCCGCTGATCAGCGATCCCGGCTTCAAAATCGTGCACGCCCTGCGCCGCGCCGGTATTCGCGTCACCCCCATCCCCGGGCCATGCAGTCCCGTCGTTGCACTGTCCGCCTCCGGCCTGCCCACCGACCGCTTCACCTTCCTCGGCTTTTTGCCCCGCAGCGGGGCCAAACGCCAGGCGACGATCCGCCGACTGGCCGAAGCGGATCACACCCATATCCTGCTGGAGTCCCCCCACCGTCTGCTGGACACCCTGCACGCGCTTCAGCAGCAGCTACATCCGGACCATCAGATCTGCGTGGCACGCGAGCTGACCAAGATGTTCGAGGAATTCATCGGCGGCACGGTCGCCGAGGTCATCGCCCGCTTCGAATCCGGGGCTCCACGCGGCGAGATCGTGCTGATGACCGCTCCGGCACCACAGACGGAGGCCGACGTCGACGATGCCGCCATCCTGGCACGACTGCAGGCGGCCGACATGCAGGCACTGCCGCCGAGCGCCCGTGCCAAATCGGTGGCTAAAGAGCTGGGTGTGCCCAAATCCCGGGTGTACCGGCTGTTGACCGAACATCCGGCATGAGTACTGCCCGCGGGCGGCGCGGGGAAGAGCGGGCGGCGCGCTACCTGGCCCGGCACGGCTACACCATCCTCGCCCGCAATGTTCGGGCCGCCAGCGGCGAGTTGGACATCGTGGCCCGCAAGGATCAGCTGCTAGCCTTCGTAGAGGTCAAGACCCACCGTGCGCGCGAAAGCGGCCTGCTGGCCATGACGCCGGACAAATGCACGCGGCTGCGGGCGGCGGCCACGGCCTGGCTTGCCGGCCACCCTCACCTGGCGGGATTGCAATGCCGGTTTGATTTGATCATTCTCTCCCAAGCGTTCGGCCTGGGGGGCTGGTCCATCACCCGCATTGAGCACATGCCGGATATATTCAGATAGAGGAACGAATGCACGACACGATAGTTCAGGCCATGGACGAGGGTATCCGCCTCAGGCAGCAATGCCGGGAGACGCTGACCGGCCCGCTGATCCAGGCGGCACAGTACATGAGCGAATCCCTGCAGCGTGGCGGCAAGATCCTTGCCTGCGGCAACGGCGGTTCGGCGGCCGACGCCCAGCATTTCTCCGGCGAACTGGTCAACCGCTTCGAACGGGAGCGACCCGGCCTGGCCGCGGTGGCCCTGACCCACGACGCCTCGGTGATCACCAGCATCGCCAATGATTACGCCTTCGACGATATCTTCTCCCGGCAGGTACAGGCGCTGGGTCGTCCCGGCGACGTACTGCTGGCCATCTCGACCAGCGGTAACTCGCGCAATGTGGTGGCGGCGGCCGAGGTGGCGGCGGCGCTGGGCATGCACACCATCGCCCTGACCGGCCGGGACGGCGGCGAACTCGGGCGCATGACAAAGATCAGCGCGCACCTGAACATCCCGCACGACTCGACGCCGCGCATCCAGGAGATGCATATCACCTGCCTGCACCTGATATGCACCCTGATCGACGACGCCCTCTATGGAGACAAGCCATGAGCATCAACCCCCTTTCCCTGGATAATCTGAGCACCGTGCCGCTGGCCAAGCGAAAGTCCGACAGTGACGAACAGGACTTCGGCGCTCCCTACAGACAGGGGGACCGGTTCAGCGATTTCTTGTGCTCGCTGCCCAACCTTGGCGCCGTGCGCGACCTGTTCAGCCTGCGCGACGCCATCGTTTCGGCCAAGCGCCAGGGCAAGCCGGTGATCGTCGGGTGTGGCGGGCATGTCATCGATGCCGGTTTGACCCCTTTGCTGAACCGCCTGATCGAACTGCGCATCATCAGCGGCATGGCCTTGACCGGCGCCGCCCTGCTGCAGGACGTCGAAATTGCCCTCAGCGGCCATACGGTGGGGCGCCGGCCCAAGGATGAGAATGACGGCGTGCTGCGCATCAGCCAGGAAACCGGCATCCTGATCAACGAAGCCATCGCCTTCGGTGCCGGCGAGGGATGGGGTATCGGCCGCAGCGTGGGCAGCAAGCTGCTGGACGCCGAAGATGCCCAGCACCTGGACCACTCGCTGCTGGCCACCGCCGCCCGCCACGATATCCCGGCCACCGTGCATCCGGCCATCGGCGCCGATGCCTTCAACCTGCATCCGGCCGCCCACGGCGAATCTCTCGGCGCCACCGGCATGACGGACTTCCGCCTGCTGGTGTCGATGATGGCTGCGGCCAGCGGCGGTGTAGTGATCAATGTGGCCTCGGATGTCATCCTGCCCTATGTATTCCAGCATGCCGTGGATGCCGCGCGCAACCTCGGGCACAGCATCGAAAAGATGAGTGTCGCCGTCATCGACCAGGCCGGCGGCGCTCATGGTGCTGGCCTGGCCGAGCATCTGTCGCATCCGAAGGGTCACGGCTACCGGTTCACTGGACCGGACGAGATCATCGTGCCGCTGCTGTTCTCATCGGTGCTCGAAATCCTGGAACGCGATGTCGCCTGAGCGATCTATCCCGGTGGCAGAGCAATACGACTGGAACAAGCGATCGGAAAAATCGAAGATCCCCCTCTTCGTCGCCCTCGCCCTGATCTGCCTGGTGCTGGCCTATATTCTCAGCCACATATTGAAGTAATCATGCTGTTACGGCTTTGCACCCTGATGCTCGTGATCCTGGCCCTGAACGGCTGCGTGGCCACCGCCATCACCGGCGGCGGTGCGGCAGCGGTCAGCGCTGCCGGCGACGAAAGACCGGTCGGGGAACATCTGGACGATGTCGATCTGGCCGCGCGCATCGAGGCCCGGCTGATCGCCGAACAGGACATGCCGTCGCGCTGGATCAACGTCGAGGTCATCGACGGTGTGGCCACCCTGACCGGCTACCTGCCGACCCAGAACCAGATCGACCGCGCCGTTGCCATCTGCCGCAGTTTCAGCGGCATCACATCGGTGGATTCGCAGATCATCATCGGCAAGCCGAAGTTTTCCGATTTCATCTCCGACAGCTGGATCACCGCCCAGGTCAAGGCCGCCCTGCTCAGGGACCCGATCGTGTCCGGACTCAGCATCCATGTTGAAACCGTGGATGGCAAAGTCTACCTGCAGGGCATCGTCAAACAGCCCCATCAGAGGCAACGGGCCGTGATGCTGGCCCGCGCCGTCGACGGCGTCACCGACGTGGTCGACCTGCTCCGTTCCGAATAGCGAGGGCATAACTTGGAAACCTGGGAACATGCCCGCACCCTGATTGAAGGCTGGAAGCATTCGGGTCTGCGCGTGGTATTCACCAATGGCTGCTTCGATCTGCTGCACCCGGGACATATCGCCTACCTGAGCGAGGCCCGTGCCCTCGGCGACCGGCTGATCGTCGGCCTGAACGATGACAATTCCATCCAGCGTCTGAAGGGATCCCAGCGCCCGATCAACCCGCTGGCGGATCGCGCAGTGATGCTCGAAGCCCTGAAGGCGATCGATCTGGTGGTGCCGTTCGCCGAGGATACCCCGCTGGATTTGATCCGTACGCTGCAACCGGACATCCTGGCCAAGGGTGGCGATTACCGCCCTGAGGATATTGTCGGAGCCGCGGATGTACGTGCCTGGGGCGGCGAGGTCGTTGTCATTCCGTTTGTCGAGGGCTATTCCAGTACCGGCCTGATCAAGCGCATCCGCAGCCTGTAATGCCCCTGCCGCTCCTGCGCATCGTCGCCGACGCCCATATCTGGGGGGTCTCAGACGCCTTCGCACACTTCCCCGGCTATGCCACGGAGCTGACCGTCGTCGAGCACAAGGCGATCACCCCGGCGCTGCTGCGCCACGCCGATGTGCTGGTGGTCCGCTCCTCCACCCGCGTGGACGCCGCATTGCTGGCCGGTTCACCGGTCCGCTTCGTCGGTACCGCCACCGTCGGTGACGACCATGTCGACCAGGCCTGGCTCAGCGATCAGGGCATCGCCTTCGTCTCGGCCGCCGGCAGTTCGACCGGTTCGGTGGTGGAGTACTGGGTCACGTCCCTGCTCGATCTGCACGCGCGCGGTATCATCGCCTTGCCCGGCCTTTG
Organism: uncultured Zetaproteobacteria bacterium; assembly: GCA_964422615.1. Classification (GTDB taxonomy): domain Bacteria; phylum Pseudomonadota; class Zetaproteobacteria; order Mariprofundales; family Mariprofundaceae; genus DATLWN01. The sequence goes on along the minus strand of CAYRBJ010000006.1, from coordinate 26,190 downwards.
CCTGGGCGTCATCGGCGTCGGACGCATTGGTGGCCGCATCGCCGACATGGCCGAGGCCCTGGGGTTGCGCGTGCTTAGAAACGATCCCCCGCGTGCCCGCCGGGAGAAGGAGAGCGACTTTTCGCAACTGGAAATGCTGCTGGGCGCCTGCGATGTTCTGACCCTGCACACCCCGCTGAGTACGGAGCCGCCCGACGCCACCCGGCATCTGCTCGACTCCCGCACCCTGAACGCCTTTTGTGGCCACGGCATCATCAACACCGCCCGCGGCGCCGTCATCGACAACGAGGCGCTGGCCGACTGGCTGGATATCGACCCCGGTCGTTTCGCCGTGCTCGATTGCTGGGAACACGAACCGGGCATCTCCCGGCGCCTGCTCGCCCATCCCGGGGTGAGCATCGCCACCCCGCACATCGCCGGCCACTCGCTGGACGGCAAGGCGGCCAATACCCGTTTTGTCTATCAGGCGCTGTGCGCCTTCCTGGGCTGCCCATCGGCCTGGGACTCGGTAACGCAACTGCCTGCCCCGATCCCGGCCACCCATGACATCCCGTGCACCGGCGATACCTGGCTCGATCTGCACCGGGCTGCCACGACGCTGTATCCGATCGGCCGTGATGACATGACGCTCAGGGCGGCGTTGACGCTGGATGATGCAGGCCTGGCCGCCGTCTTCCGCACCCAGCGCCGGCATTACGCCGTGCGCCGTGCCTGGGATATCCAGGGCATCCGCTTTGCCGGGGCCGGGCCGGAATTGCTCACCCTGGCGCGTGCCATCGGCCTCAAAACCATCTAGATTCAACGCATGCAATCCCGGACGCGGCAGAACCCCGACCACCTGGTATGGATGGATCTGGAGATGACAGGCCTGGATCCGGACAGCGACACCATCCTGGAGATGGCCATCCTGATCACCGATGCCGAGCTGAATATCGTCGCCGAAGGGCCCTCGATCGCCATCCATCAAGACGAATCGGTATTGTCGGCCATGAACGACTGGTGCAAGGAACATCACGGCGCCTCCGGCCTGAGCACGCGCGTGCGTCAGTCGGATACCGACATGTTGACCGCCGAATCGATGGCACTGGATTTCGTGCGCCGCTTTGTGCCCGAACGCACCTCCCCACTATGCGGCAACTCGATTCATCAGGACCGCCGATTCCTGGCCAGACACATGCCGAAGCTCGAGGCCTACATGCACTACCGCAATATCGATGTCAGCACCATCAAGGAGCTGGCCCGGCGCTGGTATGCGGGCATCTCGCCACCGACCAAGCGTTCCGCGCATCTGGCCATGGACGACATTCGCGAATCCGTGGCCGAACTTGCCTACTACCGCCAAACCGTATTTGTGCCATCATTGGCGCCAGGAACAAAGGGATCTGTGGGCGGCGGATGAGTGTGATTCACCTCATATTGCGGCGATCCGGCTATCTTCATATTCTCATGGCGAATTTCGATACGAGGTGGATGAGATGAAACGAATCATGCTGTCGGCCCTGGCCGGTCTTACCATTGCGGGCGCGGCATCCATGGCCCATGCCACGACGGTGGAAGACGTGCAGACCCTGATCAATGATGCCCAGCAGCTACGGGCTGCCGAGTTCTCCCCCGAACACTATGCCAAGGCGCGCAGCGCCCTGGCCGATGCCAAGGCACTGGCCTCCGCCCAGGGCGATCCGAAGGCCGTGATCAACGATCTCGACACCGCCGCCGCGGAAGCCAAGAAGGCCTCCGAAATCTCCCAGCTGGTGAGCACGCACTTCTCCCACCTGGTCGAGGCGCGCGACCGCATGGAGCTGATCAGCTCCAAGAACACGCGCCAGGATTTGCAGCAGCGGGCGGAAAAGGACTTCTCGCATGTGGTGGCCGCAGTCGAAGACGACGACATGAAGCGGGCCGACCGCGATGCCAAGATCGCCATGGGCACCGTATACGCGGCACAGGTCGTGGCGGCGCGCCACCAGTTCGGCCGCCCGATCACCAATGCCATCGCCGGCGCCCGCCGGGTAAATGCTCGCGAATATGCGCCGAAGGCCCTCTCCGAGGCCGTCAAGGCCAACCAACAGCTGAGTACCCTGATCCGCAACAACCCGAACGACCAGGCCCAGGCCTACGCCCTGTCGCAGCACGGCACCGAGGAGGCCGTACGCTCGATGCGCATCGCCGCTCTCGGCAACAAATTCAACCGCAATCCCGCTTCGCTGGAGCAATGGATGGACACCGAGGATGCGCGTATGCGCATGCTGGGCGCCGCCCTTGGCATCCAGCTGTCTCGCTCCCAGACGCCGGAACAACAGGTGGCCATGCTCAAGCAGGCGGTGCAGGACATGAAAAACAATTACGAAGGCCGCATTGCCGATACGGATGCGCAGCTCAAGCAGCTGAGTCAGAAGCTGGCCCAATCCCAGGGTGAGCTGACCGATATGGCGGCGATTCGGCGCAAGCTCGAGCTCAAGCGCGAGGCCGAGGCCAAGATCAAGCGCCTGACCAAATTGTTCGACCCGAACAAGGTGGAAATCCTGCTGACGCCGGACGCGGACGTCATCCTGCGCCTGACCGGCCTGAATTTCCGCAGCGGCAGCGCCGTCATTCCGCCGAAAACCTATCCCATCCTGGACAATGTCATGAAATCCATCCAACTGTTCCCGAAGCGGGCGGTGCGCGTGGAAGGCCATACCGATTCGATCGGCGCCGACAAATACAACAAGGTCTTGTCCACCCGCCGGGCCCAGGCGGTGCAAGGATATCTGGTGGACCGCATGAGCGACGCCAATACGCACAGCTTTACTGCCGTCGGCTATGGCAAGGACAGGCCGATCGCCGTCAACGACACGCCGGAAGGACGGGCGAAAAACAGGCGCATCGACATCGTGCTGCTCGCCCCCCCTGCGCCTCCGGCCGGAGCGGACTCAACGGCCCAGAATCCTTGAGCGATTCTGGACAGTCCCGGCCGTCTGTGCTTGACTAACAACAAGCACGAACGCGGGAAAGGGGAGTGTCATGTTCCTGAAGGACAAGTCGTCGGGTGATCTTGCCGAGGTCGTGGATGTATCGGCGCTGATCGACCCGCATGCGCAGCAACTGATGGTGCGCTACCAGGCCGGCGAAGAGGTCGGCGACCCGGTGAAGGTGGAGAAATCGAATCTGGCGTTTCCATCGGGAGAAGCACTGCCGAAGTGCTGGAGCGACCCCCATTACCGCGTACAATTCTGATCCCCAACGGGATCGTCGAAGCCCGGCCGCGTGCCGGGCTTCTTATTGCGCCCCGTACACGATTTGCGGCTTGCAGCAGGCAGGCATAGCCAGTATAAATCGCCACCCCGATTGACCATCCAAGGGCCAGGTAGCTCAGTTGGTAGAGCAGAGGACTGAAAATCCTCGTGTCGGCGGTTCGATTCCGTCCCTGGCCACCACTACATCAAGGGCTTACGACAAAACGTCGTCAGCCCTTTTTTATTGCCTGTGACAGATTTGTGCCGTATATCTAACCGATTCCGACAATCTAAGGGGTATCAGTTACCCCCTTGTCAATGGCATCGACTACCCATTACTGGCTAAATTGGATTCTTGCTGCAAGCTGCACAACGGGCATGACCTACTACCCTTCGCGAATACGCCTGCTGATTTCTTGAATACGTGACCCTTTGAACACTGGAAGTCCACAACCGTAGCAAGTCCACGATAACGCCCGATCATGGTAATCCCGGTTCCTTCCAACTGCTTTGTCATCCATTCCTGGTTTCTCACTGACGTTGTTCGGAATTTCGGAGGCGGATGTATGCCCGCTTTCTTTGCTGCGTCCAAACCTGCCTGTACCCATTCCCATTTCATCTTTTCAACTTCAATTCCGCGTCGAATTGGGGGAGTTCCCAAAGGTGTTGCTTGCCAAAAAACCGTTTCGGCCCAATACGGATCAGAGACTTCAATGTATTCCTTCAGTATCCATTTCTGACCAGTCTCTTTGACAATCTGGCCCGTGTATTCCTGATAGTTGCTATTGTGCTCGGCCAAACGTTCCTCGGGGTTGCGGTTAGTTTGTCCGATCTTGTAGAGGTCTGGATTAGACGGGTGAACCAATACATAGAGATATCCTGGATTCAATGTGTCCCCCACAGCTTGACGGACTGATGCAATGCCAAGTTGTTTTGAGTTCAATATACGCCTTTTAGTCGGTGATGTCCCGGCGGCCTTCGATTTTGACTTCGCCTCTCGCGGCCTTCCAAAAATCTCCGAGCTTTTTGGCCGAAGTATATCCGAGCGATTTCTCCACCAGGGGCCCCTCTTCCGGGAATGCTTCGCGGATATTGATGCCGAGGATCTCTTCGTACTTCCGAATTGTTCGCTTGTTGTGAATGAGGACCAGGACACGCCAGCCGAACAGGCGACCGAGATGCAGCATCCCAATGGCGCTTTCTATATATGGATCATCCCTTTAGATATACGACTGAAAATCCTCGTGTAGGCGGTTCGATTCCATCCCTGGCCACCATAACCAGCAAGGGCTCACGGCTAAATGTCGTCAGCCCTTTTTTATTGCCCGCGGCAGCTATTTTCGGCCACTCCTTGCGTTTTTATAGCCACCCCACTTCAATGACAGATGCGTGCTGAAAGGAGGCGCCATCATGTCATCCAATACTGTCCGGCTGCACCGCGTACTGCGCAGCACGCCCGAGAAGGTATACCGGGCTTTCCTGACACCCGAGGCGATGGCCAAGTGGCTGCCGCCGCACGGCTTCACCTGCACGGTGCACCAGATGGATCCGGTCGAGGGCGGCGGCTTCCGCATGAGCTTCACCAACTTCTCCACCGGCAACGGCAACTGCTTCGGCGGCAAGTACCTGGAACTGGTGCCCAACGAGCGTATCCGCTACACGGATAGCTTCGAGAATCCGGACCTGCCAGGCGAAATGCAGACCACCGTGACGCTGAAGCCCGTTTTCTGTGGCACCGAGCTCTCCATCGTGCAGCAGGGTCTGCCCGAGGCCATCCCGCTCGAGGCCTGCTATCTTGGCTGGCAGGAATCGCTGACACAGCTGGCCATGCTCGTGACATCCCGGACTGAGCAAGGAGGACAATCATGGCTGGTCTGGAGACCCACTATTCCGCGAACGACATCGAAGCACGAATTCTGGCGGGGTTGCGCGCAGCCGGCCTGAATCCGGATCAACGACTGTCACCCGAAGCGCTCGCGCCGCTCGATCATTTTCATACGGGCGGACTGCGGGCGTCGCAGGAATTGATGGAGATGGCGAACATTCAAAACGGCGACCGCGTTCTCGATATCGGCGCGGGCCTTGGGGGTTGCGCCAGGCTCCTCGCGGTCGAGTGTGGTTGTACGGTCGACTGCATTGAAATGTCCATCGATTACTGCATAGGCGCAGAATTGCTGAATCGCACCACCGGCCTGGATAACCAGATCGACGTGCGGCAGGGCAGTGCGCTGGACCTACCCTATGCCGACGATGCGTTCGACGTTGTGTGGATGCAAAACGTTGGTATGAACATCGAGAACAAACAAAGGCTTTACGAGGAAATTACCCGAGTCCTCAGGCCGGGTGGCCGTTTCGCTTTCCAGGAAGTCGCCGCCGGGCAAGAAGCCACGACACATTTTCCGCTTCCCTGGGCAAGCAGCCCAGCCGACAACTTCCTTATGACCGCCATGGAAATGCAGTCGATGCTCGGTGAACTTGGATTCACCCGCGAATGCTTAAAGGATGTCAGCGACTCACAACCCAGCAGAAGCACCGCCAGCTCCACGCCAGCCTCCGAGGGGCAACTCGGCTTGGGTGTGTACGTCGACAATCTCGCGCAAAAGGCCGGCAATGCCAGGCGCTGCCTCGAAGAGGACCAGATCCGCTATGTCAGGGGTGTATTCCGGACAGGCTGATGGAAGGAGGGTAACCATGGCGAATCTGAAGATCAGGACGTTCACGGGAAGCGGCTCGGCGCCGGACACCACGGTCACGATCCCCGGCGGGGTGCTGAGAATCGCCTCCAGGCTGATCCCGCAGCAGGCGATCGAGGCCCTGCAGAAGGAAGGCATCGATCTGGAGGAGATCATCCGGCTGTCCGAGAACCCCGACGCCCATGGCACCCTGGTAGACGTCGAGGATCACAAGAAACATGAACGGGTCGTCATCTCGCTGGAGTAGCGGCACCGCCTGCCGCTGAGCCGCGCGCGGCCACGGATTTGACCTGAAACCACGTCTCTGGTTCGCTTGTCCCCTTGCAGAAGGAGGAACCATGGCCAGTGACGAAGAAATCCGCGATGGTCTGACACCAGCCCAGCACGCCCTTTACAATTGGGCCCACCTGCTGGTCGATTTCGCTGCCGCCCTGATGTTTGTTGCCGGCAGCATCTTCTTCCTATACCCCGGCTACCAGAATACCGGCTCCTGGCTATTCCTGGTCGGCAGTATCTTCTTCGCCATGAAGCCAACGATCCGCCTGATGCGCTTCCTGCATGTGCGGCGGCTGGCGCGCCGGGCGGAGCAATCGCTGCAGGCCTTGCTGCAGACGCATCACCTGCCTTGAACTACGTCCCGGCAATGCTTTGGATCAAGGATAATCCTGCCGGGTCGGACGCACCATGATGTCGCTGACGTGCACGTGCGGGGGCCGGGTAACGACGAAATGGATGGCATCCGCGATATCCTCCCCGTACAGCAAAGGCCCGAATTTCGCATCGAACTGCTGCACCTGGTCGCCACCATAGCCGGCGGCATCCTGGAAACCGCTGGCCACGACGCCGGGCTCCACCAGGGTCACACGCACACCCTTCGGCCCGACCTCGCGCCGCAGGCCCTCCACCAGCCCATGCACGGCGAACTTGGTGGAGCCGTATACGGCGCTGAACGGCGAGATATGCCGGCCTACGACCGAGCCGACGACGACGATATCGGCGGCGGCGCCCGGGAAGCCGGACGCCTGCTTCTCCACCATCTGCCTGGCCGCCTTCTGCATCAGCGCCAGCGTGCCCCGCACATTGAGCCTGAGGATATCCTCGAACCGATCCAGTTCAGCCTCGGTGACCGAGCCGCCCAATCCCCTGCCGGCATTGGCGACCACGACATCGGCCGGGCGTCCGTAATGCTCGACCGCAGCGGCGAACATCCGATCGATCACCGCATCGTCGGCGGCATCGCCGGCGACGCCGCAAAAACCGGCTCCCAACTCCTGCTCCATCTGCTTGAGCTTTGCCGCGTGGCGCGCATTGCCGACGACGCCGAATCCTTCGGCTGCAAAACGCCTCGCCGTCGCCTCGCCGATACCCGACGATGCCCCAGTGACGATGGCGATGCGCGCGTAGCGATCCGCAGTCATCCCCGCTCTCCGATCGGGATATAGGGCTGATCGTGCCCGCCGGTGTAAATCTGCACCGGCCGGAAAATACGGTTGTGCGGCAACTGTTCGCGCCAGTGCGCCAGCCAGCCGGCCACGCGGGCCATGGCAAAGATCGGCGTGAACAGGCTCGGGTCGAAGCCGAGCTTGCGGTAGACGATACCGGAATAGAAATCCACGTTCGGACAGATGCCCTTGGCACCGAGGCTGTCCGCCACCAGCGCCTCGATGCGGCTGGCCACCTCATAGGTGCGATCCGCACCGTAGCGTTCAGCCATCTGCCCATACAGTTCCTGCAGCAGCGTGGCGCGCGGATCCTTCGTCTTGTAGACGCGATGCCCGAGGCCGGAGATCTTTTCCTTGTTGGCCATCATGTGCCTAATCGTAGGCTCGACATGATCGGGCGTTTCGATTGCATCCAGCATCTTCAGCACGTCCTCGTTGGCCCCGCCATGCAACGGCCCGGACAGGGCACCGATCGCGGCACTGATCGCGGTATAAGGATCAGCAAGGGTCGAGGCGGTGACACGCATGGCAAAGGTACTGGCATTCATCGTGTGTTCGGCATGCACGATCAGCGCCACGTCCATCACGCGCTGGCGCAATTCGTCCGGTTCCTCGCCTGTCAGCATGTACAGGAAATTGGCGGCGTGCGACAGATCATCGCGCGGCGCGATCGGATCATCGCCATGGCGCATGCGCGCATAGGCCGCTACCAGGGTCGGCATCTTGGCGATCAGGCGCAGCGAAGCCAAGCGCACCACCTCCTCATCGAACACGCCGGAATCCAGGCTGCGGGGGATCGGATAGAACATGCCCAATGCCGCCACACAGGCCTGCAGGGCCTCCATCGGATGCGCCGACTCCGGAAAACATTTAATCATGTCGCGGATGCGGTACTTGATGCGGCGGTGATGTCTGAGGCCGTTGTCGAACTCGGCAAGCTGGCTGCGTGTCGGCAGCTGCCCATAGTTCAACAGATAGGCGGTTTCCTCAAAAGTCGACCGCTCCGCCAGGGCCTCGATATCGATGCTGCGGTACTCAAGATGCCCCCGCTGGCCATCGATAAAGGAGATGGCCGATTCAGCAATCGGAATGCCGGCCAGGCCGGGAACCAGCTTGGGGGTGGAAGCCTCCGGGTTGGTCATGTTTTACCTCCTTGTGCCTACAGAAGGTAGCCAAGTCCGGAGAATGATCAACCCAAGGGATGCTCCATATCGACGTAACGATCCGCGTCCCAGATGTTATCGGCCTCCGGGTGCATGATCTGACTTTCCCCCGGCATGCGGCTGCGCTTGATCAGGGCCTTGACCAGCCATGGGCGGCGCAGCATGAACGGCTCGAACCGGACACGCGGCAGGCGCAACAGCCTTGCCGGCGTACCGGCGACGATGCGGTAGGGGGCATGGAAACCGCGCAACAGCCCACCCAGGTGGAACATATCTCCGGCTTGCATGCTGCCGACCAGCTCCTCCTTGCCCTCGGCAGTGATGCGCAGCAGCAGCAAGGTACCAGCCTGGACCATGAAGGCCTCGGGCACCTCCTGTCCCTGCTCGGCCAGCACCTCCCCTGGATCCAGCTGTGAATTCTTGAAGATCATGGCGATACGGCGACGATCCACTTCGTTGAGCAGCTTGAATATGCTGTGCTTGGACAGCACCTTCAATACCAGGCGATGCCGGAACAGATGCTCAAGCAGCAGCGAGAGATCCGGTTCGTCCTGCACGATTTGCGGAATGAGTCCGTACGGCAATTCCAGCACCGTGATCTGCGTGGCCGCGCACAGGTCGGCGGCCCGGCGCATCAGGGTGAAATAGGGCAACTCTCCGAGAAGACAGGGGCGGTTCGCCGTTCCCTTCACCCGGGAAATGCCCTGCCCCGGCACGATCACGTCGATACTGCCGTCGACCAACAGCCACATCTGCCCTGCCACATCGCCGGCCCGGCAAAGCAGATCACCAGGATCGAGCTTGCAGCTACCGGCATCTTTGAACAGGCGAAGGACCAGACGCGCCTCATCGGCGTCCCGACCAAACTGCAGCATGCGGTCGGCCTGCACTTCCTGGGTGGTCACCAACTGGCGCAGGGTCCTCATGTTCTGTTCGACCAGATTGTTATCATCGGCAGCGAGATGATATTGCTGGATCAACTGCCGGTAGGCCTCGAGCGCCTCCCCTAGATCACCCGTACGCTCGCAGGCATAGGCGTAGTGCAGCTGCACCTCCTTGTCCTGGCCGCCTTCCCGGGTTTTGCGCAATTCGCCGTAAAGTTGACGCGCCCTGCGGAAATCCCCGCCGTTGGCCGCCTCCCGGGCACCCCGGAACACCTCGCTGTAATCGTATGCCGGCTGTCCGGCCTTCATATCATGATGTCGACATTCCGGTCGACATGCCACATATAGGACTCATCCGGTTTCAGGATCTGCCGGTGCGCGGGCTTGCGGGCGACCTTCTTGATCGCATCGATGATCCATGAACGCCGCATGGTATAGGGTTCGAACCTCTCGCGGGTCAGTCTGAGCAATTGCAGCGGTGTCGCCGCCACCACCCTGTATGGGCTGGCAAAGCCGTGCAGTAATCCCCCCATATTGATCATGTCACCGGCAAACAGGCTGGTGGTGAACTCGCCCGAATCCTGCATCAGGGTGTCGCCGCCACCCTGACCGGCATGCGTCAAAAATCCACAGCCCGACAACAGCATGTAGGCCGCATCCTGCTCTTCTCCGGGCTCGATCAGCGTCTGCCCCGCATCGATCTCAATCTTCTCAAACTCGTGCGCCAGCCGGCGACGATCCACATCGTTGACGCGTTCAAAGATATCGTGCCGCGACAATACCGGCTCGATCCAGTAATCAAGCAGCAGCGCATCCATGGCCGCCGCAAACGACGGATCGGCATGCTGCTCAATCGTCACCACATCACGCGAAATCTCCACCAGTTCCGCCACGCCATCCGTGGTCACCGTTGCCACCCGCCGTTGCTGGGTAAAGAACCCGCCTTCGCCAACCAGCATCATTCCATCCTGGCGCGGTGCAAGCTGGGACTGATCCTCATAGCCCTCGATGTGCACGTTCAGGGTACCGGACTTGAGCAGCCACAGCTGCGCGGGCGTATCACCGGCCCGGTACAGCATGTCACCGTGCTCCAGATGCCTGGGGATACCGATCTGGCACAAGCGCCGGATCAATGCCTGCCGTTCCATCGGCGGGACATTCACGCCGATCGCCCTGATCTCCGAAGCCGCCACATTCTTTTCGCTCTGCAATGCCTCCAGCCCGGCCTGCTCCAAATCCTCGATCCGTGCCAGCAGCTTTTCTGCAGCCGCGGTCTCGCCGGTGTCGCGATAGGTCGTCACCACCTGCCGATAGGATGCCAGCGCATCGGTATAATCGCCGGACTGTTCGGCACAGTAGGCATGCCGGAGACGGACATCGATGTCCGACTGCATGGCCGTGTGCTGCAGCACCTCGGCAAACAGGTCCTTGGCCTCGGAAAACGACTTGCGCAAGACCGCCTTGCGCGCGGCCTTCAGCTTCTCGCTGACAGCATGGCCGGTGTTCATGCCTGTCCTCCCAGGGGATGACTGTGGTTCACCAATTCATGTAACCGCGCCCGCGTCACATGGGTATATATCTCGGTGGTGCTGATGTTGGCATGGCCGAGCAGCATTTGCACCGCCCGCAGATCAGCACCGTGATTCAGCAGGTGGGTGGCAAAGGCATGGCGCAGGGTATGAGGCGATGGGACCGGAACGACCCCGGCCTGCCGGGCATGCAGGCGCAGGCGCTGCCAGAAGTTCTGGCGGGTCATCGGACGCCTGTGCCGGCCCGGAAACAGATGGGCGCTGTTCACAGCTGGCCGCCTTTGCAGCCAGGCACGAACCCAACGCGCGGCCTCCTCGCCGAACGGTACCAGGCGTTCCTTGTCTCCCTTGCCGATGACGCGCACCAGTCCGCCATGCATATCCACGCTGCCCATGGTCAGTCCGACCAGCTCGCTGACGCGAAGGCCGGTGGCATACAGCAGTTCCAGCATGCAGCGATCGCGCACCCCGATGATGGTGGCGGTATCGGGTGCCAGCAGCAGGCGCTCGACATCCGCCTCGTTCATCAGCTTCGGCAGCGGCCGGCTCTTGCGCATCTTCGGCAACTGCCGGGCCGGATGGTCGTGCCGAAGGCCTTCCTCCTGCAAGAAAGCGAACCAGGTGGCCAGGGCGCTGCGGCGGCGCTGGATGGTGGATTCCCGGAAATCAAGCTGGCGCAGGGCGGAAAAATACTGCAACACCTGTTCGCGATCGGCGGCGAACACATCGGTATGCAATCGCGCCCGCAAATGGTCGTCGGCGTGAAGGATATCGTGGTAATAGGATTCGGTGGTTCGCGGCGACCAGCCGCGCAGCATGGCCAACCGCTGCAATATGCCGGTGATCCTGTCCTGTCGTTCGAGCGCCATTGCCGTATCCATATTCCCCATTATGGGTAAGGTGAAGACTGGCTACAAGACAGGCGATTTACTTAGTGATTTCTGCTAGCTTGCATACATTCGGCGCCGCTTCCAAAAAAGCCCGGCGCCGAAACGCCGGGCTTGTGGCCGGATATCCGATCATGGTACCGAGGACTGGAGTCGAACCAGCACGACCGTAAGGCCACTGGCACCTGAAGCCAGCGCGTCTACCAATTCCGCCACCTCGGCATCGATCCCGCATGCGGCAAGCCGCAGCAAGGGCCGGAATAGTAAAATGGAGCACCTACGTGTCAAGAAAGAATCGTGAACACCGCCGCCATGATCAGCACAGCGGCCGCCGGCATCCGTCGCCAGCGCGCATCCGCCCTCAACAGGTGCTGGATGCGATCCGGCGGATGCCGGACGGTCGCGGCGGCATGGGTGAACTGGCCAAATCCCTGCACCTGCACCAGGCCGGGGAACGCAAAGCCCTGGAGCAGGCCGTCGAACAGATGCTGGCCGACGGGGAGCTCAGAAGGCAGGGCCGACAATTTACAGCCGGCGGCCACCAGCGAAGCTTCATCGGCACCCTGAGCCTGCATCCGGACGGCTTCGGTTTCGTCAGCGTGCAGGGACAGGATAAAGACCTGTTTCTGCCGGCCAGCGAAACCGCCGGTCTGATGCACGGCGATGTGGTCGAGGTGCGTATGGTGCGGCGACGCGGCCGCATCTCCGCCGAGCTGATCCGCATCGTGCGCGAGGCCAGTGATATCCTGGTCGGACAGTTGAGTATCCGCGGCGGCATTGGCATGGTGGAACCGCGCTCCAAGCGCATGCCGCAGAGTATCCTGGTCAAGGCGAAGGATGCGGCGGGTGCCCACGATGGCGACTGGGTACGCGTGCGCATCGAACGCGGCAGCACGCCGCTGCGGGGCCGCATCGTCGGCGTGCTCGGCGACATCCTGGAACCGGCCAAGCTGATCGACCTGATCGTGGCGGAGAACGGCCTGCCGGGAGACTTTCCGGCCGACGTACTGCGGGAGGCGGAGGACATCGATCCCGAGGTCGTGCCCGCCCGTTTTCCGCAGCATGCCGACTTCACTCACCTGGAGTTCGTCACCATCGACGGCGAGGATGCCCGGGATTTCGACGATGCCATCTGCGTTCATCCGCGTGGCGAAGGCTTCGAGGTTTGGGTGGCCATCGCCGATGTTGCCGAATACGTCCGCCCCGGCTCGGCCCTGGATCGCGAGGCGCGCGAACGCGGCAATTCCTTCTACTTCCCCGACCGCGTCATCCCGATGCTGCCGGAACGCCTGAGCAACGGCGTCTGCTCGCTGAATCCGGATGTGCCGAGGCTGGCCATGGTGGTGCGCATGCGTTTCGATGCCAACGGCACCCGCCGGGCCGTGCAGGTGCATGAAGCCGTCATCCGTTCGCGTGCCCGCCTGACCTACCGCCAGGTCAGCGCTTGGCTGCGGAACGGGGATGCCGGCGCCGTCTCTGATGCATCCGTGCGCGGCATGCTTCATCATGCCGAACGGCTGTTCCGCATGCTGGAAAAGCTGCGCAAGAAACGCGGCGCCCTGGATCTCGATCTGCCCGAGGTACGCGCCGTATTACATGACAACATGGTGCGTGCACTCGATGTGCAGGAGCGCCTCGTCTCACATCGCCTGATCGAGGAGATGATGCTTGCCGCCAACACGGCCATGGCCGAATACTTCGAGGAGCGGCAGCTACCGCTGCTGTATCGCGTGCATGCCCCGCCCAAGCCCGAGGCGGTGCAGAATCTGAACGATTTCCTCGCCCCGTTCGATCTGTCACTTCCCGACAAGCCGGGCAGAACCCTGAAGCCAGCCGATGTTGAGCGTATCCTGGAACAGGCATCGGACTCCCCGGTGGCGCATGTGCTGCATCGGCTGATCCTGCGCGCCATGCAGCAGGCGCGCTATACGCCGGATAATCTGGGTCACTTCGGACTGGCCTACCGCTCCTATTGCCATTTCACCAGCCCGATCCGCCGCTATGCCGATCTGAGCGTGCACCGCCGTCTGAAGGCCATGCTGCGCGGAGAGTCGCCGGATGCACTGCTTCCGGCATCGGAACTGCCCGTCATCGGAGAGATCACCTCGGCCCAGGAACGCAAGCAGGCCCAGTCGGAATGGGATATCCAGGCCATGCTGGCGGCATTGTATCACGCAAAGGACGTCGGTGAGGATTTCGACGCGGTGATCTCCGGCATGAGCAAGCGTCGCCTGTTCGTCGAACTGCAGCCGACCCTGGCCGAGGGTTCGCTGTCGCTCGACACCCTCGGATCGCAATACATCCTGGATGAGACCGGGCACAGGCTCGTGGCACGCCGCGGCGGTCACGCCTATCACCTGGGGGACAGGTTGCGCGTGCGCATCGAATCCACCGATCCGGTGCGCGGCCTGATCAATGTCGCCCTGGAGCCTGCTACCGCCGCCAGAACTCCGGAATCAGCAACACGAAGAAACTGAAGATCTCCAGACGGCCAATGATCATGGCGAAGGCCAGGATGCCTTTGGCCGCCGCAGGCAGGCTGCCGAAGTTCGAGGACGGCCCCACCAGACCGAATCCGGGACCGCTGTTGGTCACGCAGGTCACGACCGAGGAAATGGATGTGATCATGTCCACGCCGGTCAATGCCACCAGTGTGACCAGGATGCCGAAGCAGACGACGTACAATGCCAGAAAGCCCCACAGGGCCTGCACGACCGATTCCGGGATGCGCGTCAGGCCAAGCTTGATCTGGATCACCGCATGCGGATGAATAAGCCGGCGCAGCTCACGCTTGCCCTGGCGGAACAGCAACAGCATGCGCACCACCTTGATGCCGCCGCCGCTGGTCGATCCGGCGCAACCACTGATCAGCATGCCGATGATCAACAGGATGCCCGTCACGGGCGGCCATAGACTGTAATCGGACGATACCAGGCCGGTCGTCGAAACCAGCGATACGGTATTGAACACCACGTCGGAGATACTGGCGCCCGACGGAACGGCCACCAGACCAATGGCAAGCAAGAGGAATAGCAGCCACTTGATGTAAGCCATGAACTCCTCGTCCCGAAGATAGGCCCCGAGCGACAGGCCCCGCCTGAGTGCTGCGAAATGCAGATTGAAATTGACGCTGCCGATAAACATGAAAATCACTTCAGTCCAGTCAATCAGCTTGGAATGGTAGTAGCCGATGCTGGCGTCATGGGTCGAGAATCCTCCGGTTGCGACCGTAGCCATGGCGTGGTTGATCGCATCGAACCAGCTCATGCCTGCCATCCACAGGGAGATGGCGCAGAGTACGTTGATGCCGAAATAGATATACCACAAGGCCTTCGCCGTTTCCGCCACGCGCGCCGTCAGCTTGTCCTTGACCGGTCCCGGCACCTCGGCCTTAAACAACTGCATGCCGCCGACACCAAGAAGCGGCATCACGGCCACTGCCAGCACGATGATGCCCATGCCGCCAATAAACTGTTCCATTGAGCGCCAGAACAGCACTGCCGGCGGCATGGTGTCCAACCCGCTGAGCACGGTCGAACCCGTCGTCGTCAGGCCGGAAGCGGATTCAAAGAAACCATCCCAGAAGGTATGGCAGGTACCCGTGGTCCACAGCGGTACAGCACCCAGGATGGATAGCAATACCCAGGCAATGGAAACGATCAGGAAACCGTCCTTGTGGCTAAGCTGGTAGTCGAGTGGGCCACCCAGGCGTCTCATGACCAGCCCCAGCGTCATCACCATCACGCTGGCGATCACGAAATGCAGGGCCTGCCCGGTGCCGTAATAGAGATCGACGCCGGTTGGCGCCAGCATGCCCAGCCCGAACAGCGCCACCAGAACGCCGAGCGTGGAGATGACCCCCCTAAGATGCATGGCTTAGGGCCTGTTCACATAAAATACGAGCGCAGCGACGTGGCCGTTTTTGTGGCCCCGCAGGGCTGCGCCCGAAATGGCGCCATGCTGCGTTGCTCGTCGTTTATCTGGATTCACCAAACTTCGCTCCTCGCGCCTTGCCTGGCAACATTTCTGGCAGCAGCGCTTCGTTCGCATTTTACGTGAACAGGTCTTAAAAGAATTCCAGGTGTACTTCGAACAGCTTTTCCATGGCCCGCATGGCGGTGCTCTGGGCGACCATGATCACCCGGTCATGTGGACGGATCGTCGTCTTGCCATCCGGGATGATGACCTGTTCGTCGCGCACGATGGCGCCGATGACCGTGCCCGGTGGCAATTGCAGCTGTTGGAGGGGCTTGTTCAGGATGCTCGACGTTTGCAATGCCTCGGCCTCGATCACCTCCAGTGTGCCATCGCCGAGCGGAGAGGTGCCGAGGATGCGCCCCTTGCGCACATGCCGCATGATGGACGAGAACGTCGTGAATTTGGGTGACACTGTCACGTTCAGCCCGATCTGACGCACCAGATCCGTATAGATATCCCGATTCACCAGGGTGATGATGTGGGGGATCTTGTACTGGCGGGCGATCAGGCTGGCCAGGATATTGGTCTCGTCATCGTTGGTCAGGGCGATGAAATGCTCCATGCGATCGGCCGATTCCTGTTCGAGAAGTTCACGGTCCATGGCATCGCCATGAATTACCACGCTGCGGCTCAGGTGTTCGGACAGCCACTCGGCCCTGCCCTGGTTGTGTTCGATCACCTTCAGGGATACCCCGAGCCGCTCCAGCTCCTGCGCCACGATATAGCCAACGTGTCCGCCGCCGACCATCATCACGTGCCGCCCGGTGCCATGGGCCGGCTGGGACCCGGTGCTGGAAAGAAACTTCTGCACATGATGGCGGTCGATCGCCACATAGATGCTGTCGCCGGCCAGCATCACCGTCGAGGCGTCGGGGACGCGCCAGCGATGGTTGTGCTCGTGTGCCACCACGTAGGCGCGCACATCTGTCAACACCTCATCGATATCGGCCAGCGACACCCCGGCCATGGCTCCCTTCGGTGGCACCTGCAGGCCGAGCAATTGCACCTTGCCATCGGCGAAGTCCTGGGCGTCGACGGCCGAGGATATCTGGAAGCGCTTGATAATGGACTTGGCGGCCTCCGTCTCCGGTGAAATCACCAGATCGATGGCCATCTCGTCGCGGGCGAACAGCGAAGGATTACTCGTATATTCGGCCTCGCGCAGGCGGGCCATCTTGGTCGGGACCTTGAACAGCGTATGCGCTACCTGGCAGGCCACCATGTTGACCTCATCGTTGGTCGTGGCGGCGATCAGCAGGTCGGCGTTTTCCGCCCCGGCCTTTTCGAGCACGCTCGGATGCGAGGCATAACCAAGCACCGTCTGCACGTCCATCTGATCAGCCGCGCGCTGCAGGCGCTCCGCATCCTGGTCGACCACCACCACATCATTGCCCTCGACCGCCAGCCGCCGCGCCAGGTTGAATCCGACCTCGCCTGCACCAAGGATCAGTATGTTCATTCTTCCTTCCTTGCCGGCTGTGTCAGCCCGAATGCACGGATCTTACGGTGAAGCTGGCTGCGTTCCATGCCGATATCCGCTGCCGTCCGGCTGATATTCCAGTCATTTTTCTCCAGATGATGAAGCAGAAAACTGCGTTCGAAGTGGTCCCGCGCGTGATGAAAGCTGCCGGAAAAGTCCACGCGACGCGCGGTATGGGATGGGCCCGACTGCCGGAACTGGTCGAGCGGCAGCATGTTCTCCGGTGTAATCTCCTCGCCGGGCATCAGGATGTGGCAGCGCTCGATGTAATTGCGCAGCTCGCGAAGGTTCCCAGACCATGGATAGGCCTGCATGGTGGCAATCACCTCCGGCGCAAACCTTACCGCCACCCCTCCGAGCACCTGCGCCTGTTCGGAAGCCAGCACCTCTGCAATGGCAGGAATATCCTCGATGCGTTCGCGCAGCGGCGGCATGCGGATCGAGACCACATTCAGCCGGTAGTAGAAATCCTCTCGCAGGTGCTCATCACGCAACTCCCGATCCAGGTCTCGGGCACTGGCGGCGATCAGCCGCACATCGGCCGGCAACGGGGAAGGGTTGCCAAGTCGCTGGATCGTGCGCTCCTGCAGTGCACGCAACACCTTCGCCTGGGTGCCGAGACCGAGCTCGCATACCTCATCGAAATACAGGCTGCCGTGATGCGCCATTTCGAAGCGCCCGCGCTGGGTATGCAGGGCACCGCTGAAAGCGCCCTTTTCATGTCCAAACAGCTCGGAATCCATGCGCGATTCCGGAATGCTGGCCGCACTCACCTCGACGAATGCCCCCGCCGCCCGCCGCGACCAGGCATGCAGCAGTCGGGCGGCCACGCGTTTACCGGTTCCGTGCTCGCCGATCAGCAGCACCGGGGTGTCGGTCGGAGCCACGCGCTTGAGCAACTCCTGCACCTCTTGGATCGCCTCACCGACGCCGATCAGTTCCTCGCGGCTCTGCAACTGCATGTTTTGTCTCAAATCGACGTTCTCGAGCTCGAGCCGACGCTTTTCGACAGCATTGCGCAACAGGATCAAGAGGCGTTCGAAGGACAACGGCTTCTCGAGGAGATCGTAAGCCCCCTGACGGGTGGCGCGCACGGCGGTGTCGATGGTGGCATGACCGGACATGACGATCACCGGCACGTCGGCATCCATCTGCCGCAGACGACTCAGGGTCTCCAGGCCATCGATGCCCGGCATCCAGATATCCAACACGATGCAGTCCACCGCTTGCTTGCGGAAACGCGCCACTGCCTCCTCGCCGGAGGCGGCGCACACGACCCCATACCCCTCGTCCTCCAAAAGCCCCTGCAGGGATTCACGGATGGGCCTTTCATCATCCACGATCATGACACGCGCATTCATGCCGCAACCATGCTCATATGTGACATCGGAAGTCGCAAGCAGAAGTGTGTCGGATGGCTGGCCGACTCCAGCATCAGCACCCCACCGTGATCCTCGGCAATGCGTCGGGCAATCGAAAGCCCCAGTCCGGAACCGCTTGGCTTGGTGGAGTAATAGTCCTGGAAGACATACTGCTTCGTATCATCCGGGATGCCCACGCCGTCGTCCCGCACATGGAATTCGACGCTACCCTTTGCCATCATCGCTTCCAGGTGCACCCTGCCCTTTTCGCTCGTTGCGGCCAGGCTGTTATCGAGCAGGTTGATCAATATCTGCTTGATCTGGTCCGGATCGCATTCGCAGTAAGCATTCCTTTTCGGCACCTTGACCTCGACGCGTTCGTAGGCGCCGAACAGCTCGTGCATTTCAAGCAGGATATCCTTGATCGAGGCCTTCTGCAGGCGCGGTTTGGGCATGCGTGCCAGCGTGGAAAAATCCGCGATCAGACGCTGCATGCGTTCGACTTGGGCGATGATCGACTGCGTGCAGGTGTCGAACACTGCCGTATCGCTGGCATCCGTCCGGAAGCGGCGCTGCAGGCGCTCGGCCGCAAGCTTGATCGGCGTTAACGGATTCTTGATCTCGTGGGCCAGGCGCTGCGCCACCTCCGCCCAGGCCTTGTTGCGCTGGGCCTCGGCCAGGGAACTGATATCGTCCAGCACCATCAGCTGGCCGGAAAAGCTGGCCGAGCCTACCGATGTCAGGCATACGCCGCGTGCCAGAATCTGCAGGGGGCGTCGGTCTATCATCAGTTCGAATTCTCGCTGCAACTGTCCATACGTATGCCCGGCCAGTTCATCGTAGAATTCACCCACCGGGCTCAGACGCCCGGCGAACGCTGTTTGCACCTCACTACCGGTTCCCCAGTCATCCGGCAGGGACAGCAGGCTCTTGAACGAATGGTTGACCAGGCGCACGCGCCCCTCGCCGTCGGCCAGCACCACACCCGATTGCAGGCTTCCCAGCAGCGTCTCGAGCACATATTGACGCTGGCGACTGCTGGTCAGGGCCTCGGTCAGGTCGTCCTGGGCGCGTTCCAATGCCTGCACGTTCTCACGCAGACGAGCCGCCATGCGGTTGAATGAGCGTACCAGCATCCCCAGCTCATCCTGCGGCGCCTCCGGGATCGACACTGACAGATCACCCTCGGTGATTCGCCCCAGGGCATAGGCGAGCTCACCGATGGGCACCGTCAGCCGGCGGGCGAAGATCAGGGCCACGATACCCGCCACAATCACCACCATCAGCGTCACCAGCAGCATGACATTGACAAACAGCGCACGGATGGACTGCCGGTTGCGTTCCAGTTCGCGGTAGGTCTTGTAGTCCTCCTCTACCTTGCGGGAGGTGAGCACCACATTCTGCGGCAGCTGCACCTCCGCCCGCAGCAGCCCCACAAGCCCCTGCGGCGTACGCAAAGGGGCATAACCCACGACCACCTCGTTGCCATCCTCTTGCTGCAGTTCCGTGACCACACGCCCGAGCGTCATGGCCGAACGGGCAGCGTCGGTCAACGGTTTGGCTGTCAGCGTGCTGAGCGATTCGGCATCGACGCCGGCGATCAAGCGTTCGTTCGCATCGAACAGCTGCAGGCTCTGCCACCCCTCCTTGGCCCGGATATCCGACAACCGGCTGGAAATGGCCGAAAAATCCTGTCCATCCATAGCCATCAGCAGTGAGGTATCGGTCATATAGGAACGAAGTCCGTGCTCCAGTTCCGTTTCGACGCGGGTATAGAATCCCTGGGCCAGTCCGAGGGCACGATCCAGCAGGGTATCGACGCGCACATCGAACCAGACGTCCATGCCCCGTTCCACCATCTGGGAAGCGGCGAGCTGCAGGATCATCGAGGGCACCAGTAGCATGCCGACAAGGGCCATCACCAGTTTGGCCCTGAGGCGGGATCCCGGCCGCGTTTCGCCGCGTTCGCGTACCAGGCGCACGCCATAGCGCAACACCAGCAGGGCCAGTAAGATCAACAGTGTAATATTGATCCAGGCCAGCAGATCGCCGTGCGGTGTGGTTGGCCAAATCCCCAGTGCCAGCGCAATCAGCAGCACGGCCATCACGAATGGCAGGATTTTCATCCAGCCGAATTTCATGGCAGTGAGAAGACCAGCGTACCGGTGGTTTGTTCGTGCCCCCACAGACGGGCCCACCACCCCCGTTCCATTTGACCCTTGACCTCCTCGAGCTGGATATCGAGAAGATATTTCTTTCCTCGGGTCAACAGGCTGCGGTCGATCACGGGAAAGTGATGCAACTGGGTCAGAAATGACATGGCCTCATCGAGCGAATCGGTGCGCCGGTGAATGCCGGCGGTCTTATCCGCCAGCACCCATTGACGGGTCACCAGATCCGGGATGACCTGATGCACGATGTGCACACTCGCCACCTCCGAGTCGAACCAGTAATGCTTGACCTCGTACACCCTGACCGTCCATTTGAAGGTTACCTGCGTACCGTCCTTCAGTGTGGAAACGAGCTGTTTGGGATTCTGTCCGAGCTGCACGTCGCAGTAGATCACATGCGGCTCGATATCGGCATGCAGTTCCACGGCTTCCGGGCTGGCCGAAACAGTCGGAGCTTGCATGATCACAGCGAAAAACAGTAACGCCAGTAACACACTGCGGTGACATATGGAAACCCGGCCATCCCGAATATTCATGGTGGCCAGTGTAGCAGTGCCCTTTCAAAGATTCGACGTCAACATGGACACGGGCACTGTTGGCTCCAGCACACCGATGATGGGCCACGGCGCACAAGAAAATCCATCCAAAGCCATGATGTTCTTCGGGTACCCTTCCGGAACGGAAGCCACTACATTGTCGCTTATATGGGCAACCGCATCAGCGACACCACGATCCGCATGGTCTACCATATCCACCCCCGGGATATGAACCAGTATGGCTCCATCCATGGCGGCCGGCTGTTGACGCTGGCCGATGAAACCGGTTTTCTTGCCGCCCACGGCCATGCGGGTCAACGATGCGTGACCGTGGGCGTCCATCAGGCGCGTTTTTTCCGGGGAGCCGCAGCCGGTGTTCACATTGAGATTGAAGCACAGGTGGCGCTGACCGGTAGTACCAGCCTGTGGGTACCGATACGCATGCGCCTGGCGCAGGAGGAACGGGCTCTGGTGATGGATGCGGTCTATGTCTACGTTGCCGTCGACGAAAACGGCCGCCCGCAACCGGTCGCAGACATTAGCGCACATACGTCAGATGAAAGGACATTGCAAAAACACATGCTTGCCATACGAGACGCATTTCTCGGTTCGCGCCCGTGAACAGCCAACAGCCCTGGCTCTGGATCAGTGCCGCAGGCATCGCGTTTGCGCTGGTGCTGCTGCTTGTGCTGCTTCGGCGCCTGGCCACCAACCGCGACCAACTGGCTTCGCTGCACTCCGAATTGGCCGCGCTCGAACAGGCCCGCAAGGACGGACAGGAGCTACTGATCGCCCGTCTTGGCGAGGCCATCGAACACAAGCAACGCCTTCTTTCGGAGAGCCTGAGCAAGAGCCTCGGCGATAATCAGAAGCACATCGCCGACAGCGTCCAGCTGTCACTGAAGCACACCACCGATACCCTGAACCAGCGCTTCGCCGAGCTTTCCCAGATGGCCGAACGACGCCTGGACGGCATTTCCGGCAAGGTGGACGAACGGTTGAGCCAGGGCTTCGAGAAGACCCAGAAGGTGTTCGCGGACGTGCTGGCGCGCCTGGCCGTCATCGACAAGGCCCAGGAACGCATTGCCGAACTTTCCAAGAATGTCGTTTCCCTGCAGGACGTACTGAACGACAAGCGGGCACGCGGCGCCTTCGGCGAGATCCAGTTGCATCAGCTGGTGCGCCAGGCCCTGCCGGAATCGGCCTATGAGCTGCAGGCCACACTAAGCAACGGCCGAAGGGCCGATTGCCTGCTCAAGCTACCCGAACCGGTCGGCAATATGGTCATCGATGCCAAGTTCCCGCTGGAGAACTACCAGGCCAGCCTCGATCCCGAACGCCCGGAGTCGGAGCGCCGGCAGGCAGCCTCACAATTCAGGCAGGATGTGCGCAAGCACATTCTTGATATCGCGGAGCGTTACATCCTTCCGGGCGAAACCACCGATGCCGCCATGATGTTCATGCCATCCGAGGCGGTTTTCGCCGAATTGCACGCCAGGCATCCGGATGTGGTGGCGCTGGCCCACCAGCGTCATGTATGGATGGCCAGCCCCACCACCATGATGGCCATCCTGACCACCATCGCCTCGGCCCTGAAAGATGCCGAGACCCGCGAACAGGTGCACATCATCCAGCAGCATCTGGCCGAACTTGCCAAGGATTTCGAGAGATTCGGCCGGCGCTTCGACAAACTGGCCAAGCACATCGAACTGGCCAATAAGGATACGCAGGATATCCACATCTCGGCCAGGAAGATCAGCCAGCGCTTTTTGCGCATCGAGCGGGTCGATCTCGAGACACCCGAGGCACTGGACATACCTGACGATCAGGATGCCAAGTGAACAATAACGGCAGGACGAATTTCCGGATCGCCACCTACAACATCCAGGCCGGCATCGGCAGCGGCCGGCTTTCCCACGTGGTGACGCACAGCCTGCGCTACCTGATGCCGCATTCGCAATGCCACGCCAACCTCGACCGCATCTCGGCCGCCATCTCGACGTTGGACATCGTGGCCATCCAGGAGGCCGATTCCGGCTCATACCGCAGCCGCTACATTCACCAAATGGACTACATCGCCCACCGGGCCGGCTTTCCCTATGCCCACGCCCTGATCACCCGCGAGGTCAGCGATCTGGCCAGCATGACGCAGGGACTGCTCTCCAAGGTTCCGTGGTCCCACCTTGTCGAACACCGGCTGCCGGCCTCCCGCCATGGCCGGGTAGCGCTGGAATGCGTCTTCCAGATCTCGGAGCGCCCCATCGCCTTCATCGGTACCCATCTTTCGCTCGGAAAATACAGCCGCATGCGGCAAATGCGCTATCTGGCACAGCTGGTACGCCAGCACCAAAACGTTATCCTGACCGGAGATTTGAACTGCACCCCGGATTCGGATGAGATGCGGCATCTGCTGGCGGCAACCGGCCTGCGCCTGTTTGCGGGCCCGATCCCAAGTTCGTTCCCCAGCTGGAATCCGCAGCGCCGTATCGACCATGTCCTGGTGGGTGGTGCGCTCGAGATCGAATCGCTGCAAACGATGCCCGTCATCTGCTCCGACCACCTGCCGGTGGTCGCCGACGTCCGCCTGACCTGATCCAAAAAGAAGGCCCCGGATTGCTCCGGGGCCCTGATGTCTGACGCGGATCACTAGGGAGGGGAGGAGGATAGGCGCCAGACGGTTGTAACTATGCGGCGTAGTGATGATCTCGCCGTGAAGTCCATATGAATAATCATTCATTGGAAAACTGGCTGGGGGACTAGGATTCGAACCTAGATTGACGGAGTCAGAGTCCGCTGTCCTACCATTAGACGATCCCCCAAAAGGAAGGGCCGCAACATAAGCGGGCGGCCCCATATCGTCAACCCTGCGTAGGCAATACGCTGAAATTGCGGCTTATTTTTCCAGCCAGACGACCAGCTGATGCTCGTCGACCACCGGGATGCCGAGCTCCCGGGCCTTGTCGAGCTTAGAGCCGGCGGCTTCGCCGGCCACGACATAATCGGTCTTCTTCGACACCGACCCCGCTGCCTTCGCTCCCACCCCACGCAATCCTGCCTGCGCCTGTTGGCGCGTCATCTGCACCAGCGTGCCGGTCAGCACCACCGTCTTGCCGGCCAGAGGGTGTCCGGCGATGGGCCGGCTCTTGGGGGCGACAGGCCTAACGCCTGCCTTTTCGAGTCCGGCCAGCACCTCCAGGTTATGAGCCTCGGAGAAGAAGGCCACTATGCTCGCCGCCACCTCCGGCCCCACATCGGGTACATGTTGCAGTGCTTCGCTGTCGGCCGCCCGCAGGACATCCAGCGAACCGAAATAGCGGGCCAGGGTGTCGGCCGTGGCCTCGCCGACGTGGCGGATGCCCAGCGCATAAATGAAACGGGCCAGTGGCCGGGTTTTGGATGCATCAAGCGCCTGCTTGAGATTGACGATTTTCTTATCCCCCATGCCCTCCCATGAACCGATCGTTTTCCAGTCCAACGCATACAGGCCGGCCACCGAGTCCACCAGTTTCTCGTCCACCAGCCGTTCGATGAGCTTCTCCCCCAGCCCCTCGATATCCATCGCCGTGCGCGAGGCGTAATGGCGCAGGCGCTCCTTCAATTGGGCCGAACAGGACAACCCACCGGAGCAGCGGATGGCCACCTCGCCGGGCAATTCGATGACATGGGCATCGCACACCGGGCACCGTGTCGGGGCCTTGGCTGGCGCCTTGTCGCCCTTGTTCAATACACGCACGAGCTCGGGAATCACGTCACCGGCCCGACGGATCACCACCTTCGCACCGGCAAACACGCCCAATTCGTGCAAAATCTGCACGTTATGCAGCGTGGCGCTCGATACGGTCACGCCACCGACCTCCACCGGCTGCATCTTGGCCACCGGCGTGATCACGCCAGTGCGCCCGACTTGCCAGACGACATGTTCGACGCGTGTCTGCGCCTCCTCAGCCGGGAACTTGTGCGCCACGGCCCAGCGTGGCGAGCGCGCGATCGAGCCCAGCCTTTTCTGCAACCCGAAATCATCGACCTTGTACACCAGGCCATCGATTTCGTAGTCCAGCCTGGGCCGCTTCGCCTGCCATGTCGCAAAAGCCGCGAGCAGATCGTCGACCCCATCCACCAGCCGCGTTTCCTGCACGGCGAAACGCATGTGCTTCAGGGCCGCCAGCATTGCGGACTGGCTGGATGCAAGCTGTTCACCGCCGGCGCCGACGCCGTAGGCGAAGAAACGCAGATGCCGCTTGGCGGTGACGCGTGCATCCAACTGACGCAGGGAACCTGCCGCGGCATTCCTGGGATTGGCGAATGCCTGGGCTCCCGCCTTTTCCTGCGCCCGATTCAGTTCGTCAAAGCCCAGCCGGGACATGTACACCTCGCCCCGCACCTCCAGCAGCTCCGGCGCGGACCTACCCTTCAGCTGCCAGGGGATGTCCGCGATGGTGCGGATGTTGTCGGTGACATCCTCGCCGCTACGCCCGTCCCCGCGCGTGGCAGCCATGACCAGATGCCCAAGTTCGTAACGCAGGTTGACGGCCAGCCCGTCGATCTTCGGCTCGATAATGTAGCGGACGGTATGTGCGCCAAGCGCCTCACGCACGCGACGGTCGAAATCCCTGACCTCCTGCACGTCGAAGGCATTGGCCAGCGACAGCATCGGTACGACATGCTCGCGGGAGGCAAAGGTATGGCTGGGGGGGGCACCGACGGTCTGGGTGGGGGAGTCCTCCGGTACCGGCTCTCCCAACTCCTGCTCCAGTTTCTCCAACTCCCGAAGCAACTGGTCGTACCCGGCATCCGAGATAGCCGGATCATCGAGCACGTAGTAGCGGTAATTGTGTTCCCTGAGTTCCCGGC
>CAYRBJ010000005.1:0-106551 GCA_964422615.1 uncultured Zetaproteobacteria bacterium | reverse complement strand
TAGCCGCCCAGCGTCGGCCCCAGGATCGGACCGACCATGATGCCCATGCCCCACAGGGCCATGGCCGAGCCATGGCGCTCGCGCGGATAGGTATCGAGCAGGATGGATTGGGACAGCGGCACCAGGGCGGCACCGGCCAGCCCCTGCAGCATGCGGAAGAACACCATCTCCGACAGCGTCTGGGCCATGCCGCACATCATCGAGGTGATGGTGAAGATCACCACCGACCACAGGAACACACGCTTGCGCCCCAGGCGGGCGCTGATCCAGCCGGTCACCGGCGTCATCACGGCCGAGGCCACGATATAGGAGGTCAGCACCCAGGCGATCTGGTCGCGCGTGGCCGACAACCCCCCCTGCATGTACGGGAGCGACACGTTGACGATGGTCATGTCCAGCACCTGCATCACCGTCGCCAGCATGATGGCGACGGTGATCACGCCCTCGTTCAGCGAGCTGTCCTCTCCCTTCGGCAGGTTCATGTCAGGATGGTCCTATGCCCGGCTCCAGCCATGGATACGGCCGGCGGTTATTTCACAGGCTGGGCGTTCGCCAGCGTCCAGGCCTTGGCATGGCCGGTGGAGATGCGAACGTCGACGCTCATGCCGCTGCGCAGCGGCGGCGCACCGGCCGGAACATTGATCTTCAGGCGCACGCCCACGCGCTGCACCACCTTGACCCAGTTGCCGGAGGAGTTCTCGGCCGGCAGCAGCGAGAACTCGGAGCCGGTGGCCGGGCTGATGCTCTGCACCGTCGCCTGCCAGGTGCGGTCCGGATAGGCATCGATCTCGAGGCGTGCCTTCTGCCCCGGGCGCACGTCGGCCAGGTCCGTCTCCTTCAGGTAGGCCTCGACATAGTGGTAGGTCGAGACGATCGGGAACAGGGCCTTGCCCGCCACCACATAATCGCCCGGCTGCACCGGCAACGGCCCGATCACGGCATTCATCGGCGCATAGACGCGCGTCTCCTGCAGGTGCAGGGCCGCCATGTCGCGCTGGGCCACCGCCTGCCGGTAGCTGGAGAACTGCTCGATCGGCTGCTCCGGATTGGCGCCAAGCTTGGCCTTGACCACCGCCAGCTCGCGCTTGACCACCTTCACGGTCAGCTTGGCGTCCTGCAGACGCTGGCTGGCGGTATCGAGGGCCGAGGCCGAGGCATAGCCGGGCTTGGCCAGGCGGCGGTTTCGCTCGTAATTGCGCTGGGCGTAGGCGATGTCGGCCTTGGCACGCGCAAGCTCCGCCTGCTTCTGATGGTATTCGGCGCGCAACGACTCCAGATCACTCCTGACGCCGGCCAGATGCGCCTCGGCCGCGTCCAAAGCCAATTTGTACGGCTGGGGATCCAGCTGCAGCAGCAGCTGCCCCGCCTTGACCGCCTCATGCTGGTGCACCGGCAAGGAGAGCAGGCGGCCGCTGACCTCGGCGGCCACATACACCTTGTCCGCCTTGATGAAGGCATCTTCGGTCGTGGCATAGAACAGGCTATGGATATAGAAGTAGCCGCCGACCAGGAGGCCCACCGCCGGCACGCCGATCAGCAGCACGCGCCGCTTCTGCGCCACCGACATCTTCCCGAATATGCTCGCGAGCCGCTTCATGGTGTGTTCTCCTTGTTTGGCGCTGCCGGCACCCCCAGCGCCGCGATCAGGTTGGCCTTGATATGTTCAAGCATGTCCAGAAGGTGCTCCACCTCGGCAGGCTTCAGGCCTTCCACCGCCAGGGCGCGGTTGCGGCTGGAGATGCCCTGCATTGCACCGAGTACCGGGTGCGCCTTGTCCGTCAGATACAGGCAGCGTGCGCGGCGGTCCGTCGGATGCGCCCGCCGCTCGGCCCAACCGTCCGTTTCCAGGCGATCGATCAGACGGGCCAGCGTGATCGGCTGGATATCCATCAGCTGGGCGAGGCAGGTCTGGGTCACGCCCTCATTGCGATCGAGATGGAACAGCACCGACCATTGGGCCCGGGTCAGCCCGAGCGCCTGCGCCTCACGGTCGAAGCGGCGGCGCATCAGCCGTGCCACGTCATTGATCAGAAAGCCCAGGCTGCGGGCGTAGGGATCGGAGACCATGGGCGAATTCTATACGTGCGCTTATTATAAGCAAGCTTACTATATCCACATTTCCCATATTGCGATCCCGGGGACGTTGGCTTTCGCCCCCCTCCATGCCATGATCGGGCCTCGCCAAAACACCGTGAGGAGTATGCCGACATGTCCGACCTACCTTCCGGCAAGCCGATGCGCGTGCTGTCCGGCATGCGCCCGACCGGCCGCCTGCACCTGGGGCATCTGAAGGGTGTGTTGGAGAACTGGCTGAGGCTGCAACCGCTTCACCGCTGCTTCTTCTTCGCCGCCGACTGGCATGCGCTGACCACCGACTACGCCACGCCGGACATCGTGCGCCGCACCATCTGGGACATGCTGATCGACTGGCTGGCGGTCGGCATCGATCCGGACAAGAGCACGATCTTCATCCAGTCCGAGGTGCCGGAGCATGCGGAGCTGCACCTGCTGTTCTCGTTCATCACGCCGCTGCCGTGGCTGGAGCGCGTGCCGACCTACAAGGACCAGATCGAGCAGCTCCGGGAAAAGGATCTCGGCACCTACGGCTTCCTCGGCTATCCGTTGCTGCAATCCGCCGACATCCTGATCTATATGGCCGATGCGGTGCCGGTCGGCGAGGACCAGGTGCCGCATGTGGAACTGACGCGCGAGGTGGCGCGCCGTTTCAACCACCTGTACCGCAAGCCCGAGCAGCCGCTGTTCCCGGAGCCGCAGGCCCTGCTGATGCCGGCCGCGAAGACGCCGGGCCTGGACGGGCGCAAGATGAGCAAATCCTACAGCAACACCATCGACATCGCCGAGGACTGGGCCACCACCGAGAAGAAGGTCAAGACCATGCCCACGGACCCGGCGCGCGTAAAACGCACCGATCCCGGCTCCCCGGAGAAATGCCCGGTGTGGGAGTTCCATCGCATCTACTCGAGCGAGGAAGAGCGGGCCTGGGTGCGGGATGGCTGCACCACCGCCGGCATCGGCTGCCTCGAATGCAAGCAGGTGTTCCTGAAGCGTCTGGAAGCGGAATTGCAGCCGATCCGCAGCCGGCGCGCCGATATCGCCGCCCGACCGGACGATGTGCACGACATCGTGCGTGCCGGCAACGAGAAGGCTCGGCACGAGGCGGCGCGCACCATGGACAAGGTGCGGCGTACGCTGAAGATGGATTACCGCGTATGAGCACGCCCGAAACGATCGCCGACCCGCCCTCGACGCTGCCGCTGCCTCCGGTGCATCTGGATGCGTTCGAGGGTCCGCTGGACGTACTGCTGCACCTGATCCGCAGCCAGAAGATGGATATCTTCGACATCCCGATCGCCCAGCTGACTGGGCAGTACCTGGACATCCTCGGGACGCAGGACGCGATGGACCTGGATGTCGCCGGCGACTATCTGGTGATGGCCAGCACCCTGATGCAGCTGAAGAGCCGCATGCTGCTACCCCGTCCGGAACTGGACGAGGAAGGCAACGAGATCGACCCGCGCCAGGAACTGGTCGCCCAGTTGATCGCCTATGAACAGTACCGCCTGCTGGCCGAGCAGATCGACGAGCGCCCACGCGTGGGCCGCGACGTGTTCCTGCGTCCGATCTTCCCGGAGGCCGACGAGGTCGAGCGGCCACTGCCCGAGGCCGATCTCGACGCCCTGCTGACGGCCTTCCGCCAGGTGCTGAAGCGCGTGGGTGGCGAGGTGCGCCATCACATTTTCACCGATACCATGAGCGTGCGCGAGCAGATGAGCTTTGTCATGGAGCGCCTGCGCCGCGGCGGCGTGCAGCTGGAAGATCTGCTGGCCGACATGCCCGGGCGCGAGGCCCTGGTCACCACGGTGCTGGCGATCCTCGAACTGTGGCGCCAGCAGGCGGTCACCGTGGTGCAGAGCGAATGCTACGGGGTGATCACGCTGCTGCCGAAAGCCGAGGAGGATGCCGCATGAGCCTGGCGAACCGCATCGAGGCGCTTGTGCTGGCCAGCGACGAGCCGCTGACCATGGCCCGGCTGCGCAGCCTGCTGGGTGAGGACGTCCCCTCCGCCGATATCCGCTCCGCGATATCCGAGCTGGAGGCGCACTATGCGGAGCGCGGCATCCGCCTGATGCAGGTGGCCGGCGGCTGGCAGCTGCGCACGGCCCCGGAATACGCCGCCATCGTGCACCAGTTGTGGCAGACGCGGCCGCCGAAGCTGTCGCGGTCCATGCTGGAAACCCTGGCCATCATCGCCTACCGCCAGCCGACCACGCGTGCCGAGATCGAACAGCTGCGCGGACTCAGGGTATCATCCGGCATCCTGGCCGGCCTGCAGGAACGCGGCTGGATCAAGGTCGTTGGGCGCAAGGAGGTGCCGGGCCGCCCGCACCTGTACGGCACCGGCAGGCAGTTTCTCAGCGATTTCGGCCTGAGTTCGCTGCGCGACCTGCCTGAATCCTCGCAACTACTCGACGACGAGGAATGGAACGACCCACTTGAAAACACCGCCCCGCCGACCGATCAGATCGAAAACGAAGCGTCCGCCGAAGAAGTCTGAGCATGCCCCCCGCCCCACCGGCGGCGGCGGCAAAACGGACAAGGAACGGCTGAACCGCTATCTGGCCCGCTGCGGGCTGTGCTCCAGACGGGAGGCCGACCGCTGGATCACGGCCGGGCGCGTGTCGATCAACGGAGATAGGGTCACGGCGCTGGGCACCCTGGTCGGCGCTAAAGACGCCGTGGCGGTCGACGGGAAACCGGTCTCCCCTGTTTCCGTGCATACCTACCTCGCCTACCACAAGCCGCGCGGCCTGCTGTGCTCGCGCAAGGACGCACGGGGGCGGCCGCTGATCTACGAGAACCTGGATGTGGCCGCCAACGTACAGTCGATCGGCCGCCTGGACATGGACAGCGAGGGCCTGCTGCTGTTGACCGACGACGGAGAGCTGGCCCAGCAACTGGCCCATCCGTCCTCGCATATCCCACGCACCTACCGTGTACGCGTCGGTGGCAGGGTCGAATTGGACACGCTGGAACGCCTGCGCCGCGGCGACATCGATCTCGGCGATGGCGATACCAGCGATCCCTGGCAGGTGACGGTCGATGCCGAGTCCGGCGGCCACACCTGGCTGACCGTGGTACTGCACCGCGGTCGCTGGCGCGAGGTGCGACGCACGCTTGAGGCCTCAGGCCATCCGGTGCGCCGGCTGATCCGTACGCATTTCGGGCCGGTGGCGCTGGAGGAGCAAGCGAAGGGCACCGTGCGGCGGCTCAGGGCTCGCGAACTGCGGGCAATCAGGAACATGCTCGCCCAGGGGCACAAGCGGCCCGGGCATTGAAGCCATTATTCACGCTCCAGGCCATCCATGACCATCTGCTCGCGGCCTACGGTCCCCAGGGCTGGTGGCCCGCCGATTCCGTCTTCGAGATGATGGTCGGCGCCATCCTGACCCAGAACACCAGTTGGACGAACGTCGAGGCCGCCATCGCCAACATGAAGGCGGCCGGCCTGCTCGATGCGAGGGCCATCGCCGCCTGCAACGAGGATCAGCTCGCCACCGCCATTCGCCCCTCCGGCTATTACAACCAGAAGGCCCGGAAACTGAAAATCTTCGCCGATTTCTATTTGAGCCATGGGGGCGAACCCGGCCTGAGAGCATTGACCAGTCCGAGACAGATGCTGCTTGCCCTGCATGGTATCGGACCGGAAACGGCCGATTCGATGCTGCTGTATGCGCTGGAGCGGCCCGTGTTCGTCATTGATGCCTATACCCGGCGCATTTTTGGCCGCCTGGGCCTGACGCTGCCGGAGGCCAGCTACCACGCACTGCAGGATTACTTCCACTCGAGCCTTCCGTCCTCGCTGGAGCTATTCAAGGAATACCACGCCCTGATCGTCATGCATGCCAAGCGCCATTGCCGCATCCGCCCGGTTTGCGTCGGCTGCCCGTTGCAGGATGGCTGCGCCCATGCCCTGGAAAGCGAAGCCGTGAATGTCCAGCGGAGCAGCGAGTGCGCTTGACGACTTGCCGGTTAACCCCTTTACTGCGGACCCACGCCGGTCCCCGCCATCGCAACCGCAGCCCCGAAGAGGGCCCGAACACATCCATGGCCGAGACGGCGCACGGATTCCGGGAGGATTGATAATGAAACGCAAGGCCTTGATCGTTCTGACACTGCTGCTCTTGACCGCATGTACCCGCCATCATGGCGATACCATGAAGGCATCGCTGAACAAGATCAGGGTCATGGCCAAGCAGGCGGTCGTGGTGGCGGTGGCGGCCCCGTGCATGACCAATGCCACCTCGCGCGACCAAATGGTACACGCCTCGGCGATGCTGCTGCGGCGCGCCATGGGCGGCCCGGAAATGGATAAAGTGCACGAGATGATGGCCAAGGTTCAGGGAGGAACGACGCCTACGGCCGACGAGAAACTGCATCTGGCCGTCCATGCCGTGGGTGGCGACGCCTTCGATTTCCTCGACACCTTCACATCGAAGTCGGTGCCGACATGCTCGGAGGTGCAGCCGCTGGTCTACGCATCCACGGCGGCGATGCTGCGCGAAGCCCATACCGAAGAGGCGGACAAGCAGGCCAGGCGCATGGACAGCGAGGCGAACGCGCTGATGCAGCATCACGGCAAGGATCCTCACGCCAAACTGATCGGCAGGCTGATCAAGGAACTGCAGCAAATCTGATGCCCCGATGACGGCATGCCTGATATGCAGGCATGCCATCCCGCCCATCGATGACAACCCGGGAAGCCGCCGCATCTGTCGGCGGCCGCGAATCGCGATAGGATCGCCGCATGTGGATCGAACCGCCCCTTGATCTGAGCGCGCTGCCGCGAGAGCCCGGCGTCTATCGCATGCTCGATGGCAAACGCAAGGTGCTCTACGTCGGCAAGGCGCGCAGCCTGAGAAAGCGCGTCTCCAGCTATTTCCAGCGCAAGCCCGACTCTCCGAGAACGGAGGCGATGGCGGTGCAGATCCGCGATATCGAGGTGACGGTAACGCCCAGCGAGGCGGCGGCACTGGTGCTCGAACACAACCTGATCAAGCAGCTGAAGCCGCGCTACAACGTACTGCTGAAGGATGCCAAGTCCTATCCCTACATCCTGCTGACGGACGAGGCCTATCCCCGCTTCCGCCTGTACCGCGGTAGCCGCGAGCTCGCCGGCGAATACTTCGGTCCGTTCCCGGACGCCGGGGCCGTGCACCGCATCCTGCATCTGATGCAGAAGATCTTTCGCATCCGCGACTGTGAGGATGCCGTGTTCCACAATCGTTCCCGCCCGTGCATGCAGTACCAGATCGGCCGCTGCTCGGCCCCCTGCTGCCATGTCGTCTCGGACGCGGAATACACGGCCCAGGTGGGCGAGGCCCGCGCCTTCCTGAAGGGCCAGGATCAACGTCTGATCCGGCAATGGGAGGCGCAGATGCAGCAGGCTGCCGTCAGCCACGCCTTCGAGCAGGCCGCCATGCTGCGCGACCGCATCCGCGCCTTGCGCAGCATCCTGGCCGGCAGCGAAGGCGCCGATCTGCCCGCCGAGGCCGATGCCCTGGTCATCGCCCGCCATCCGGGCGGCGTGGCGGTCAGCGTCGGGGTGCGCCGCGCCGGTCGCAACCTCGGCACGCACACCGTGCGCGTCGACCAGGCCACCGATGCCGAGGCGCTGGAGATCCTGCAATCGCTGTGCATCGAACGCTACCGTTCCGAACCGCCTCCGACCGAGCTGCTGGTCGAGACCGAAGCGTCCGATGCCGGGGAATTGCAGCGCCTCGTCAGGCTGCTGCACCCGAAAAAGCGTTGCACGGTGCATGCCCCCAAACGCGGGGCCAGGGCCGACTGGCTGAAGCAGGTGGCACATGCCGGTGAGCAGTCACTGGCCAGCCGTGCTGCAACCAACCAGCAGGCCGCCTTCGAGGCGCTGGCCGAATTGTTCGATCTGGCGGAGGTGCCGCAAACGATTGCCGCCGTGGACAACGCCCACCTGGGCGGCAAGCAGACGGTGGCCGCCATCGTCTATGCCAACCATGACGGTGCGGACAAGGGTCATTACCGGCGCTATAAACTCGACGACGTACCGGCCGGCGACGACTACGCCGCCATGCGTGCCGTGCTGTCCCGTTTCTTCCGCGCCATCGGTGAGGAGGCGCTGCCCGAGCCCGACCTGATGCTGATCGATGGCGGCAAAGGCCAACTCTCTGTCGCCAAACAGGCCGCGGCCGACGCCGGCCTGTCGGCGATGAAACTGATCGGCGTGGCCAAGGGTGCTGGCCGCAAGCTCGGCCAGGAAACGCTGTGGCCATCGTGGCGCACCGATTCCTTGCAGCCCGGCATCCATTCCCCGGCCATGCTGCTGATCGCCAGGGTCCGCGACGAAGCGCATCGCTTCGCCGGCCAGTACATGAGAAAGCGCAAACAGGCCAGCATGTTCACCTCGGCCCTGGATACGATCCCCGGCATCGGCCCGGCGAAAAGGGTGGCGCTGCTGAAGCATTTCGGCGGCATCGAAGGGGTCAAGGCCGCCTCCCGCGAACACCTGGTCGAGGTGCCCGGCGTCTCGGCGGATCTTGCCGAAAGGATCTTCCACAGCCTGCACCGTTAGCCCGAGCGCAACGGGCTTTAGCCATCATTCACCTGCGGCCTTGACCCCATTGACAGCCCTGGGGCGCAGGCGCAGATTCGCCGGCTGACCGATCGGTCGGTTGGGAAAGGGGCCATAACGCATGGGTGAAGCGGCAATCGAACTGGCAGGCAGGGAGCGGCTGCTCGCTTCGGCGCAGCGGCTGTTCGCCGAACGCGGCTATGCCTCGGTGTCGATCCAGCAGATCGCCGTCGACGCCGGCCTGTGCAAGGCCACGGTATTCCACCACTTCCCCACCAAGGAATCGTTGTATCTGGAGGTGGTGCGCACCGCCTGCCTCGACACCCAGTCCCTGCTGCACGATGCCAGGAACAGCGGAAATCCGCTGGATGCCCTGCGCACCTTCGCCGTGGCGCACCTGCAGCATATCTTCGCGCACGACGAGCTGATGCGCCTGATCAGCCGCGAACTGATCAACAGCGATCAGGATCAGGGGCGCGCCATGGCCGAGCAGGTGTTCGGCGAACATTTCACCCGCATCGTGTCGCTGATCCGCGACTGCCAGGCATCCGGGGATATCCGCACGGATGTGATCCCGGCGGAGGCCGCGATCGCCATCGTCGGACTGAACCTGCACCTGTTCCAGAGCTGGCCGATCATCCGCCACCTGCCCGGAGCCGGCATCACCGACGCCCACCAGAGCGGCCGGCATCTGTTCGACATGCTGATCGAGGGCATGCGCCCCCGCCGGGAACAGCCGTGAGAGCGTGGATCGCTGCCATCGCCATGCTGGCGCTGTGGCCGCTGACGGCCACAGCCGGCAATGCGCTGAGCCTGACCGATGCCATCGGACTGGCCATCGATCATGCCCCCGCCTATGCGGCAGCCGAGGCCGATCGTGCCGCGGCGCACGAACAGCAGACCATCGGCCGCGCCCTGTTGTTGCCGTATGTCCATGCCACCGGCAACTATTCCCACTACCGGCAGCGTTTCAGCTACTCGAAGCCCGTGGCCCCGCTGCTGGAGGATTTCCAGACGGATTACAATCAGGCGACGGGCGAGGTCACCTTGTCCCAGCCCCTGTTCGACCTGAAGCGCTGGGCGGCGTACAAAGAGGGAAAGCTGGCCAGCACCGCTGGCGACATCCGGTTTGACGCCTCCTTTCAGCAACTGCTGCTCAACGTCAGCCAGGCCTATGTCAATGCCGTGGTGGCAAAGAGTGCCGCCGAAGCCGCACGCTCGCAGGAACAGGCCATGATCAAACTCGACGAGCAGGCGAGAGCGGCATTCAAGGCAGGAACCAAGAACATCAACGATTCCCTGGAGGCACAAAGCCGCCTTGATCTGGCACGCGCCCAGCGCATCAAGGCGGACAATTACGTCGCCCAGGCCCAGGCCACCCTGGCTTCGCTGATTGGCCAGCCGGCGCCGGACCTGGCCGTATTCGACCCGAACGCCCCGACGCCCCTGCCCGACCCCGATGATGTGGCCCATTGGCAGGATCTGGCCGAACATGATTCGCCTTACGTGCGTCTGGCCGCCAACGCGGCAAGTCAGGCCAATGAACAGGTCACGCATGCCATCGGCATGGCCGCGCCCTCCCTGAGCCTGGTCGGGGCCCTCGGCTATCAGGATGCCACATACGGCCAGTTCAGGACCGGCTACGGCATCCGCACCGAACAGATCGGCGTGCAGCTGGATATCCCGCTGTATGCCGGCGGCGGCACTTGGGCGGGGCTGCGCCAGAACGAAAAACTGGCCGACAAGGCGGAGCTGGACCTCGAGGATGCGAAGCGTCAGGCCAAGCTCGATGCCCAGGCGGCGTTCCTTGCCGTGCATGAAGCCGAGGCGCAGGTCGTGGCCCTGACGCAGGCAACACAATCGGCGTACAAGGCCAGGCAGGCCGCCGAACTCGGCTACCGGGTCGGTCTGCGCGATATCGTCGAGCGTCTTGATGCCGAAGAGCGGCTGTTCGAAGCCAGGCACGAG
Source organism: uncultured Zetaproteobacteria bacterium (assembly GCA_964422615.1). Lineage (GTDB taxonomy): Bacteria > Pseudomonadota > Zetaproteobacteria > Mariprofundales > Mariprofundaceae > DATLWN01. Next base: position 95,954 of record CAYRBJ010000005.1, on the reverse strand, counting down.
CTGACCCAGGCGCGTGGCCAGTACCTGATGGCGCGGCTCAGGCTGGCCTCCGCCATCGGCAAGCTTGACCGGTCGGCGATCGACAAGGCCGCGGCGGGGCTGATGGCCGATGCCGCTTCGTCCGCCGATACGGAGAAAGGACCATGACCCAAGCTGCGGCCGCTGGGCCATTGACCGGGATCATGGGCATGCGCACGGGTAGCTGGGCCATATGCTCGCTTGTGGCACTGATGCTGACCGGTTGCGCCGTCGGTCCGAATTTCCACAGTCCGACCGCCCCCGCCGTCAAGGGCTACACCCCGAAGCCACTGGCGCAGAAAACCGTTGCAACGAAGGTGGCGGGCGGTGAGGCCCAAACGTTCGAACCGGGCCGCGACATCCCGCCCCAGTGGTGGCAGCTGTTCCATTCCAAGGCCCTGAACAGCCTGATCATCAAGGCCTTGAAGGCCAACCCGGACCTGCAGGCGGCCCGCGCCTCGCTGACCGAGGCCCGGGAAAACGTGTATGCGGCCGAAGGTACGTTCCTGCCCAGCATCGACCTCGATGGCACGGCCAAGCACCAGAAAATCTCATACGCGCTGTTTGGCAGGCCGGGAACCGGCGGTACGCAGTACACCCTGTACAACGCCTCGGTCAACGTCACCTACGGCATCGATCTATTCGGCTACGACCGCCGCCAGCTGGAGTCGTATGAGTCACAGGCCGATTACCAGCGCTTCCAGTTCGAGGCGGCGTATCTGACCCTGACCTCGAATGTGGTGACCACGGCCGTGCAGGAGGCATCGCTGCGCGCCCAGATCGCGGCCACGCAGGAGATCGTCGCCTCGGAAAAGCAGCAGTTGGACATCCTGCGTCAACAATACGCCGTTGGGGCCATCGCCCGGTCCGATGTGCTGGCCCAGCAGACCGCCCTGGCCCAGACGCAGGCGACACTGCCACCGCTGGAAAAACAGCTGGCGGCGACGCGCAATCTTTTATCCACCTTCGTCGGGAATCTGCCGAGTCAGGGCCCTGGCGCCATGTTCGAGCTGGCCACGTTGCAATTGCCGGCCCAGCTTCCCGTCAGCCTGCCGTCGAAGCTGGTCGAACAGCGCCCCGATATCCGTGCCGCCGAGGCGCAGCTGCACCAGGCCAGCGCCAAGGTCGGCGTCGCCACGGCGGCCATGCTGCCCCAGATATCCCTGACCGGCGGCTACGGCCGCGTCGGCACCCACACCAACGAAGTGCTCACCCCAGCCAATGCGATCTGGAATTTCGGCATGGGCCTGCTGCAACCGATTTTCCGTGGCGGCACCCTGTTGCACGAGCGCCGCGCCGCCGTTGCCGCCTACAAGAAAGCCCTGGCTCAGTACCGCGCCACGGTGCTGACCGCCTTCCGCAACGTCGCCGACACGCTACGCGCGCTGCAGTCCGATGCCGACGCCCTGGCAGCCCGGGCCGATGCCGACAGCTCGGCCGGCAACAGCCTTGCGCTCGCCAAGGAGCAGTTCAAGGTGGGAGCCGTCAGTTATCTGGAGCTGCTCAACGCCGAGAAATCCTTCGAGCAGGCGCACATCTCCCTCGTACAGGCCCAGGCCACGCGCTATGCCGATACCGCGGCCCTGTTCCAGGCCCTGGGCGGGGGCTGGTGGAACCGCAATGACGTCTCTTCGGGCATAAAAACGGCGGCGCAAAAATCCGCGGACAGCACGAGGCACATGTCCGCCAAGCATCATCAACGACGGGGAGCAAACCCATGACGAAAAGAATGATCATCATGCTTGTGCTGGTGGCGCTGGTGTTCGGAGGCATCTTCGGCTTCGAGGCCTTCAAGAGCCACATGATGCACAAATACATGAGCAAGATGGGCCACCAGGTGCAGACGGTCTCGACCACCGTCGCCAGCAAGCAGCCGTGGCAGCCGAAGATCGAGGCCGTGGGCAGCCTGGCCGCCGTGCGCGGTGCCGATCTGAGCACCGAGGTGTCCGGCATTGTCTCCCGCATCCACTTCACGGAAGGCGATGACGTCAAGGCCGGCAAGGTATTGCTGGAACTGAACGCCAGCGACGACATCGCCAAGCTGCATTCACTGCAGGCCGCAGCCCAGCTCGCCGCCACCACCTACAAGCGCGACAAGGAACAGTTCGGCGTCAAGGCCATCAGCCAGCAGACGCTGGATGCCGCCGAGGCCAAACTGAAGCAGGCCAGGGCCAACGTGGACGAGCAGCAGGCGCTGGTGGACAAGAAGATCGTCCGTGCCCCCTTCTCCGGCCGTCTGGGCGTGCGCAACGTCGATCTCGGCCAGTACGTCAATGCAGGCACGCCGATGGTGACGCTGCAGTCGCTCGATCCGATCTTCGTCGATTTCTACGTGCCGCAGCAGTCGCTGGGCATGATCAAGGTCGGCCAGAAGGTCGAGGTCAAGACCGACGCCTGGCCCGGCCAGGAGTTCAGCGGCACCATCACGGTCGTCGATCCCAAGGTCGATCCGAACACGCGCAACGTCAAGGTCCGCGCCAAGCTCGAAAACCCGGACAAGAAGCTGCTGCCCGGCATGTACGCCACCGTGGATGTCGTGGCCGGACAGGTGCAGAACCTGATCACACTGCCGCAGACGGCGGTGACCTATAACCCGTACGGTGACATCGTCTACCTGGTCGAGAACAAGGGCACGGACGAGAACGGCAAGCCGAAGCTGGTGGCCAAGCAGGTGTTCGTCACCACCGGCGACAAGCGCGGCGACCAGGTGGCCATCCTGAAGGGCGTCAAGGCGGGCGATACCGTTGTCACTGCCGGCCAGATCAAGCTGCGCAACGGCTCCGCCGTCGCCGTCAACAACAGCATCCAGCCGACCGACAACCCGAATCCGCATCCCACCGAAGAAGAGTAAGACAAGGGCACGGCATGAAATTCACCGATATCTTCATCCGCAGGCCGGTGCTGGCCATGGTCGTCAGCCTGCTGCTGCTGGTGCTGGGCCTGCGCTCGTTCGGTGCGTTGCCTGTGCTGCAGTTTCCACGCACCCAGAACGCGGTCATCACCGTCACCACGACCTACTACGGTGCCGACCCGGATCTGGTGGCCGGCTTCATCACCACGCCGCTGGAAAATGCCATTGCCCAGGTCAACGGCATCGACTACATGACCTCGACCAGCACCAACAGCAACAGCACCATCGAGGCCTATCTGAAGCTGAACTACGACTCGGACAAGGCGCTGACCGAGATGAACGCCGAAATCAGCTCGGTGCTGAACCAGTTGCCCCCCCAGACCCAGAAACCGGTGATGAAGATCAGTATCGGCCAGACCATCGATGCCATGTACATCGGCTTCTACAGCGACCAGCTGACGTCCAACTACATCACCGATTACCTGTTGCGCATGGTACAGCCGAAGCTGCAGGCGGTGGACGGCGTGCAAACCGCCGAGATCCTCGGCGCCAAGAACTTCGCCCTGCGCGCCTGGCTCGATCCGAAGAAGATGGCCGCCTACGGCCTGACCGCCACCGACATCAGCAACGCGTTGGCGAGCAACGACTTCTTGTCCGGTGTGGGCGCCACCAAGGGTCAGATGGTGCAGGTCAACCTCAACGCCTCCACCAACCTGCATTCGGTGGACGAGTTCCGGAACATGGTGATCAAGCAACAGAATGGCGCCATCGTGCGCCTGAAGGACGTGGCGCGTGTGGTCCTGGGCGCCGACAACTACGACAAGCAGGTCGAATTCGACGGCAAGAAGGCGGTATACATCGGCATCAAGGTTGCGCCGACGGCGAACCTGATCGACGTGATGGCGGGCGTACACAAGGTGTTCCCGGGCATCCAGGCCCAGCTGCCGCAGGGCATCAAGGGCAAGATCGTCTACGACTCCACCAAGTTCGTAAACAGCTCGATCCATGAGGTGATCAAGACCCTGATCGAGGCGCTGCTCGTCATCACCCTCGTCGTATTCGCCTTTTTGGGCTCACCGCGCTCGGTGATCATCCCGGTGATCGCGATCCCGCTGTCGCTGGTCGCCACCTTCACGGCCATGGTGATGTTCGGATTCTCAATCAACCTGCTGACGCTGCTGGCCTTCGTGCTGGCCATCGGTCTGGTCGTCGACGATGCCATCATCGTCGTGGAGAACGTCAACCGCCATCTCGAACAGGGCATGAAACCGATGGATGCCGCCATCCTGGCGGCGCGCGAGCTGGGCGGGCCGATCATCGCCATGACCACCGTACTGATCGCCGTGTTCATCCCCATCGGCTTCCAGGCGGGGCTGACCGGTGCGTTGTTCACCGAGTTCGCCTTCACGCTTGTCGGCACCGTCACCATCTCCGGCATCATCGCCCTGACGCTGTCGCCGATGATGTGCTCACGCCTGCTCAGGTACCATGCCAAGGATGATCCAAGCCTGGAATCCAGGGTCGTGCATTACATCGACAGCCGCTTCGATTGGGTACGCCGCAAGTACACCAATGGCCTGCGTGGCTCGCTGAACAATCTGCCGGTGACATGGGTGTTCGCGCTGATCGTGCTGACCAGCATCTATTTCCTGTACGCCGGCGCCAAGCACGAACTGGCGCCACAGGAGGATCAGGGCGTGATCATCTCCGCAGCGACGGCGGCCCCGAATTCGACGCTGCAGCAGCGCGAACCGTATTCGCACGAGATTTACAAGATCTACGCCAGTCATCCGCAGACCGACCATGTGTTCCAGATCGATGCCCCGGGCCGCGTCATCGCCGGCATGGTGCTGACCCCCTGGGATCAGCGCAAAAAGACCGCCAGCGAGCTGCAACCGATAGTGCAGAAGCAACTGAACCAGATCGCCGGCATGCGCACCGTGGCCTTCCAACCGCCGTCGTTGCCGGGAGGGCGTGGCCTGCCGATCCAGTTCATCATCGGCACCACCCAGCCGTTCGACCAACTGAATGATGTATCGCAAAGCTTCCTGGCCCAGGCGCAGAAGAGCGGCATGTTCATGTTCCTGGATTCGGACCTGCGCATCGACCTGCCCCAGTCCACGGTACAGATCGACCGCAACAAGGCTGCATTGCTTGGATTAAACATGAAGGACATCGGCGATGCCCTGGCCTCGATGCTCGGCGGCGGCTACGTCAACTACTTCAGCCTGTCCGGGCGCTCGTACATGGTGATTCCACAGGTGAAGCAGCGCTATCGCCTGAACGCCGACCAGTTGCTGAACTACTACATCCGCACCGCCAGCGGCAAATCCGTGCCGCTATCCACTGTCGTGCACATCACCACCAAGACCACGCCGGAATCGCTGAACCACTTCCAACAGCTCAATGCCGCCACCATCCAGGGCGTGGCCATGCCGGGCGTGACCACGGGCGAGGCCCTCGGCTATCTGAAGAACCTGGCTGACAAGACACTGCCGACCGGCTACTCGATCGACTACGGCGGTCAGTCGCGTCAGTTCATGCAGGAATCCAGCGGTTTCCTCGAAACCTTTGCCTTTGCCCTGATCATCATCTTCCTGGCCCTTGCGGCTCAGTTCGAGAGCTTCCGCGACCCGTTGATCATTCTGGTATCGGTGCCGATGTCGATCGCCGGCGCCCTGATCTTCATCAGCCTTGGCATTGGAGGCGCCAGCATCAACATCTACACCGAGGTGGGCCTGGTGACGCTGATGGGCCTGATCAGCAAGCACGGCATCCTGATCGTGCAGTTCGCCAACACCCTGCAGCGCGAAGGAAAATCGAAGCGTGAGGCCATCGAGCAGGCGGCCAACATCCGACTGCGCCCGATCCTGATGACCACGGCCGCCATGGTGCTGGGCGTGCTGCCTCTGATCACTGCCACAGGCGCCGGTGCCGAATCTCGCTTCAACATGGGTCTGGTGATCGGCAGCGGCATCGCCATCGGTACGCTGTTCACGCTGTTCGTGGTGCCGGCGGTGTACATGCTGGTCGCCGCCGACCATTCGAAGAAGGCTGCCATGCAGCCGCCGGATGAGCCCTCGCACGCCTGATGCATGCGGCGCGGCCCGGGTGCATCCGGGCCGCGCCTAGCCTTTTACCTTTCACCCCTCACGTCATACCCCGTGCGGCGGGCATGACGGTCAGCGAGCGAAGTGAACGAACGGACTCAGCGTCGCATACAGGATGAAGGCGATCAGAAGCACCAGCAGCAGGAAGCGCAGCGGATGCTTGGCGATGTTGCCCAGCCAGGTCGGGGCCATGCCCTCGCGCCTCAGCTGTTCATACTCCGCCCGCGCCCGTTCGAACCTTTCCCGCTGGTATTCATCGAGCAATGCCTGGGCCTGATCAAGCTGGGTGTTGTCGTGCAGCCAGTAGGCGGACGAGGACACGCCCCAGGCACTGCCCTGCGTTTCGTAGAAGTCGATGCCGTTGTCGGTCAGCAGTTGCCGAACCTCGTTCGCCTCGTCCTCGGGCACATTTCTGAGATTAAATAACCGAACCGGCATGGGCTCGCGCTCCTACACCTGGATTTTGACTGGCTCGGAACGGTCGGCGCTTGACCGTTACGATCCGTTCGCAGTTTCACACCGTTTTCTGCGGAAAGACCATCCCAGCAACAGCACAATACCAGCCGCTGCGGAAAATACCGATGCCGACAGAATACCCAGCTTGGCGCCGTTGATCAGGCTGGCGCTGAAGGCCAGGTTGGCAATGAACAGCGCCATCGTGAAGCCGATGCCGGTCAGCATGCTGCCGGCAACCAGTAACATCCAATCGAGATCCGGAGGACGTGTCGCAATGCCCGTGCGCACGGCCAGCCAGCTGAAGCTCAGGACGCCCAGCGGTTTTCCGAGCACGAACCCCAGAAACACGGCGATGGTGACGGCGTTGCCAAGATGGGCGAACGATATCAACACACCGGCGTTGGCAAAGGCAAACAGCGGCATGATCAGGAACCCGACCCACGGGTGCAACATGAGCTCCAGCCGTTCAACCGGCGACAGCGTTTCACGCGCTGCGGCTTCCGCCATACGTAATGCCCGGCGATCCTCGGTGTTGCCGCTCCAGTGGTCACCGGGAGGATATGCAACGACCTGATCCAGAATGGCATGCAGGCGTTCGTCGCTCACCCATTTCCCGGTTGGCGTCATCAGGCCGAGAATGACGCCAGTCACTGTTGCATGGATTCCGGATGCATCCACCGCAATCCAGATGAATCCGCCCGCCAGAAAATAGATCGTGATGCTTCGGACACCGAGCAACGCCATGACACGCACGAGGACAATGCCAATCGCGGCCAGAACAAGCATGCCCCAACTGATATGCGTGCCGTAGCCGATAGTGACGACAAGAATGGCACCGATATCATCCACAATCGCCAGCGACAGCAGGAACACACGCAGGCTCTGGGGAATGCGCGTACCCAACAGCGCCAGACACCCGATAACAAATGCAGTGTCGGTCGCCATCACCGTGCCCCAGCCGTTCTGGCCGGGATGGCCTGATTGCAGCATCAGATAGAACGCCGCGGGCATCAACATGCCGCCCAACGCACCCGCAATGGAGAGAGCGGCCATGCGCGGATTTTTCAGTTCACCCAGCACCAGTTCGCGCTTCAGTTCCAGGGCGACCAGGAAGAAAAAAAGCGTCATCAAGCCGTCGTTGATCCATGCCCTCAGCGAACGGGTGAATTCCAATGAGCCGAGATGGATGCCTAACGGAATTTCCCAAAACGCCAGGAAAGGATGGGCCCACGGAGAGTTGGACAACACGAGCGCGGTGACAGTAAAAATCAGCAACACGGCGCCGCCCGCGGCCTCGATGTGCAGGAACCGTGATAACGGCGCTGTCAGCCGGTCGACAAGTTCCTTCGGTAATCGATGCAGTTCCTTTGTGATCGGGCGTTCGTCACCCATGGCGATCGTCGGGCTTCAGGGACATTCGCGGCATTCAGGTGACGATCCCGAACAGGGCCCCGGCACCGGCCGTCAGGGCCATGGCAAGGGCACCCCAGAACGTCACCCGCACGGCAGCCGTCATCACCGTAGCCCCGCCGGCACGTGCGGCCAGGGAGCCCAACAGCGCCAGAAACAGCAACGAACCGACCGACACGGCCCACATGAGTACCGAGGCCGGCACCAGCAAGACGATCAGCAGGGGCAGGGTCGCACCGGTCGAGAACGTACCGGCCGATGCGAAGGCGGCCTGCATCGGTCGTGCGGCCGACATTTCGGACATGCCCAACTCGTCGCGCGCATGGGCGCCGAGGGCATCGTGCGCCATCAACTGGGTCGCGACCTCGGAGGCCAGCTGCGCATCCAATCCGCGCGCCACGTAAATGGCCGCCATCTCCGCATGCTCGTGCTCGGGGTTATCCGCCAGCTCCTGTCGCTCCCGTTCCAGATCGGCGTGCTCCGTGTCGGATTGCGAGCTCACCGAAACATACTCGCCGGCAGCCATCGACATGGCGCCGGCCACCAGGCCGGCAACGCCTGCGACCAGAATGTCCTTTGAACCCGCGCCCGCCGCCGCCACGCCCATGATAAGGCTGGCCGTCGACACGATGCCGTCGTTGGCGCCAAGCACGGCCGCGCGAAGCCAACCGATGCGGTGGGTTTTGTGCCTTTCGATGTGTCTCATCATGTTTACGCTGTTTTAAGCAAAGCAGGGATCATTAAAAGGCACGGTCCCTGCGACGTATGAAGAAGCTATGCAAAAGCCACCCGATGATCATGCCGATGGCGATCAGAAAGAACATCAACAGGGATCGGGACATGGCGATGGACCAGAACAGGAAGCGGACCTCGACCACGACGACATTCTGGATGATAAACAGCACCGTCAGACCGGAAAGAACGAGGATGAGAATCAGCTTGTAATTCATGGAATGCATTGAACGCGCCTCCTGCCCTCTTCCCCGGCGCATCAACAGCCGGGCAAGCGGTGGTCATCCCCTTGCTTATAGCCGGTTTCGCACCGGGGCGCTGTACGGGACGGAATTGTTCGTCCCGACCCCGGGCGCGTTCCTCAGATTGAACGACAGGACGGCTAGATTCGCAGCTTATTTACCGGCAACCACTGCAACCCAAACAGCTATAGCACACGAATCACTGAGCCAATAGAGCGGATACAAGAGCAACTATCCAAAACTTGGACTCGTGTCGAGAGCGATCTGCTTCAAGGACGCGGCGCTGCAATTCAGGTTCCGACATGACATCATGAACGTTCCATAGTTCATTCATAGAAGCGCCGAGTTCTTCGGCCCTGATTTTGAGTGCCTCACCACGTAAAAGATGTGGCTTCTTACAAACCATAGCCATGCATGGTTAAGGTGTACGGATCACGCCCATGACGATGCCGAGGATTTGGATCTCCTCGTTTTTCAGATAGATGGGATGGAGCTCCGGGTTGGCCGGCTGCAGGCGCACGCCGTCCTTCTCGATGTAGAACTTCTTCAGGGTGACGGTCTCGCCATTGATCATCGCCACCACGGACTGGCCGTTCTCGGCCGAGGAGCGTTTCTCGACCACGATGACGTCGCCGTCGAGAATATTGTCGTCGATCATCGAGTCGCCACGCACGCGCAGCGCATAGCAATCCTTGCGCACCATCGTCGCCGGCACGGAGATGCGCTCCTGATGCTCGAACATATCGACGGGCTGACCCGCCGCCACCCACCCGAGCAGCGGGATTCCGACCATGTCGGCCGCTTCCACCGGCAGCACGTCGGCCGTATCCGGCCACACCGGCCTGTCCTTCTTCGGAATCAGCATGTGAATCTCGGACATCGCTTCCTCCCTGCGGCGCCTAACGCCATGTTTCCCCAATCATTGCCCCAACAGGCCGAATTGCCAAGCCCGGTCGGCGTCTGGGTCTGTTACAGTACGGACATGCTGAGGATTTCCGCCCAACTCGCCATCCCCGATGACGAGATCGAGATGCACGCCATCCGTGCCCAGGGCGCGGGAGGCCAGAACGTCAACAAGCTGGCCACGGCCGTGCATCTGCGGTTCGATGTTCGCGCCTCCTCATTGCCCGAGGCCTACAAGGAGCGGCTGCTGGCCAGCCGCGACCGGCGCATCAGTGACGACGGCATCGTCATCATCAAGGCCCAGCGCTTCCGCAGTCAGGAGCGCAACCGCCATGATGCCCTGTCCCGGCTGCAGGCGTTGATCCGCAACGCCACCACCGTGCCCAGACGACGCAAGCCGACACGCCCCAGCCGGGCGGCAAAACAGCGGCGGCTGGAGAGCAAGGCAAAACGCAGCGCGGTGAAGACGCTCAGGAAACCGGTCAGCGAATAAAAAGGCCCGCCGTTGCCGGCGGGCCTCGTCATCGCATCAGTCGCTACGTGCCAGGGTTCTCATTTCTTAGAAATGATACTTGGCATCGAGCACGTAGCTGTCGATATTCAGGCCGCCGAAGTTGGTGTTCTTGGTCGTGGTATCGGCCCGGCTCTCATAGCGCACCCACTCGAAACCGACCGTGTACTGGTTGGCTGCCCAGTAATCGGCACCCAGACCGAAGCTGAAATCTGTCTTCGTCGTTCCCTGCGAACGGTTGGTGGTCTGCGAGGTATAGGTGGTGCGCATCGTTGTCAGGCCGAGCAGGCCGTAGAGGGTCAGATCGGGGGTGACGTCGTATTTCGGCTTGAGATAGACCCCGACGAACCAGTTCAATTTGGCGCTGTTGTTGGCGCTGTCCGTGGTGCCGACGCGGATTTCGCCACCCAGATAGGGCTGGAAATCATTGCCGGCCTGCAGGTAGGCACCGACGGCGGAATCGTTGCTGGCACCCGGATTCAGCGAAAACACGCCGATGCCGGCGCCGACATAGGGCTGCTGCGCATGGGCCACCGGCACCATGGCGGTTCCGGCCATCAGAATTCCGGCCATCAGCACAAGGTATCTTTTCATGGTCACTGCTCCTTATCGCTTATTATTGATCGTTCGACGATCGATTTGGCAAAGTCGCGGGCGGGGCGATTCTGGGCGGCAACGGCCTTGTCGACAAGTCGCGGCAGGATGGCGTGGCTCAGTGCTCCCGCATCATCTGTTCGTGTTCGCTCAGCGAACGTTCGAATGCCGGACGCTCGAACAGTTTTTTCATATAGCGCTCGAGATTGCGCATGCGGGAGGTATCGACGCCCTGGGAGGGAAGACGCCACAGAATGGGTGCGATGGTGACGTCGGCAAGCGAATAGGTCTCACCGACGAAGTAATCCTGGCGTGCCAGATAGCTGTCGAGCGTTTCCAACCACGAACGCAGCTTCTTCATCTGGTCGTTCTTTCGCTTGGCGCGCTCGATGCTGTCGTACAGCGGATACAGCTCCTGCTCGATGCGCATCACCGCCAGACGCATCTGTGCCCGTTCGGCCGGTGATCCGGGCTTCAGGGGAGGATGCGGATAGCGATCGTCCAGATATTCGCAGACCACCGAAGCCTCGAAAAACACGATGTCGCGATCGACCACCGTCGGCAGGCGCCCATACGGGTTCAGTTGCAACAGCTCGGTAGTCGGGTTTTCGGGATCCACATCGATGATCTTGGTCGGCAGCTCCTTCTCGGCCAGAACAATGCGGGTGCGGTGCGAGTCCGGGCTGGTCGGGCTCGAGAAAAGCTTGATCATCAAAACCTCCAAAAGACCGCTGCTGCACAGCGGGCGGCGCATTATAGCGTTTTCCATGTAAAAATAAAGACTTATGGTATGACCGGCGGCCTAATGTTCCGTATCGTCGCTCCCGCGCCGCATTCCCATCAACTGCGCCGTGATGAAATCATCGATATCGCCGTCCAGAAAGGCCTGAGTGTTGCTCGTTTCCATGCCTGTCCGGAGATCCTTGATGCGCGACTGATCCAGCACATAGGAACGGATCTGATGCCCCCAGCCGATGTCGGTCTTGGTATCCTCCAGCGCCTGCTTCTCGGCATTGCGCTTCTCCAGTTCGTGTTCATACAGCCTCGCCTGCAGCATCTTCCAGGCCGTGGCGCGGTTCTTGTGCTGTGAGCGGTCGTTCTGGCACTGCACGACGATGCCGGTCGGCAGATGCGTCAGGCGGATGGCCGAATCGGTCTTGTTCACGTGCTGTCCGCCGGCACCCGAGGCGCGGTAGGTATCCGTACGAACATCGGCCTCGTTGATGTCGATCTCGATCTCACGCTCGATGTCCGGGTAGATGAATACCGAAGCGAATGAGGTGTGCCGGCGATTGCCGGAATCGAACGGAGACTTGCGCACCAGCCGGTGCACGCCGATCTCCGCCTTCAGATAGCCGTAGGCGTACTCGCCCTTGACCGACACCGTCGCCGATTTGATGCCCGCCTCCTCACCGGCGGTGCACTCCATCAGCTCGGTCTTGTAGCCCTTCTTCTCGGCCCAGCGCAGGTACATGCGCAGCAGCATCTCCGCCCAGTCCTGGGCCTCGGTGCCGCCGGAACCGGCATTGATGTCGAGAAAGGCCGATTCGGCGTCGTTCTCGCCGCCGAGCATGCGCGCCAGCTCCAGCCTGTTGATGACCGCCTCGACCTCGCCCAGGCCCTGCACCGCCTCGATCTGGGAATCGGTATCGCCCTCTTCCGAACCCAGTTCGAACAGCGTGCTCTGGTCATCGAGCTTGTTCCTGGCATCGTTGAAGGTCTTCAGCATGCGCTCCAGGCGCGTGCGCTCCTGCATCAGTTTCTGGGCTTCTTCGGGATGGTTCCACAGATCGGGATCCTCGATGCGCGCGTTCAGCTCGCGCAGGTCCTCTTGTTTGGCCTCGACGTCAAAGAGACCTCCGCAGCGCTTCGATCCGCTCCGAGAAATCCTCGGCCCGCGTGCGGAAACCTGCAATCTGGTCTTCGATGCTCATTGCTCACTCCAGTCGTCACACCCCGATGCGGGGGGAACAGCAAGGTACATATACGCCGACGCAAATCAAGCCACCAGCCAAGCTTCCTTATCGACCCAGAGTTGCGGGATGACCTTCTGCCGTACGGCTTTCATGTCCGTTGTCACCTCACACCGACAACCCGCTTCAATGCTTGGGACTGAACCTTGCCTTGAACAGCTGGTGATCGGCGGTGCGCAGGCGGCGGCTGATCTCCCGGCCGACATTCATCTGCAAAATGGTGAATTGTTCGAGATCGTGCTGAAAAAGCTTTAGCAGCATGTCCTGGCTCAGTTCGATCGCGTCGCACGGCTCCTCGGCGATCACCGACGCACTGCGGGGATACAGGTCGAGCAGGGCCATCTCGCCGAAGCAGTCCCCCTGGCCGAGATGCCTGATCGGATGCGGCCTGCCGTTCCACCGCTTGCTGACCACTACCTTGCCCCGCTCGATGACGAACATGGAGGTGGCTTCATCGCCTTCATGGAAGAAGTATTCCTTTGCCTCAAGATGATGGAGCGAGGCCAGGTCGATCAGGAACTCCAGCGTCTCTCTGCTGATGCCGCCGAAGATCGGCATGGACTGTAGCAGTTCGACACGGGCCCGTTTCAAGCCCGGCCCCGCATGGCGCCGTGATCAGGTGATATCGATTCCATCGTCCTTCCCTTTGACGAAGGTGGACCCCGCCGCGCATGGTGTCAAACGTGGGTTCACCCACCGGGCTCATCATGAGACGGTAAATGCTGGTAGGACTTTCTGCACTGGCGACCGCGGAAAGGTTGCAACAGGGTAACGGCACATACCACTCACCCTGGGAGTTCGAACATGGGAGACATCCTCTATACACCCTACCGCCTCGGCGGCCTTACGCTGCAGAACCACCTGGTCATGTCGCCGATGACGCGCAACCGGGCGATCGGCAATGTTCCCAATGACCTCATGGTCAAGTACTACATGCAGCGGGCCTCCGCCGGCCTCATCATCACCGAAGGCACTTCTCCGTCGCCGAACGGCCTGGGCTATCCGCGCATCCCCGGCATCTTCTCCGAGGCGCAAACAGAGGCATGGACCCCCATCGCCGATGCCGTACATGCCGGCGGCGCTAAGATATTCATGCAGCTGATGCATACGGGTCGGATTGGTCATTCGCTGAATCTGCCGGCAGGGGCGCACGTGTTGGCGCCATCGGCGGTCGCCGCCGCCGGCGAGATGTACACGGATGCCGAGGGACCGCAGCCCCATCCGGTGCCTACGGCCATGAGCGCAGAGGATATCGAGCATGCAAAACAGGAATACGTGCAAGCGGCCAGAAACGCCATTGCCGCGGGCTTTGATGGCATCGAATTGCACGCTGCCAACGGCTATCTACTCGAACAGTTCATCCGTCCCAACACCAATATCCGCACCGACGCATACGGCGGCGCCATCGAAAACCGGGCCCGATTTGTACTGGAGGTCGCCACCGGCGCCATCGACGCCATCGGCAGGGACAAGGTCGGCATTCGTCTGTCGCCCTTTGGCGTATTCAACGACATGCCGCTATACGACGGAATGGAGGCAGACTACGCCTACCTCACGGAGCAACTCAATGCCCTGGGACTGATGTATCTCCATATCGTCGACCATTCCTCAATGGGTGCGCCTACGGTGCCGGATAGCATCAAGACCACCATACGGCGCCTGTTCAAGCGCACCCTGATCCTTTCGGGAGGCTACGACGCCGAGCGGGCCGAAAGCGACCTTGAGGCCGGCAAGGGCGATCTGATCGCGGTCGGGCGCCAGTTCCTGGCCAATCCGGATCTTCCCGCCCGCTGGAAGGCGTCCGCTACTCTGAACGAACCGGACTTCGATACCTTCTACACCCCCGGGGAAAAGGGCTACACGGACTACCCGGCACGATGAAGCGGATCCGTTCAGTCCCCGCCTAGCACATCCTCGACAACGAACTGCACTGCACCATTGCCGCGCCAGTCGTCGAGCTGCAGCTGGCCCACGACCGACAGCGTGCCGCCCGGCCGCAGGGCCTCGTCCATCGCCCCGATGCCGAACACCACGGCCGCGAGCGGAGCGCTGCGGCTGACCGCCTGCTGCAGCCTCAGCCTGACCACGCCGCCCTTCATCTCACGCCGGTCCACGACCTGCACCTGCTGCAGCATCCACTGACAGGGCGGATTCCCCTGTCCCAACGGTTCGAAGCGGGCCAGACGCTCGGCCAGTCCCGCGTGCAGTGCGTTCAGGCCCAGCACGCCGTCGATGGCGAGTTCCGGATGACGAGCGGCATCACGCCCCTGAACCTCGACGGCCTGGGCAAAGGCGTCAACGAAACCCTGCCAGGCACCGGGACGCACCGTGCCGCCGCCGGCCCCGGCATGACCGCCGAAGCCCTCGAGCACGTCGCTGCAAGCATTCAGCAGATCACCGATGTGATACCCGGGGCGACCGCGCAATGATACGCGGATGCGATCATCCGACATGACAAACCCGACGGCGGCAGGCCGGTTATGCTTGCGCGCCAGCCTGCCGGCTGCCAGCCCGACGACACCGGCATGCCAGGATGGATCGTAGACCGCCAGCACCGGGGAGCCGGCCAGCTTCGCCTCCGCCTGTCTGAACACCTCAGCCTCCACCTGCCGTCGCTGGCGATTGCTCTCATCCAGCGCCGCTGCCAGCTGCGCCGCCTCGGCCGCATCGGTGGCGGACAGCAGGCGCATCGCCTGCTCACCGTGGCGCATGCGTCCGGCGGCGTTGATGCGCGGTGCGATGTGGAAACCGATGGTTTCACTGGTGATCGCCGATTTGACGCGGGCAACGTCCAGCAAAGCCGCCATGCCGATGGAGGGCTCCGCGTTCAACTGCTGCAGGCCGTGATGCACGAGGATGCGGTTGACGCCGTCCAGGCGCATCACGTCGGCCACCGTCGCCACGGCGACACGGTCGAGCAGACAGCGCAGATCGAATGCCGGGGACTGTCCCACCTGCTTCAGCCGTTTCCATGTCGCCACGAGCAGGAAAAAGGCCACGCCGGTGCCGCACAGCAGCCTGCCCGCAAATCCACAATCCGCGCGCGACGGATTCAGCAGGGCGAAGGCCTGGGGCAGATTGTTGTCCGGCAGATGATGGTCGGTGACGATCATATCCAGGCCGAGCTTGCCCGCTTCGCGGCAGGCCTCGAAACAGGTGGTGCCGGTATCGACGCTGATGCCGAGCGTGGCGCCATCGGCATGAGCCTGGCCGACCGGTTCCACGCCGATGCCATGGCCGTCATCGGCCCGATGCGGGATTGACGACGTCACATGGGCGCCGGCGGCTTGCAGGGCTTCGACCAGGATCGCCGTACCGGATACGCCGTCGCAATCAAAATCGCCGAAGATGTGGATATGTTCCGCATCCGCAATAGCCGTCGCCAGACGACCGGCCGCCTTCGCCATATCCCGCATGCCGTCGGGATCCGGCAGATCGGCCAGGCGCGGGGTGAAATAGCTATCGCCCTCGCTCAGGCCGCGGCTGGCCAGCAGGCCCTGCCAGGCTGCAAGGGGATCGTCGGCATACAGTGGCTGGTGCCGCCATGCCAGGCGCCGACCACGGAGGGTCAGTTGATCGGGTAGCCCGTCGCCGTTCATGCCGCGTGCCCCTGATAGCCGGACAACCGGTACAATCTCCGGTTCAGCTCCGCCCGGGAGACGGGGCGTCGCGGTTGCCACGCATGACGGCCGAAACCCGGCCATGAGCGCATATCCAGCAGCACCGCATGCCGATCCCCGCCGAGCAGCCAGTGGCGCGGCATCGGCTGATGCGCCAGCCATGCCTCGACCTGCACCGCCCGCAGGATGGCCACCGGCAACTCGGCTCCGGCAGTGCAGGTACGAATCAGTGCATCATCGGAAATCACGCGCGGGCGCTCTATTGGTGCGGCCGGAAGTGCGGACGGCGCCCACAGCCATGCGCCCATCACCGCCGGCAAGCCGGCGGCCTTCCGACGCACCGACGGCTTCGAGGCCAGCAGCATCTGCATCTCGGCGCACAGGCGCATCAGGCGGCCGCCATCAGCACCTTCCGGATGCCGGTTGGGCAGCCTATGCCCGGCCACCTGCGCGAAGCTTGCAGGCTTTGCATCCCACGGATTCTCCGTCACTGCCAGCATGCAGCCATCGCGGCTCAATAGCGTGAACCCATCCCCGGCCAGCAATGGCTGCAACAGTCCTGCCAGCCACTGCGTGTCGTCATCGTCCCAGATGAACGCCTCTCCCGGCATGATGTGCACGGCATCCCGCCCCAGACGTCCGGCAAACGGTGAAACCAGCCAGCTCTGGCGGGCCTCGCCCGGTACCCCCTGACCCATGGCCGCGGCCAGAAGCCCGGATGCCCCCTGACCAGCACCAATCAATGTCGCATACCATTCGATCGGAGCCATGGCAGGGGCAACTGCCCACAGCTTCCGGGACCGGCTCAACCGAGAGGATACGGATTGTAGCGCCGGATGCGACACGTATGTGCCATGCTCGTCGGAAATCAATCCATCCGGAACAAGGATCAGGCTAGGCAAGGTTGTCGGACGCATTACCTCGCCGGACTAGTCGCCGAGCAGCTTGCGTACCGCAGCCTCAGTGGCATCAATCGTCACCGGCTGCGTCACATTCTTCATGGCCGTGTCCGGATCCTTCAGGCCATTGCCGGTCAGGGTGCAGACGATGCGCGCTCCGGGCTGGAAATAGCCCTGGGCGTTCAGCTTGATGACGCCGGCCACCGAGGCGGCCGAGGCCGGCTCACAGAACACGCCCTCCAGGCGCGCCAGCATGTCGTAAGCCTGCAGGATCTCCTCGTCGGTGACGGCATCGATCAGGCCGCCGGACTCATCGCGTGCAGCGATGGCCTGCTGCCAAGAGGCGGGCTTGCCGATGCGGATGGCCGTGGCCACCGTTTCCGGGTGCTCCACCGGCGCACCCAAAACCAGGGGTGCGGCCCCGGCTGCCTGGAAGCCGAGCATCTTCGGCAGACCCTGGCTGATGCGGCGCTCGTGGTATTCCTGGTAGCCCATCCAGTAAGCGGAGATGTTGCCGGCATTGCCGACCGGCAGCGCATGGAAGTCCGGGGCGAAGCCCAGCTCGTCGATAATCTCGAAGGCTGCGGTCTTCTGGCCCTGCAGGCGGTAGGGATTGACGCTGTTGACCAGCGAGATGGCGCCGTCGGCCGCCACATCGCGCACGATCTGCAGCGCCTGATCGAAGTTGCCGCGGATCTGGATCACCCTGGCCCCATAACGCATGCCCTGACTCATCTTGCCGAGCGCGATCTTGCCCTCCGGGATCAGCACATAGGCCTGCATGCCGCAGTTGGCGGCATAGGCGGCGGCCGAGGCCGAGGTGTTGCCGGTGGAGGCACAGATGACCTTGCGGCTGCCGGCGTTATAGGCCTGTGTTACGGCCATGGTCATGCCACGATCCTTGAACGACCCGGTCGGGTTCAGGCCCTCGAACTTCAGGTAGATGTTCAGATCCGGATTGATGGCATTGCGCAGATTCAGCGATTCGTGCAGCGGCGTGTCGCCCTCGTACAGCGTGATGATCGCGTCATTCTTGCCGATCGGCAGGAAGGCGCGGTAGCGGTCGATGATTCCTTCGTAACGTGCCATGTCTTTATCCTATGCCCCGAACCCTTCCTTACGCAGCAATAATACATGCCGGTCATCGACCGTATCCAGTGCCAGGATACGGGCGAGTGCGGCCTGCATGTTCCCCTCGGTGGTCTCGTGGGTCAGCATGGTCACCGGCACCTCGCGCGTGGCATGGCGTTCCCTCTGCAACACCGCCTCCAGGCTGATGCGGTGATCGGCCAGGATCGAGGTCACGGCCGCAATCACGCCCGGCTCGTCCTTGACCATCAGGCGCAGGTAATACTCGCCATCAACATCGGCCATCGGCAGCGTCGGGATATCGCGGCGCGCCTCCTGCACGAAGCCCATCGGCGGCGCCAGGTGGCGCACCCCTTCCGGGAAGCCGCTGGCGATGTCGACGATATCTGCCACTACCGCCGATGCCGTCGGCCGTTCACCCGCACCCCGCCCGTAGAACATGGTCTGTTCCACAAAATCACCGGTGATCTGCACCGCATTGTATGAATCGGACACCTGCGCCAACTGAGAAGCCAGCGGCACCAGCGTCGGGTGCACGCGCATCTCGATAGCCTGCGTATCGCCATTGCCATGCGGCTTGGCGATGCCGAGCAGTTTGATGCGGTAACCCAGCTCCTGCGCCGAGGCAATATCTGCCAAGGTAATGCGCGAGATACCCTCGGTATAGATCTCTTCGAACTTGATTTTCGAGCCGAAGGCCATGGCCGCAAGGATCGACAGCTTGTGGGCGGTGTCGATGCCCTCCACATCGAACGTCGGATCGGCCTCAGCATAGCCCAGCGCCTGGGCCTGGGTCAGCACCTCGGCGAAATCCACACCCTCGGTCTCCATCTTGGTCAGGATGTAGTTGCAGGTGCCGTTCAGGATGCCGTAGATCGATTCGATGGCATTGGCGGCCAGGCCCTCCCGCAGTGCCTTCATGCACGGGATACCACCGCCGACAGCCGCCTCGAAGCCGATCTGCAGGCCATTTTCCGCCGCCAGCGGAAACAACTCCTCGCCATGCTTGGCGATCAGTGCCTTGTTGGCAGTCACCACATGCTTGCCGTGCTGCAATGCCGTTTTCATGAAGCTGCGCGCCGGCTCAAGGCCACCCATCAGCTCGATGACCAGGTCGATATCCTCGGCCTCGGTGATACGGCTGGCATCGGTGGTCAGGTCGACGGAACTCAGATCCACGCCGCGGTCGCGTTTGATATCGAGATCACAGATGCGCACCAACCGGATGATCTTGCCCAGCCTTTGCTGCAACAGATCGCGATGGCTCAACAGCAGCTGTGCCACCCCCGTGCCGATGGTACCGAGCCCGATCAGACCAACGCGCAGGGTGATCATGCCTTCGCTCCTGCGCCGAGGAACTGGCGAATGCCACGTACGGCCTGGCGGATGCGGTGCTCGTTCTCGATCAGCGCGATGCGCACGTGCGAATCGCCGTAGCTGCCGAAACCGATGCCCGGACTTACCGCCACCTTGGCGTAGGAAAGCAGACGCGTGGAAAATTCCAGCGACCCCATCTCCTTGAATTCGTCCGGAATCTCCGCCCATACGAACATCGATGCCTTCGGATTCTCGGCCATCCAGCCCATTTTGTGCAAACCGGAGATCAGCACGTCGCGCCGGGACTGGTACATGCTGCGGATTTCCTCCACACAATCCTGGGGTCCGTTCAGGGCGGCGCAGGCAGCGATCTGCAGCGGCTGGAAGGTGCCGTAATCCAGATAGGACTTGATCTTGGCCAGCGCCGCCACGATATCGGGATTGCCGACCATGA
This sequence comes from uncultured Zetaproteobacteria bacterium, assembly GCA_964422615.1. Lineage (GTDB taxonomy): Bacteria > Pseudomonadota > Zetaproteobacteria > Mariprofundales > Mariprofundaceae > DATLWN01. The sequence goes on along the minus strand of CAYRBJ010000005.1, from coordinate 75,775 downwards.
AGCCGATGCGCCAGCCAGCCATGTTGTAGCTCTTGGACAGCGAGTAGAACTCGACGGCCACGTCCTTGGCGCCCTTGACCTGCATGATCGACGGGCACTGGTAGCCGTCGAAGGTGATCTCCGCATAGGCGATATCGGAGATGACGATCAGGTTGTTGTCGCGGGCGAAATCGACGACCTTCTCGTAGAAGGATAGGTCGACCACCTGCGCCGTCGGGTTGGACGGGAAATTGACCAGCAGGATCTTCGGCCGCGGCCAGGAATCGCGTACCGCCTTCGTCAGTTCTTCGAAATAATCGATGCCGGGACCCATCGGCACATGGCGGATGTCGGTACCGGCGATGATGAAACCGTATGGATGGATCGGATAGGCCGGGTTGGGCGCCAGCACCAGATCACCGGGGCTGGTGATGGCCACGGCCAAATGCGCCAGACCCTCCTTGGAGCCGATGGTGGCGATAGCCTCGGTCTCCGGATCGAGATCGACATCGAACTTGCGCTTGTACCAGGCGCAGACAGCCTTGCGCAGTCCCGGGATGCCGCGGGACAGCGAATAGCGGTGGTTGCGCCCGTCCTGGGCGGCTTCGGTCAGCTTGTCGACGATGTGCTGCGGTGTCGGCTGGTCCGGATTGCCCATGCCCAGGTCGATGATGTCATGCCCCTCATGGCGAAGATCCATCTTGAGCTTGTTGACAACACCGAACACGTAGGGTGGAAGGCGTTTGATCCGCTCAAACTCGCGCATGAAGCATGGTTCTCCCTGATGTGCCGCGTGAAGCGCCTCCCGCCATCTGAGAAAAGGCGTTTGAACGACCCGCAAAGGTGGTTCGGAGTGTAGGGTTGGCCCGTTTGGGGGTCAAGGCGCCCCGCGCAGCCGCTCAATGCTCGATGTCTTTCCACACCTCGCGTTTCAGCAGCCACAGCACCACGGTCAGCAGCACCAGAAAGGCGATGACATAGCGGCCGAGCAAACGACGCTTGATCTGGTGCGGCTCGGCGATGAAGGCCAGGAAGGAAGAGACGCTGCGCGCCTGCTCCTCGATCTTCTTGGTGTCCTTCGGATCATGGTTAAACCAGGCCAACGGATCCGGCATGGCAATGTTGTTCCCGGGGAAATAGGCGTTGTAGTGCCCGTCCGGGATGCGCCCCGAGGGATCATGCTTAAATCCGGTCAGGATCGAATACACATAGTCAGGACCCCGTCGCGACAGCGTGATCACTGACAGATCCGGCGGTACCTTGCCGAAGGACATCTTGGCATCCGCCGCCGTCAGAGCGGTCGTCATGCCGTCAATCAGAGGCTTGCTGCCCCGGATCGCATCGACCTGCTTGCGGGTCATGCCGATCTCGGGATAGTGCATCAGATCTCCATAGGTCATGAACTTGGCCGAGTGGCATCCCATGCAGATGTTGACGAACACCTCGGCGCCCTCCTGCAGGGTCTTCTTGTCCATGGTGATGTGCGGATGCTTCAGCGGCAGCGTACCTTCGGCGAAGGCCGCCGCCGGCGCACAGGCGATGATGATGCCGAGAATGGCGGCAGACCAGGGCATGGTTTTCATGTCAGACATCCTGTGGAAGGGGTCGCGTCTTTTCGTGTTTGGTGACAAAGGGAAGGAACAGGAAAAAGCCGAAATACACAGCCGTGGCGATGCGGACGATCAGCCGCAACGTCTGCGTCAGCTCGACATGCCCGCAGTAGCCGAGCACCAGCACCGAGACGAAGAACAGTATCACCATCTGGCGGTACATCGGCCGATAGCGAGCGGAACGCACACGACCGCGGTCCAGCCAGGGGATGAAGAACAGCAGCAGCATCGACAAGGCCATGGCGATAATGCCCACCAGCTTGTCCGGGAAGGCACGCAGGATCGAGTACCAGGGCGTCAGGTACCACAGAGGGGCGATATGGGCGGGCGTCGTGAAGCTGCTGGCGGGCGAGAAGTTGTCCGGTTCGAGCATGAATCCCCAGCCGGTGGGATTGAAGAACACGAAATAGCAGAAGGCGATCAGGAACACGCCGACCCCGAACAGATCCTTCACCGTATAGTAGGGATGGAACGGGACCACACCCTTCTCGCTCGGTTCGACCCCGGTCGGATTGTTGGAGTGCACGACATGCAGCGCGTGCAGATGGAACACGACGATGGCCACCAGGATCATCGGGAACAGGTAATGCAGTGAGAAAAAGCGGTTCAGCGTCGGATCGCTGATGCTGAAACCGCCACGCAGCAGCTCGAGGATGAAATGCCCGACAATGGGGACGGAACCGAACAGGTTGGTGATCACGGTCGCCCCCCAGTACGACATCTGGCCCCATGGCAGCAGATAGCCGAAGAAGGCGGTGGCCTGCATCGTCAGCAGGATAATCACGCCGACGATCCACAGCAGTTCCCGCGGCTTTTTGTACGAGCCGTAATACAGGCCGCGCGCAAAATGCATATAGATCAGGAAAAAGAAGGCCGAGGCCCCGACGGCATGGATGTAGCGGATCAGCCAGCCGTAATCGACATCGCGCATGATGCGCTGGACGGAATCGAAGGCCATGGTGTAGCCCCCCTCCGTGACCATGGCGCTGGGCTTGTAGAACATCGCCAGGAAGATGCCGGACAGTATCTGCAGCGCCAGTACCAGCATGGCCAGCGAACCGAAGTTCCACATGTAGTTCAGGTTCTTCGGGGTCGGGTATTCGATCAGGTGCTTGCGGATCATGCCCACGACGCCGGAGCGTTCATCAATCCACTGGGCAAGCGGGGTATTCAGCATTCGTTCTATCATGGTGCGTCCCTTGTCAGCCGATCAGGATCTTGGTTTCGGCCGTATATTTGTACGGCACAAGGTAGAGGTTGTAGGGAGCGGGAGAACCGTCGAAAACCCGCCCTGCCAGATCATACAGCGATCCGTGGCACGGGCAGTGAAACCCACCCGGCCACCACGTGGGTACCGTGTCCCCCCATTCCGCCTGGCCGGCCGACGGCTTGAACAGCGGTATGCAACCGAGATGGGTGCAATGGGCGTTGGTGACCAAGTACTGGGGCTTGATGGCGCGCGAGATGCGCTGCTCCTTGGTCTTCATCCAAGTTGCTTCCACGACGTGGCCATTGCTTGGATCGGCATGGGATTCCGGGTCCTTGAGACGGAAATAGTGGCCATCCAGGTGCTCCAGCATTTTTTCCGTGCGGTGTACGACGAACACCGGGATGCCCTGCCAGGCGATGACCACCAGTTGCCCGGGAACGACGGTCGACACATCGTATTCGGTGGTCGATGCGGCCAGTGTGTCCGCTGCCGGCAGCATGCTTTTGACAAATGGAACGGCCATGCCGGCGACACCAGCGGCGCCCAGGCCTGAGGCCAGGCCCCACAGGAAGTTCCTGCGTTTATGGTCAGTCGGTTCCGACATTTGTTCCCCCTGGGGTGGATATTTACGATTACTTACTTGTTCTTGTTCGGTATTTCGCTGGTAATCTTGATGAACGAAATAATCTGATCCTCGGCCGCACCCGCGCGGTGCTGTGCCGGCATCAACGTTTTGGCATTGGGATTGCCCGTGAACTTCTTGAGGGCTCGTTCGCTGTTGTTATCCCACTCGCGCAGCCTCTTTTCGGTCCACACCCAAGGCTTGCCCTTGATGTACTTGGTGAACGTGTATTTGTAGCCGGGATAGGTGCCGGCCACGCGCCCAAGCACACCCTTCAGGCTGGGGCCGATCTTGTTCTTGCCGGTGGTGAAATCGTGGCACATCCTGCACGAAACGCTGGCGAAAGCCCTGTCCGAAATCGGTTGTCCGGAACTGGCCATCTTGATGTAGGTGATGACGTTGTCCTCTTCCAGGCCGGTAAAAGCCTGGATTGGCATCTTGGTTTTGGCATTCGGATTACCGGTGAACTCCTTGACCGCCGTTGCGCTATCCCGATCCCACTTGCGCAGCCGCGCTACGGTCCACACCCAAGGCTTGCCCTTGATGTACTTGGTGAACGTGTACTTGTAGCCGGGATAGGTGCCGGCCACGCGCCCGAGTATGCCCTTCAGGCTGGGGCCGATCTTGTTCTTGCCGGTGGTGAAATCGTGGCACATCATGCAGCGCTGTTCGGCACCGGCATAGGCCAACGATCCCCAAACCATAACGGAAGCCAGGACAAGGACGACCGTAACAATACTGCGATTTACACCCATGAATCACCTCACTGCATTTCTTGGGTATTGTCACCATCAGTCCGCCCGGAGGCAACGGCAATCGCCAAGCTTCTCGTGCAATGGCGCGATGGCTAACCGGATTGCTATCGTTGAGCAAGATAAAACTCAACGCAGCCGTTCGCGCACCTCTCGCCCTCTACGCACCGCCATACACTGGCTGTACATCACTGCATGCAAAAGCTTTAAGCAACCGCCATGCCTACATGATGGGCCGAACCAGAGTTCAGTGTATCCGTATTCGCTTACAATTGAACCCCTAATAAACATGGCATTTTGTCCGCATTGTACGGTGGAATTTGTACGCCTGTGCGCATTGGCGCCATGCATATGATTATGGCAATCTTGCTCACATGGTAGGCAAGCCGCTCCTCAGCCAAGCCGAGTGCATGAACCATGCCTGGTCCCCAGCCCAGGCATCCTGCATGCTCTGCCTTGAGGCCTGTCCGGCCGATGCCATCCACATGAGCAATCACCTTCCCTCCATCGACGGCGACAGATGCACATCATGCACGGCCTGCGTCACCATCTGCCCGACCGGGGCCATCTCCCATGAACAAGTCCAACCCGATGCGCTTACCCGTCAGGCACGCGCGCTGGTGATGCAGGGAAAAAGAACGCTGCGCGCAGCCTGCAGTCATGTCTCCGACGCATCGGCTGACCTCAACGTGCCTTGCCATGGAATGTGGAATCCATTGCTGTTGGCCTGTCTGGCGGGCGAAGGCGTGCATCTGATTGAGCTCGACGGCATCTCGCAATGCGCCCACTGTCCGATCCATCACGGCGAACAGGTGTTGGCACAGACCGAACGCGACTATGCCGAACTGAACAAGGCGCTGGGCGTGCGTCTGGTCCTGAGCCGTGAGATCACGCAGCAAGCGGTCAAACCGCAGGGGATGCAACAACCGGAACCTGAACGTCGGGCATTCTTCCGAAAGCTGATCCCGAGCCTTGCCCAGGGCGCGGCCATGACCGTAGCCCATATCAGCGATGTGATGCGCGAGGATGAAGGCGGACATGAACCCGACAGCAGCCTACCCGTCACCTTGCAGATGTTCAGCAAATCGTTGCCGCGCTTGCAGCCGAACTTCACGCCCGTTCCACGCCTGGCCTCGATCCCGCTGGGCGCCGTCCAGGCCGATGATCGCTGTTCCGCCTGCGGTCAGTGCGTGGAGCAATGCCCGACCAAGGCGCTCGAACTGAGACCGTTCGGCGCCAACCATGTGCTCGAGTTCAGGCCCGATGCCTGTATCGGCTGCAACCACTGTGCGGACATATGCCCCGAACATGCCATCACACCATTGCCCAGCCTTTCAATGCCTGCCATTGCCGCCCGGCGCAGCAGACCGCTGGTCATGACCACCACCCCAAAACCAAAAAAGAATACCGTCGTTTCCTGATTGACATGGGATGACGGACTGACCAACAAAGGATTTGCACCATGCCGCAACAGATCACCCGTACCATTCAACTGAAAAGCCAGGCCGGAGAGACCGGCCAGGCCGAGATGACGCTTCATGCATACTCCAGCGCCGAGAGGAAGAAGCGCGCCATCCTGACCTTGCTCGGATTCTGGGCCCTGGCCGTCCTGAGCATCCCCATCCTCATCGCCCACTTTGTCCTGGTACCAGGCTTCTTCATCGGTGGCATCGTCATGTCCTCCAAACGATGGAAGACCGAGGAGGAAGCGGAGAGCGTTAGCGGCACATGCCCAAACTGCCATAACGACATGACCATCAATCTCGAGAAAAAGGGCGAACTGCCCCAATGGCAGTATTGCCCCGTCTGCAATGATTCGCTGGAACTGGACACTTTGCCGGCGGCTGCATCGTCGGCGCAGGCCGCACAGGCTTGATCTAGCCTTCCGCCACGGTTTCAGGCAGAATACCATGCGCATGCGCACCGTCCGCATGGGCAGGCGCAGCAGGAGGAAACCATGTTCGGCTTAGGATTCGGGGAATTGGTCGTGATTCTGTTGATCGTGATCGTGCTGTTCGGTGCCAAGCGCCTGCCGGAACTGGGAGATGGCCTCGGGCGCTTCGTCCGCGGCCTCCGCACCGGCTTGCAGGACGACTCCACCAACAAGACCGTGGACAACGAAAAGAAAACCTGAAACACATCGCATTTTCCCTATAAACAACCATGGATCTTTTCGGCATCGGGTGGACGGAGATGCTTGTCATCGGCATCGTGGCCCTGATCGTGGTGGGCCCGGACCGCTTGCCGGTGGTGGCGCGCAATATCGGCCGAGTCATCGGCTATTTCTCCCAGCAATGGCGAAATATCCAGCAGCAGATCAGGGAGCCTATCGACGGTGAGGTGAGGAGCATCAAGGAAGGCATCCAGAATGTGAAGGACGAGGTCAGCGGCGCCAAGCCCGTGTCCAAGCAGTCCGAGGAACAGGGGTCCAAACAGCATTGATCCCGCATCTGATCGAACTGCGCAAGCGCCTGCTGCGCTATCTGTTGATTCTCTTTTTCGCCTTCGGCCTGTGTACCTGGCAGTCCAATCTGCTGTTTTCCCTGCTGTCGGAACCGTTGCGCCACGCCCTGGGCCCGCATCCGATGCTGGTGTACACCGCCCCGCACGAAGCCTTCGTCACCTATCTGCGTGTCGGCATATTCTTTTCCTTCTTCCTGACCTTCCCATGGTTGCTGACGGAATTGTGGGGCTTCATCGTGCCGGGCCTCTACGAACACGAGCGCCGCGTGTTCACGCCTCTGCTTCTGATCGGGGGCCTGCTGTTCTACTGTGGAGGCCTGTTCGCCTATTTCGGCGTTTTCCCGTTCGCCTTCAAGTTCTTCTTCAGTTTCAACACGGGCGACATCACGGCCCTACCGTCACTGAAGGAATCCCTGACCCTGCTCATGCGCATGCTGTTCGCATTCGGGATTGCATTCGAACTGCCGATGGTGCTGCTACTGCTGATGCGCTTCGGTGTCATGACCCCCGAAAAGCTGAGAGCCAATCGCGGCTACGTGGTGCTGCTCATCTTCATCGCCGGGGCGATCCTGACTCCCCCCGATGTGATGACACAGCTGATGCTGTCGCTGCCGATGTGGCTGCTGTTCGAGCTCACGCTCATCGGCAACCGCCTGCTTGACCGGCGGAAAGTGAATCAAGCACCGACAGAGCATGGTGAAGCGCCGGCCGATCCGGATGCCCCGTCATAGACGGGGAGCCGTGCCGGCCTTCGCTAGCGGAAGACCCGCCTGAGCAACGCCGTGGTCCGTGCAGCGGGATGATGACGGATATCCGCTTCCTCCCTGGCCAGCATACCGAACATCGCCTTCAGTGTCCGGCGCGTCACGTAGGCATCGAGATTGTCCTTGAGGTAGCCGCCGATGAATGGCAGTGAGGCGTAACGGGATGAAAACCGGCGGTAGCTTCTCACTGCACCCGAACGCTCCAGTTCACGATGCACCAGTGGTGTGAAGGCACGTACGAGTTGCGCGGTGGTCTTGCGCTCAAGATAACGGGTGGCGGCATCATCCGGTCCATGCAGGATGCGGCGGGCATCCGAGAAGCTGATCGAGGCTATGGCATTGCGGAAGATCGGCCGTGCTACCGGCACGGCCGTTTCGGCGGCACGGTTGATCCGCTTGTGCAGATCCTCGGCATAGCGACCGAAGCCGGCGCGGCGCAGCAGGGCAGCGGGCTTCTGCAGATTATGCGGCAGAGGAATCTCGATGCCGGGACGCTTCCAGAATCCATTGATCCGTCCGAGATCGGAAACCGCCCGGCGCACGCCTTTCGCCAGCGCCTGCTTGAGTCCCCTTGACACCTCGCGTTCGGACAGTGCTGCCGAATTGGCATGTTCGGCCCCCTGCCCGATCGCGGACAGCACATCGTCCAGCAATCCCGTCGCCGAAGCTGTCCCGGCAAGCGGGAAGATGAGGATACATACGGCAAGAAGCAGCGCACCCGGGCGCATGTCAGTAGCTCTTGCGAAACTCCGTGGCATGGCACTTCGGACAGGGAGGGATTCTGCCGGTCTTCTTGAAGTGCATCTCATGACCGCAGGCTACACAGGTCAGTGTGCCGGCACTGGTGACCTCACCGGAGCGGTAATCCAGCGCCTTGCCGGCGCGATGCGCTATGGCGGACAGCGCGGAACCTGCGGAACCCAGCAACGAGGTCAATGAAGCCAACGCCCCGGCACTGAGGCGTGACGGATCGAAGCGACGGCGCGCCTCATCCCCCAGATTGCGGAATGCATCGGCCGTGAAGCCGAGATCGCGCTCCATGAACTCCTTCAGCCGCTGTCCCTGGGATTCAGAAAACTTGCCCGCGGCCGTCAGTTGTACGCGCGCCCTTTCCAGCGCCTCCCGCGCAAACTCGGAGCTGCGCTCGGCACCGCTCTCGAACAACTCCTTGAACCGGGCGGCCAGCAAATCGTACTGATCCGCCTCCTCGCGCTCCCCCGAACCGGACGTCTTCTTGTTCTTATTCTTATTCTCTTTCTCGTTACTCATGTGCTTGATTATAGCATCTCCGAACTGGCTGGTGGAAAGTTTTGTCGCACCTTGCATCAGCCGCTCGAAATCATACGTCACCGTCTTGGCGGCGATGGCGCCTTCGATACCACGAACGATCAGGTCGGCGGCCTCGGTCCAACCCATATAGCGCAGCATCATCTCGCCCGACAGGATCACCGAGCACGGATTGACCATATCCTTATCGGCGTATTTCGGAGCCGTGCCATGCGTGGCCTCGAAAATCGCGTGGCCGGACACGTAATTGATGTTGGCCCCCGGCGCAATGCCGATACCGCCGACCTGGGCAGCCAGGGCATCGGAGATGTAGTCCCCATTCAGGTTCAGCGTGGCGATGACATCGAATTCCTGCGGACGGGTCAGCACCTGCTGCAGGGCGATATCCGCAATAGCGTCCTTGATGACGATACCATTTGCCAGCCTGCACCAGGGACCGCCGTCGATCTCCTCGGCACCGAACTCTCGCTTGGCCAGCGCGTAACCCCAGTTGCGGAAGGCACCTTCGGTGAATTTCATGATGTTGCCCTTGTGCACCAGGGTCACCGACTTGCGCCCGTTGTCGATGGCGTACTGGATGGCGGCACGCACCAGCCGCTCGGTGCCCTCGCGCGATACCGGCTTGATGCCGATGCCGCTGGACGCGGGGAAACGGATCTTCTTGACTCCCATCTGCTTCTGCAGATAACCGATCAACCTCTTAACTTCGGGTGTCCCCTCCGCCCATTCGATACCGGCATAAATGTCCTCCGAGTTCTCGCGGAAAATCACCATGTCGACATGTTCCGGATGCTTGACCGGGCTGGGCACACCATTGAAATATTTCACCGGCCGCAGGCAAACATACAGATCGAGCTGCTGGCGCAGGGCCACGTTCAGCGAGCGGATGCCGCCTCCGATGGGCGTGGTAAGCGGGCCCTTCAGGCCGATCAGGTATTCACGAAAGGCTTCCAGGGTCTCAGCCGGCAGCCAGGCCTCGTCGGTCTGGCCATACATGTTCCAGGCCTTCTCGCCGGCAAAGACCTCCATCCAGGAGATCCGGCGTTCACCCTGGTAGGCGCGCTGAACCGCCGCATCCAGCACTTGCCTGGCGGCACGCCAGATATCACGACCGGTTCCATCACCCTCAATGAAGGTGACGATCGGCTGATCGGGAACGACCAGATGACCATTATCCCCCATCCGGATTTTTTCCCCGGTTTTCGGCAATTCAATGTTGTCGAATGTCATGGTCTCTCCCGAAATTTCGTCGCGGATCTGAACGGTTACTTGTTGGGCAACTGGGCGGCTCGCTGGGCTTTGCGCTTGGCCTCAAGCGCCTTGCGGCGGGCGAGCTGATATTGTTCGTGATCGATGGCGTCGGCAGCCTGCTGCAGGGCCTGTTCAGCGCTCTCCAATTCCCGCCTGGCTTCCGGCTTGGCGGGGTGCATCTGCTTGGCCGCCTCAATGGCCGATCTGGCCTCGGCCATCTCCTGCACTGGGGGCTTGACGGCGCAAGCGGCCAGGGCTGCCGCCAGCAGCAGAAATAGGCCCACCCGCTTCCATTTTCTCACCATCAGTCAAGCTTCAACCTTGGCGTTAGGCTTGTCAAACACCCCCGGTACGGCGGCGGCGCAGGCCAAGTTCCTTCAGCTGATCCTCGGATACTTCACTCGGCGATTCGCACATCGGGTCGGCCGCCTTTTGCGTCTTCGGGAAGGCAATGACGTCGCGGATCGATTCCGCGCCGATCATCAGCGCCAGCACCCGATCCAGACCGAAGGCCAGTCCGCCATGCGGCGGCGCCCCGAAGTGCAGGGCCCTGAGCAGGAAACCGAACTTGGATTCAGCCTGCTCTGCAGAGATCCCAAGGGCCGAGAATACGGCGGACTGCGTGTCGGGATCGTGAATACGGATGGAGCCGCCGCCGATCTCGGTGCCGTTCCATACCAGATCATAGGCCTGGGCACGCATTTCCAGCGGTTTCGTGTCGATCAGCGGCAGATCCTCCGTCACAGGAGCAGTGAACGGATGGTGCATGGCCTCCAGGCGGCTTTCCTCAGCATTCCAGCCGAACATCGGAAAATCCACCACCCACACGAAACGGTGGTCGCCCGGCCGCACCAGGCCCAGATCGTGGCCGATTCTGACGCGCAGATGACCCAACGCGTCGTTAACGATCTTGGCGTCGCCAGCACCAAAGAACAGGATGTCGCCTGTTTCGGCATCGCAGGCATCGAGCAGGCGGCGCAGCACATCGTCCGGCAGGAACTTGACGATCGGCGACTGCAGGCCGTTCGGGATATCACCGATGTCGTTGACCTTGATCCATGCCAGGCCCTTGGCGCCATAGATGCCGACGTAATCCGTGTAATCATCGATCTGCTTGCGGGTCAACTCACCACCACCCGGCACGCGCAGCACCTTGACCAGCCCGCCCTTGTCGGCCGGCTCACGGAACACCTTGAACTCCACCGATTTCATCAACTCCGTGACATCGACATGCTCCAGCCCAAAACGCATGTCCGGACGGTCCAGGCCATATTTGGCGATCGCCTCGCCATAGGTGATACGCGGGAAGTAGGACGGAACCTCGATGCCGCCGGCCCGGAACATGGCGCCAATCAAACCCTCGGACACGGCCATCACGTCATCCTGGGTCACGAACGACATCTCGAGATCCACCTGGGTGAACTCGGGCTGGCGGTCGGCTCTCAGGTCCTCGTCGCGGAAACAACGGGCGATCTGGTAATAGCGGTCCATGCCCGACACCATCAACAACTGCTTGAAGATCTGCGGGCTCTGCGGCAGAGCATAGAAAGACCCCGGATAGATGCGTGATGGCACCAGGTAGTCACGCGCACCCTCCGGCGTGGACTTGTTGAGGATCGGGGTCTCGATCTCCAGGAACCCCTGTGCATCGAGGTAGTTGCGCGCGGCATGCACCACCTTGTGTCTCAGCATCATATTGGCCTGCATCACCGGCCGGCGCAGGTCGAGATAGCGGTACTCCAGGCGCAACTGCTCGCCGGAGCCACTGAAATCCTCGATCTGGAATGGCGGGGTATCGGAACGGCTGAGGATCCGGATACGCTCGGCCTTCACCTCGATGGCGCCAGTAGGAAGCTTGGCATTGACGGTCTCCGGAGAGCGCGCGATCACCTCACCCACGACCTCCACCACATCCTGCGAACGCAGTGAATGCGCCAGCGCATGCATCTCGGGCACATCCGGATGCGCCACCACCTGCACCTTGCCGGAGCGGTCGCGTACATCAAGGAACACCACGCCGCCATGGTCACGGTTGGTCTGTACCCAACCGCTCAGGCGCACGCTCTGGCCGATGTGCTCGGCACGAAAATCCCCGCAATAGGTACGCTGCGTCATGATGGTTCGATCCTCCAGTCAGGCGGCGCGCAGCCTACCTGCCGGGACCCAACCTGAAAAGCGCCGCTGCGATGGCTCAGTTCGCGTCCCGGGCCAGTTCCAGCGCCAGACGCAAGGCCTCATCGATGACGTCCGTGCCGGTATGAAAATGCGGCGAGTAACGGATGCCACCGCCGCGATGCGCGCATATGACACGATGGTCCATCAACTGCCGATACAGCCGGGCATGGAATTCCGCATCCCTGCCGCGAAAGCGGAAGGTGACAATACCCGCACGTCGCCCGGCATCGCGCGGCGTCACCAGCTCCAGCTCCGGCTCGGCCAGGACCGCCTCGACCAACCGCGACGTGCGCCCGAGCACCTCGGCCTCGACGGTGGGCATGCCGATCTGTTCCAGCAGGGACAGGCTCGCCTCCATGGCATGGACGCCGAGCATGTTCGGGCTACCCGGCTCGAAGCGTCGGGCGGATGCTGCAGGTTTCCAGTCGGTGCGATCGAAATCGCCGGCACGCTCGACCATGTGCCAACCGTACTGGACGAGACCCAGCTGCGCCCGCGCCTCAGGGCGACTGTAGAACATCGCCACACCCTCCGGTCCCAGCATCCATTTGTGCGCGTCGGCTGCCACGAAATCGGCATGGCAAGCCTCGGCATCGAAACACAGGGCGCCCAGCGACTGGATGGCATCGACACAGAACAGAACACCACGCTCACGGCAAGCGGCACCCAGGCGCATCAGGTCCAAACGCAGGCCGGTGGCGTACTGCACCGAAGACACGGAAACGAGGCGTGTGTGCGCATCGATGCCGGCGACGATCGCCCCTTCCGGATCATCCCCGGCGATATCCGTGCAGCGCAGCTGCACGCCACGATCCCGCAGGGATTCCCAGACGATGCGGTTGGACGGAAATTCCTGATTCGTGGACACGATGTTGTCCCCGTCCTGCCAAGGCAGGCCATAGGCGACCAGCGACAACCCTTCCGAGGTATTCTTGACCAAAGCGATGTCGTCCGCGCTTGTAGCATGAATAAGCCGCTGCAGTCGCCCACGCAGGGCACGTTCGATGTTCAGCCAACGTGGATAATCCACCGATCCCTGTCGATGGTTCTCCTCGGCAAAGACCTTGACAGCCTCTGCCGTACGCTTGGGCCACGGGGCCACCGCCGCGTGGTTCAGATACAGGATATCCGCGTCGAGGGAGAATTCCTCATCCATGGCCCCAGTGAAATTCCGATGCCATCCGGCGTCAACCATCGGCTTGATACCCGGGGTCTACGGCGTCGCCCAGGTGTGCACGGGAAAACCCAGGCCGGAAGCGACGCTCAGTCGTCAGTTTTGCTTTCACCGGCAGCGGGCGTGGGCACTGCGGATTTGGTAGCCGCCTTGGCAGGCCTGCGCTGCCGGGGGCTGGCCTTCTTGGTTGCCTTTTGCTCGGCCTGTTCCACCAACAATCTGCCCGTCGGCCAGTCGGCGAACGGAAAGGGCCGCTGTTCGCTGTTGTAAGTCAGGAAGCGGAAAACCTGATAGGCGTAGGTGGACAGGCTGGCACCCAGCGACAGCACCCTGGCGTTCCGCCCGCCCGTCAACAGCACGACCAGAAACTGAAAAACCACCACTGCCGTCAGCACCATCTCCGCCACGCCGTAGAACACCGTGAAAAGCAGCATGAACAGCAGGCGCGTCCAGGCGTTGCTATCACGCACATGCTGTTTCAGATCTTCATCCATCGATCACCTCCTGCATCCGGGATCAGTGCAACAGCGGCGCGATGACCAGGCTGACGATCGCCATCACATTGATCAGGATATTCATTGATGGGCCCGAGGTATCCTTGAACGGATCACCAACCGTATCACCGACTACCACGGCCTTGTGTACCTCCGAGCCCTTGCCACCATGGTGGCCCTTCTCGACATGCTTCTTGGCATTGTCCCAGGCGCCCCCGGCATTGGCCATGGTCAGTGCCAGCAGCACGCAGCCGACCAGGGCGCCGCCCAGCAGACCGCCGAGCGCCTCGGCACCGAGGCCGAATCCGACCACCACCGGCGCCGTCACGGCCAGGAGCCCAGGCAGCACCATGCGCTTCAGCGCCGCAGTGGTAGCAATATCGATGCAGCGCGCCGTATCCGGCTGTGCCGTACCTTCCATCAGCCCGGGAATCTCACGGAACTGGCGGCGGATCTCGCGGATCATGTCGAATGCGGCATCGCCGACCGCCGTCATGGTGATGGATGTGATCAGGAAGGGAAAAAGCCCGCCAAGAAACATTCCGATCAACACAATGGGATCGTTCAGGCGCAGCAGGAACCCCGGCTCATGCTGACCGACCGTCTGTACGAAGGCCGTGATGATGGCCAGCGCCGCCAGCGCCGCCGCACCGATAGCGAAACCCTTGCCGATCGCCGCCGTGGTGTTACCCATCTCGTCGAGCGAGTCTGTCACCGCGCGTGTCTGTTCACCGAAGCCAGCCATCTCGGCGATACCGCCGGCATTGTCGGCGACCGGGCCGTAGGCGTCGATGGACATGGTGATGCCCACCGTGGCCAGCATGCCGACCGCTGCGATGCCGACCCCGTACAGTCCGCACAGCTCGGTGGCGACATAAATGATGGCGCATAGGGTCAGCATCGGCACCACCACCGATTGCATGCCGATGGCCAGCCCGGTGATCAGCACGGTGGCCGGGCCGGTTTCTCCGGCGGCGGCAATATGCCGCACCGGTTTGCCACCGGTGTAGTATTCGGTAACCAAGCCGATCAGGATGCCGCCGACGGCTCCAGCCATCACCGCCCCCCACACCCTCGGCGTCACGCCCGTGCCGACGATCACCACATAGGCGGCGACAATGAACACCAGCGCCGCACCGATGGTGCCGATGCGCAACGCCACATCCAGCGGGCGGGAAGAGAACAGGCGCACCAGACCGATACCCAGCATCGAACTGACCAGTCCCGCCGAGGACAGGGCCAACGGCATGAACATCAGGGCCGGACGTGTGCCCAAAGGAGCGATGACATCGGACGCCAGCGTCGAGGCGATGGCAATGGTGGCGATCATGGCACCACAGTAGGATTCGAAGATGTCCGAGCCCATGCCGGCCACATCGCCGACATTGTCGCCGACATTGTCGGCGATCACGCCCGGATTGCGTGGATCATCCTCCGGAATCCCCTCCTCGATCTTGCCCACCAGATCGGCGCCGACATCGGCACTCTTGGTAAAGATGCCGCCGCCGACGCGCGAGAACAGGGCCACGCTGGAGGCTCCCATACCGAAGCCGTCGATGGCATGCGCCGTGTGCGGATCACCGCCGAAAAACAAATACAGCGTGCCAAGCCCGAGCAGCCCGAGCGCGGCGATGGTCAGGCCCATGACCGAACCGCCGAAGAAGGCGATGGACAGGGCCCTGGCCGCCCCGTGCTCATGGGCGGCGATGGCCGTACGCACGTTGGCACGGGTAGCCGCAACCATGCCGATATAGCCGGCCAGGGCCGAACTCAGTGCACCCGAAACAAATGCGACCGCCGTGTAACCTCCCAGCGGCGACAGCCACAGGGCCGTCCCCACCACGACCACGAACAGGGCCAGAATCTGGTATTCGCGCCTGAGAAACACCATAGCCCCGAGATGGATGGCCTCGGCGATTTCGGCCACCTTGCCCTCGCCGCCGGGAGCCGCACGCACGACACGATAGACCAGGAATGCGGCAAACATCCCCGCCACCCCCAGAAACATCGGGACCAGTGCCTGCTCACTTATCATGTGTTCTCTCCTCCTTCACCGCGAAACGTTCCACAACGCCGCAGGAAGGCGATGGACAACCCAGATGTTAGCAGATCACCCTTATGGCCTGCCCGGCCACCGGCAGGCCCACTGACCAGAAAGACGTCATTTTTTGCCGGCAAAGCGCGCGATACTGTCCGTGATTTCACGCTTGGCCTCGTCAACACCTGCCCAGCCGCTTACCTTGACCCATTTTCCGTCTTCCAGATCCTTGTAATGTTCGAAGAAATGCTTGATCTGGTCGAGCAGGAACTGAGGCAGGTCATCCGGACCGTTGACGTGGTTGTAGGTTGGATTGAGCTTGGACACCGGCACGGCCAGCAGCTTCGCATCCATGCCGGCTTCATCCTCCATCTTCAGCACGCCCACCGGCCGGCAGGTCACCACACAACCGGAAACCAGCGCAAAGCTGGAAACCACCAGTACATCCACCGGATCGCCATCCTCGGACAGCGTATTGGGCACGAAGCCGTAGTTGCAGGGATAATGCATGGCCGTATGCATGAAGCGGTCTACGAAGATCGCCCCCGAATCCTTGTCCAGTTCGTACTTGATCGGATCGGCGTGCTGCGGTACTTCGACCACGACATTGATATCGTCCGGCGGATTCTTGCCCACGGGAATCTTCTTGATGTCCATCCTCTCCTCCTGCTTGGCACAAATATGGGGCTGCATTGTAGGCTCGCCCGCGGACGGTACAAGCCGCGGCCGGCGAAATCCGCTAGCATGGGCTGATGATCATCGTCTCGGTGCACGAACAGCGGCTTTACCATCGCCGCCCCAGCGGGGTATGGCGTTCGTATCCGGTATCCACGGCAGCCAACGGTATCGGCAACGTGCGCGGCAGCTACCAGACGCCAGTGGGAAAACATCGCATCCTGCGCAAGATCGGCGAAGGGGAACCCATGTACACCGCCTTTATCGGGCGCCGACCGGTGGGTATCTACGTCCCGGGCGCCGAGGATGCCTACCGCGACTGGATTCTCACGCGCATTCTATGGCTGGAGGGTCTGGAAACCGGCCGGAATCGGCGTGGCAGGGTGGACACCCGCTCCCGCTATATCTACATCCATGGCACGCATGATGAGGACGACATCGGCAGACCGGCATCGCACGGCTGCATCCGCATGCGCAATTCGGACATTCTGGAGATGTTCAAGCATTGCCGCGAGGGCGAGCGCGTGCTGATTCGTGAATGAGCCCTGCCGCTCAGGCCGCCTCGGCCTCCGCTTCGGCATAAACGGGTAGCTGAATCGTCACCTGCAAGCCATGCGGAGCACGGTTGGCCAAGTCCAGCGTACCTTGGCGCGCCTCAATCAACTCCCGCACGATGGCCAGACCCAGGCCGTGACCACCGCGGCCGCGCGCGCGATCCACGCGGTAGAAACGCTCGGTCACATGAGGCAGATCCGCCTCCGGAATGCCGGGGCCCTCATCGCTTACCACAATCTGCACATGGCGACCGTGGGGCGAGGCCTCCACAGAGATCTCCCCGGATTCAGGGCTGAAGCGAACGGCATTTTCCACGATATTCATCAGAATGCGCATCAACTCGTCCCCGGCAATCGCCAGCAAGGGAAGACCGGTCTCGGACACGCGGGAGATGAATTGCACACCCTTGGCTGCGGCAGCACCGGCCACACTGGCCTGTACATTCTGTAGTACGTCGGAGATCTCGCAACGTGCCTCCGGATCCACAGCATCGAAGCGGATCTGGTCAAGGGTAAGCAACGCATCGAGCAATTCATTGACCCGCTTGGCCTCGGTGGCAATGACTTCGCCGGCCATGCGCCGAAATTCGGCATCCTCGCCGAACGAGGCCAGGCTGCGGGCATATCCGAGCATTGAAGTCAGTGGCGTTTTCAAGTCATGCATCAGGTTGGCCAGGAAGTCGTCGCGCTGCCTGGCCAGCTTCGAGCGTTCGGTCACGTCCAGGCATACCAGCAGGGCCTGTTCCTGCCCGAGTGGTGCCAGCCTCGGAGCCAGCACATGATTGCCCACGATCATATCCGGAAGGTCCCGCGCCTCCATGAGGCTGCCGGACATAGCCTTACCCAACACCTGGTTCCAGTCGGGATCGCGATAGAACCAGACCATGGGACGGGGCCGATGCTCCTCCATGTCAGTCATGCCGAACATCGTCCTGGCTATCGGATTGGCGATGATGACGCGGCAATCGCGGTCGACAAGCAATACGGCCTCGTTCATGGTCGAAAGCAGAATGTCCAGGCGGCGCATGCGCCTGGCCAGGCGAGCTTCCAGCTCCTCCCGGTTCTGCTCACTGTCTTTCAATTGCTGCTGATACTGCTTTAGGCGCCGACGCAGACTTGCGGCATGGACATACCACATGATGCCGCCCACGATCAGCATGATCCATAACATCCACATAACGATCAATCCGCGCAATCCTTTGCTATAAAACGATAGCCCATACCGCGCACAGTATCAATACAATCCTCGCAGCCGAAATCCGCCAGCGCCTTGCGCAGCCGCTTGACGGTGACATCGACGGTGCGGGGTTCGACATAGGTGCCGTTGCCCCAGACATGATCAAGAAGATAGTCGCGCGAACGAACCTTGCCCGGCTTTTTCATTAATTCCAGCAGCAGCAGGAACTCGAGACGGCGCAAGGCCACCACCCTGCCACCGACACGGACCTCGGCAGCCTCGGCATCCAGTTCGATGCCCCCACCGCGGAGCATCTGGGTCGGCTCGTGGGCACTACGGCGCATCAAGGCATTGACGCGGGCCACCAGCTCTTCGGGTTCGAACGGCTTGGCCAGATAATCATCCGCTCCTTCATTGAGCCCCTGCACCGTATTCGCCGTACTGCCGAGTGCCGTCACCATCAACACCGGGATATGCTGGTCCTGATCCGGACGTTGCAGCCAGCGCAGTACCTGCATGCCACTCTTGCCTGGCAGCATGCGATCCAAAACCACCAACTTCCAGTTGCCCTGTTGCAGGACATCAAGTGCATCGTTGCCGTTCTCGACGTGGCGGGTGCGCCAGCCGGCCGCCCGCAGATGCATCTGCATCAGGCGGGCGATGATCTCATCGTCTTCGACGATCAGGATTTCCGCATCCTCGCCTTCCATCGCTTGGATAGTGCGTCCGGCCGATTTTGAATACAAGGACATCGGCATGACTCAGACCCGCCGACCCGTCGCATAGCCATGCATGGCGGCATACTCGGTTTCTAGGCGCAGGGCCTGGCGGGACAGCAGGCGGAACATGAAGCGAAGCAACTGGCTACCCAAAGCCGGATCCTCGATGGTCACCAGATCGAAATAGGAACGCTCCACAACCAGCACCGTCAAATCGTCAACCGCCGTAATGGTGGCCGAATGCAGGCGATCGCTGTCCAGGAACGTGAACAGCCCGAATACGTCCCCCGCATGCAGAAATTCGTATACATGCCTGTTGCGATCGGCCACCTCGACCGATCCGTTCAGGATCAAATAGATGGTACTGTCGGATTCGGTATCCGCTCGATAAATTTCCGTACCGGTCGGCACCTGGCGCTCGATAAAGCAGGAGAACAGTAACATCGCCTCGGTTCCGCCGAGTTCCTGGCCGATCGGCAATGAACGAAAACGCATGAAATGGGGGTTGGCGGCAACCGCCGCCTCGAAACCGGTCTGGAAACTCAATGCATTCATATTGCACCTCCGAAATCCGAAACAAATTGCCGAGCCAACATGACAGGGTGATGACATGGCCCTGCTATGCATGGAGCCATAACAAACGGTCATGCGTTGAATTCGGATTCGGCTCACCTCAGGATGTCGCGCAGTTGTCAAATGCGATCCATAGAATGGACCGAATAATCGAACGATAAAGGCTGGCGGTTATCAAGAAGCTCCGATTCATATGGATATGGGTCCCGTTGCTCGCCATGCTGGCACATCCCCACGGGGCACTGGCCTTGGACCCGAATACGGATGCGAAGCGCACCTCCGGTGAGGATGCACTGCGCATTGACTCACTGATCTTCCTGAACCTGGCCAACCAGCAACAGTCCATCAACGGCCACCGCACCCATAACATGACCGCACCCGTCATGGACCGCGGCTATCTCAATATATATCGCCGCTTCAACGATATGTGGCGGATGCGCCTGACGACCAACATCGAAGCCGACCCCAACCGGCCGGGACAAAAGGTCCATGCCTACCTCAAGTACGCCTACCTCGTCGGCAGCTTCTCACCCGCCATGCAACTGATTGCCGGCCTGATGCATACGCCATGGATTCACTACGAGCAGGATCTCGACCGACACCGCTTCATCACCAAGTGCTTTATCAACAGCAATGAGTTCGACCATTCATCCGATGCCGGCGTGGGTTTCAGGGGCAAACTGATGGAGGGCAGGATCGGATACTCGGTCACCGAAACGGTCGGCGGCGGGTACATGGATCTCAAACGCACCCGGGGCCTGGATTTCGACAGCCGAATCGGATTTTATCCCTCCGGCACCTCCCCGGCGAACGGCTGGACCTTCGACCTCCAGTACCGCAACGGCTTTCTCGGCAAGGATGTGGCCGGCATGGTGAACCCTTCGCGGTATCAGCTGGTTCAGGCGATGACCACCTATACCCATAATGATGTCTTCCGCATCGCGGTCGGATACGTTACCCAACACCAGAGCCATTATCAGGATCGGGCGAACAACGGCCTGAACACCCTCGCCTTCTATGCCTGGGCCTGGGACCGGTTCACGTCCAGGTTCGGCGCATATTGCCGCTACGAATTCAGGCAGCAACACGATGCCATCACCCAGGCAACGGAAAAGAAATTCCACTCGGTGCTGGCACTAGATTACAGGACTTCCGCACATCTGACCCTGGCCCTCGCATGGGATCACACGGCCTACGACAACATGGGACTTGCGGCTGACTCCACCCAGCAGAACAACCGCTACGGCCTGTATTCACGCATCCGTTTCTAAGATTGCCCTGTCAACTGGTCATGGGTAGATGCCTGGCCTGTTACCGAGCACCGGATTTTTTCGTATGTGATCCCACGTAGCCCTTGTCATGATCATGTCACAGAACACATTGATAGTACGGGCCGTCAAATGGGAAGGGGAGATCACCTGTTCGCCCGAGAAATAGAAATTCTTGGATTCGATCCGATGAAACCCTTCCTGTTAGCAATTACTTTTGAGGAGCAAGACAATGCGAAAATATTTGAAGGCCATCCCCTTGGCGCTCGCCTTGGCATGTGTCGGTTCGGGTATCGCTCAAGCCGCGTCGCTTGATGATATCCTGAGCGGAGTGCAGGTCGACGGCAAGGTCCGTGCCTACCGTTTCACCCGCCAGTTCACCCCGAACGTCAGCCCGCACAATGATGTCAATGCATTCAGCCTGGCCGGCATCCTGAACATGCATACCGATCAGGCCGCCGACGGCTGGGGCTTCGGCGCCAGCGCCTTTACTGCCCAGTCCCTGGGCCTGAACGTCCACAACCCGGACTCGACCCTGATGGGCACGAAGAACCAGATCACAGCCGTCGGCCAGCTGTATCTGCAGTATCGCCAGCCGCTGTGGATGGTGCGTGCCGGTGACCAGGAACTGAGCACCCCGTGGATGAGCGGATCGGACTCGCGCGTGCTGCCGGCCACCTACCAGGCTGTGCTGCTGCAGATCAACCCGATCGACCACCTGCACGTGTACGCCCTGCGCGAGACGGCATGGAAGAGCCGTACCTCAAGCAACTACTTCCAGAACAACCTGTACTACCAGAGCACCTGGGGTGGTGACGACTCCCATGGCGGTCAGCCGTATACCATCGGTGGCACCACGCCCGAGACGGCCCAGAAGTCCAGCGGCACCCTGGCCATCGGCGCCGACTACAAGGCCAATGGCCTGAACGCCCGCCTGTGGTATTACGACTTCTACCGCTTCGCCAACACCTACTACGGCGAGGCCACCTACACCTACAAGACCGGCAGCGGCTTCGATCCGTTCATCGGCATCCAGGGCCTGAAGCAGAACCTGTCCTACACCGACAGCTTCTTCGGTCAGTACTCTGCGGCGCCCAATGGCGTGGCCGGCGATGTGAACTCGCAGGTCCTAGGTGCCAAGATCGGTGTGAACGTCCCGCACGGCCAGATCTTCGTGGCCTACGACAAGGTGGATTACAAGGCCAATGACTTCGGCGGCGGTGTGATCATCTCTCCGTTCACCGCGAACTACGCCACGGATCCGCTGTGGACCACCTCGATGATCCGCGGTCTGGTCGAGCTTGGACCGGGTAACGCTGTGAAGGTCAAGGGAACGTACAAGCTGTTTGATAACCATCTGCGCCTGATGGCGGCCTGGGCTAGGTACCAGACCCACTTCAAGGGCAACAGCACCAACACCTACGGTGACATCACCTGGTTCTTCGGTGGTGCCTACAAGGGTCTGTCGCTGCGTGATCGTATCGAGGTTGCCCACGGTGCACTGGCTAACGGTCACAACATCAACACCTTTGTCTACAATCGTGTGATGGCTGAGTACGACTTCTAAAAAGCCTACGACCACATGGAAAAGCCCCCGCCCTCAAAGGTGGGGGCTTTTTCTTTTCCGTCAGCTGTTTCTGCATCGTCATCCATGCACCATGTCATCACCATGCCTTAATACTCCCCGATAATCCTCGGTAACGGTGGTAGCCAGGGACGTGGCCGGTACAGGTGGTGATGAATGATACGCATGCCCGTCTGACCGAAAACATCCGTCTTCCTAGCGCCTTGCATCACGCTGTACGAACCAGCGGATGCAAAAAAAACCGTTTTCTCACTCTCCTCCAAGAGAAAAAACCGGCCGGAGCTTGCCCCGGCCGGTTTTTCATTGGAGTCTGCGGCGCGCATCAGCTGTGCAGGCGATCACACGAAACATCGAGGGCGCAGCAAGTGCCATGTACGTGTAATTACTTGTAATTAAAGTGCTTTGTTGAAAGTTGAGCATAACGGTCTATATTGCAAGTAGATTTCGGGCATGGCAGGGAGCAGGCATGACGGCACCAACGGCACCGCACACGATGAAGAAATACGAAGAGGAGCTGGACCAGCTGAAGCAGCAGGTGCTGCAGATGGGCGGGCTCGTCGAGCGTGCCATCGACCAGGCCATCCGCTGCACCGTGGAGCAGGATTCGGACCTGGCCCAGACCACCATCGAGGGCGATGCCGCAGTCAATGCCATGGAGGTCCAGAGCGACGAGCTGATGAAGGCCATGCTCGTGCGCCGGCAGCCGGCAGCCAGCGACCTCAGGCTGATCGTGGCCTCGATCAAGGTCGTCACCGACCTGGAACGCATGGGCGACCTGGCAGCCGGCATTGCCGAGGGCATGCTGCGTTCATTGGAGCATCCCCCGAAAAACGTCGCGAGCTTCGCCCTGATGGGCGAAAAGGTCAAACGGCAGGTCAACAAGGCACTGGATGCCTTTTCGCGGGGAGACATCGAGCTGGCAATGCAGGTCATCGAGAATGACGAACATATCGATCAGTTGCACAAGTCCATGTACCGGGAGACCCTGACCTACATGATGGAGGATCCGCGCCAGATCAGCTCGTCGATCGTGCTGTCGAACATGGCCAAGAACCTGGAACGCATCGCCGATCATGCCACGAATATAGGAGAAATGGTGGTCTATATGATCCGTGGCCACGATATCCGCCATGTCGACCATGCCGCGGCTGCCCGCATGATCCGCGAGGAAAGACGCGGTCACTGAACGGCAGGGCTAGCTGAAAAGCAACGCCGCCTCAGCGGGTTGCAGCAGCCCCCGTTCCTGCTCCAGATCTGCCCGGGTCAGCGGGTGCTCGTCCAGCCAGCCGGCCGGAAACCGCAGTTCGATACGCTCATTGCCGGCGGACACGGAAAAGTCCGGCAGATAATTCTGGATACGATTGCGCGTCAACAGCACAGCCAGTCGCAGCAGGATGCATAGGCGCAAAGCCGGTTTCCTTTCGGCCTCGGACAAGCCATGGAGATCACCCATATTAAGCTTTCGACGATGATTGCCGACCAGAAAAGCCAGCAGCCGTTGTTCCTGCTGTGAAAACCCCGACATGTCGCTATTGGCCAGCAGATAAGCGCCGTGCTTGTGATACTGGCTGTGCGAGATCGCCAAGCCAACCTCGTGCAATGTGGCGGCCCAGGAAAGGTATAGCCCCCATTCGCCATCACCCAGGGGCCAACGGTCGTCACAGGCCTGCTGGAACAACTTGGCAGCAACAACATTCACATGCCCGGCGTGCACCTCGTCGACCAGAAAACGTTCTTTCATGCCGCGTACGGTCTGCTCGCGCATGTCTTTCTGATCACTACGCCCGAGCAGGTCATAAAGCACGCCTTCTCGCAAGCCACCGTCGGCCACGGTCATGCGATCAACATCCAGGGCCTTGAAGGTGGCGCGCAACACGGCGAGCCCGCCCGGGAACACCAGCTTGCGCTCGCCGCTCAGACCCGGAATATCCAGCGCGTTGATACGATCGAACTCGAGCATGCGCTTGCGCAGCAGATCGATCGCCTCGCGCGTGATCACCCCATCGGAGCTCCAGCCACACTGGCCGGAAATCTGAGCCACGGAACGGATGGTACCTGCGGCACCGACCACCGCCTGCCACCCCAGGTCCTTGAAACGCTGGCTGATCTCCTGCAGTTCTCGCAGGGCGGCGATCTCCGCTTCCTTGTAGACCTTTTTCTGGATATTGCCAGAGCCAAAGAAGCGTTGGGTGAAACTGACGCAACCCATGGCCAGACTTTCACGATCGCGTGTTTCAAGCCCCTGACCGATGATACATTCGGTGCTGCCGCCACCGATATCGATCACCAGCCTCTTCTGATCGTCGAAACCCAGGGATTGCGCCACCCCGAGATAGATCAGGCGCGCCTCTTCGTCGCCGGAAATGACCTGGATGGGATGGCCAAGCGCTTCCTCCGCTGCCCGCAGGAAGCCAAGGGCCCGCTCGGCATGACGAAGCGTGTTGGTGCCAACCACGCGCACATTGGAGGGCGGCAACCCCTTCAGGCGCTGGCCAAAACGCTGCAGGCAGGCCAATGCCCGTTCCTGCACCTCGGGCGTGATATTGTCATCCGCATCCAGCCCTTCACGTAGACGCACCATCTCGCGCAGGCGATCCACGATCAGCGGCGGCTGATCCTCCTGGATGCGGGCGACGATCATGTGGAAGCTGTTTGATCCAAGATCCACCGCAGCCACTTCACCCTTCAATTTGTCATGATTCCAGAATGCCATGCCCACCCCGCCAACCCGTTCAGTTCAGGCTATCATGGATCGTCCTGCCCAGCGATGATAACAGCCCGTTCCCTGCTAATCCGTAAGCTCACCGATCAGTACGTCCTGGGCCGAAACCGGTTTTGCGCCGGCCCGCACCACTGCCTGGCGGTAGGCACCGTCCCGCTGCAGGAACCACGTATGGGTATTATCCAGCAGATAGGTTTTCAGCCCCTGGCGCAGAATCTGGCGCTTGAGTCGGGCATTCTCGATGGGAAAGCAAACCTCGACGCGCCTGAGCAGGTTTCGGTCCATCCAATCGGCACTGGAGCAATACAACTCGGCATCGCCGCCATTGGCAAAATAACATATGCGGGAATGTTCGAGAAAGCGGCCGAGCACCGAGCGCACGCGGATATTGTCCGAAAGGCCCTTGACCCCCGGTCTCAGGCAACAGATCCCGCGCACGATCAACTCGATTTTCACGCCGGCCTGGGAGGCCCTGTACAGGGCCAGGATGACCTCTTTCTCCTCCAGGCCGTTCATCTTGGCCAGGATTCGTGCCGGTTTGCCCTGGCGCGCGTGCTCGGCCTCGCGGTCGATCCATTCGATGATCCGCTTCTTCATCTCGAACGGCGCCTGGATGATCTTCTTCAGCCTGCTGATGCGACCCAGCCCCGTCAGTTGCTGGAATACGCGGTGCACATCATCCCCGATCTGGGGGTCGGTCGTAAGCAGACCGATGTCGGTGTAGAAACGGGTGGTCACCGGATGGTAATTGCCGGTACCCAGATGCACATAGCGGCGGAAATTCCTGCCCTCGCGCCGGACGATCATCAGCATTTTCGCGTGCGTCTTGTAACCGACGACCCCGTACACCACATGCGCCCCTGCCTGCTGCAGCCGTTCGGACAGATGGATATTGTCCTCCTCGTCGAAACGGGCGCGCAGTTCGACGACGACCGTCACCTCCTTGCCCTTGCGCGCGGCCCTAAGCAAAGCCTGCACGATGGGGGAATCCTCACCGGTCCGGTACACGGTCTGTTTGATCGCAAGCACATCCGGGTCGTCGGCCGCCTGATTCAGTAGCGCCAGCACCGGCGAGAAGGCATGGAAGGGGTGATGCAATACCATGTCGCCGCGGCGCAACGTGGCAAACATATCCGTCTCGTCCTGTAGTAGTGCGGTCGGCAGGGTTGGCCTGAATCCCGGAAACTTCAGGTCGGGCCGCTCGACACGCTCTTGCACGGATATCAGCCGGTGCAGGTTCACCAGCCCGTCCACCTGGTATAGATCTGTCTCTCCGAGATCGAACTTGTTCAGCAGGAAATCGATAACATCTCGCGGGCAGTTGTCTGCAACCTCCAGACGCACTTCGCGTCCGAAGCGGCGGTCCTCCTGCAGCCCGCCCTCCAGCGCCAGTTTGATGTCCTCCATTTCTTCCTCATCCAGATATAGCTCCGTGTCACGCGTAACCCGAAACTGGTAGCAGCCGGTCACCTGCATGCCCTGGAACATATCCTCGACGAAGGCGTGGATGATGGACGACAGAAAGACAAAGCCATCCGGCACACCGGCCACCTCCGCCGGCAGGCGGATCAGGCGTGGTAACGAGCGCGGTGCCGGCACGATGGCCAGCTTATGCGCGCGTCCGAAGGCATCTTTGCCTTCCAGCGATACGATGAAATGCAGTACCTTGTTACCGATGCGTGGGAACGGATGCGCCGGATCAATGCCCAGCGGGCTGATCATCGGCATGATGTTGCTGGTGAAGAAATCCCGCAGCCACTGGCGCTGGACATCAGTCCAGTGGTTGCGTCGGATAAAATGGATGCCCTGTGCAGCCAAAGCCGGGATCAGCCCGTCGTTGAACAGGGCATACTGGCGGCTGACCATCTCCACCACCTGCTCGCGTATCTCGCGCAACAGCCCGGCCGGACTGCTTTGGTCGGAGCCGACCCGCTGCTTGCCCACATTCAACAGGTGGCGCACCGCGGCCACACGCACCTCAAAGAACTCATCCAGATTGGCGCTGGAGATGCACAGAAAACGCAGGCGTTCCAGCAAGGGCACCGATTCATCCTGGGCCACGGCCAGCACCCGCTGGTGGAACGCCAGTAGGCTCAGTTCCCGATTCAGGAAGTTTTCCGGAGCATCCATCTGTACCTGGTCCAAGGCTTATCCCCCCTTATGCATCAGAACAAATAGATTCTGGCCGTGTCATGTGACATCTCGATGATCCATCGCCCATCCTAGACCGAAATGAACGACCGGCGCACCACGCCAATGTCATGCGGCTGACATAAACCTGACATATTCCATGGATATTTTAGCGCCATTCCATTTCCTGAGGTGCCAGCCATGCATGCGGACAGCGGACTGATCCTGACCCGGAACATCGTGCCAGCCTGCCAGATTCGCAGCCTGATCGCCCACGATGCCAAAGCCGTGGATATCGTACTGTCAGATCTCGATGCCTACGCCAGCCTGAACCACCACGGCTTTGATTTCCTGATCTGCGATATCGACGATGAGCATGTGCAGGGCATTGCGGTGGCCGAGTGGTTCCGCTATCGCTTCCAGGGCATGCCCTGGTATGCCATTTGTCGCCACGGCAACAGCAGGAACATGCGCTTGGCGCGCGAAAAAGGTGCAGATGGTTATTTCTTCCTGAACAGCGCCGGTCTGGCACTCGATCCGCACACCGGCATGGCCCATGCCCTGCTGTCCCATCGGTGGAAGTGGACACAGTCACTGACGTCACGCATGCCTAGGCCACACCAGCTTCGCTGCGGCGGCTAGGCATCCTGCAAACAATCCGCATCATGCCGATGCCGGTTGACCCGAATCCCACGTCGGGCAGCATGGCCACATGGATTCGGTAGCGAGCTCCCAACCTGCGCTGAGCGTCACCGAACTGACCGCCGGCATCCGGCAACTGCTTGAGCAACAATTTTCCCATGTGCGGGTCATCGGCGAGGTATCACGGCTGACCCGCCACGCCTCCGGTCATATCTATTTCACCATCAAGGACCAGCATGCCGCCATCTCGGCGGTCATCTGGCGCTCGGCCGCTGCACGCCTGAAAATCCTGCCGCAGGAGGGAAACGAATTCATCTTCAGCGGCCATCTCAGCATCTACGAACCGCGCGGCACCTACCAATTGATCGTGCAATCGCTGGAGGAAACAGGCAGCGGCCGCCTGGCGGCCGAATTCGAACGCCGTAAACAGCTGTTCTCCGAACGTGGCTGGTTCGATCCGGAGCGCAAGCGGAAACCGCCATCGTTGCCAAAACACATCGGTATCGTCACCTCGCCATCCACCGCCGCGATCGAGGATGTGCGCAAGGTATTGGCCACCCGCCCGGCATGGCTGCAGCTAACGCTGGCGCCATGTTTGGTGCAGGGCGAAGCAGCCCCTGCTTCCATCGCCAACGCCTTTGACCGCCTATGCCGCTTGCCTTCTCCACCCGATGTGATCCTGCTGGTGCGGGGTGGCGGCAGTGTCGAAGATCTCTGGTGCTTCAACGACGAACAGGTGGTTCGAGCCGTTGTCGACAGCCCGATCCCGGTGATTTCAGGCATCGGCCACGAGATCGATGTCACACTGGCGGATTTTGCCTCCGATGTCCGCGCTGCCACACCGTCCAATGCCGCCGAGATCGTTTGCCCGGCACGCGAGGAACTGCGTCGACGTCTGCCACGCCTACCCTTGCTGCATGGTCTTGTAACCAAGACCGTATCCCATGCTGCCGAAACCCATGCCGGCCAGCAGGCCCGCATGCAGCATGCGATGCGCTTGGCACTCGACGGCCGTCATCTGCATATCGAACGCCTGCTGACCCGATGCGAAGGCTCCGGACGCCAGACCCTCCGCCTGGGTCGAAGCCAACTGTCCCAAATGCTTCGCCGGCTCGAGCCGCTGGAACCGCGGCTGCACATGCACCGCCAACGCCAGCGACTGGCACGGATGCAACAACGACTGGTGCAGGGCCTGGCCACCGATATCGTCGCTGCCCGCCATCAGGTGCAGCGTCACACATTGCCCATCACCCTCGGCGCCTCACGATCCGTGGCACTGCGACGCCGGCAACTGGACCGGCTACACCAATTCCTGCGACCCCTGGCCCCGGCGCAGATCGAACGCCGTACCCAGCTGCTGCGGCGGCTTTCCGACAAGATGCATGCCCTGGATCCGATGCATGTGCTGCAACGGGGATTCACGCTTGCCACCACGCCCGACGGCCTTATCCTGCATTCGGTGACCCAGGTGAGGGAAGGGACGGATATCGCTCTCCGCTTTCACGATGGCAAAGCCGATGCCCACGTCACCCGTACGGAGGAAACCTGATGAACCACCGCAAGCTCCCCCTGCCCGGCATATTCATGCTCCTGCTGTTGCTGCCATTCGCGGCCCAGGCCAAGCCTGTCACATCGGACTGGATCGCCGTGCAGGGCCAGGTGATCGAGCTCGACGCAGATGCACTGCCGGCCGGTCCGGTAAGCCTCAGGGTCTTCGGTCATGAATGGCCGGTGAAGCGGGAACCCGGCGGCGCCATCCACGCCTGGGTTGGCGTCGATCTGGCCCGGAAACCGGGCCGCTATCGTCTATCCTGGCATATCGGGAAGGGGGCCAAGGCCGAACATCGCCTGGGCCACCTGACGGTGACAAAAGGAAGCTTCCGCGTTTCGCGCATCACCGTACCCAAAGGCATGGCCGTATTCACTACCCGTACCCTGGCTCTCGTCCGCGCCGACCAGCGCGCCACGTTGCGCGCCTACCAGGTGCCGGTGCAGGCCACACCGGATATCCGTATGAAACAATGGCCGGTGATGGGCGTCATCTCCACACCTTTCGGCGCCCGCCGTTTCGTCAATGGTGAGCCACGCTCGCCCCACATCGGCATCGATATCGCCGTGCCAGTGGGCACGCCGATCCACGCTCCGCTGGCCGGCCGCGTGGTACTGACCAGAAAAATGTACCTGGACGGAAACACCGTGATCATAGGGCATGGTTACGGCCTGTATTCTATCTACTGCCATCTGAGCCACATGGCAGTCAAAAAGGGAGACTGGGTGAAAGCCGGCGAGCTGATCGGCGAGACCGGCATGACCGGCCGGACCACCGGACCGCATCTGCACTGGGGGGTGCATTTTGAAAGGGCTCGTGTGAATCCGGAATCGCTGCTACCAGCCACGGCTGTGGCCGCCATCAATGCTGCTGCTGCCCGTTACGCCCGTAACCACCATGAATAAAGGTGATTTGCGGTAATGCCTGCATCTGCTATAAACAGATGACCAAGGAGGACCGAGGTGGAAACACCGGGAGAACGCCTTTTCCAGGCCATGCCGGGCCAGCGCCCAGCCGAGGCAACTGACATCTACCTCGGTCAATATCCCTGCGATATCCCCTTCGGTAGCGGCGAGGTCATGACGGTCGCCGCCTGCCTGACCACCGATTCCGAACGTTCCCAGCATGGCATACCGGTATTGCGTCTTCACACCGGCAGCCAGATGGATTTCTCCGCCTTCGAGCAGACACCCGCCGGCCATGCAGCAAAATTGGTGGCCGACTGGCTCAATGCGCATGAACCCGACATCAGCAGCCAGGCCCGCTATGCAGCGGAGCTGTTCCTGTGGCAATGGCCCGGCATCCGCCAAATGACGGAAAATGGCGTATGGAGTCTGGCCGACGATGATGAGCGTCGCCGCTGTTTCGCGGGTGCATTGTACGACTGCGAGGGGAATTTGGTGGTCAGGGACGCCGCGCATTGCGATCTGCCCAAGAAGGATATCCTGGCCAGCGGCAACCTGCAGGTGGCACCCTATGGTTTCTGCCGAAAGGGGTCACCGTGTTTTCTGCTCGATGCCTGCCTGCTTTGCCCGTACTTTCTAACCAATCGCTTTTTCCAGGCAAATCTGGAACGGCGCATCCCGGAATTGCAGCAGCGGTGCGATGATGCGGCGGCCGGCAACAATCGCCGATTGGCTGAACATCTGCATCTGGCCCTGGACCATATCGAATCCATAATCATGGCCTTCAGTCCGATGGATGCGATCTAGTGAGGAAACCATGACCGATGAAATCCCGACCATCCACGCCCTTGTCGTCGATGATGAAGATACCGTGCAGAGCATTCTGGCCGCATTTCTGAATCGTTATGCACAGCAAACCTCACGTGAGATCCAGATCCGCACCCTGAGTGATCCCGTGCAGGGGCTGTTCGAATTAACGACCAATGGCGAGCGATACAATCTGATCCTGCTGGATGTGCGACTGCCCAAATTGACCGGCGATGATATCTACAACAGCCTGGAGCAGATCAATCCGGAACTGCTGAACCGCGTGCTGTTTGTCACCGGTTATCCGGAGGATCTGGCCGAACGTTTCCCGGGTCGTGAGTTGCGCATCCTGCAGAAGCCGTTCCGTTATCAGGCTTTTACCGAGAAACTCGATATCCTGCTCAATCCAGCGACACACCACTAACCACCGACGGGGACATCCATGAAAAAAGACGCCTATAAAGACATCTTCCAGGGCTGGATTGCCAAGGCTGCAGAGTACAAGATGGCTCTCGGCATCGCCGTGGTCTGCACCGTCATCATCTTGATCAGTCTGCTCTGGCCCAAGCCGAAGCCGGCTCCAACCATCAGCGCGATCAACTCCACCCCCCCTGCATCCCATGTCTATACCGCCCCGTCTTCAGCACCTGCGCCGGCGACCGCTCCAGTGCCTGCCCCTCAGACAACGACCACGCCTCCCCCACCCTCTTCGAGCCCCATGGAAAAGGAACTGGCCGCCAAACCGCTGTTTCCTCCCGCCACGGCAACACCCGCCCCGAAGGCTCAGGCACTGCCGGCTCCCAAGCCTGCGGCACCGGCCGCAAACCCGAATACAGCCGTGTCCCTGCCCGCCGGCTGGTATGTGCAACTCGGCTCCTTCCAGGATAAGCAGAGGGCCATCGCACTGGCCGGAAAGGTCGAAGACAAGCACTGGCAATCCCGTATCGCTCCCCGTCCGGGCGGATTGCACGCGGTGTGGGTTGGCCCTTACCCGACACGGACCGCGGCCGAGAAGGCCAAACTGACCCTGAAAAAGGATATCGGCATCTCCGGCTTCCCCGTCCAGTCTCCGTGATCGCCCGCCAACGGCACCCTGCTGTCAGCATCTGCGCAGCCAGGGGATGACCATGGCGTTCATCGCCCTCGGCGGCAATGTCGGGGACGTTTTGCGTACCTTCCAGGCCGCCCGTGAGGAACTGGCAGTGGTGCCTGGCTGCAGGCTTGCTGCATCCTCACTGCTGTATGCCTCCCCACCCCTCGGCCCACCCGGCCAGCCGGATTACCACAATGCCATGGTCGGCATTGTTACCGCATTGCAACCGCGCACCCTGTTGCACGAGCTGCAGCGCATCGAGGATCGCCACGGTCGCACCCGCGATGTCCGCTGGGGTCCGCGCACCCTGGATCTCGACCTGATTGCCATGGACGGCATGATGACCGACGGCGCCGAGCTGACCCTGCCGCATCCCGAGATGCATGCGCGTGTCTTCGTGCTACAGCCCCTATGCGATCTGGCACCAGAATGGCAACATCCGCGCATGAAGCAAACGGCGCACGCGCTGCTCGAAGCCTGCATTCGTTCGGGACAGGCCGGGCTGGAAAACGGAACGCCGTGGTGAACCGGCCGCTTGAGCGCATCCATATTGCCATCGAGGGCGCCATCGGTGTCGGCAAGACAACGGTGGCGCGCAAGCTCGCCGACCGCCTCGGCTCGGCCACGTTGTTTGAATCCACCGATGACAATCCCTTCATCGAACTGTTCTACCAGGATCCGAGGCGTCACGCGCTGGCCGTACAGCTCTCCTTTTTGTTCTCGCGCCTGAACCAGTGGCAGGGCATCCAGCAGCAGGAACTGTTCACCTCGGGGCTGGTCAGTGATTACCTGTTCGCCAAGGACAGGCTGTTCGCCACGCTCACCCTTTCCGACCAGGAGCTGGCGTTGTACGAACAGGTGGCACGACTGGTGACGGCCGAGGTGCCGCAGCCGGATCTGGTGATCTATCTGCAGTCCGACCCGGACGTGATCATGGAACGTATCCGCAAGCGCAACCGGCCGATGGAACGCGGCATGACCAGCACCTACCTGCGCGAGGTCATCGCCGCCTATGACCGCTTCTTCTTCCGTTACCAGGATACACCACTGCTGGTGGTGCAGACCGACCACATGAATTTTGCAGAGGACCAGGATGCCATCGACGCCCTGATCCGGCGCATCCATAGCATGCGATCACGCACCGAGTTCTGGGCGGATCTCTCCTGAAGGGAAGCCCGTGGCCACGGGACTTTCTTTGCATCCATCGCCAGGAACCATGGGCGGAAACCGGGGGCCCGATATTTAGCCGAAGGTGAAGGCGTAAGCCTCCAGTCCAGGGCCGGCATCGATCTGAAGCAGGCCGTCCCTGGCCGATTTCTGGTCGATCAGTTCGTAGAGCCGGTTGCCGTCGATGTGCACCACCCCGCCCGACGCATCCCGCCCGGCTTGGACACCAGGCGGCCTGCCGTTCAGCGTCAGCCTCGCCTCAACCGACTTGCCGTTTGCCGAACCGAGTACCAGAAACACCTTCTTGGCATAGAAGTGCAACCGCAGCGCCGCCCCCTTATCTGCCGTGATTTTCTGCGCGCCGATGGCCCACGAACCGTTCAGGGCCCAACCATTGCGGGATAACGAGGATGGGAAACGGTACTCGCCCGGTGCATCGCGCATCACGGTGCCCTCGCCGGCGTAACGATCAGCACGAGCATAACCGAGATAGGTCTCCGGCGTCTGTCGGATCGAATACGAGGCCGTCTCGTCCCGCATCGGCGCAACCTTGCCCTGCAGGCCCAGCAGGTAGCGGATGTTGTTCTCGGTAATGGCGTAATCGCCTTCGCCGAAATGCGTGTAGACGACCTGGCCCTGGCGGTCGATCAGGTAATGCGCCGGCCAGTACTGGTTGTCGAAGTTCAGCCAGGTGGCAAGCTGGTTGTCCAGCGCCACCGGATAATGGATGCCGTAGCGGGCGATGGCGGCCCGCACATTGCCGATGTTCTTCTCGAACTCGAATTCCGGCGAATGCACGCCGACGATCACCAGCCCCTTGTCGCGGTACTTCTTATCCCAGGCGGTGATGTAGGGCAGCGTGCGCACACAGTTGATGCACGAATAGGTCCAGAAATCGACCAGCACCACCTTGCCGCGCAACTGTTTCATGGTCAGCGGCGACGAGTTCAGCCAAGCGGAGATGCCGGCGAACTCGGGCGCCGTATAGGGCGCGGCCAAGCCGTGCTGCAGGTGCAGTGGGGCACCGGTCGTGGTCATGGCCACCGGCTGGGGCTTGCCGGCGGGCATGAACAGCGCCTGCACGTTGATGCCAGAGGCGAGAAAGGCCACCGAAGCCAGGATCAGCACCCCGAAGCCCCGGCGCACCGCCTCGGCATGACGGCTGAAGAATCCCAGCCTATCCATGATCTTCCGGCCGGCCAGGGCAATGACCAGCATCGGCACCCCGGCCCCGATACCGAAGGCGAGGATGATCAGATCGCCGGCCAGATTCGATTCCTGGCGAATCACCTGCACCAGTACGGCAGCCAGGATGGGACCGGCGCACGGCGTCCACACCAGGCCGATCAACGAGCCGATGGCGATACCGCTGCCGAACCCCTCCCCACCCCTGGCGGAAAGACGGTTGCCGGCATCGGCCGCGCCCGCGGTCAGGGCACTGAAGCGCTCGGACAGCCTCGAGGACAGCAGCACCAGGCCGAACAATGCCAGCAGCACCAGTGAGCCGACCTTGATCACGTTGAGATCGATGCCGGTCAGAACCACCAGCTTGCGCGCGGCGATGGCAAAGACGCTGAATGCCAGCACGAAGCCTAGGATGATGCCATACGGCCGCTTCCTGCCACCATCGCTCGAGGCTGCCAGCACCAGCGGCAGCACCGGCAGGATGCAGGGGGAGACGATCAGTGCCAGCCCTTCTAGGAATGCCAATCCGATATCAATGCCGTGCATGGATCACCCCTCGTCCGGCACGAAGCGCAAGGCCACGCCATTGTTGCAGTAGCGCAGGCCGGTGGGCGGCGGACCGTCCTTGAACACATGGCCCTGGTGACCGCCGCAACGGGCGCAATGGTACTCGGTGCGCGGGATGATCAGGTGATAGTCGGCCTTCGTTTCGATATGCCCGGGCAATACATCGTAGAAGCTCGGCCAGCCGGTGCCGCTGTCGAATTTGAACTTCGACGGGAACATCGGCAATGCACAGCCCGCGCACACATACACGCCCTTGTGCTTTTCATGCTCCAGCGGGCTGCTATACGGACGCTCGGTACCAGCCTCGCGCAGCACGTGGTATTGCTCCGGGGTCAGCAGCCGGCGCCATTCGGCATCGCTCTTGACGATTTTTGCGATTTTCCCCTCCGTATCGCCCTGCATCATCGCGCCGGCACCTTGCGTCGCCGCCAGGGCCTGAAACGGCCTGAAGAACCGAGATAAAACCAACAGGCCCATCCCGCCGATTGCCCGGGTAATGAAGGCACGCCTGGGCTGGCTTTCCATGCCCGATCCGGTGTCGTTCTCCCGTTCCATCTTCATAGCATACTCCTGTCCGGTCATCTCCGGCATCATGCGTGGTCGGCGATCTGCGCCTGTTTCTTACAGGCAGATGCGGGTCTTGCCGCGAGAGGCAATCACTGCAACGCTGCGGACCATGCCGTTAGCTTCCGACACCGGCTTCCCGTATGTGGCGCGGCCGGATGCGCACATCCTGATCCTGGGCTCGATGCCCGGCGTCGCCTCGCTGGCGGCGGGCCGGTACTACGCGCATCCGCGCAATGCCTTCTGGCCGCTGATGGGGACCTTGCTGGGCTTTGATGCCGCACGTCCCTATGCCGAGCGTCTGCAATCGCTGCAAACCGCCGGCATCGCCCTGTGGGATGTCGTGCACCGCTGCCACCGCCCCGGCAGCCTGGATGCTGATATCCTCACCGATTCGGTGGAGGCCAACGATTTCCCCGCCTTCTTCCGGCAACATGCACATATCCGCGCCGTCTTCTTCAACGGCCAGACGGCAGCTACCC
Organism: uncultured Zetaproteobacteria bacterium; assembly: GCA_964422615.1. Classification (GTDB taxonomy): domain Bacteria; phylum Pseudomonadota; class Zetaproteobacteria; order Mariprofundales; family Mariprofundaceae; genus DATLWN01. Next base: position 39,592 of record CAYRBJ010000005.1, on the reverse strand, counting down.
TGTACCGCCGTTATGTGCTAGCGCGGCTCGATGCCCCATGGCGTGATCTGCCGCGGCACACGCTGCCGTCCACAAGCCCCGCCCATGCCGCGCGTTCACGCGCCGAAAAGCTCACGGCCTGGCGGCACATCTTGGATATCCTGGAACGCACCTGAGCACAAGGGGGTTGAAATTAGCCGCCAATGACCCGATAAACGGGCCACACATTTCGGGAGGTCATGATGAGCGATACGAAGGAAACCCTTCAATTCCAGGCCGAGGCCAGGCAGTTGCTGGATCTGATGATCCACTCGCTGTACTCGAACAAGGAAATATTCCTGCGCGAGCTGATTTCCAACGCCTCGGATGCGGCCGACAAACTGCGCTTCGAGGCGGCGACCGATGACAGCCTGTACGAGGGCGATGCCGGTCTCAACGTGCATGTGGCCGTGGATGCCGAGGCGCGCACCATCACCGTGCGCGACAATGGCATCGGCATGAGCCGCGACGAGGTCGTCGATAACATCGGAACCATCGCCCGCTCCGGCACGCGCCAGTTCCTCGAAACGCTGTCCGGTGACAAGGAGAAGGATGCCCACCTGATCGGCCAGTTTGGTGTCGGCTTCTATTCCGCTTTCCTGGTGGCCGATCGCGTCACGCTGGTCACGCGCCGCGCCGGCATGGGGCCCGAGCACGGCGTGCGCTGGGAATCGACGGGTGACGGCAGCTACACGCTGGAAACCGTTGAGGCCCCGGCGCGCGGCACCGAGATCACCCTGCACCTGCGTGAGGATGCCGGAGAGTTCCTGGACGCCTGGCGCCTGCGCGGCATCGTGCACAAGTATGCCGACCATATCCCCTTTCCGATCCGCATGGACAAGGCGGGCGATGAGGAAGGCGTGGAAACGGTCAACCAGGCCTCGGCGCTGTGGACGCGTTCGAAATCCGAATTGTCGGACGAGGACTACGCCAATTTCTACAAGCATGTGTCCCATGATTTTGAGCCACCGCTGGCCTGGACGCACCAGAAGCTCGAAGGCAAGTACGAATACACACTGCTGTTCTATCTGCCGAAGAACGCGCCGTTCGACCTTTGGCAGTCCGACGCCCGCCATGGCGTCAAGCTGTATGTGCGCCGCGTTTTCATCATGGAGGCCAACGAAAGGCTGTTGCCACGCTACCTGCGCTTTTTGCGCGGCGTTATCGACTCGAACGATCTGCCACTGAACGTATCGCGTGAGATCCTGCAGCACAGCCCGGCCATGGATGCGATGAAGAAGGGCGCGACCAGCCGCGCACTGGGCTGGCTGGAGGAACTGGCCAAGGACAAATCGGATGACTACGCCACCTTCTGGGGTGAATTCGGCGCCTGCCTGAAGGAGGGCATCGTCGAGGATGCAGCCAACCATGCACGCATCGCCGGTCTGTTGCGCTTCTCCTCCACCGAAAGCGCGCCGCAGACGGTGACCCTTGCCGACTACGTCGGACGCATGAAACCCGGCCAGAGTGCGATCTATTACATTACGGCCGAATCGCTGGCCGCGGCTCAGCACAGCCCGCACCTGGAAATCTTCCGCAAGAAGGGTATCGAGGTGCTGCTGCTGCACGAGCGCATCGACGAATGGCTGACCGCCCATCTGAACGAATACGATGGAAAGCCGCTGCAATCCATCGCCAAGGGCGAGCTGGATTTGTCCGGTATTGGCGACGAAAGCGATGAGGAAAAGCAGGAGCAGCAGGAAAAGGCCAAATCGGCCGGGGCAGTGGCCGAGAAGCTGAAGGCGGTCCTAAGCGAGAAGATCAAGGACGTGCGCATCACCAGCCGCCTGACCGAATCGCCGGCCTGCCTGGTCTCCGATACCTTCGACATCAGCACCAACCTCGAACGCATCCTGAAGGAGGCAGGCCAAAACGTGCCGGATATGAAGCCGATCCTGGAGATCAATCCCGACCACGCCCTGATCAAGCGCCTGGCGAAGATGCGTTCGAAACAGAAGGTTAGCGACTGGGCACAGATTCTGTTCGATCAGGCCCTGCTGGCCGAGGGAGCACTGCCCGAGGATCCGGCCGGCTTCGTGCGCCGGATCAACGCCCTGCTGGCGGACTGATCATCCGACGAGAGGGCTGAAAGCGCGGCCTGCCTAATCACGCAATATGCCGATGGCCATTTTGTGTGCAAAACGGACGGCCGCACCCTTGACCCCTAACCGGGCATGGCCTTCAATCATTGAACCCCCAAGGAGCGTCCATGGCAACCAAGGCGAATGACACCCCCTTTCTGACCGATATCCGCACCCTGCGTAAGCGTGCGCGCAAGCATATCGAGAACGGTGCCGTTACCGAGGGTTACCTTGCCGATCGCAACACGGTGATCCGCCTGCTGAATGAGGCTTTAGCCACCGAGATCGTTTGCGTGCTGCGCTACCGGCGCCACTACTTCATGGCCAGCGGCATCAACGCCCAGAGCGTGGCCCAGGAGTTTCTGCAGCATGCCAACGAGGAACAGATGCATGCCGATCAGATCGCGCAGCGCATCGTACAACTCGGCGGCGAGCCGAACTTCTCACCGGAGGGGCTGCTGACGCGCAGCCATGCCGAGTATGTCGAGGGGAACTCGCTGGTCGAGATGATCCGCGAGGATCTGATTGCAGAGCGCATCGCCATCGACAGCTACCGTGAGATGATCGCCTACCTCGGCAATGACGACCCGACCAGCCGCCGCATGCTGGAAACCATCCTCGCCATGGAGGAGGAACACGCCGACGACCTGGTCAGCCTGCTCGAAGAAATGGGCAAATAGGTTAAGCAGAGGCGATGGCCATCCGCATCAAGCGCGTCTACGACGAGGCGGACTGTGCCGACGGGTTCCGCATTCTGGTCGACCGCCTTTGGCCGCGCGGTCTGGCCAAGACCGATGCCCGCATCGACCTGTGGGCCAAGGAGGTCGCCCCTTCCTCGGAGCTGAGAAAGTGGTTCGCGCACGATCCGGCCAAGTGGGAGGAATTCCGGCGGCGCTATTTCGCCGAACTGGATGCCCGCCCCCAGGATCTGGCATCGCTGCACGACGCCGTATGCCATTGCACCGTTACCCTGCTGTATGCCGCTCGGGACACCCTGCACAACCACGCTCTGGCCCTGAAAATCTACCTGGAAGCCAAGTACCCGGCCCCTTCGGACAGTTGAGCAGGGCCGCTGCCTAGGCCGTCCCGCCGTCCCGATCCCGGTGGCGCAGCAACTTGAGACGGTATTCCTCAGGATCCTTGATCTGCGTCATCGCACCTTCACGCGGATACAGGGCATCAAACAGGCGCGAGGTCCAGAAACGCAGGGCTGCCAGGCGCAGCAGACCGGACATCGCCTCGTGCTCGATCGGCTGCAAGGCCCGTACCGATTCGTATCCCGCCAGAAACGCCTGCATGCGCGGCGCATCCTCCCCACCCACCGACATCGCCAGGGCATTCAGGGAGATGGCAACATCCATGGCATAGGCATCATCGCAGGCATAGTAGAAATCGATGACACCGGATACCGCATCTCCCTCAAACAGGATGTTGTCGCAGAAATAATCGGCATGCACCACCCCACCCGGCAGATCATGCTGCTGGCGCTGCTGCCAGCCGAGTTCGTCCGTCAGCAATACCGCCGCCTCGCGGCCATAGCGCGCGGCCACGTCGCCATACATGCCCTTGATGCGGGCTTCCAGCCAGGCGAAGCCGGTCGGATTCGGACGCCGCTCGCCGAAATCCGCCCCCGCCCGGTGCATCAACGCCAGTGTACGGCCGGCATCATGCAGCTGCGCCTCGTTCAGCCGCTCCAGCGTGCGCCCGGGCAGGCAGGAGATAATGCATCCCCATTTGTCATCCATCCCGCCGTGAATGGAAAACAGCAACGAGCCGTCGTGGCGAACCATCACGTCGGGACAGGAAAATCCATGCCCGGCCAGATGGCGCATCAAATGCATGAAATACGGCAACTGATCAACATGCATGCGTTCGAACACGGTCAGCACGTAGCGTCCGGAAGCGGTATCGACGAAAAAATTGCTGTTCTCGATGCCGGCGGCGATCCCCTGGTGGGCGTGATAATTCCCCAGATCATAGGCAGCAAGAATGGATACGATGTCGGAGCGGGATAGATCGGTGTAGACGGACATGGGGGCAAAGCATGAGGTTTCAGTAAAAAAAATGCCACGTGTTCATTGTTCGTTGCGCACACAACGGCTAGATTTAGGCATTCCTATGATACGAGTCTCCAATGGATAGAATCTTCATCAGAGGCGGCGTAGCGCTTTCTGGCTCCATCGAGGCCAGCGGAGCCAAGAATGCCGCATTGCCGCTGCTCGCCTCCGCCATCCTGGCGGATGGCCCGGTGGTCTATCACCGCATCCCGCACTTGAAGGACATCACGACGATGATGACCCTGCTGGTGCATCAGGGCGCCGAGGTCACCTACGACGACAAGTGCCGGCTGACCGTCGATGCCCGTCCCGCCACCAAGTCCGAAGCCCCGTACGATCTGGTCAAGACCATGCGCGCTTCCTCACTGGTGCTCGGCCCACTGCTGGCCCGCTTCGGGCGCGCCCGCGTGTCCCTGCCCGGCGGCTGCGCCATCGGCGCCCGTCCGATCGACATGCACCTGAAGGGGCTGGAGGCCATGGGCGCCAGGGTCGACGTCGAGCATGGGTATGTCGTGGCCGAGGCTCCGAACGGCCTGCACGGCTCCCGCGTCGTGCTGGACAAGGTGACCGTCACCGGCACCGAGAACCTGATGATGGCGGCAGTGCTCGCCAGAGGCGAAACGCTGATCGAAAACGCCGCGCACGAGCCGGAGGTGGTCAACCTTGCCGAATCGCTGAATGCGCTCGGTGCCCGCATTGAGGGCGCCGGCACCGACCGGCTGCAGATCCGGGGGGTGGAGCGTCTCCAGGGCGGCGAGGTCACGGTCATTGCCGATCGCATCGAAACCGGCACATACCTGGCTGCTGCCCTGATGACGGGCGGGGATGTCACCGTCACCCAGACCTGTCCCAGTGCCCTGGAAACCTTCCTGGCGCGGGTTGAGGAAGCCGGTGCCATCGTCGAAACCGGCGAGGACTGGATCCGCTGCAAGAGCAATGGCCGACTGCGGGGCATCGACCTGCACACCTCCCCCCACCCCGGATTCCCGACCGACCTGCAAGCGCAGTTCATGGCCCTGATGTGCACCGCCGAGGGATCGAGCACCATCACCGAAACCATCTTCGAGAATCGCTTCATGCATGCACAGGAACTGATCCGTATGGGTGCGGACATCCAGCTGAACGGGCGCGCGGCGATCGTGCGCGGCGTGGATTCACTGTCGGGAGCCCAGGTCATGGCCACCGACCTCAGGGCCTCGGCCAGCCTGGCCCTGGCAGGCCTGGCCGCGCAGGGAGAGACGGTGATCTCGCGCGTCTACCATATCGATCGCGGTTACGAACGCATCGAGGAGAAACTGCGCCGCCTGGGCGCCGTCATCGAACGCCAGACATCCGACACACAGCTGCTGCAGGAAGCGGCCGCGTGAGCGACATGCCGCTGACCATCGCCCTGTCCAAGGGGCGCATCCTGGTGGAAACCCTGCCGTTGCTCGAAGCGGCGGGACTGACGCCGAGCGAGGACGTCAACACCACGCGCAAGCTGATGGTGGACGGCCCGGATGGCGTGCGCTTTCTGATCATCCGTGCCGCCGACGTCTGCACCTATGTCGAACGGGGCGCCGCCGATCTCGGCATCGTCGGCCGCGACCTGCTGCTGGAGACGCGACCGCAGGTGTACGAACCGCTGGATCTCGGCATCGGCCGCTGCCGCCTGTGCGTGGCCGGCCCCAAGGCCCTGATCGAGACCGGCAAGCCCAAGCGCGGTAGCCACATCCGCATCGCTACCAAGTACGACAACTTGGCCGAGCAATATTACCTCAGCCAGGGCGTGCAGGCCGAGATCATCCACCTGTATGGATCGATGGAGCTTGCACCGCTGGTCGGCATGGCCGAGCGCATCGTCGATCTCGTCTCCACCGGTGGCACCCTGAAGGCCAACGGCCTGGTCGAGGAGGATACCCTGTACGAGATATCCAGCCGCCTGATCGTCAACCCGGCCAGCCATGCCACCAAGGCAGAGCGCATCCAACCCGTCATCGACCGTCTGCGCCAAGCGGTCGAGCGCTGAAAGGAGAACCCGACATGGCCAGGATCCGTCGCCTGAACACCGCCGATGCCGATTTCACCGCACAGTTGGACGCCCTGCTATCGCGTGAAACCGATACCGGCGCCGATGTGCAGCATGTCGTGGCCGACATCCTGGAAAACGTGCGCCGGGGTGGCGATGCTGCCGTCTGCGATTACACCCGTCGCTTCGACGGCTGGCAGGCCACGCACACATCGATCGAAATCCCGCGCGAGCGCCTGGAACAGGCCTGGGCCGACATCTCCGACAAGGACCGGCAGGCGCTGGAACTGGCGGCATCGCGCATCCGCGCCTACCACGAGAAGCAGAAGCAGGAGAACTGGCACTACACCGACGAGGCCGGCCTGACGCTGGGCATGCGCATCACCCCGCTGGATCGGGTCGGACTGTACGTGCCCGGCGGCAAGGCCGCCTATCCTTCGTCGGTACTGATGAACGCCGTGCCGGCGCGCGTGGCTGGCGTCGAGGAGATCATCATGGTGGTGCCTACGCCCGGTGGTGAGGTCAACGACATGGTGCTGGCGGCCGCCCACATCGGCGGCGTGCGCCGCTGCTTCGCCGTCGGTGGCGCCCAGGCCGTGGCCGCGCTCGCCTACGGCACCGAATGCATCCCGGCCGTAGACAAGATCGTTGGCCCGGGCAACAAATACGTGGCCGCCGCCAAACGCCAGGTGTTCGGCATCTGCGGTATCGACATGATTGCCGGTCCCTCCGAGATCGTCGTCGTCGCTGACTCCGGCCATCCTGAATGGCTGGCCGCCGACTTTCTGTCACAGGCGGAGCACGACGAGGCGGCCCAGAGCATCTTTATCACCACCGACGCCGCGCTGCTGGACAAGGTGGATCACGCCATCCGCAAGCATCTGAAGACGCTGCCGCGCGCCGCCATCGCCCGTGCCGCCGTCGAGACCCACGGCGCCTTGATCCTGGCTACCGACCTGGCCGCTGCCGCCGATACGGTCAACCGTATCGCTCCCGAACACCTGGAACTGGCCATGGACGATCCGGATGTGCTGCTTCCCTATATCAAGCACGCCGGGGCCATCTTCCTCGGCCACTACGTGCCGGAGGCGCTCGGCGACTATGTCGCCGGCCCCAACCATGTGCTGCCGACCAACCGCACGGCGCGCTTCTCCTCGCCCTTGGGTGTCTACGACTTCACCAAACGCAGCAGCATCATCCGCGCCAACAAGCGCGGCGTGGAGATCATCGGGCCTGCCGCCGGGCACCTGGCACACCGCGAGGGCCTGCAGGCACACGCACTGTCCGTCGAACTGCGCCTGGGCCGCAGCCTGAAACCGGAGGACGAGACATGATCCGCGGCGATATCCGCTCACTGGCGGCCTATCACGTGCCGGACAGCACCGGCATGGTCAAGCTCGATGCCATGGAGAACCCATACGGCCTGCCGACATCGCTGCGTGCCTCCTGGGCCAAGTCACTCGCCGGTACGCACATCAACCGCTACCCGGATGCCGACATGTATGAATTGCGCCGGAGGATCGGCGAACTGGAAGGGCTGTCGGCCGATCACGTGCTGCTCGGCAACGGCTCGGACGACATCATCCAGATGTTGTTGATGGCGGCGGAGCCGGGCCCCTGCGTGGTACCGGAACCGACCTTCGTCATGTACAATCTGATCTCGCGCTGGCTGAAACGCCCGGTGGCCTCGGTGCCCTTGGACCGGGATTTCGTACTGAACACCAAATCGTTCCTGAATGTCTGTTCGCGTGAGAAGGCCGCCATCACCTTTTTGGCCTGCCCGAACAACCCCACTGGAAACCTGTGGCCACGGGAAACAATCGAGAGCATTGCCCGCAACATCCGCGATCTGGTGGTTATCGACGAGGCCTATCGACCTTTTGCCGAGCGCACGCATACCGACCTGATCGCAGAGAACGTGCTGGTGCTGCGTACCTTCTCAAAACTCGGCTGGGCCGGTCTACGCCTGGGATACGCCCTGGGTGACCCGGAGCTAATCGCCCAGATCAACAAGGTGCGCCTGCCGTACAACATCAACAGCCTGACCCAGCACTCGGCCCTGTTTCTGCTCGACCACATGGACGTGTTCGACAAGCAGGCAGCGAAGATCAAGAAGGAGCGCGAGCTGCTGTTCGGAGCCATGTCCGGCCTGGACAAGGTGGAGGTATTTCCGTCGCAGACCAACTTCCTGTTGTTCCGCGTCGGTAAGGGAGCTGAAGCCAACGCGGTGTTTGAGGCTCTGAAGCAGTGCGGCGTGCTGATCAAGAACATGCATAGCCAGAATGGCTTGCTCGCCCAGTGCCTGCGCGTCACCATCGGCAGTTCGGAAGAGAATAAGCGCTTCCTGAACGCTTTGAAGGAGATCCTTGCATGAGCCGCACCGCCAGCATCGAACGCACGACCAAGGAGACCGACATCCGTCTGAGCCTGAACCTGGACGGCGACGGGCGCGCGGATATCCACACCACCATCCCCTTCCTCGACCATATGCTGGAGCAGATCTCCCGCCACGGCCTGATCGATTTATCCATCGATGCCAAGGGTGATCGTGACATCGACGACCATCACACCGTCGAGGATATCGGCATTTGCCTGGGAGAGGCCCTGCACGATGCGCTCGGCGACAAGCAGGGCATCGTTCGCTACGGCCATGCCTATGTGCCGCTGGACGAGGCGCTGGCGCGCGTGGTGCTGGACCTGTCCGGACGCCCGGGGCTGGAATACCACCTGCGCTTCCCCAAGGAGCGTGTCGGTGATTTCGATGTGGATCTGTTCCGCGAATTCTTCCAGGCCGTGGTCAATCACGGGCGCATTACCCTGCACCTGGATACCATCCGTGGCGCCAACAACCACCATATCGTCGAGACGGCGTTCAAGGCTTTCGGCCGGGCGTTGCGCATGGCCGTGTCGCCCGATCCACGCCAGCCCGGCATCCCCTCCACCAAGGGAGCCCTGTGACGCGGCCCTCGTTCTGCAGGGAGAAGTGACTCACGCGGCCTAGAGATCGCCAGATGTGCGATGGACCGCTAAAGTACGCCGCCTCACCCGTCCACGGCTGGGTGGCGGGTGCATCCCATGCGCCCGGAAACGAAGCAACACCGCACTTTTGCAAAGTGGCAAAAGGCGAAAGGCAGGAGCCTGCAGCCGCATGAACGATATCGCGCTGATCAATTATGGCATGGGCAACCTGCACTCCGTGGGCAAGGCCCTGGAGAAGGCGGGCGGACGTGTGCGCCTGGTCGATAGCCCCGAGGGGCTGGCCAAGGCCGAGCGCATCGTGCTACCCGGTGTCGGCGCTTTCCGTGATTGCGCTGGTACCTTGGCCCGTACCGGCCTGGGAGCGGCCATCGTCGAACGCATCAATGACGGTATCCCCTTCCTCGGTATCTGCCTGGGTATGCAGGTGCTGATGGACGCCTCTTTCGAGTTCGGCCGCCATCAAGGGCTCGGCCTGATCCCGGGCAGCGTCAAGGCCTTCCCGGCCACGCACCCGGATGAGGGCTTCAAGATCCCGCACATGGGCTGGAACGACGTGGTGCTGGCCTCCGAAATCGAGCCGCATCCGGTGCTGGTGCCTCTGGTCGGCCAGCAGGCGTACTTCGTCCATTCCTATGTATGCGTGCCGAGCGAACCCAAGCATATCCTGGCCGCCTGCAGCTACGGCGCCTACCCATTCGCCGCCGCTATCGGCCGAGACAACATCGTCGGCGTGCAGTTCCATCCCGAGAAATCGCAGCGTGCCGGACTGGCACTGCTGGAGGCATTCATCCGATGGCAGCCATGAACTTCGAACTGATCCCGGCCATCGACCTGAAGGGCGGCCATTGCGTGCGCCTGAAGCAGGGCCGTATGGAGGATGCAACCGACTACGGCGATGATCCGGTGGCCATGGCCCGCCGTTGGCAGTCCCAGGGAGCGCAACGCCTGCATGTGGTCGACCTGGATGGTGCCTTCGCCGGCCACCCGGAGAACCGGGCCGTGGTACAGGGCATCTGTGCGGCGCTGGACATCCCGGTGCAGCTCGGCGGCGGCCTGCGAGATCTGGCCGCAATCGAGCAAACGCTTGCCCTCGGCGTGCAACGCGTGATCCTTGGCTCGGTGGCGGTGTCGAACCCGGAGCTTGTGACCGAGGCCTGCCGGCGCTTTCCCGGGCGCATCTGCGTGGGTATCGACGCCAAGGGAGGCATGGTGGCCGTGCATGGCTGGGATGATGTCACCGATGTGGCGGCCGTGGATCTAGCCCGGAGATTCGCAGATGCAGGTGTGACCGCCATCATCTATACCGACATCGCCCGAGACGGCATGCTGGCCGGCCCCAACATCGACGAAACGCTGAAGCTGGCCAAATCGGTGGCGATCCCGGTCATCGCCTCCGGCGGCGTGGCGCGCCTGGATGATGTGCTGAGACTGGCCGCACACCTGCATGAGGGCATCTGTGGCGCCATCACCGGGCGGGCCATCTATGAGGGCACGCTCGACTTCTCTGCTGCGATCGAGGAACTGGCGGCATGATCGGCCCCACATTCCCCGCAGGACGCGGGGCGGGCGAGCCTGTCGAGCCCGTGAGCGCAGCAGGACCGCGAGCCTGCGTAGCGTCTAAGGCCGAAGGGCAGGATGCCCGCAGGCGGTCAGAGTAATGCTCTCCAAACGCATCATCCCCTGCCTGGATGTGGCCGAGGGCCGCGTGGTCAAGGGCATCAAGTTCGTCGACATCGTCGATGCCGGCGATCCGGTCGAGGCCGCCATGCGCTACGATGAACAGGGGGCGGACGAGCTGACCTTCCTGGACATCCGTGCCAGCCATGAGAACCGTGATACCCTGTACGATATGGTCACGGCCGTGGCCGAGCATGTGTTCATGCCGCTGACCGTCGGCGGCGGCGTCAGGGATCTGGCCGACATCGAGGCGTTGCTGCGCGCCGGTGCCGACAAGGTGTCGATCAACACCGCCGCCCTGGCACGCCCCGAGTTCGTGCGCGAGGCCGCCGAGCGTTTCGGCTCCTCCACCATCGTCGTGGCCGTCGACGCCAAGCGTGTGGAGAATCATTGGGAATGCTTCACGCACGGCGGGCGCAAGCCGACCGGTATCGATGCCCTGCAGTGGGCTTCGCGCATGTGCGATTACGGGGCCGGCGAAATCCTGCTGACCAGCATGGATACCGACGGCACCAAGCAGGGCTACGATATCCCGCTGACGCGGGCCGTGGCCGAGGCCGTGACGGCGCCGGTGATCGCCTCCGGCGGCGTCGGTACCTTACAGCACTTGGCCGAGGGCCTGACCGAGGGTAAGGCCGATGCAGTGCTGGCGGCCAGCATATTCCATTTCGGCGAGCACACGATCGGCGAGGCCAAGGCGTATCTGTCCGGTCTAGGCATCCCGGTCAGGCTGTGAGCGCGGTGCACTTCCCATACCCGTCGCTTTACGCTAGCTAGGCCATCCGTATGGATTACGCCCGACACATGATCGACCTCTACGGTTACTGGGCCGTGTTCATCTGGACCTTCATCGAGGGAGAGTCCGTCTTCATGGCCGCCGCTGCCCTGGCCGCCGCAGGCATCATGGAGCCCTGGAAGGTCATCCTCTCCGCCGCCGGCGGCGCCTTCGCAGGGCACATCACCTTCTTCGCTCTCGGACGCTGGCGCGGCATGCAGATCATCCGCGCCGTGCCCTTTTTGAACCGCCACTACGACAAGGCCAACAAAATCCTCGACCACTATGCGCACTGGTCCATCTTCATCTTCCAGTATCTCTACGGAACCCGCCTGATCTCCGCCATCCTGTTCGGATGCTCATCCATCGATTTCGCACGTTTCTTCTTCCTACAGATCATCAACTGCCTGTCATGGGCCTTCGTCATCTATCTCGGCGGACACCTGCTCGGCGTCGCCGCTATCGCCATCATCGAGCGTTTCGGCGTCGAGGGCCTCGTCATCGCCGTCCTCGCCATCACCCTCATTGCCGTCCTCATCTACTTCAAATACGGCCACCACCACGTGGTGCGCAAATTCGGTGACAACGACAGCGGCAACTCCGGGAGTTGAATCCCTGCCGGATTACCAGCCTGATGGCTGCATGCGACGGTATATTTGCCGGAATCGATGGGCTACGTTTGGACATGGGTCAGAACCGCCCTGCAAATGAAACCCGGATATCGGAGGCAGCATGCACATCGTCGTGAACCACCTGACCCTTCAGGACACCGTGGACTGGTCGAAGCTGGAAACCTCCGTCGAGCAATTTCAGGCCAGCTTCTCCGGGGAACGTCTCGAGTTTCGCGGCGCATCCCTGGTCCGGGAAGGCGAAAACAAGGCTATTCTCCTGGTGCTGTTCCAGGATCTGGAATCGCTCAACGACATCTCCAGGAATATCGCCGCCCCGTGGTTCACGGAACACGTCAAGCCATATCTGGCTGGCCCTGTCGACCGCCATGTCGGGGAAATCGTGGCCGGTGATCTGACCGAAAGATAAAACACAAGAACAAAGCGGAAATGAGTCAGGAATCTTCCGCTTCCTCCTGCAATTCCTGCACCGCACGGATGGCAGCGGAAATACCCTTAGGGTCCGTGGTCAGGGAAGCATGGCCGATGCCCGGCAATAGCGTGACCGGCCATGGTTTTCCGAGATCACGGAACGTCGGCTCCAGCCTGTCCGTGTAGAACACATCGTCGTCGATGCCGGCCACCACGGCACAGGAGCGGCGTATCTCCCTGATATTCCGCTGATAGTCGCGCTGCGGGTGAAAATTCGCAGCAAGCGTGAACGAATAGGCCGGGGTAAGCACGGCTCGCGCCTCCTCGTTCAGGGCAAAGCGGACCACCGGCAGATCGTTGAACCAGCGAATGCCCAGGGAATTGAGCGCGGTCAGGGCAAGCAAACGCGGCATGCCCACGTTCACCCAGCCACCGCCGGCTGGACGCAGCGTGGGCGCATCATGGCCCAGGAACGGAGACAGCAGCAAATAGTTGTGGAACAGATTCTGGCGGTCGCTGCCGGCAAAGCGGATGGCAAAGCCACCGCCCGCCGAGAACCCGACCATGGTCACGGGGGGGAGTGGTGTCACCCTGTGCATGAATGCCGCAAGATCGTCCTCCAGTTGGCCAATGTAGGCGATCATCCCCGGACTTCCGGATGCGCCGTGCCCACGGATATCGAGGGCGAACGCTGCATACCCTGCGTCTGCAAAACCCCTGGCAAGAAGGTGCATGCTGCTGCTGTTTGCCGAAGAGCCATGCACCAGTACCACGCTCCCCAGCGCCGGGTGCTGCTCCGGCAGATAGGCGCGGTACGCAAGCCGCTCTCCGTCGGCGGCCTCGTAATACTGCAACTGTGGCAGGGCCGAGAAATCGATGGTTTTGAATTTTTCGTTGATGCTCAGTATCGGCGGCGGCATCTTCGGGCCGCCGAAGGCCACCGCCACCGCGCCCATGGCGATCACGAACAAGGCAAACGAAAGCGCGTCAATCATCGAGTGTATCGGATTTTACATGGCATGCGGAAAAGATCATGGTATCTGTGAAGGTACGATATGCGGACATCCTTACTCCGTATCGCCTGTCGGATCCTGAGCGCGAGGCGAGACGGATCGCCCAGATCATGATCGATTATAGATATCCGATGCCCATTGTGAAATCGCTTACCCGCCCGATGGCGAAAAAGGCGATCCGGGTATAGAATTCGCCGAACCTGAAGACGGTACCCATGCGGACCGAAGCGGAAGGAATGTATGAACGAAAGAAAATCCGTCACGGCGGCGACGCTTCTGCGCGCCAAGCAGCGTGGCGAAAAGACAGCCTGGCTGACGGCATACGATGCCGTTTCCGCCAAGATTGCCGAGGCCGCCGGCATCGATGTGTTGCTGGTCGGTGACTCGCTTGGCATGGCTCTCCTCGGCATGGAGACCACCCTGCCCGTCGGTCTCGATCAGATGCTCCACCACACCGCCGCCGTGGTACGCGGCCGCCAGCATGCCTGGGTGGTCTGCGACCTGCCCTTCGGAACCTATCAGAAATCCCCCGAACAGGCTTTCGACACCTCGGTGCGCGTGCTGCAAGAAACCGGTTGCGATGCGGTGAAGCTCGAAGGCGGCGAGCCTATGGCCCTCACCATCCGTTTCCTGAGCGAGCGCGGCATCGCTGTCGTCGCCCACATCGGCCTGACACCGCAATCGGTGAAGCGCTTCGGCAGCTACCGCAAGCGCGGCCGGGACGATGCAGAGCGTACCGGGCTTCTCAAGGATGCCAGGGCTGTGGCCGAGGCCGGAGCCGTGGCCGTGGTGCTGGAGAATGTGCCTGAGTATCTGGCTGCCGAAATCACGCAGACCGTCGCTATCCCTACCGTCGGCATCGGCGCCGGCGCCGGATGCGATGCCCAAGTGCTGGTATGGCACGATCTCTTGGGTATCTCCGAGGAAAATCCGCCCTTCGCCCCCGCCTACGCCAATGTCAGGCAAGTCATGTCGGATGCCATCAGCCGCTGGGCCGAGGACGTGCATCAGGGGAACTTCCCGACATGAAAACCATCGATATGGCCGACGAACTGCGCCGGGAACTGATGGTGCAGCGCAAAGGCAACCGCATCGCACTGGTGCCGACGATGGGCTGCCTGCACGCAGGTCATCTGAGCCTGATCGAACTGGCCAAGCAGTTGGCCGACACGGTCGTTGTCAGCATCTACGTCAACCCGCTGCAGTTCGGAGCCAATGAGGATTTAGCCGCCTACCCGCGCCCATTCGCGGACGATAAGCGGCTCTGCCGCCAGAGCGGTGTCGATATATTGTTCCATCCGCACAATCTGTACCCGGATGGCGGGCCGAGGGTGACGCTGCATGTGGCAGAACTGGATCGCGTACTGTGCGGGGCAACCCGCCCCGGCCATTTCGATGGCGTGGCCACCGTCGTTTCCATCCTGTTCAACCTCGTGCAGCCGGACGTGGCCGTGTTCGGCGACAAGGACTGGCAGCAGTTGGCCATCATACGCCGCATGGTCTCCGATCTGGCCATGCCCGTAGCCATCATTGGCGCCCCCACCGTGCGCGAGCCCGATGGTCTGGCCGTCAGCAGCCGCAACCGCTATTTGAAAAAGAAGGAGCGCCAGCAGGCCGCGGGGCTATACCGGGCGCTGGAAGCCATGCGTCACGCCGCTACGGACGGAAAAAAATCGACAAAGGCTCTGCTGAAGGTCGGCCATGCGAGCCTGAAGAAGGATGGCATCGAACCGGAATACCTGGAGATCCGCGATGCCGAAACGCTGCAGGCTGCGACGGTGGGCAGGCCGGCGCGCGCCTTCGTGGCCGCGCACATCGGAGCCGCGCGCCTGATTGACAACATGCCCCTGGACGGGTTGGAGTAGAATCATGAAGCTGACCATGTTGAAATCCAAGCTACACCGCGTCACCGTGACGCATGCCGAACTCGACTACGAGGGTTCCTGCGCCATCGATCAGGATCTGGTGGAAGCCGCGGGTATCCTGCCGTTCGAGCAACTGCACATCTACAATCTGGCCAATGGTGAGCGTTTCACCACCTACGCCATCACCGCGCCGCGTGGCTCCGGCACCATCGGCGTCAATGGCGCCGCTGCTCACAAGGCCAATCCCGGCGATCTGCTGATCATCTGCACCTATGCGGAACTGGAGGCTGCGGAGGCCGCACATTTCAAGCCGGTGCTGGTATACGTCGATGCCGAGAACCGCATCACGCACACCAGTCACGGCAGGCTGGCTGCCGTCACCTGAATCCCCTCAGCCGCCGACGACCTTGTCGTAGTGCGGTGTGATCGGCTGCAGCTTCCAGATGTCGCGGTTGTATTCGGCCATCGTGCGGTCGGTCGAAAACTTGTCGCTGCAGGCGGTGTTCAGGATGCTCATGCGTAGCCAATTGTCGCGATCCCTGAACGCCTGCGCTGCCTGCCGCTGGGCATCGACATAGGAGCGGAAATCGGCAGCCACCAGCCACGGATCGTGCGGGCTGCGGATGGCGCCGATGATCGACGCGAACAGCCCCGGTTCAAACTGGCTGAAATGGTCGCACTCGAGCAGGCGCATCACCCCTCGCAGATCGTCGTCGGCAGCGATGATAGCATTCGGATCGTAGCTGCCACGCGTCTGTTCCACCTCTTCGGCCGTCAGCCCGAACAGGAAGAAGTTTTCCTCACCCACCTCCTCGCGAATCTCGATGTTGGCGCCATCCAAGGTGCCGATGGTTAACGCACCATTCATCATGAACTTCATGTTGCCGGTACCCGAGGCTTCCTTGCCGGCCGTCGAGATCTGCTCCGACAGATCGGCCGCCGGGCAGATGATCTCCATCGCCGACACCCGGTAGTTCGGGAAAAACACCACCTTCAGCAGGTGCCCGACGTCCGGATCGCTGTTGACGACGGACGCCACGTTGTTCACCAGCTTGATGATCTGCTTGGCCATGTGATAGCCGGGCGCCGCCTTGCCTCCAATCAGCACGCAACGATTGGTCCAGTTCCCAATATCGCCGTGCTTGATGCGATCGTACAAATGGATCACGTGCAGTACATTCAACAGCTGGCGTTTGTACTCGTGAATGCGCTTGACCTGCACGTCGAACATCGCGTGCACGTCAAAATGCACGCCGCATTCCCTCTCCACCAGCCTGGACAGGCGTGTCTTGTTCTGCTGCTTGCACCCGTCCCAGCGCTGGCGGAAGGCGGCATCCTCGGCATACGGGCTCAGCCTCTTCAACTGCGTCAGATCGGTGATCCAGCCCTCACCAATAGTCTCGGAGATCAGTCCGGACATCGGCTTGTTACACCAAGCCATCCAGCGCCGCTGTGTGACGCCATTGGTCTTGTTGTTGAACTTCTCGGGCCACAGCTCGCAGAAATCGGCAAACAGTCCCTGTTTCAGCAGATCCGAATGCAATTGGGCCACGCCATTGACCGAGAAGCTGCCAACCAGGGCCAGATAGGCCATGCGTACCTGCTGCTCCGTTCCCTCCTCGATAATGGACATGCGCTTCTGACGGTCGATATCACCGGGCCAGCGCAGGGAGACCTCGGCCAAGAAACGGGCATTGATGTCGTAGATGATCTCCAGGATACGCGGCAGCAGGCGCCCGAACAGATACATCGGCCAGCGCTCCAGGGCCTCGGGAAGCAACGTGTGGTTGGTGTAGGCCATGGTGCTGCGGGTGATATCCCACGCTTCGTCCCATGCCAGGCCGTACTCGTCCAGAAGCAAACGCATCAGCTCGGCCACGGCCACGGTCGGATGCGTATCGTTGAGCTGGAAACAGTTCTCATCGGCAAAGCGGCTGAAATCCTCGCCGTATTTCTCCTTCCACTGGCGGATGACGTCCTTGAGGCTGGCCGAGGCCAGCAGGTACTGCTGACGCAGCCTGAGTTCCTTGCCGTTCTCGCTGGCGTCGTTCGGATAGAGCACCATGGTGATGTTCTCGGCTGCATTCTTCGCCGCTACCGATTCCGGGTAGCTGCCGGCATTGAATTCGCCGAGGTCGAATTCGTCGGTGGCCGTGGACTTCCACAGCCTGAGTGTGTTCGCCGTGTCGTTGCGATAGCCGGGGATCGGCATGTCGTAGGGCACGGCCAGCACATCATGGGTATCCACCCAGCGCTTGCGAAGCCTTCCGGCCGCATCATGGTATTGCTCGACCCTGCCCTCGAAATGCACGCGCTGGGCACACTCGGGGCGCTCGATCTCCCAGATGTTTCCGTTGCGTAGCCAGTGATCCGGCTCCTCGATCTGGCGTCCGTCCTCGATCAATTGGCGGAACATGCCGTACTCATAGCGGATGCCGTAGCCGACCACCGGCAATTGCAGCGTGGCGCAGCTGTCCATGAAGCAGGCGGCCAGCCGTCCCAAACCGCCATTGCCCAGCCCCGCATCGTGCTCCTCTTCGAAGGTGGTCTCCATCTCCATGCCCAGGCCGTTCAGCGCCTCGGCCACGGCATCGTCAAGGCCCAGATTCAGCACCGCGTTGCCGAGTGTGCGCCCCATCAAAAATTCCAGCGACAGGTAATAGGCCCGCCGGTTTGCATGGGTTGAGTGCACGTGCTTGGTGTTGCGCCAGCACTCCATCAAACGATCGCGGATGGAAAAGGCCAGCGCCTGATACCGGTAATGTTCGATGTGGTTGGACTCATGCCGCCCCAGGGTACGGATGTAATGGCGCTGGATGCCGTTGATCAGATCCTTTCCGCTCCTGCCGAGCGGTGGCGCATTCATGATGTCGAATGTCGGCTTCTTATTTCTGTCCATGATGCCACCCTTCGCAGATGCCGCCGTCCTGTCGCGAAGCGGCCCGGAATGTGGCGGCAACTTCGTGACAGCCGGGAGCGGCAATCGCGAGACGGTTCAAGGAGCAGCCGCACGCCCCCGTTCCGCCTGCCGGCGTATGCGCCGGTTCAATATCGCGTTCCATTATAGGCGCAACACATGGACTGTATAACCCTTTTTGTGAGCGAGATTTATTGATCGCTATCGTCTCGGGCAACCAAGCAGCATTCTCCGGCTACAATGATTCCCGCCGAGGGTTTATGATGGACATGAATCGGCAGAGGCATGTGATGACAGAAAGCAAGAAACGCGTCAACTGGTCGGATGTGTTCCAGAAATACCCACTTCCACCGGGGATCTCCAAGAGCCGGGCCCGCGAAAACGCTCTGATTATCGACGATGCGCTGCATGAACTCTGGGGCCTGGGCCGCAACCTGATCCAACTATGGGCTCCAGACCACCACGGTATGCTGCTGCTGGTCATCCCGCATTACCGGCTTGAGGAATTCGCCGCGCAAGAACATCTTATCGAAGCGGTGTTGACCAGACTCAAGCAGGCCACGATCGAGCAACTGCATGACGCTGCCAGGGTGTTCGGCACCGAGGTCACGCGCGTCACCCTTCCCTTTACGCCCGGCGCAGGACTGGACAACGACCTGATCAGCGAACTACTGCACCGTTACAGCATTTCCCTAGTCAGGGACAGGGCTGTGGCCCTGTTCGACATTGTCGGATTCTCCCTGCTTTCACCGCTGGAACAGGTGACCCAGCTGAATAGTCTGTCCTATTCGATCAATGCCGCCCAACACAAGCTGATGGAACGTTCGATCAATATCCATTTTGCCCGTTCAAGCACCGGGGATGGCTTTTACGTATGGAACAGGGCCCGCGGCGGCGGGGCCAATATCGACCTGTTCGATCTGCTGCAGCTGGTGCTGGCCGACAACCTGATCGCTCAGCGCAAGGCCAGCGGCAGGACGGTACCGATCCTGAAAACCTGCTTCAATATCGGTCCCCATTACGAGTACTACCAGGCCATCGGCCTTGATCCATCGACCTTCAGCTATATCGTCGGTAACGCATCCATCGAACTGGCACGCATGATCGAGCAATGCCAGCCCCATCAGATCCTTATCCGTGATTTCGAGGTGCATGTATCCGCAGTAGACGGGCAGCACGTTGGGCAACATTTGGATACGATGGGCTTTATCAAAGGGGTGCAGCAGGCGGAGCATCAGCTTCGCGGCGTCGTCCTGTCCGGCCACGAAATAGAATCGGTCCACTGCCACCTGACCGGCACAGAGCCCACCGGAACCGATATCGCCAGAAAATTCCGCATTGCCGACAAGCACGGGCTGACGCGCGATGCCTACAACATCAAGGTGGATATATCACTGGCCGGTGACGCACCGATCTCCCTCGGCCTGGCCCCTGCGGAACTGGCCGGATTCGAGAACCTGGATGCCGTCCAGTGCAGTGGGGACAGCACGGCGGCATAGAGCTCCAGATGTCGGTATAAAAGGGACGAGGCCGGCAGCAATGCCGCCGGCCTCGATTCGAAGCGGAAAACTCTTCGGGTCTTACGCCGAAGCCGATTCCCCAGCCAGTTCCTCTTCTTCCTCGACGAACAGGCCATCCTTGCGCATGCGACGGTTCCACAGCAGATAGGCGATGCCCATCACAACCACCGTGATGACGATGTCGATCCACGAGGAGATGAACGGCACGTGGAATACATCATCCGCATGCGGGCTGATGATCCACATGAAGCGCTCCAGGAAGGTGCCGGCAAGGATGCTGCATGCCGGGAACAGCAGCAGGGCCGGCGAATTGCGCATCTGCCTGAAGATCAGCATGAAGAACGGGATGAACGAATTCAGGAAGAAGAACAGCCAGAACAGGAACCAGTCGGGGCCGTTCATCATCTTGTGATAACGGAGCATCTCATCCGGCAGCTTGCCGTACCACATCACCAGGTACTGCACGAAGAAGGCGTAGGTCCAGATGATGGTCAGCGCCAGCATGATCTGCGAGATGTAATTGAACACGTAGTCATGCACCGGATGCTTCAGGATATCGCGCTTGCGCAGAATAAACAGGGTAAGGATCGAAAAGGCCAGGAACATGCGCATCATGCTCTCGAAATAGTATGGGCCGTAGATCGGGCTCCACCAGCGCGGGATCTGTGTCATCTCGAAATCCCATGCGACAATGGTGCCATAGATGCAGTAGACGATCGGCACCAGCAGCGCCACATTGCGGAAACGCCAGCGCAAGCCCTCGGGGGCGTGTGGAAACTCTTGCTTCTGCAGCTTGACAAAATAGGAGCAAAAGGCCCATACGGCCAGGTAAAGCACGATCTCGCGCAGGTTGAAGAAGGTGATGTTGTGCCAACCGTTCAATGGCTGGTGATCGAAAGAAACATTGTCTCCGCCCATCCACGGAAAGCAGCGCTGGCCGGCGGCCAGGATGATCAGCAACAACACGAAGCCGAGCGGGAACAGGGAGGTGGCAGAGGCAAGGACGAAGCGAATCTCATAGCGCCACTTGCCGTTGACCAGATGCAGCACGGAGCACCAGAACACGGACGCCAGAGCGATGAATAGGATAAACTCAAAATTGACCATCAGGATGGCCCAGTTCGCATATGAATGCGGCATCACAGTTGTTGGCATCGTGTTTACTCCCCAGCCTTCGGATTGAGTTTAAGCTTTGCCTGTTGATGATATTTTTTCACCAAGGCAGCTACCTCAGACCTTGTCTTCTCGCTTCCTGGTTTTTCAAGAACATTTCGGATGTAGTTGACGACATCCCAGCGCTCCCATGGACGCATATCATAGCCGTAGCGCGGCATGATGCCGAAGGAACCGAACGTGATCGTACCGAAGATCCAGCCGTCGGATACGCCTTTGACGTAATCAGAGGTCAGGTCCATCGGCTGTACTTCGAACACCTTCCCGACCAGGCCATCACCCTTGCCGTCGGGGCCGTGGCACGGCAGGCAGTAGGTCATGAACATGGCATGCCCATACCGGATGGATTTCTCGGTCGCCGGTATCGGGTTCTTCATATGGTCCGCCTCGTCGCGGCTGGACACCAGGGTCCACTGATTGATCTCGACCGGCACCGAATCCTTCGGATAGGTGAAAAGCGGCGGCTCCTGCGGCTTGATCGATGGCTGGTCCATCAGATCCCGCGACCACGGCCACGCCTGGGCTGCCAGCGGCAGCGCAAAAATGCTGAGGATGATGATCAACAGATGCTTTTTCATAGCTTACACTTCCCTGATCTCAAGTGCGCCGGAGCTGAGCAGCGTCTCGCGGACCTTCTCCACGTTGTCCGGCTTCATAAGTACCTCGACACCAATCTGGTCCTCACTGACCTTGTGGCTGTAGAATTTCTTCAGGCGGCGGCGGGGCATGCCCGAATAGATCAGGAAGCCGAGCAGGGTGATCCATACGCCGAACAGGATCGTACCCTCATAGGTGACCACCAGGTCCGTCGGAAGCGGGATCACCGGCTTGCCGCCCTGAGGCTGCACCGTGAACATCGACTGGGCGGCTGCTGCCACCAGCAGGAAGGCGCAGATCGCACCGGTGATAGCACCGAAGAAGGTGAAGCGCTGGATGGGTGGCGAGATATCGCCCAGGATCTCCTCCACCTCCGGATGCTCGATCGGCGAATACAGCTCGATGTCCTCGACCACCAGTTCCTTCATGTCGAGGATCTTCAGATCGGCGACAACGTCACGCGCCTTGTCGAAGTCATCGTAGAGCGCGAACAGCACACTCATTTTCCGCCTTCTCATGCCAATCCCTCCTGAGCACGGATCATGTCATCCTTCTCCTTGTTCAGGTCCTCGATCTCGTTACGCGCGCTGACACGGCGATGGTGGAACACCAACTCCTTGACCTCGTACATCGATACGCTCGGGAACACCTTGCAGAAGATCAGGAACAGCATCGTGAACCAGCCGAAGCTCGCGGCCGTGATCGTCAACTGGATCAGGCCCGGCCACACGACGGCCCAGGTCCATGGCTCGTGGTTGCTTGCAAGCGACGGACTGACGATCTGGAAGCGCTCCAGCCACATGCCGAGCTGGATGACCAGCGACAGGAAGAACATGCCCCACAGGTTCTGACGGAATTTCTTGAAGGCCATGGCGAACGGCGCCACGGTCGAACACAGTAGCATACCCCAGACCACCGGCCAGTACGGACCGATGAATTTCTGGATCAGCACCTCATGCTCGTACATGTCGTTGCTGTACCAGATCGAAGCGTACTCGCTGAGATTCAGGTAGTTCCACACCATGGCGATGGCAAAGGTCAGCTTGGCCACCTTTTCCAGAATGTCGATGGTCATGTAGGCCTCGAACTTGAAGATATAGCGCAGCATCACGAACAACGTGATGATGGCCGCGCAGCCGGAATACAGGGCGCCAGCCACGAAGTACGGCGGGAACGACGTGATGTGCCAGTCCGGAACGATGGACATGGCGAAGTCGGAGGCCACGATCGAGTGCACGGACACGGCCAGCGGCACCAGGAAGCAGCCCATCAGCACATAGGTCTTGCGGAAGGCGATCCACTCGCGTGCGCGGCCCATCCAGCCCAGCGACATCAGGGTGTACAGCGGCTTGCGCCAGCCCCTGGCATTGTCGCGGCAGATGGCCAGATCGGGGATCATGCCGATGTACAGGAACAGGGCTGAACTGGTGGCGTAGGTGAAGATGGCCGAGGCATCCCACAGCAGCGGCGAACGGAAGTTCGGCCAGATGCCGCGCTCATCCGGGTACGGCAGCACCCAGTACAGGTTCCATACGCGGCCCAGATGGATCACCGGGAAGAAGGCCGCGGTCAGGATCGAGAACAGCGTCATCGCTTCCGCAAAGCGGTAGATCGGCTTTCGCCAGTCGGCCTTGGTCAGCAGCAGCACGGCGGACAGCAGCGTGCCCGAATGGCTCATGCCGATCCAGAAAATGAAGTTGGAGATGTACAACTGCCAGAAGTGCGGGCGATCCATCAGGGCCACGCCCAGGCCGTGGTTGTACTGGTAAACCTCCGCCGCGACGCCGCACAGGACGAGTACGGAGCAGACAGCCAGAACGATCCAGAACGTGATGCGGGGCGTTTCCAGGCTCCCCAGCACATCCTTATTGATTCTGGCCCATTCGATATCTTTCATGTTCGTGGTGCTGTCCATTTAGTCGATCTCCCCTCAATTAACGGCTAATTGGCATTTCTGCGTCAGCTATTCCTCAGGCCTCGATGTTGCGAACCCGGTCCATGTACATGATACAGGGCTCGACATTCAAATCCTCCAATACGCGATAGCCACGTACGTCTTCGGTCTTGTCCTGCAGGACTCGGCCGAGCTCGACCTGATGGCTGGCCCACAGCTTGGACACCTCGGCCTTCGGATTCTTCATGTTGCCGAACACGATCGCCCGCGTCGGGCAGGTTTGCTGACAGGCGGTCATGAACGACATGTCCTCGACGTAGTTCGGATGCCCGGCGGTTTCGGCCGCGTTCTTGGCATCGCGCTGGCGCTGCACGCAGAAGGTGCACTTCTCCATGACGCCCTTGGAGCGCACGGACAAATCCGGATTCAGCTGCAGCTCCAGCGGGTGCGGCAGAGGCGCCCCGTCGTAATTCTCTTTCCAGAAGTCCAAGAAGTTGAAGTAGCGCACCTTGTACGGACAGTTGTTACCGCAGTAGCGCGACCCGATACAGCGGTTGTAGACCTGCGCATTCAGGCCGTCCGGCGTGTGGTAGGTCGCCGCCACCGGGCACACCGGCTCACACGGTGCGTGGTTGCATTGCTGGCACAGCATCGGGATGTAGTGCGCGCCGCGCTCCGGGAAAGAAACCGTATCCTCTTGAGGAGTGCCCTCATGAGCATACATGGGGGTTTCCGGTTTTTGCGAGATGTCGATATCGGCATGACCGTCCGGCTCGTCCCAGTAGCGTTCGATGCGCATCCAGTGCATGGCATAGCCCTGGCTGTAATGGTATTTGCCGACCACCGGCAGGTTGTTCTCGGCATAGCAGGCCGTGACACAGGCACCGCAACCGATGCATTTGTTCAGATCGATCGCCATGCCCCACATATAGGGTTCGTTGTCATAGTAGTCGTCCTTGCGAAAGGCCGCCCAGTTTTCGAGCATGCGTCCAAAACCCATGGTTATGCCTCCTCGGTACGGTTGAACTGCTTGGCAGTCACCGTCTTGACGATAGTACGCCCGGCCTGCGAATTGCTGCCGTTCTCGAGCACCAGATCACCGTGCGCCAGGGTGACGATCGAGCCACGGTCGGCCACCTTCACTACATTCACATCGGTGGCGAAGGTCGCCAGCTCGCCTGTCTTGGCATCGTATTTCGCATCCAGGATATGGTAAGGATTGACGCCGACGCCCTTGGCATAGCGTCCGTATTCCGTATGCCCCTGCCCCAGCGGGATGGCGACGCAGTCCGGATGGATGGCCATGGTCACCAATGCCTTGACCTCGACGGAGCCGGAGGCGGAGGACACGCGTAGCACGTCGCCCGTCACGATGCCGCCGAGCTTCTTGGCCGTGGACGGATGTAACTCCACCCACGAATCCCACACGACCTCGGCCAGCTGGTCGGGCAGCTCCTGCAGCCACGGCAAATTGGCATGGCGGCCATCCCACAGGCCCAGGCGGGCGGTGGGCAGCAAGCGGAACGGGTATTTGGAGTTCGCCTTCGGCGCCTCCGGTAGGTTGATGGCCTCGAGCTTGGGCTTGATGGCCCGGGCAGGCTTGGTCTTCAGGCGGATATAACCGGTGGACAGCACCTGGTTATGGAAGGCTTCGCGCACGGTCTCACCGCCCACGGTCGGAACCGGCGGCTTGACCATCGCATCCCTCATCGTCCACAGCGAATCGCGCACATAGGCCTCATAGTCCTTCCAGGTCTTGTACTTGGGGTTCATCTGCTTGATGACCGCCAGCATCATGTCACCGAATGGACGCGTGGTGCCCTCGCCGAACACCGGGTTCATCACCGGCTGTTGCACACCAACGAAGCCATCCTCCGGGGAGTAGGCCGGCAGCGCCGTGTTCCATTCCTCGAGATAGGAATCGAGCGGCAGCACCAGATCCGAGGCCATCGTGGTCTCATCCGGGAACATCGAGAAGCTGATGCGGTAACCGGCCTTGGCATAGGCCTTGTCCGCCTTCATGAAGGCCGGCGCCTGGTACACCGGATTGGTGCCGAACACCACGACCGTATCGAACTTGCCGCCGTGAAGCCCGTCAATGAATGTCCTGAGCTGCGCCCAACCACCCATCTTCGGCATCAGGTCCGGGAACACCGCCTCGGACCTGGGCAGGATGGTCTTGCCTACGTTGCCGAGGATGACGTTGAGCAGCAGTACCGCCCGTGCCGTTTCGGAGCCGTACTCCACCCCCTCGGCGGAGGAGCCGGACAGTACCATGCTTGGGGAATTCTTGGTCAGCAGGTGGTGCAGCTTATGCAAGCGCTCACTGGACACGCCGGTGATCTTCGAGACTTCGACGGGGTCGACCTTCTTGATCTCGGCGAGGATGTCCTTGGGAACCCGCTTGGCGTATACGGGATCTTCCACCAGCAACGAAGCCAGTGCCATGGCCAGATGGCCCTCGGTACCGGGGCGAATGCCGAGCCAGCGGTCGGCGTTGGCGCCGGTGATGGTCATCTTGGACTCAGCCACGACCAGGGTGCCGCGCGGCGGCTGACGGAATTCCGCGTACTGGGTCGGGAAATGCACCGGGGACATCCAGGTGGCGAGGAAGTCCGCGCCAAAGGAAAGGATCAGCTTGGCCTTCTTGAAATCCAGCCTCGGCATGGCATTGCCGAACATCGCCTCGTTCACCGCGTGGCCGACGGCCGGCGGCAGGGTATCGAAGACAAAGAAGTTCTTCGAACCAGCCTCCTCGAGGTAGGCCTTGGTCAAGGCCGCGTGGTGGCCGCTGGTGGCACCGTTCAGCCAAGCCAGCCGGCTGTTCTTCTTGGCCAGCTTCTCCTTCAGGGTATCCATGGCCTCGTCCCAACTAACATCGACCAGTTTACCGCCCTTGCGCATCATCGGCTTGGTCAAACGATCCGGATTGTAATGGGCGTGCAGGCCGGCCTGACCCATCGGGCACAGGCGGCCATGATTGACCGGCGAGCCCGGGTTGCCCTCGAGCTTCAGCACGCGGGCCTCGCGGATGCGTGCATGCAGGTTGCATCCAGCAGGACACATGCGGCAGGTCGAGGCATAGTACAGCGCGACGCCGGGCTGCACGAAGTCTTGGGGATCAACGTTCGGCTCGACCTTCTCCTTGCGGACCTCAAGGTCCACTTCATCGATGATGTCGGTATTTCCGCACCCGCTCAGCAGCAGAGCGCTACCGGCTCCTCCCAGCCCCATGGCCTTCAGGAATGTACGGCGGTTCCATGATTTACTGCTCATCGTCAACCTCTCCTTCTCGGCCAGCTGCTTAGATGTGGCATTTCCAGCAATCGTGGGGAGCACGGACCAAGTGCTCCCGTATCGACTCTGGCAACTGGTTCGACAATTTCGCGATTTCAGCATGGGTCATGGTTTCCGGATGCTCCGGATTCAGCACTGCCGGCTGCGGATATTTCACCTGCATCAATGGTGCCGTGCTGGTTGGTACCATCCAGGCACTGGCAGGTGCCGGCTTGCCGATATCCGAAGTCCCCTGGAATTGCTTGTGACAACTCAGACACCAGCCCATCGTCAGCGGGCGAATCTTCCGGGCCGTGACAAAGGTCTTCACGTCGCCATGGCACATGCCGCACACCTGTTGGGTGGGCCGTCCATCCTGGAAGATAAACCGCTGAATATGGCGCATGTGCGGGAAAAACACGAAATCCGGCAGGTCATGCACCTTGAGCCATGGAATCGGCTCTTTCTTCTTCCAGTACGAGAACAGCTTCTCGATGCGAGGCTTGTGCCTTACCGCCGGGATGTGTTGGTGACAGCCGATGCACTTGGCCACCATCGGGATACCCGACACCTTGCTGCGACGGGCATAGGTATGGCAGTACATGCAATCGATCTTGAACTTTCCGGCGTGAATGTAATGAGGAAATCTGATTGGCTGCGGCGCGTTGCTAATGTCGTCAGCATGTGCGGCCATGGGCAGTAAAAGCCCCACGACAACAAATACCGCCTTGCACCAAAATCCAAATGAATACGGATTTTTCGCACCACGCCTCATGGCCCCTCCCCCTTTTTTCACAAAACTCAACCTGATACCTAGTGGCATCCAATGCTATTCCGGTCCAGGCTCCCCAGCCATATGGAACGCCGTATCATACCCGCTTTCTAAGAGCAATTATACCCTAAAAAAAATCAGAGTAATTTTTTCAAGCCGTCCCTTCGGCTAAGCCGCGCAGTTCACGAATCGCCGCGGCATAATCCGGTTTGCCGTACACGGCTGAGCCGGCCACGAAGGTATCCGCTCCGGCGGACGCCACCTCTGCCATGGTAGCCGTGTTGACTCCGCCATCCACCTGCAGACGCGCATCACATCCGGCATCGTCCAGCATGCTCCGGGCCTCGCGGATCTTCTCCGTCACTGCATGAATATAACTCTGACCGCCATAGCCGGGATTCACACTCATCAGCAGCACCATGTCCGTGCAGTGCAGGACGTGCTTCAACGTCGAAACTGGGGTGGCGGGGTTCAGGCTGACACCGGCCTTCTTGCCCAGTGAGCGGATAAATTGCAACGTGCGCTCCAGATGGATGCATGCCTCCTGATGCACGGTGATGATGTCGGCACCGGCCTTGGCGAAGGCCTCAACCTGACGGTCGGGCTCAACGATCATCAGATGCACGTCCAGCGGCTTGTTCGTGTGCGGACGGATGGCCTTGACGATGTTGTCGCCGATGGTGATCGGCGGCACGAACCGCCCGTCCATCACATCCACATGCACCCAGTCACAGCCTCCTTCGTCGATGGCGCGCACTTCGGCGCCGAGGCTGGCAAAATCTGCGGAAAGGATGGATGGAGCAATGATGATGTTGTGCATAGGGGCGTATTTATATCAATGGGAATCTGCACAGTCCAGCCGTAAATACCCATAATATTCGTGTTATTTCGAAAACCAACGCCCGAACAACTGTATATGGAACACCGCAACCGCCCGCTCAGCGCAGGGATGCGAGCCACCGACTCAGGGCACGCACCTGATCCCGGCTCAGGGGGCCGCCGCGCGATTTGGCAAATGCCGGCATATAGTGGTTTCCGGCCCCTTCGCTGATGGTTTTTGCCAGCACCGCGGCATCGCGCCCGCCACGCAGCGAGGGGGCGTAGCCGCCTTTGGCATTCGCCCCGTGGCACATGGCGCACACCGCCGCGAAAATCTCCAGCCCGGTGGCTTTGCCTCGGGCCGGCGCTGCATGACAGGAGGCGCATGGGGCATCGAAAAGGCTGCGCCCGGACAAAGCCATATGCGGATTGCGGCGCACCGTCAGCCGCAGGGTTGCCGTGGCGGTGTGTCCCTGACCGTCACTGACCCACAGCTGTTTCTTCGCTTGGCCGCGCTTGGCAAAGGTATCCACCCTGACATGCATCATCGTAAACCCTCCGGGCGGCAGCAAGCGCTCGTCGAGCATGCCGGTGGTACAGCCACAGGAGGTCTGGATGTCCGTGATGATCAGCGGCACGTTGCCATTGTTGCGCAGAATCAAATCGCCAGAGGCCGTTTTGCCTTCGGTCACCCGTCCGAGATCCAGCGTATGCGGCTGGAACATCAGCACCGGCATGGGCTTTGACGGAGCTGCTGCCACTTGGGCGCGCCGACTGCCGGTGGCGCAGGCTGTGATCCCCGCCGCCAGTGAGACGAGGAACAGGAAAAGGCAGAGCCGTTTCAGCTTGTCCTGAGACCAAGCCATGGCGACAGGGCATCCGGTAACGGCCGCTCACCCCGCATCATGGCCAGCAACTGTGGTGGCTCCAAGGACAGCAGTTCCTTGGCCGCCGTTGCCAGCGCTGGGTCACCGTGCGTCAGTTCATGCACCAGTGGCTCCAGCCAGGCATCCAGTTCCAGCATGCCCTGCCGACGTAGACGGTAACACAGTTGCCTGAGTTGTGCGTTCGTATCGTTGGTCATGACTTACGGGCAATCAGGCGGCGGCGGATGTCGTCAATGGCGGCGGTGGGATTCAGCCCTTTCGGGCACGCCTCCATGCAGTTCATGATCTGGTGGCAACGGTAAAGCCGAAAGGCATCCTCCAGTTGGTCCAGGCGCTCGCCGGTTTGCTCGTCGCGGGAATCCTTGATCCAGCGATCGGCGTGCAGAAGCGCCGCCGGCCCCAGGAAGCGATTACCATTCCACCACCAGGACGGGCATGAGGTCGTGCAGCAAGCACACAGGATACATTCATACATGCCATCGAGTTGAACCCGCTCAGCCGGCTGCTGCAGCCGTTCGTGCTCCGGCGTCGGTGTTTCCGCCTGCAACCATGGTTTGACCATGCGGTACTGATCGAAGAAATGCGTGGTGTCGACGACCAGATCGCGGATCACCTCCATGCCCGGCAACGGACGCACCTTCACCGGCTGTTTCAGGCCGGCCACCGGGGTGATGCAGGCCAGGCCGTTGATGCCATTGATGTTCATGCCATCGGAACCGCACACACCCTCACCACAGGAGCGGCGGTAGGTCAGTGTACCATCGATATGCCATTTGATGTGGTTCAG
Organism: uncultured Zetaproteobacteria bacterium; assembly: GCA_964422615.1. Taxonomy (GTDB): domain Bacteria; phylum Pseudomonadota; class Zetaproteobacteria; order Mariprofundales; family Mariprofundaceae; genus DATLWN01. The sequence goes on along the minus strand of CAYRBJ010000005.1, from coordinate 9,437 downwards.
CGCATCCAGCAGCTTCATGTGGCCGCCCGTCACCGGCACCTCGAAATCCTGCATATACGGGGACCGGCCGGCCTCGGCATCAAAGCGGTAGACGGACAACCTAAGCTTGTCAGCCATGCCGCACCCCCGCCCGTGCTCCGAAGCCGTCCATCATCGACCCTTCCGCCCATGGACGGCCAGTTTCTGATGAAGGGAGTCGTTTCCCTTCAGGGCTTCGCCCCGCCTTGTAGGCGTCCAATTCGGCCTTCCTGCCGAATTGTGCAAGCAGGCCAAAACCGCGCTTTTGGCCAGTGCCGAAAGGCCGAGGGCAGACAAAAAAAGCAGGACAGGCGTTGGACGCGCAACGCGCGCCCCTAGGGCGAAAGCCATGGATGGCTTGAGTCAACGCTCCAAGGCCATACATATCAGTACACCCGCGCCTTCGGCGGAAAGGACTCGACGGTCATCGGTGTCTGGCGCACCGGCTTGTAATCGAGCCGGACCCCATCGTCGCCGAGATAGGCCAGCGTATGCTTCATCCAATTCTTGTCATCGCGATCCGGATAGTCCTCCCTGGCATGCGCCCCGCGTGATTCGTTGCGGGCATAGGCTCCGGCCGCCGTCACCTGCGCCACGGCCATCAGGTTCTCGAGCTCAAGCGCCTCCACCAGTTCACTGTTGAAGATGCGATGCTTGTCGTCGATATGGGCATCATCCAGGCGAGCTGCCAATGCCTGCAACCTCTCGCTACCCTCCTCCATCAGTTCGCCTGTGCGGTACACGCTGAAGTGATCCTGCATGATCTGCTGCATCTGCAGACGCAGATCGGCAACACGCACCGGCTCGTCCGCATGCGGCGCCTGCGATAGCCAGCGCTCCACCCGCTCGGCACCCCGGCGCCAGCTGTCGGGCGAGATCGGGATGTGATAGCGGTGTTCACGCAGGCGGTTCAGCACCTGGTTGCCGCAGGCACGCCCGAACACCACGATCTCCAGCAGTGAATTGCCACCCAGGCGGTTGGCTCCATGCACGGATACGCAGGCGGCCTCGCCGATGGCGTACAATCCGGGCATCACCGTCTCCTTGTTACGGCCATGCGGGTGTACCACCTCGCCGAAGCGGTTGGTGGGAATGCCGCCCATGGTGTAATGCGTCGTCGGTAGTACCGGGATCGGCTCCTTGGTGCAGTCGACACCAGCGAAACGCAATGCCAGCTCGTGGATGTTCGGCAGCCGCTTCATGATCAGCGCCTCGCCCAGGTGATCGAGCTTGAGCAGAATGTGATCCTTGTCCGGACCGCAACCGCGCCCGGCCCGGATCTCCAGGGCCATGGCACGCGACACCACGTCGCGGCTGGCCAGATCCTTCGCCGTCGGCGCATAGCGCTCCATGAAGCGCTCACCCTCGCTGTTGATCAGATAGCCGCCCTCACCGCGCACACCCTCGGTGATCAGCGGCCCGATATGGGCGATACCCGTCGGGTGGAACTGAAAAAACTCCATATCTTCCAGCGGCAGCCCCGCCTTCAGCGCCAGCGCACCGCCATCACCGGTACAGATATGGGCGTTTGTGGTGGTACGGAACACGCGCCCGGCACCGCCGGTGGCCAGGATCACCGCCTTGGCCTGGAACAGGTGATAGCGACCGTTCGCGATATCCCATGCCATCACGCCATGGCAGCCCTCGTCATCGGTGATCAGGTCCAGGGCGAAGAACTCCTCGTAGAAATGGGTGCCGGCCCTGAGGTTCTGCTGATACATGGTATGCAGAATGGCGTGCCCGGTACGGTCTGCGGCAGCGCAGGTGCGGGAGGCCTGACCACCCTCGCCAAATTCGCGTGACTGGCCACCGAAGGGGCGTTGGTAGATCGTGCCGTTATCCAGGCGCGAGAACGGTACCCCCTGATGCTCGAGTTCCCGCACCAGCTGGGGTGCTGCCCGGCACAGGTATTCGATCGCATCCTGGTCACCCAGATAGTCGGAGCCCTTGACGGTATCGTACATATGCCAGTGCCAGTGGTCGGACACCACGTTGCCCAGCGCCGCATTGATGCCGCCCTGCGCCGCTACCGTATGCGAGCGTGTCGGCAGCACCTTGCTGAGCACCGCCACGCGCTTGCCTTCATCGGCCAGTTGCAGGGCGCAACGCATGCCGCCACCGCCGGCCCCGATGATCACCACGTCGTGGAAATGGTGTTCAACCTCGTTCGTCGACAGATAGGCCATCAGCCCCCCCAGGCCCAGATCATGGCCAGCCACCACAGGCCGGAGATACCGGTCAGCACCAGCATGGCACCGATCAGCGGCACCCTGAGCCCGGCGGTATGCACGTAATCCTCGATGATGACCTTCAATCCCAGGTAGGCATGGGCGATCACCGCCAGAATCAACGCCGTGTGCAGCAGCCGCGAGGCAAAGCTGTCGAGCAGGTCCAGCAGCCCGAGCTGGTCAAGGTGGCCGCTGTACACCCCGACCAGCAGAACGAACGGCAACGGCAGCAGCAGCATGAGCACCACCGCCGACAGGCGCTGCCAGTACCACTCGTCCAGGCCGTTGTGGGCCACCCCGGCATCGCGGTGCCTTACCACAGCAACCCTCCGAGAACCAGGGCAGCCACCGCCGCGATGGCGATGACGATGTAAGCCGACAGGCGCATCATCTCGCGCGACTCGCCCCAGCCGGCGTCCAGGCACAAAAAACGGATGCCACTGCAAAAGTGGTAGATGATGGCCACACCGGCCAGCCACAGCGCAATGCGCTCGAGCGGCTGATGCAGCATCCCCTTCATGCGCTCGAAATCGTCAGGGCTTGCCGTCATCCCGTGCAGCACCCACAGGTAGAACGGCACGAACAGCACCAACACCATGCCACTCGCCCGATGGGCAAGACTGGCGACCATCCCGGGATGCCAGCGATAGACCGAAAGCCGTGGCGACAGCGGGCGCGCTGCCGCGGGATCATGACGGGTTGAGTCAGGCATGGGCTATGTATAGCACAGGGGAACCATCGTGCAACGCGGACCAAGACCCCGTATCCATCAGAAAATACCCTTCTCGATCAGGGAGAAAACGCGATCCGGCAATTGACCGGCTCGGTACCAGCCGTCCGCCTCTCCGGCCATGGCATGCAGGGCCACCGCCGCCGGCAACGCCAAATCGAAGTCCTGTTTCCTGGCGATCAGGCCTCCGATCATGCCGGCCAGCACATCACCGGTGCCTGCGACCGCCAACCGAGGTGAGCCGAAGGGACATAGCCACACCTTGCGTTCGGGCGAGGCAATCAGGCTGTCTGCCCCTTTCAGCACCACCCAACAGCCAAACCGCTCCACCAGCGCCAGCACCGCCGCCAGGCGGTTGCGCTGCACGGCAGCGCTGTCGGAGTCCAGCAGGCGCGCCGCCTCGCCCGGATGCGGCGTCAACACCACCGGCGACTTCCTGTCTCGCAGGCGAGCCACGAGCCCGGAATCCCTAGCCAGCGCATTCAGAGCATCGGCATCGAGCACCAGCGGCATGCCGGCATCGAGCACCGCCATCAGGCGATCGGCACAATCCGCGCCCCACCCCGGTCCGGCCACCAGGACATCCGCCTGCTGCCAAGGCGCCTGTTGATGCGGATGCACCATCACCTCGAGGCAGGCCGTGGCAATGACCGGATAGACGTCATCCGGGCAGGCGATGCTGACCAGGCCCGCCCCCACCGCAAACGCGCCCATGGCGGCCATGCGCGGGGCGCCGGTATAGCCCCGGCTTCCCCCCAGGATCCATACATGCCCGAAATGCTTCTTGTGCGCCGTGCGCGGACGGGATGGAAAGGCACGGCGGATCAGACCGGTGTCGATCAGCCGGGCCTCGCCGACCGGGCCCGACACGGCATCCACTGCCCGGTCGAGAATATCCCCGGTGATACCGATATCGGCAGGCTCCAGGATCGTGCCGCTGTACTCTCGCCCCCGGCCCAGCCACTGCCCCCATTTGCAGGCGGCGATCGGCAACGTCCAACGCGCCTCTACCGCCGGCCCGTCGACAGCACCGTCGTCGCCACCAATGCCGCTCGGCACGTCGATGGACAACACCGGCCTGCCACTGGCGTTGATCAGTTCGGCCATCGCCGCAGGCAACCCTTCGAGCGGACGCGACAGGCCGGTGCCGAACAGGCTGTCGACGATCATATCCGCACGCCCGGCCTGTCTGCGCGTCCAATCCAGATCGTCCTTGCCGGTTACGGATTCGATATGCACGCCGGCGTCCAGCGCCTGCTTGGCATGCACCTTCGCCTCGCCGTGCAGTTTCGCGATCGTTCCCAGCAGCGACACCTGTACTGGCACGCCGTCCGCATGCAGCAGGCGGGCGGCGGCCAGGCCATCGCCACCGTTGTTGCCGGGACCGGCCGCGATCCACACCCGCTGCGAGCCGGTGATGCGGTCGGCCACCGCCCTGGCCACGGCCCTCCCGGCCGCGGCCATCAGCACCTCACCGGAAATGCCACCGGCCATCGCCTGACGGTCTGCCCACTGCATCTGGGCAACACCCAGGATACGGGTATCCATGTCCTCAGGATTCGGCGATGGCGAAAGCCAGCGCCACGCCATCGTCATCGCTCAAGGATACGTGCACGGTATGGATGCCGAGCTGACCGGCAGCACGGGCGGCGCCACCGTACAGCTGTATCTCGGGCTTGCCCGAGGGTTGGTGGATCGTTTCGATATGGCTCGGGGCCACGCCCTGGCGGAACCCCGTGCCCAGCGCCTTGGCCACGGCCTCCTTGGCGGCAAACAGCATGGCCAGACGCCTGGCCGCATTTCCCTTTGCCGACGCCTGCGCATATTCGGCCTCGGTGAACACGCGCCGGATGAAGCGTTGGTCGAAACGGTCCATAGCCGAGGCCACGCGTGCGATGGCGATGCGGTCCACGCCGATACCGACCACCGCCATCAGCGTTGCATCGCCTGCTTGAAATCGGCCACGGCCTGTTTCAGACCGCGGAACAGCGCGTCGGAGACAATGGCATGCCCGATGTTCAGCCCCTCGATGTCGGGAATGGCCACGATCGGTGGCAGGTTGTCGAGTGTCAGGCCATGGCCGGCATGCACGATCATGCCCAACTCCCGGGCCAGCGACGCAGCCGTACGGATGGCATCCAGTTCCTGCTCGCGAGCCTGGCCACTGAGATTGGCGTAATGGCCGGTATGCAATTCCACCACCGGCGCCCCGATGGCGTGGCTGGCCTCGACCTGAGCACGCACCGGATCGATGAACATCGACACACGCACCCCATCGCCGGTCAGGGCATCGACGACGCTGCCCAGCCGGGCCCGGTGCGTCGCCACATCCAGGCCGCCCTCGGTGGTCAGCTCCTCGCGCCGCTCGGGCACCAGGCAACAGGCGGCAGGACGCAGGGATCGGCAGATCGCCACCATCTCGTTCGTCGCCGCCATCTCCATGTTCAGATGCAGCCCCATCGCTGCCAGGCGTTCCATGTCGGCATCCCGGATGTGCCGCCTATCCTCGCGCAGGTGGGCGGTGATGCCGTCGGCACCTCCCTCGATACACACCCGGGCAGCCTCGATCGGATCCGGATAGGATGTGCCGCGCGCCTGTCGAAGCGTGGCCACATGATCGATATTCACACCCAGATGCATCGATGTTTTCCCCTTCCCTGCAAGCATAATCTAGGACGATGCGAGGCGCAGGCGCAGCCCGTGACGCATGAGCACGTCGTCGATCATCCGGCGCCACTTGGCCACGTCACCGGCCGGCAGGCGTACGTTCTCCTGCGTCAGGTGCGCCAGCATGCCACGGCGCAGGCCCAAGGATACCGGCATGCCGTGTGAACAACAGTGCTGGCAGCACAGCTGGCCATCATGCCAGAACACCGCGCCTTCAGGTGCCAATGACTGGCCGCAGTCCCAGCAGTGGTCCAGATCTCCGATCCAGCCGCTGCCGATCAGCATCTGCCACACCGAGGCGACCAATCCCGAATCCTCGGGGCGGGGCTGCAGAAGATGCAAGCCCTGATAGAGCCCGGCAAAGCCGAGCGGGTCCCCCTCGCGATACAGGGCGGATGCCACCGCCACCAGTTGTAGGCCGACCCCGGCCTTGGCCAGCGGCAACAGCAGGGCATGCCGCTCGACGTCCATCAGCGTGCCCATGCCGGCCCGGCCACTACGCCATGACACCGAAAGTTCATACAGGGGCTCGAGGGCGGCCCTGAGCGGGCTTTTGGCACGCCGGGCACCCCTGGCCATCAGCGGCAGCATGCCATGGTTCTCGGTCAACAGATGGATCACCAGCGAACTGTCACCATAGGGTATGCGCCGCAGCAGCAATGCCCGGTCCCTGAGCTCGGCCATGCTTTAGGGCCCGCTCACATAAAATTCGGACGTGGCGACGCGGCCATTTTTGCAGTCCTGCAAGGCATAGTGAGCGTGATGTGCTTGTTGCACACCAGCGAGCCATGACGCCGCAGGACGGAAAAATGGCCCGTCCCACTGGGCTATGCCCGGAACCGAGCCATGCCGCGTTGCTCGTCGATCATTTGGATGTACCAAACCTCTCTCCTCGCGCCTTGCCTGGCCCCATTCCGGGCGGTAGCGCTTCGTTCGCATTTTATGCGAACAGGCCCTAGTCCCCCAGACCGAGCTCACGCAGCTGACCCGGGCGGTTGTACCACTCAGGCTCGACCTTGACCCACAGATTCAGGTGTACCCGGCATCCCAACAACCGCTCCAGGCCATGACGGGCCACGGTGCCGATTCGCTTCAGATTGGCGCCCGCCTTGCCGATCAGCATCGGCTTGTGCCGTTCGCTACCGACCAGGATGGCCGCATCGATCTCCAACAGGGCGGGGGTATCCCCTTGCGGCACATGCTCGGTGAAACGCTCGATCTCCACCGCCGTCTGGAAAGGAACCTCCTGCTGCATGGCCATGAACACCTGCTCGCGCACGTATTCGGCCGCCAGCTGCCGCTGACTCTGGTCGGTAAACCATTCCGGATCGTACAGTGGCGGTGATTCCGGCAGGCAGTCGGCCAACAGCGTCAACAGCTCATCGACCTGCTGCCCCTTGCGCGCACTGATCGGCACATAGCCGCGCGCCTCGGGATCGATCTGCTGCGTCAGCGCCAGGCGCGGCAGCAGCGCCTCCCTGCGTACCTGGTCGATCTTGTTCAGCACATGCACGCGGGGCTTGTGCCGCGCGTCCTCGGCCAGACGCTCGATCAGCTGGCGCGTCCCTGCATCCAGCGGCTTGCTCACGTCCTGCATGATGGCCAGCACATCGGCCTCCGCCGCCGCCGCGAAGGCCACGCGTACCATGTTGCGGTTCATCTGCTGGCTGGATTGATGGATTCCCGGCGTATCGACGAAGACCAGCTGATGGTGCGCATCGGTGCGGATGCCGAGGATGCGGTGACGGGTTGTCTGTGGCTTGGGGGTGACAATCGCCACCTTGGCGCCAACGATGTGATTCAACAATGTCGATTTGCCGACATTGGGACGCCCGAGCAAAGCGATGGTGCCGCTACGGAAGGGCTTGGCGCTCATGAGATGTTCAATGCTTCAGCACGCGCAGGGCCTCGGCCGCTGCCTCCTGCTCCGCATCCTTCTTGCGCTCGCCCGTGCCCTGGCCCTGCAGCACGCCCTGGATGCGGCACTCGGCCAGAAACCTCGGAGCGGCATGCACCCCGGCATCGCGGATCTCATACTCGGGCAACCCCCGCCCATAGGCCTGTGTCCACTCCTGCAAACGGGTCTTCGCATCGCGCGCGCTGCCATCCTCTACGCTGGCCAGCAGCTTCTGCCAGGCGGTGAGCACCAGATCACGCGCAGCCGGCCAACCGCCGTCCGTGAATACGGCACCGATCAGGGATTCCACCATATTGGCGATGATTGATGGTGAGCGCAGGAACCCGTCGGCCGTGCGCTCACCACCACCAACCTTCGCCAGTTCGGCCAGTTGCCAGGCGTGGGCAACCTCTAGCAGGCTTTCGCGGCGCACCAGCGCCGCCCGCATGCGGGACAACGCCCCTTCATCGGCCGCGATGAACCGCTGGTGCAGCTGCTCGGCAATCACCAGCCCCAGCACGGCATCACCGAGAAACTCCAGGCGTTCGGAATGTTTTTGGGATGCCGAGCGATGGGTCAGTGCCCGCTGCAACAGCGATGGATCACGAAACCTGTAGCCGAGCCGCTTCTCGAGTTGCGCCGCCGGATCACCCCTCATGGACTCGCGGCGTGAGGCTCGAAATTGAAGTCCAGGCGTGCCTTGTCCCGTAATAGGTCCAGACCTTTCAGGTCCTTCTTGTTGTAGTTGGAATCAGGATCAACGCCCTGCACCGGGCCGAGCAGCCATACCGTGACATGATAATAGGACGAGATATCGACCCTGTTGCCGTCGGCCTTGATCTTCAGGTTGTTATAGAATGCTGGAGGCAGATCATCGTGGTTGACGTACTGAACATGCAGGATGTCGGGCAGGGCATTGCGGATCGTCGTCGCGTCGTCGTTGGCCCTGTTATCGACGATATTCTTGAATGCGTCCTTGACGCTCCAGTAGGTGTTGTAGACAGGGATCACGTTGTATCCGTACCAGACCACGCCGGCGAGCACGGCCAGCCCGAACAACAGCTTGATCAGCGAAAATCCGCCCTGATTGCGCATATCAGCCCCCGTCTACCGGATAATCTCGCCGAGTCGGTCCCAGCGCACGGAATCCTTTTCCTTGTCCCAGGACCACCAGATAATCACAGCCCGGCCGACCAGATAGGATTGTGGCACAAAGCCCCAGAAACGTGAATCGCGCGAGTTGTTGCGGTTGTCCCCGAGCATGAAGTATTCGCCGGGCGGCACCTTCCATTCACCGTCCTTGATGGAAAAGTCCTTGCGCAATACGTCGTGTTTGACACCCATCAGGTTCTCACGGAACAGCCCGGAAACGTCGACGCTTCCGTCTTCCATGAAATAGGAGCGGGTGCCAAGTTGGGTCAGCGGCATCTGCTTGCCGTTGATGTAAAGCTTGTTGTTCTTGTAATCGATGACATCGCCGGGCAGGCCGATCACCCGCTTGATGAAATCGATGCTGCGGTCCTTCGGGTAATTGAACACCACGACATCACCACGTTTTGGCGGGGAAGGCATCAGCTGGATATTGGTGAATGGGATACGCAGGCCATAGGGATAGCGCAGCACGAAGATATAATCGCCGACATCCAGGGTCGGCACCATGCTCGACGACGGGATCTTGAAGGGTGCGACGACGAAGCTTCGCACCACGAAAGCGATGAGCAGCACAATCAGCAGCGATTCACCCCATTCGCGCCAGATGGGTTTGTTTGCCATTACTTGCTCCCTTCACCGAGGCGCAGCACCGCCAGGAATGCCTCCTGCGGAACCTCCACGCTGCCGATATTCTTCATGCGCTTTTTACCGGCCTTCTGCTTCTCGAGCAACTTGCGCTTGCGCG
>CAYRBJ010000004.1:0-111433 GCA_964422615.1 uncultured Zetaproteobacteria bacterium | reverse complement strand
CCGACACCACCACCCAGTGCTCGGAGCGGTGCTGGTGGCTCTGCAGGCTCAGCGAATGCCCAGGCTTGACCTCGATGCGCTTGAGCTTGTAGCCGCTGGCCCGATCCTCCAGCACCGTATAGCTGCCCCAGGGGCGCTTGACGGTCAGGTGCTCGATATGCTCCGTGCCGCCGCGCAACTTCAGGGTATCAACGACCTCGCGCACCCGCTGGCTCTCGCCCCGGCGCACGAGCAACAGCGCATCCGGGGTCTCGACGGCGATCACATCCTGAAGGCCGATCGCCGCGATCAGCCGATGCTGGCTGCGCAGCAGCGAATCCCGGCAGTCGATGGCCAGCACGTTGCCTGAGATGGCATTGCCGCCGGCGTCCTTGTCAGCGATTTCGTGCACGGCATCCCAGCTGCCGACATCCGACCAGCCGATATCGCACGGCACCAGGCTGACCTTCTCGGAGCGCTCCAGCACGCCGTAATCGACCGATATGTCCGGCATGCGCGCGAACTCGCGGCTGACGACCTGCTGCCACGGCGTGCCCTGCCTCCAAGCATCCCGCATCTCGTGCAGCACGGCCGCCACCTCGGGCAGATGCCGCTCGATCTGATCCAGAATGCTGGACGCCTTCCATACGAACATGCCGGAGTTCCAGTAATAATGGCCGTCGGCCAAGAACGCCTCCGCCGTGGCGGCATCGGGCTTCTCGGTAAAGCGCCTGACCTTCATCACGTCTCCGTCCTGCCCCTCGGCCTCGATATAGCCGAAACCCGTATCCGGACGCGTCGGGGTGATGCCGAAGGTCACCAGATCCCCCGATGCGGCCGCATCGATGGCGATCCGCAGCCGTCGCTGGAATTCCTGTTCGTTCTTGATGATGTGATCGGCGGGCAGCACCACCATCACCGGATCGGCCTGCAACTTGTCCTGCAGCAGGGCCGCGGCGACAGCTATGGCCGGGGCCGTGTTGCGCCCCACCGGCTCCAGTACCTGACGATACCCCTGCAACGAATCGAAGGCCTCTCCGCTGGCCAGCGCCTGCCCGGTGACCACCCACACGTCATCCGCCGCAATCAGCGGATGCAGGCGCTGCACGGTGGCATCGAGCAGGCTGGCCTCGCCGTCCAGGCTCAGAAACTGCTTGGGCAGCTGCTGGCGGGACAACGGCCACAAGCGACTGCCCGAGCCGCCGGCCAGGATCACTGCCTGCACCGGTTGCCCTTGATCGGCGTTCACGTTGCGCTCCCGATGTGTCCGTGCCGCTCCAGATAATCCAGAACCTTGTTGGCGCTTTGATCCAGGTTTTCGCTCTCGGTATCGAGCACGATCTCGGCATGCATTGGGGCCTCGTAGGGATCGCTTACCCCGGTGAACTGCGGGATATCGCCATTGATGGCCTTGGCGTACAAGCCCTTGACGTCGCGCCTGGTGCATTCCTCGACGCTGGCATTGACATACACCTCGATGAAGCTGCCCGGCCCCCCGGCCTGCTCGATCATCGCTCGCACCCGATCGCGCGTATCCCGATACGGGGAGATCGCCGCCGTGATCGCCGCCGCCCCATGCCTGACCAGCAATTGGCACACCCAGCCGATGCGCAGCACGTTGGTATCGCGATCCTCCTTGGAAAAGCCCAGGCCCTTGGTCAGGTGCGTGCGCACCACATCGCCGTCGAGCAGCTCGACCTGCGACAGGTCCATGGCATGCAAGCGCTCGTAGACGGCATGGCTGACCGTGCTCTTGCCGGCACCGGACAGGCCGGTGAACCACAGGCAGAACGGCTTCTCGAAATTCACACTCACTTGACCCTCTTCCAAGTCGTCCCCTCCACCGTATCTTCGAGCACGATGCCCATGGCCGCAAGCTCGTCGCGCACCGCGTCGGCACGCGCGAAATCACGCTTGCTGCGTGCCTCGGCCCGCTCGGCGATCAGTGCCTCGATGCGCCCGGCATCGGCATCGTCCCCTTGGAACCAGCGGGAGGGCTCTTCCTGCACGATGCCGAGCAGCGCGCACATGGCGGCAAAGCAGCCCGCCAAGGCGGAGACATCGTCACCCGCATCCAGGCCCTTGTTGATGGCGCGCGACACATCGAACAGCTCGGCCAGGGCCTCCGGCGCATTGAAGTCGTCGTCCATGGCTACGGCAAAGCCCGCGAGAATCTCCCCCATCTCGACGAAACCCAAGCGACGGCGGGTCTCGTACAACCGATCCAGTCCCGCCTTGGCCGCATCCAGGGCCGCATCGGAATAATCCAGCGGCGAGCGATAGTGCGTGCCCAGGATGAACATGCGCAGCACCTCCGGGTGATAGCGCGTGAGCACCTCGCGCACGGTGAAGAAGTTGCCCAGCGACTTGCTCATCTTCTCGGAGTTGATATTCACGAAGCCGTTGTGTACCCACACCTTGGCGAACGGCTCGCCGTTGGCCGCCTCGGCCTGGGCAATCTCGTTCTCATGGTGTGGAAACTTCAAGTCCATGCCCCCGCCGTGGATGTCGAAGGTATTTCCCAGATGGGCACAGCTCATGGCCGAGCACTCGATGTGCCACCCCGGGCGACCCTTGCCCCACGGCGAATCCCAGGCCGGTTCGCCCGACTTGGCCTGCTTCCACAGCACGAAATCGAGCGGATCGCGCTTGGCCGTGTCGACCTCGACGCGGGAACCCGCCTCCAACTCGTCGATATCCTTGCCGGACAGGCTGCCGTAACCGTCGAACCTGCGCACCGCGTACATCACGTCTCCGTTGGCTGCCACATAGGCGTAACCCTTCGCGACCAGGTGCTCGATCATGACGATGATCTCCGGGATATGGGCCGTGGCCTTGGGCTCCAGCGTCGGGCGCAGGCATCCCAGGGCGTCCATGTCCCGGTAGAAGGCCTCGATCATCTCGGTGGTCAGCGCCTCGGTGGTGATGCCGCGCTCGGCCGCCCGTTTGATGATCTTGTCATCGATATCGGTGAAGTTGCGCACGTAGGTGACGTCATACCCCAGATGCTTAAGCCAGCGATAGATCAGGTCGAACACCACCATCACCCGCGCATGGCCGATATGGCTGTAGTCGTAGACGGTGACACCGCAGACATACATGCCGACATGGCCCGCGCGCAACGGCACGAACGGCTCCTTCCTGCGGCTCAGGCTGTTGTAGATGACAAGGTTCATCGCTGGCGCACTATCGCATCATTGAGGCGCGCGATCACGCCCTCTCGGCCGAGAAAACCCACGACGGCGGACATCTCCGGCCCGTGGGCGGCACCCGTCAATGCCGTGCGCAGCGGCATGAACAACGCTTTGCCCTTGCGCCCGGTCGCGGATTTCAGCGCATCCGTCCAGGCCTGCCAGTCCGCTGTTGGCAGATCCTTCCATATCTCAAGGGCCTGGGAGAAAAAATCTTCGCCTGCCTCCTGCATCGCCTGCTGAACGTCATCCGTAACCGGGGCGTCGGAATCGAGCAGGCGTGCAAAAGCCTGCGCATCCTCGAGCCGCTGCAGATTGGGTTGCACCAATGCCGCAAATGCGCCCAGACGCTCGTCCGGAACGTCAGGGAACAGTGGCAGCAGCATCCCGGCCAGCTCCTTAGTATCCAGGCCATGCAGCAGGCGCGTATGCCAACGCCACAGATCGTCGTCGGACCAGCGGACCGCGGCCGCCGACAGCTGCTCCATCTGCAGATGCGGCAGGAGTTCGGTTAGCGTCGCTGCCTGTTCCGGCAGGTTCGGATGGCCGATGCGCATCATCGCCTGCACCAGTGCCCCGGGCAGCAGCCCCTCATGCCTCAGTTCGGCCACGCTTGTGCTCCCCGTGCGCTTGGACAGCTTCGCCCCGTCCGCCCCGAGCAACAGGCCATGATGCAGGTAAACGGGTGCGGCCATCTCCAGGCAGGACAGCAGCCATGCCTGATAAGCGGTGTTGCTCAGATGGTCGTCGCCACGCAACACGTGCGTAACGCCATCCAGCGCATCATCAAGGGCATTCGGCAGCAGGAAGGTGAAGCTGCCATCGGATCGGACCAAGACCGGATCGTCCATATCCTTGCGGCTGAACACGATGTCGCCGCGGATACGGTCGTGCACGATCACCTCGCCGTGCATGGCATGCGACGCCAGCCGCCACACGTGCGCTTCGCCCGCCGCAGCCCTCCGCTGGCTCTCCCCCGGAGGCAACTGGCGGCATCGCCCCGCATAGCGCGGCGGCAGACCACGCGCGGCGGCCAGCTTGCGGTCCAGCGCCAACTGGGATTCGCTGCAGAAACACCGGTAGGCATGCTGGCGTCCGGCCAGGTTATCCAGGGCCTGTCGGTGCTCGCGGGCATGCGCCGACTGCATGCGGACATCACCATCCCAATCGATCCCGAGCCAGTGCAGATCCTGCTGGATGGATGCGATGAAATTTAGGGTGGAGCGTTCGGCATCCGTATCCTCGAAACGCAACAAAAAGCGCCCCTGCTGGCTGCGGGCAAAGGCCCAGTTCAGCAGGGCGGTGCGCACATTGCCCAGGTGCAGGTGGCCGGTCGGCGAGGGGGCGAAGCGTGTGACGATCATGGTTTGGGCTTGGCTACCGATTTTGGTTTCTTCTTGTGCGGCAGGATCAGCATGTATTCATCCGGATGGACATAGCCCAACTCGCGATGGATCAACGCCTCCAGCGCCTTGGGATCGTTGCGCAGCTGCAACACCCGACGCGCCAACTGCTGGCGCTGTTGGCGCATCTGCTTCACCTCGGCCTGTAGATTCAACAACTCGGCATGCTCGCGCCGGTAGACCAGATAACCGTGATCCGAAAAGACCAGGTCGTAGCCGAGATATGCGACCAATCCCAGGCCGAGTACCCAGCCGAGAATCCTGGCCGCCCGCCTCAGGAGGAGATGTCCCCGAAGAAGGCCGCGCGACCGGCAAAGCGGGCCGCACTGCCCAATTCCTCTTCGATGCGAAGCAGCTGGTTGTACTTGGCCAGACGATCCGAGCGCGAGGCGGAACCGGACTTGATCTGGCCGCAGTTCAGGGCCACCGCCAGATCAGCGATGGTGCTATCCTCGGTTTCGCCCGAACGATGCGAAATCATGCAGCGGTAGCCGGCATCCATGGCCATGGACACCGCCTTGCGCGTCTCGGTCAGGGTGCCGATCTGGTTGACCTTGACCAGCAGCGCGTTGGCGGCACCCATCTCGATACCTCGGGCCAGTATCTCGGGATTGGTCACGAAAATATCGTCACCGACCAGCTGCACCTTGTCACCCATGCGCTCGGTCAGCATTTTCCAGCCATCCCAGTCACCCTCGTCCAGCCCGTCCTCGACCGACAGGATCGGATACTGCCGGCACAGCGACTCGATCAGATCGATCATGCCGGAGGCATCCAGCGTGCGGCCACCCTCGCCCGTCAGCACATAGCTGCCATCGCGGTAGAACTCGGAGGCGGCCATGTCGGAGGCGAGAAACACGTCCTTACCCGGCTTCAGGCCCGCCTGCTCGATGGCCTGCAGGATCACCGTAATGCCTTCCTCGTTCGAGCCGAGGTTCGGGGCGAACCCTCCCTCATCTCCCACCGCCGTGATATGCCCGGCCTTCTTCAGGATGGACTTCAACGCATGGAATACGTCGGCCCCCATGGCCAGCGCCTCGGCAAAGGATGAGGCGCCCGCCGGCACGATCATGTATTCCTGGAAATCGATGCTGTTGTCGGCATGCGATCCGCCATTGATCACATTCATGCAGGGCACCGGCATCAGGCAGGCAGCATCACCGCCCAGATAGCGGAACAGTGACACCTCGTTCTCCACCGCCTGCGCCTTGGCCGCGGCCAGCGACACACCCAGGATGGCATTGGCGCCCAGGCGCGCCTTGTTAGGCGTGCCGTCCAGCTCGATCAGGGTATGGTCGAGCCCGGCCTGGTCGGCGGCATCCAGCCCGTGCACCGCCTTGGCGATCTCGCCGTGCACATTGGCCACGGCCTTCAACACACCCTTGCCGCCCAAGCGCTTGCCGCCGTCACGCAATTCCACTGCCTCGTGGGTACCGGTGGAGGCACCGCTCGGGATGGCCGCGCGCCCCATGGCCCCGGAGGCCAGACTGACGTCGACCTCGATGGTCGGATTGCCCCGGGAATCGAAAATTTCCCTTCCATGGACATGAACGATTTCGCTCATTATGAATACTCCTTTTGCTGCGGGGCGCATCCTCATGCGCACCCCGATAGAATGCAACGCTTACGCGGCCTTGGCCGCCTGATCGATGCGGATAAGCCGCCCGAGCAGTGCCTCCAGGTCGGACAGGCGCAGGGAATTGGGTCCGTCGGATTTCGCGCGATCCGGATCCGGATGCACCTCCATGAACAGGGCCGCCACGCCGACAGCCACCGCCGCCCGTGCCAGACCCGGCACATATTCGCGGTTGCCTCCGGTGGCACCACCCAGCCCGCCGGGCTGCTGCACCGAATGCGTGGCGTCATAGACCACCGGTGCCCCGGATTGACGCATCACCATCAGTGAGCGCATGTCGGATACCAGGTTGTTGTAGCCGAAGCTGGCGCCGCGTTCGCACAGCATGATGTCGCGATTGCCGGCGGCCAGGGCCTTGTCCAGCACGTGCGTCATGTCCCAGGGCGCCAGGAACTGACCTTTCTTGATATTCACCGGTTTACCGCAGGCGGCCACGACCTGGATGAAGTCGGTCTGCCGGCACAGGAAAGCCGGGGTCTGCAAAACATCGGCCACCTCGGCCACCGGTACGGCCTGCTCCGGCGTGTGCACATCGGTAATCACCGGTACGCCGATCTCATCCTTGACGCGCTGCAATATGCGCAGGCCCTCGTCCAGGCCCGGGCCGCGGAAACCGTCCTTGCTGGTGCGGTTGGCCTTGTCGAAGCTGGACTTGAAGATCAGCGGCACGCCGGCCCGCTCGGCAATGGCGGCGATGTCGGCCGCCACCTTCAGCGTGAAATCCTCGCCCTCGATGACACACGGGCCAGCCATCAGCACCAGCGGCAGCTCGTTGCCGATGCGCATATCGCCGATATGGATCACATGCTGGGCGTTCACGCCTCTTCCTCCATCTTCGCCTTGCCGGCACCGACGAAGGCGGCGAACAGCGGATGCGGCGCATACGGCCGTGACAGAAACTCCGGATGGAACTGGCAGGCGACGAACCAGGGATGATCGGCCAGCTCGACGATCTCCACCAGCGAATCATCCGGCAGCGTGCCGGACACCACCAGACCGGCGTCCTGCAGACGCTGGCGGTAGGTGTTGTTGAACTCGTAGCGGTGGCGGTGGCGCTCGCGGATCTCGTCCCTGCCATAGGCGGCATGCGTTTTGGTGCCCGGCACCAGCCGGCAGGGATAACCGCCGAGACGCATGGTGCCGCCCAGATCGTCATGCCCGGTGCGGCGCTGAAGCTCGCCGTCCTGCTCCCATTCGGTCATTAACGCGATGACCGGCTCGGGCGCCTTCTCGTCGAACTCGGTGCTGCCGGCATCCACGATACCGGCAACATGGCGCGCGAACTCGACCACGGCCAGCTGCATGCCGAGGCAGATACCGAGATACGGGATGCCCCGGGTACGGGCGTACTCGGCGGCGCTGATCTTGCCCTCGGTGCCGCGCCGTCCAAAACCGCCGGGGACCAGGATGCCGTGCACGCCTTCGAGCACCTTCGTGCCCTGGCTCTCGATGACCTCGGCATCGACGTACTGGATATCCACCCGCACATGGTGGGCCATGCCGCCGTGGATCAGGGATTCATTGACCGATTTGTAGGCATCGGCGAGATCGACGTATTTGCCGACCATGGCGATGCGTATGTGCTGCTTTGGTTCGCGCACGCGCCGGCAGACATCCTCCCAGATTGACATGTCCGGCTCGGCGTCGGCAATGCCTAAATGCTCCAGCAACACCGCCTCCAGCCCCCCCTTATGCAAGGTCAGCGGCACCCCATAAATGGTATCCACATCCGGGGCATCGATAACCGCATGCTTGGGCACATTGCAGAACAGGGCGATCTTGTCGCGCTGGGATTGCGGGATCGGACGCTCACTGCGGCACAGCAGCACATCCGGCTGGATACCGATTTCGCGCAGCTTCTGCACCGAGTGCTGGGTGGGCTTGGATTTCATCTCACCGGCAGAGGAGATGTACGGCACCAGTGTCAGATGCACATAGGCAGTGTATTTGGTGCCGAGATCGAAACGCAACTGGCGGATGGCCTCCAGAAACGGCAGTGACTCGATGTCACCGACGGTGCCGCCGATCTCGACGATGACGATATCGGGATCGCCGGCCCTGAGGCTCAGCACGGCCTCCTTGATGGCATCGGTGATATGCGGGATCACCTGCACCGTGGCCCCGAGGTAATCCCCGCGCCGCTCGCGCCGGATCACCGATTCGTAGATGCGCCCGGTGGTGAAATTGGAGCGGCGCGTCATCTGCACATGCGTGAAGCGCTCGTAATGGCCGAGGTCGAGATCCGTTTCGGCACCATCGTCGGTGACGAAAACCTCGCCGTGCTGGTAGGGGCTCATGGTGCCCGGATCGACGTTGATATAGGGATCGAGCTTCTGCATCATGACCTTGAGCCCGCGCGCTTCGAAAAGCGCCGCCAGGCTCGCTGCCGCAATGCCCTTGCCGAGGGAGGAAACCACCCCGCCCGTCACAAATACGAATCGCGTTTCTCTGTTCATGACGGGCCCGGAACGTAACAGAAGCGGCTGGCGAATACTACAACAAACAGCCGCCGGAAATGCGTGCGGAGCGGCTCGAGACTGACCGTCGCAGCTTTATCAGCCGATCCAGCACCGGGCATTGCGGAACATGCGCATCCACGGCCCGTCCTCGCCCCAGCCGTCCGGCCGCCAGGCATACTGCACGGAGCGGAACAGGCGCTCCGGATGCGGCATCATGATCGTCACGCGCCCGTCGTCCGTCGTCAGGCCGGCGATACCCTGTGGCGAACCGTTCGGATTGTAAGGATACCGCTCACTCGCTGTGCCGTCCGGACCCAGATACTGCAGCGCCACCCGCGCCACCGCCCTGTCCTGATCGGAGGCGAATGCCGCCCTTCCCTCTCCATGTGCCACCACCAACGGCAGGCGCGAACCGGCCATGCCGGCCAGCAACACCGACGGACTGTCGGGGATGCCTGCCATCAGCATGCGCGCCTCGAACTGTTCGGAGCGGTTGCGCATGAAGCGCGGCCAGTACCCAGCACCCGGAATCAGGTCCTTGAGTTGGCTCATCATCTGGCAGCCGTTGCACACGCCGAGCGCCAGGGTGTCGTCACGGGCGAAAAAGGCGGCAAACTGGTCGCGCACGCGGGCATGAAACAGCACGGCATTGGCCCAGCCACTGCCCGCGCCCAGCACATCGCCGAAGGAGAAGCCACCGCAGGCGGCCAACCCGCGGAAATCATCCAGCGTTTGCCTCCCCGCGATCAGGTCGGACATGTGCACATCCACGCATTCAAAACCGGCGCGATCGAAGGCCGCGGCCATCTCCACCTGCCCGTTGACCCCCTGCTCGCGCAGCACCGCCATCCTGGGTCGGGCGGTGTTGATCAACGGCGCGCCGATGTCCTCACCCGGATCGAAGCTCAGGCGCGCGTGCAGGCCGGGATCGGCGGGATCGAGAATGGCCTCGAAGGCCTCGCGCGCGCAGGCCGGATCATCGCGCATATCCTGCATGTGGTACGAGGTCTCGGCCCAGATCTGCTGCCAGGCCTGCACCCGATCCTCGAGCAGCACATGGCCATCGTGCGCGAAGACCAGGCGGCGGTCATCCATCACCTCGCCGATCAGATGCGCGGCCCCCCCGAGCCCGGCCTCGGCCAACATGGCCAGCACCCGATCGCGATCCGTGCGCCGCACCTGCAGTACCGCGCCCAATTCCTCGGCGAACAATGCGCCCCATGCCTCGCCGAGCGCCGCCAATTCGACACGTGCGCCGGCGCGGCCGGCGAAGGCCATCTCGCAGACGGTGGCGAACAGGCCGCCGTCGGAGCGGTCGTGATAGGCCAGCAGCAGGCCGGCCCGGTTCAACTGCTGTATGGTGGCGAAGAACGCCCGAAACTGCCCCGGATCATCGAGATCCGGCGCTTCCACGCCCGTACAATCGAACACCTGCGTCAGCGCCGAGCCACCGAGGCGGTTGCTTCCATGACCGAGATCGAGCAACACGAGGTCGCTCTCTCCCTGATCGGTACGCAGCTGGGGTGTCAGGGTGCGACGAGTATCGTCCACCGGTGCGAAGGCCGAGATAATCAGTGACAGCGGCGCGCTCATCTCCCGCGTGGTGCCGTCCTGCTGCCACACGCTCTTCATCGACAGCGAATCCTTGCCGACCGGGATCGAGATACCGAGCGCCGGGCACAGTTCCATGCCCACGGCATGTACCGTGTCATACAGGCGCGCATCCTCGCCGGCATGGCCGCAGGCCGCCATCCAGTTCGCCGACAGCTTCACATCCCCCAGCTTTTCGATCGAGGCTGCAGCGATATTGGTCAGCGCCTCGCCGATCGCCATGCGCCCGGAGGCGGGGGCGTCGAGCACCGCCAGCGGCGATCGCTCGCCCATGCTCATCGCCTCGCCGCAGTACCCTTGATAGTCGCGGGCCGTCACCGCCACGTCGGCCACCGGCACCTGCCACGGACCGACCATCTGGTCGCGTGTCACCAGCCCCGTGACACTGCGATCGCCGATGGTGATCAAAAAGGTCTTATCGGCCACCGCCGGCAGGCGCAGCACGCGCTCGGCCGCCTCGCGCAGGCTGATGTCGGCCGGATCGAACGGCTCCGCCTTCACCTCCGTGTGCACGACCTCGCGCAGCATCTTCGGTGGCTTGCCGAGCAGTACCTCCAGCGGCAAATCGACCGGATCGTTGGCAAAATGCGCATCGTGCACCTCCAGCATGCCGTCATCGGTGGCATGCCCGAGTACGGCAAACGGACAGCGCTCTCGCTCGCAAATGGCGGTAAAGCGCGACAGCTCGTCTTCGCGAATGGCCAGCACGTAGCGCTCCTGCGCCTCGTTGCACCACAGCTGCAGCGGACTCATACCGGGCTCCATGTTGTGCACCCGGCGCAACTCGATCCAGCCGCCGCGCCCGGCATCGTTGACCAACTCCGGTACGGCATTCGACAGGCCACCGGCACCGATGTCGTGAATGAACAGGATCGGATTGCTTTCACCCAGCTGCCAGCAGCGGTCGAGCACCTCCTGGCAGCGGCGCTCCATCTCCGGATTGCCGCGTTGTACCGAATCGAAATCCAGATCCTCGGCATTCGCACCCGCATCCATGCTGGAGGCCGCCCCGCCGCCAAGCCCGATCAGCATCGCCGGTCCCCCGAGCTGGATGATCAGGCAGCCGGCCGGCACCGGCCGCTTGTGGATATGCCGGGCATCGATGTTGCCGACGCCGCCGGCGATCATGATCGGCTTGTGGAAGCCCCTGAGCTCATCCCCGACCCGCTGCTCATAGGTGCGGAAATAGCCGCACAGATTCGGGCGACCGAACTCGTTGTTGAAAGCGGCGCCACCCAATGGCCCATCAACCATGATCTGCAGGGCCGAAACGATCCTTCCAGGCTTACCGAAATCCTGCTCCCACGGCTGCTCAAAGCCCGGAATACGCAGATTGGACACCGAGAAGCCGGTCAGACCGGCCTTCGGCTTGGCCCCAACGCCGGTCGCGCCCTCGTCACGTATCTCGCCACCGGAACCGGTTGCCGCACCAGGAAACGGTGAGATCGCCGTCGGATGATTATGCGTCTCCACCTTCATCAGGATATGCATCAGATCGTCATGGGTGCGGTAACGCCCGTCGGCATCGGGATAGAAACGCCGGCCTGGGCCGCCCTCGATGATCGATGAGTTGTCCTTGTAGGCCACCAGCGTGCCGTCCGGATGGGTCTGGTGCGTATGCCGGATCATTGCGAACAATGAGGCCTGCTGCCGCTCGCCATCGATCACCCAGCCGGCGTTGAAGATCTTGTGTCGGCAGTGTTCGGAGTTGGCCTGGGCGAACATCATCAGTTCGACATCGGTCGGATTGCGTCCCAGCTCTTTGTAATTGGCCTGAAGGTAATCGATCTCGTCATCCGACAGCGCCAATCCGAGCGCCCTGTTGGCCTGCACCAAGGCCTCGCGGCCACCGGCCAGCACGTCGACCTGCGCCAACGGTGCCGGCTCGTGATGGCTGAACAGCCGGGCGAAGTCGGCAACGTCGTATAGCACGGATTGGGTCATGCGGTCATGCAATGGCCCGGCCAGTGTGGCAAGCGTGTCGGCGGAAATGCCTGCGGGCACATAGGCCATGCCCATCTCCAGCCGCTGCAGACGCTCCAGATCACAAAGGCGGACGATCTCCGTGGCCTTGGATGACCAGGGCGAGATGGTGCCTACACGCGGTGTGACATAAAGGACATGGTCATCGATGCCGGAGAAGGGCTCGACATCCCCGCCCAGCAGACGCATCAGCCGCTGCCCGTCCTGTACCGACCAGGCGGCATCGACCTCGGCGATATAGACGGGAAAGATCTCAAGCGAGCGAATCTGGGGCACCAGCCCCCGCAACTCGGACAATCGCTTGTCGCGGCGGAATGCGGACAGGGAATCGGCACCCCGGTACAGGGCGATGCGGGGGGTGTGGGGATCGTCGGTCATGCGCGTATCCTATGAACGCACATGCGGAAACCAAGCACAAAAAAAGCCCGCCATTTGGCGGGCTTTTTCATGATCGGTTCCCTGGAAACTCAGGACATGCCCTTGACACGGGCATTCAGGCGCGAGATGCGGCGGCCAGCCTGGCCGGGGTGGATCAGGCGCTTGCGCCCGGCTCGGTCAAGCAGCGAGGCGGCCTGCTTCAGGGCAACGGCAGCAGCCTCCTTGTCACCATTGGACACGGCCGACAGCACTTCCTTGATGGCCGTGCGCATGGCCGACTTCTTGGTGCGGTTCATCATACGGACCTTTTCCGTCTGACGTGCGCGTTTGGCTGCGGATGCGTGATTCGCCACTATTGCCACTCCTCGGTAGGCGCCGGGCCGATGCCCATGCCCTCGAAATTCGAGGGCCGAACGATACGTCGGCGCACCGCATTGTCAAGCGCTTGCCAATGAAATGCGGGCGGTCCAGCCTCTAAGACACGGGTATCGAGCAGGAGGTAAGCGCATGGGTTTGCAAGCTAGCCCGACCGAGACCTTCGTGGTCGCGGTGCTGGTTGCCGTCACGGCCCAGATGGCGGCGGCCAGGATGCATTTCCCGGCCATCTTCTTCTGGCTGGTTGCCGGCATGGCCCTCGGCCCCTACGGCCTGCATCTGCTGCACATGGAAGCACTGCAGCCGGCCCTGCACACACTGATCGAGCTTGGCTTGGCCGTCATCCTGTTCGAGGGTGGCCTGAACCTGAACCTGAAAGCTATGCTGCAGCACGGCTGGGTGGTTGGCCTGTTGCTGGTGTTCGGGCCGGCACTGAACATGCTGATCGGCGGTGGCGCCCTGCACCTGATCTCCAATCTGAGCTGGCCGGAGTGCCTGCTGTTCGGGGCCCTCGTTTCCGTTGGCGGCCCGACCGTGATCATGCCGATCCTGCGCCAGGTGCGCCTGCATCGGTCCATCAATGCCATCCTGGCCAGCGAGGCCATGCTGGTCGATGCGATCGGTGCCATCCTGGCCATCGTCATGCTGGAGGTGGTGATCAGCCCGCAGGTCACCCCCGCCTGGCTGGCCAGGGTATTGTTCATAAAGCTTTTAACCGGTGGTGCCGTGGGTTTCACCTGTGGCTGGCTGCTGTCCAAGGCTCTGGTCTCGGAACGCTGGATCAAGGACATGGAACTGCGCACCATCACCACACTGGCGTCGGTCTGGGGCATCTTCCTGCTGGCCGACAGCCTCAGCCCCCAGGCAGGGCTGCTCGCGGTGCTGGTGGCCGGTGCCACGATGCAGCGTATGGAACTGCCGGATATCCAGCGCCTGCGCCATTTCAAGGGCAGCCTGTCGGTGCTGCTGATCTCCCTGCTGTTCGTGCTGCTGGCCGCCAACCTGAACCTGCCCATGCTGTGGAACTTCACCTGGGAAGGCCTGTTGCTGTTCGCCATCCTGGCCCTGGTTGTGCGCCCGCTGACCGCCTGGCTATCCAGCATCGGCTCAAACCTTTCCCGCAACCAAGTGCTTTATCTCGGCGCCATCGCCCCGCGCGGGGTCGTGGCCGCCGCCATCGCGTCGCTGTTCGCGATCATCCTGCAGGGCAGCGGGCGCGCCGACGGCCAGATGCTGCAGTCCCTCGTATACATCATCATCATCGTTTCGGTGGTGGTCTACGGCTTTCTGGCTTCCCCGCTCAGCCGCTGGCTGGACGTGCGCGGCGCCAATGACCGCTCCGTGCTGATCATCGGCGGTGGCCAGATGGGGGTCGAACTGGCGCGCGTGCTGGGAGAGGACCGCGAGGTGCGCTTCATCGACCTGAATGCCGAGGCTGTGGCCACCATGCAGCGCGGCGGTTACCTGGCCCTGCGCGGCAATGCCCTGGACCCGCTGTTCATGGAGGTGGCCCACGCCGAGGAGGTCAGCAACGTGCTGGTGATGACCGACTCCTCCGACCAAAACCTGCTGATCGCCCGCCTGGCCCGCGAGGAATTCCACGTGCCCGAGGTGTTCGTCACCCTGCAGGAAGACGACGAGCAACGGCATGCAAGGCTGATCCACCAGCTGCAGGCACGCCGCCTGTTCGCCTCGTCCTACAATTACAGCTACTGGAACGCCGAGATTCATCGCAAAAAACTGGTGCATGAGAATCGCACCGTGGATCCGGATTCGCCGCTGATCGGCCGCAAGCTGTCGGGGGTGCGCATCACCTCCGGGGTGCAACCGCTGGCCATCATCCGCGAAGGCAAGAGTCTGATCCTGCACGACGACACCGTGCTGCAGGAAGGGGACGTGATCTGCATGCTGGTGCGCCCCGAACGTGTGCAGGAAGGACAGCCGCTGATCCTGCCACCCGCCTCCGATAGTAGCGTAGCCGGAAAAAGCCAACGGCTGCCGGGCTGATGACCCTGCGCACCCGTTTCGCGCCGAGCCCTACCGGCCTGCTGCACGTCGGCAATGCTTACTCGGCCCTGTGCTGCCAGCAGTGGGCCGCCAGCCATCACGGGGAGCTGCTGCTGCGCATCGAGGATATCGACACCAGCCGTTGCCGCCCGGAATATAGCGAGGCCATCCTCGAGGATCTGTCCTGGCTGGGGCTGACCTGGCAGGGACCGGTACGCAGGCAGAGCGAACACATGCAGGACTATACCGAGGCCCTCAGCCGGCTACGGGATATGGGCGTGATCTATCCCTGCTTTTGTACGCGTAGCGATATCCGCCGCGAAATCGAGCGCATGGCTTCAGCCCCCCATGCCGGGGAACAGGACCACTACCCCGGCACCTGCCGGAGTCTTGCCACAATGCGTCAGCGGGAACGCATGTGGCGGGAATCCTATGCCTGGCGCCTCGATGCCGGAAAGGCCATGGCCATCGCCGGCCCCGTGCTTTCCTGGCAGGACGGGCATGGCCGACAACACCCCGTTCATATCGGCAGCGACGTCGTCATCGGCCGCAAGGACATCGGCTTCAGCTATCATCTGGCAGCCGTCGTCGATGATGCCCTGCAGGGCATCACGCATGTGATCCGCGGACAGGATCTCGCCGAAAGTACCGGCATCCACCGCCTGCTGCAGGCCCTGCTGGGCCTGCCAACTCCCGTATACATCCATCATGAGTTGTTGCTCGATACCGGGGGCAAGCGCCTGGCCAAGCGCAATCGCGCCACCACCCTGAAGAGTCTGCGCCAGACCGGTATCAGCGCGTCTGCCCTGCGTCATTACCTGCTGCGCGCTTCGCCCCACTGGCCATTCGACGATGAGATCGATGCTGCCAGCGCCATGGCTCTTGGCAGAACCGGATAGTTAATACATAATTCGTAATGTTAATACAATTATTTAACACTTATAGGAATGTAGTTTGCACACTATACTTGACCAGATCGGCCATACACCGCTCGTGCGGCTGGTGCGCCTGACTCGCCATCTGCCGGACCATATTCGCATTCTTGCCAAGCTGGAACGTTTCAACCCCGGCGGTTCGGTCAAGGACCGGGCAGCGCTGTGGATGATCCGCGACGGCATCGACAGGGGTCTTTTGACACCGGGCAAGGTCATCCTCGATTCGACCTCCGGCAACACCGGCATCGCCCTGGCCATGATCGGGGCCATTCTCGACTACCGGGTGCGCCTGGTGATGCCGGGCAACGTATCGGACGAACGCAAGCGCATCTGCCGCGCCTATGGGGCTGAGCTGATCTTCTCCGACCCGCTGGAAGGCTCGGACGGAGCCATCCTGGAGGCACGACGCATCTACAGCCTTGATCCCGATCGATATTTCAAGCCGGATCAGTACAACAACCCGGCCAACCCGCGCGCACATGAGGAATCGACCGGCCCGGAGATATGGAAGGACACGGACGGCACCGTCACCCACTTCATTGCCTCGCTGGGCACCTCCGGCACCCTGATCGGCACCGGCCGTTTCCTCAAACGCGTCAATCCGGACATCCGCATCGTCGCCGCCGAGCCGGATTCACCGTTCCATGGCATCGAGGGCCTGAAGCACATTGAATCGAGCATCGTGCCCGGCATCTATGACGCCGGCCTGCACGACGAAAAGCTTGGCATCTCCACCGAGGATGCATACCACTATACCCAGCAACTGGCATCATGCGAGGGCATCCTTTCCGGCCAGTCCTGCGGCTGCGCCACAGCAGCCGCCCTGCAACTGGCCGAGCGCCTGGCTGCCGATGACCGGCCGGCCACGATCGTGGCCATGTTCCCGGACGGCGGCGAGAAATACCTGAGCACACCCGTCTTCTCCACCGGCAATATGCACTACGCCGAAGGCATTTGAGCGGAAAAAGTGCCCCACCGGCAGCCTCTAACAGGATAAAAATGGTCTAAAATAAGAACGCAAGGCCAAGGTCTCGGGCTTGGGCCTGTGAGCGGGAGGCGGGGGGAACATATATCATCATGGAGGCTCGCGATGAAACGACTGGCTTATCTATTTCTGACCATGTTCCTGGCCTCTCTGCTGCCGTCGATGGCCCATGCCTCGGCACTCGGTGACTGCAACAACCAGATCAAGTACGGCGCTCCGAGCAACAGCGGTATCCTGCTATGCCGGCTGGCCTATGTGCTGTCCTACAATTCGGCGTACAAGGCGCCGAACTGGGTGGGCTACCATCTGACAAAGGCGGAGATCCACGGCAATTTCCTGCGCACCCACGATTTCATCCCCGATCCGGAAATCAGCCACAACAACCAGGCGAACGTCAGAGACTACCATCACGACGGCTATGTACCCGCCCAGTTGGTACCGGCCAAGGACATGATATGGAGTGCCCGGGCCATGAACGAAAGCTACCTGCTATCCAGTGTGGTGCCGATGAAGCGGGATGTGTACCGTGGCATGTGGGAGGCCCTGCAGAAAAGGGTGCGGAACTGGGTACAATCCCGGGGTGAGCTCTACATTGTGACCGGTCCCGTCTATGATAGCCCGACGCCCAGGACCATCGGCGCCAATCACGTGGCCGTTCCGTCTGCCATCTTCGAGGTGGTTTTCGACCCCGTTCAGGTCGACGCCATCGCCTTTATCATCCCCAATCATGCGGAGCGTTCGAAGAATCTTCCCAACTTCATCACCAGCGTCAACGAGGTCGAAAAAAGGACGGGGCTGAATTTCCTGTCCAACCTTGATGATCAGGTGGAAACCTTGGTTGAGTCGAAGATTTCGCCGTTCTGGATGCAATGACGGCGACCGCGGCGCCTCACAGGAACAACACCTGTGAGAGCGCCGGAGCGGCCTTGCACCACAGGCGTTGATGGTCTAAAACACAAGCAGTCCAGGCGAATCCTGCAAGCGTTTTCGGAGGCATGGGTTTTCGTCATAGAGCGGTCCGCCCATAGCCTGCCGGAATAAGGAGGTGTGTTATGGCCAGGACATCCGCAAAAGCCAGCAAAGTTGTACACATCACCAAAGAAAAGGACAAACCGGCGCCATCCACGCTGACAAGGCCGATGGATGAGATGGAACGGATGTGGGAGAATTTCTTCTCGCACAACTGGATGCGTCCAAGCCAATGGGAACTGCCATGGCTCACGGAGTTTCCAATGCCGTTCGAACGCCGGGTCATGCCCAAGGTCGATGTCGTCGACAAAGAGCGTGAATTGATGCTCCGTGCCCAGATTCCTGGTGTGGAAAAGGAGGACCTGCACGTGACGATGACCGATACCATGGTCACCATCGAGGGCTCCGTGCACCAGGAGGAAAAGGAGGAACGGGGCGACTACTTCCGCCGCGAATGTGCATGGGGATCCTTCGCCCGCAGCGTTGCCCTGCCCTGTGACGTGGACAGTGCCAAGGCGAAAGCAACATTCCGCAACGGCATGCTTGAGCTGCATCTGCCCAAGATGACCAAGTCCAAGCGCCGGAATGTCGCCATCGAGTGACGGGTACAACCTGACGGCACTGCGGGCCCCCTTGGTGGGGCCCGCAGCATGATGGGCCGAAGGGCACAACCGTTATCGGCAAGCATGGATTGTGCAGCGGCAGCTCTTCCCGTACTGTCTCGGACACGTTCCAGCGCCGCCCGTCCGGGAACGGCGAGGACAACATATTACTGCCCATGGGAGCCGCATGAACGAGCCTGCCCGTTTTCAAAGCCCCGAATATCTCGCCGTGCTCGGTACCGAGGCAGCAGTCATGCAGTGTACCTGCACCGCGGACAGCATCGATTCGATGCGCCAGGCGGCCGAGCGCACCTATCCGCACGAGGCCTGTGGCCTGCTGATCGGCCGCCTGACCGCGGAGGCCTGGCACGTGCAGGAAGCCCGGCAGGTGGCAAATCTCAATATCGAGCGTGCCGATGACCGCTTTCAGCTGGACCCGGAGGCATACCGCCAAATCGACCGTGAATTGCGCGATTCGGGGCTGTCCATCATCGGCGTGTTCCATTCCCATCCGGATTGCCCGGCCAAGCCGTCGCCCACAGACCTGGCAAATGCCTGGGAGGGATTTGTCTATCCTATCGTCAGCGTGCATCGCGGCCGCGCCGCCGACGTGCAATGCTGGGCGCTTGGAGCCGACCAACGGTTTTGCTCAGTCACATTTCTACAGGAGAATTCATGAGATACTGGTTCCTTCGCGCTGCGCTTGTCCTTGCCCTTACGGGCTGCGCCGGCATGGCCTCCCCGTCCAAGGCGACCACCCAGGTCAAACCCCTGAACCAGGCTCATGCCCTGCAGCAAATGGATCCGGGCTTTCTCTATCTTGCCGCCGAGGATGCGATCCAGCAGAACGAGCCGGAGCTGGCCGTACATTTTCTTTCGGCCCTGGTCGCCAAGGATCCCGACGCCTTCCAGCCGCGCATGGAACTGGCCGAATTGTATATCCGCCTGAACCAGCCCAAGCCGGCCCTGCAACAGATCAAGGCGGCTCGCGCCATGTCCGGGCTGAGCGAGGATCAGCACATCCACATCGATATGCTGTACGCCCGCACCCTGTTCAGCAGCAGCAAGGTCGATCAGGCCATTGCCGAACTTTCCAAACTGGTCGATGCCCACCCTGGCCTGGTCTCCGCGCGACAGATTCTGATCCAGTGGCTGGCCGGTTCCGGCCACATGGACAAGGCCATGGCCGTAGTCCAGGCCGGCATCAGACATGGAGACGATGCGGATCTTCGCCAACTCGAGGCCCAGCTGTACTTGCAGCGTGGCGATGTCGCCAAGGCCCGCAAGGCCCTGCAGCGCATGCATGCGCTGGCTCCGGATGACAATGTCCCGATCCTGATGCTCAGCGGTATCGCCATCCAGAGGCACAAACCGGCTGAGGCCGAATCCCTGCTGCGCAGTTTCCTGAGAAAACATCCGGACGACCTGCAGGTCGGCAACATGCTCGGCCGCTTACTGGTGCAGCAGGGCCGGATCAAGGAGGCCATCGTTGTTTATGAGCAGATAAGCCAACAGACCGGCGGCGAGCCGGACGTGCTGATTGCCCTTGGCCTGCTCTATTTCCAACAGGGAAACTACCCCGCCGCGGCCAAACAATTCCAGAATGCCCTAGACAAACGACCGGATAACCAGACCCATTATTACCTGGGGCTATCGCTGGAAGGCCAGGGGAAGGATGGTCCAGCGCTGCAGCAGTATCAGGCGATCAAGGCGAGCAATGCTTTGTACCCCGATGCCCAGTTACGCATCGCCGACATCGAGTTCCGGCAACACAAGGACAAGGCGGCCATCAAGCGCACGAAATCCGTGCTGGCCGCCCATCCGGACAGCGGCGAGGCCTATCTGATGATGTCGATGATCCGGCTGGCCCGGCAGGAATTCCGGCTGCTGCTCGACGAAACGGCACCGGCTATGAAACTGAAGATCGTGCCGACCCGTCTGTTGTTCAACCGCGCCGTGGCCTTCGATCATTTCAAACAATACAAGGAGGTTGAAAAGAGCCTGCGGATGCTGTTGGCCTCCCGGCCGAACGATTCGGAGGCCCTGAACTTCCTGGGCTATTCACTGGCCGAGCGCGGTGTGCGCCTGAATGAAGCCGAAAACCTGATCAAGCGGGCCCTGAAGGTAAAGCCGAACGATGGCTATTATCTGGACTCGCTGGCCTGGGTGTATTTTCACCAGGGCAAGTACGCCAAGGCCATCAAGGTACAGACCCGCGCCATCGGCATCGTCAAGGATGATCCGGTGATGACCGAACATCTGGGCGACATGTACTGGAAACATGGCGACCATGGCAAGGCTCGCACCATGTGGAAAAAGGCCATCCACCTGAAGCACAAGAATCCCGCACTGCTGCAGAAGAAGATCAAGGAAGGCATCTAGGGCCTTGCCCCGCCTGCGCCCATTCCTGATCCTGGCGTTGCTGGTCTGGCTGGCCGGCTGCGCCATCCAGCGGCCGCCCACGGGTACGGCCTCCCATATCGGCCCTTACCCGGCTTTCTCCGGACGGCTGATCGTCATCCAGCCCGAACGGCGCTGGCAGGTCGAGATCGACTGGAAGGCTGCCACGCCGGCCGCCGGCTGGCTGAGGCTGACGCATGCGGCCTCCGGTCGCATCATCGAACTGACATGGCACGGCGACGATCTGCAGCTGAGCGACAACCAGGATCCCGCGCACCCACACCGGTCCATCAGCGAAGCTGATCTGGCCGCCTACGGCATCGCCATCCCGCCCCGCCAGTTGGCTGCCATCCTGCTCGGACACATGCCTGCACAGTTCCGGCCCATCGGCCCGGACCGGTGGGAGGCACATTTGCATGGCGATATCATTCACATCGCCTGGAATGGTGCCGCCCGGCGTCTGACGCTGATGGACATGTTGCACGGCAATCGCGCCATCCTGCTGATCGGTGCCCCGTAGACGACACCGTGCAGAGCTTTCCGGCACCGGCCAAGATCAACCTGCATCTGCATGTCGGCGGCATGCTGCCGGACGGTCGTCATGCGCTGGATACCAGTTTCGCATTCGTGGACATCGCCGATCATCTACACATGGCCGCGGCACCCTCGATTGAGGTCAGCTGCTCCCGGCCGCATCTGTCGGGACCGGCGAACCTGGTGCATCGGGTGCTGGTGGCCCTGGCCGCCAATTACGGCATCGCCGCGGGTATGCGGGTGCATATCGACAAGCAACTGCCTGAGCAGGGCGGGCTGGGCGGCGGCTCCTCGGATGCCGCCACGGCCCTATGGGTGGCCAACCACCTGTGGGGCCTGCACCTGCCGACCGATGAACTGATCCGGCTCGCCGCTCCGCTTGGAGCCGACATCCCCTGTTTCCTGTTCGGCGAGGCCAGCCACGCCCATGGAGCTGGCGAGGAACTCACGCCCTATCCAGCGCCGTTGCCGGATACCACCGTCGTACTGGCTCATCCGGGCAAGGGCCTGTCCACCGCCGAGGTGTTCCGGCGCTTCGACGCGTTGCACAACAAGCCTGTGACCGATACCATCGCCGCCCGTTCGGAACGGGCCACTGCCGTCAGCGGCAATGCCATCGGTGAGAATGATCTCGAGCCCGTGGCCATCGGCATGTCACCGGCGCTTTCGCGGCTACTCGCCGCCATGCGCCAAGCGGCATCCCCGGCATGGATGAGCGGCAGCGGCAGCACCTGTGTGGCGCTGGTCGACGATGTCGAGACAGGCCGGGGCTTGGCGGATAGCCTTAGGCGTCGCGGGTTGGCCACCTGGACGCATGTAGGACGCATCGGACGCTTTCATCCCCTGCGGGATGAAGTTTGGGGCGTAGCCAAGCGGTAAGGCAACGGGTTTTGATCCCGTCATGCGTAGGTTCGAATCCTGCCGCCCCAGCCAGACATTTGCTGAAGCCGAGCTTCGGCGAAGCACGGGAAGGCAGGATGAGAACCGTGAAGGTTCGAGCTGAGCGGAGCGAGGCAACGGCGGAGCAGCGCAACGCCGGCCCCGCAGGGGTAAGGCGCGAAGCGCCGCATCATCCTGCCGCCCCAGCCAGTTTTGACTATGCTTGTCGGTCTGACACGATACAGGAGCCGTCGCCGTGATGAACAGCAAACGCCTTCGCCTTTTTGCAGGCACCTCCAACCCTCCCCTGGCTTCGGCGATCTGCGAACACATCGGCCTGCCCCAGGGTGAGATCTACATCCAGCGATTCTCGGACGGCGAGATCTTCATGCAGTTCAGGGAGACCATCCGAGGCCAGGACGTATTCGTCATTCAGAGCACCTCGGCCCCGGCCAATGACAACCTGATGGAGCTGTTGATCTGCATCGATGCCGCCAAGCGTGCCTCCGCCCGCCAGATCTGCGCCGTCATCCCCTACTTCGGCTATGCCCGCCAGGACCGCAAGAGCGCCGGACGCACACCGATCTCCGCCAAGCTCGTCGCCGACATGCTGACCACCGCGGGCGCCACGCGCGTGCTGACCCTGGACCTGCATTCCGGCCAGATCCAAGGCTTCTTCAACATCCCCGTGGACAACATCTATGCCGCACCGATCATCCTGAACGATATCCGCCAGCACGCGCTGGACGATGTGGTCATCGTCTCCCCCGACGTCGGCGGTGTGGTGCGCGCCCGCGCCCTGGCCAAGCATCTGCATGTGGACATGGCCATCGTCGACAAGCGCCGCCCGGCCCCGAACGTGGCCGAAGTGATGAACATCATCGGCGACATCGAAGGCAAACACTGCATCCTGGTCGATGACATGACCGACACCGCCGGCACCCTGTGCAACGCCGTCAACGCCCTGTGCGAGCGCGGCGCCACCAAGGTATCGGCCTATGTCACGCACGGGGTGCTGTCCGGTCCTGCCGCCGAGCGCCTACACGCCTCACCGCTGCACGAGCTTGTCGTCACCGACACCATCCTGCAGCCGAAGCGCATCATGGATACCGGCAAGGTGCGCGTGCTGTCCGTGGCGCCATTGATGGCCGAGGCCATCGCCCGCATCTACGATGCCCGCTCCATCTCCAGCTTGTACAGCGAGTAAAAATCCCTAGACTGCCGCGCCTCTGCAGCGAGCGATCGCTGCCGGCGGGAATCATCCCGCCACCGCCGTCACGGGACGACCCGACGGCGCAACATCCAAGGAGGCACACATGTCTGACTATGTCATCGAAGCCGATCTGCGCGAAAAGACCGGACGGGCCGAATCCCGCCGCCTGCGCCGGGCCGGCAAGCTCCCCGGCGTCATCTATGGCGGCGACAAGCCGGAGCTGCCGATCATCATGGACGCCCTGACGCTGTCCAAGCTGCTGAACCAGGAGCATTTCCACACCGCCATCATCGAGATCAATGTCAAGGGCGCGCGCGGCAAGAACGAGGCGCTGCTCAAGGACGTGCAGTACGATCCGCTGAAGGATTCGGCCACCCATATCGATTTCTTCCGTGTGTCCTCCGAGTCCATTGTAGACATGGAAGTGCCGGTGCATGCGATCAATTACGAAAAATGCCCGGGCATCGTCGTTGGCGGCTCCCTGGAGATCACCCGCCATACACTGGGCGTGCACTGCCGCGCCGACGCCATCCCCGACCACATCGATATCGACTGCAGCGGGCTCAAGGTCGGCGACTCGATCCACATCAGTGAAATCCAGCTGCCGGACGGCGTCGAGGTACCGTACGATGAAGACTTCGCCGTGGTGCACATCGCCGCCCCGCGTGTCGAGACACAGCCGGAAGCCGAGGAAGAAGGCACTGAGCAAGCCGCGGAGCCGGAGACTGGCGGCCAATAAACCGCAGGCCGCACGTCCATGCAACTCTTGGTCGGGCTGGGCAATCCTGGTGATCGATACCGGGATACACGGCACAATGTCGGTTTCCGCCTGCTCGACCGTCTGGCCGAAACGCAGGGGCTGCGCTTTGCCGCCGCCCCGCGTTTCCATGCCGAGGTAGCGGCCTGGGAGTTTGACGGCCGGCGCGTGCTGCTGGTCAAGCCACAAACCTTTATGAACAACAGCGGCGAGGCCGTGGCCCCGCTCGCCCGCTACTACAAGGTGCCGATCGAGGACGTGTTCGTCGTCTACGATGATCTCGACCTGCCGCCCGGCAAGACACGCCTCAGGCACGGCGGCGGCCATGGCGGCCACAACGGCCTCAAATCCCTGCACCAGCATCTGGGCAGAGATACCTATGCGCGCATCAAGATCGGTATCGGCCGTCCTCCGGCAGGCGGCGATGTCACACCGTGGGTACTGGGCCGGGCCGCAGCCGAGGATCGGCAGTGCGAACAGGCGGCCATCGCCGCCATCGTGGACGAACTGCCGGCGATCCTCGCGGGCGATCTGGCACGCGCCGCCAACCGCATCCATCTGGCGCTGGAGCCGAGGCCGTGAGGGCTAGGCAAGCATTCCTGTCGGGAGAGATCGCATGGCACTGAGCATCGGTATCGTGGGCCTTCCCAACGTCGGCAAATCCACATTGTTCAACGCCCTGGCCGGCGGCGGCGCCGAGGCGGCCAACTACCCCTTCTGCACCATCGATCCCAATGTCGGCATCGTGCCGGTACCCGATCCGCGCGTCGATGCGCTGGCGGCCATCGTCAAGCCGCAGGCCATCCAGCATGCGGTGGTCGAGTTCGTTGACATCGCCGGGCTGGTGGCCGGCGCCTCCAAGGGCGAGGGCCTGGGCAACCAGTTTCTGGCCAACATCCGCGAATGCGCTGCCATTGCCCATGTGGTGCGCTGTTTCGGCGACGAGAACGTCGTGCATGTGGCGGGCAAGGTCGATCCGCTGTCCGACATCGGCGTCATCGACACCGAGTTGATGCTGCGCGATCTGGACACCGTGCAGAAGGCGCTGACACGCGTGGAGAAGGTGGCGCGCGCCGGCGACAAGGATGCGAAATCGGTGCAGGCGCTGTACCAGCAGGTGTACGACGGGCTGGAGAACGGGGTGCCGGTACGCCGCCAGAAGCTGGCCGCCGACGCCCTGGAGACCTTACGCGAGCTGTGTCTGCTCAGCGCCAAGCCGGTGCTGTACATCGCCAATGTCGACGACGGTTCACTCCCCGAAGGCAACGAATACTCGGCGCAGGTGGCCCGGTTCGCATCCGAGGAGAACTCGTGCATGGCCGTGGTGTCGGCGCAGATCGAGTCGGAGCTGGCACCGATGGATGCGGACAGCCGCGACGAATTCCTTGCTGACCTGGGGCTTAGTGAGCCCGGGCTGAATACGGTGATCCGCGAGGCCTATGCGCTGCTGAGCCTGATCACCTATTTCACGGCCGGGGTCAAGGAGGTGCGCGCCTGGACCATCCACCGCGGTGATACCGCGCCGAAGGCGGCGGCGGTGATCCACACCGATTTCGAGAAGGGTTTCATCCGGGCCGAGACCATCGCCTATGACGACTTCATCGCCTGCGGCGGCGAGGCCAAGGCCAAGGAGGCGGGCAAGATGCGCCTGGAGGGCAAGGACTACGTCGTCAAGGATGGCGACGTGATGCATTTCCGTTTCAATGTCTAGCCGACGCCAACGCTTCACTTCTTAGCCGCTCAAGTCTCGGGTTCCTGCTCCTCCTCGTTTCCAAGCCCCTCTTTTTCTTCACCGCCCGCCGCACGCTCCGGTTGCACGGTTGTGGAGAAACGGCGGGCGAGCGAGGGCAGCACATAGCTGAGCAGCAGGAACATCGCACCAAGGCCGGCGCTGATCAGGATGCGCCACACCGCGCCGATATGACTGAGATCGACCAGCAACAGCTTCGCCGCCACCAGCACCAGCGTGCCCATGGCCAGCCGGCGCATGCTGGCATGGTTGCTGCGCAATGCGCCAATCAGTAGCGCCGCCCCACACATGGCCCAGGCAGCGCTGACCCAGGCCTGGCCATTGGTAAGTCCGGAGAATTCTCGGTAGGCCAGCGCCAGCAGTCCGGCATATACCGAGATGGCGTACAGATCCCGTCCGCTTCTGCCGGACAACCAGGCGGCGATCACCGCCAGCCCAAGCACGTCCAGATCCGTCAGCGCCTGGCGGTTGACGAAGGGTATGCCGTGCGCCGGGTGCTGGAACAGCCGCCAGAACACGACATACAGGCTGGCTGCGAACAGCGCATGTGCCATCCGCCGCGGCCATGGTGAGTGCAGCCTTCGCGCCAGCGCCATCAGCACGATGGCTTCGGAAGACACGGCCAGCAGCAGCATGTCCTCGCCAAGCACGTGCCACAGACCCACCGCGAGCAGCATGACCGCCACCAGCATCTGCAGCCAGCACAGCAGCGGCAGGCGCCGGATCGCCCAGGCGATGCCGGCATAGACGATGGCTACCCCGCCCCAGATGGCGGCCCAGCGGCCGTCGTCCAGCGTCCACAGCTGCTCGCAGAATATCAGCCCCACTACCGGCGTTGTCATGACCAGCGGCGTTTCGGCGGCGTTCTCGACACCCTGCCGCCAACCGCGCAGCGGCAGCATGGCGAAGGCCAGCCAGAAGCCGATCACCGCCAGACGCAATGGCGGCAACGCATCCGGGTCGGGCAGGCCGAATACGCTATGACGGGAGGCGAGGAACGCCCCCAGCACCACCGACCAGGCTCCGATGACCGTCAGCCACAGCAGCGAGCGCCAGCGATGACGCAGGTAGATACCGAGCCCACCCAGCGTCAGCAACGCCGCATAGAACAGCAGACCGGTGACATTCTCCTGATCGGTGTAGAGCACGAAGGGTGTGGCGAAACCGCCGACGGTGCCCAGCGCTGCCATCGGTACCCCGATGCGGCCCAGGGCGAGAGCAAAGGCGGCGGCAGTGACCAGCAGCATGCCGGCGAAGGCAGGAATGTAGCCGACAAGATGGTAAAGCTCGAAGGCGGCGAATATCGCGCCGTAGAGGCAAGCGATGCCGCCGCCGGCCAGCGTGCGCGCCAACAGCTGGCGCGGGCCAGCGAAACGCCAGGCCAGCGCCAACAGTGTGCCTCCGGCGACCATCACGATCCCAACGCGTACCCACGGAGTGAGCCAGGCGCGATCGATCGAGTACTTGAACAGGAAGGCCAATCCGAACAGTAGCAGGGCGATGCCGAGTCGCTGCAGCCAGCGTTCGCTAACCTCGAATGCATGTCCGCCGTGTGTAACCGGCGCGGCCTGCGGCGGTGGTACCGGAGCGCCTGCCGACGGTCTGCCGGCGGCCTGTCTTGCTTCCAGCGCCGCCAGCCGCCGTTCGATGGCGGTCAGGCGCTCCGCAATATCGCTATGTTCCGGATGGGATGCCGGGCCGTGCTTCGGCTCGTCGGGGTCGTGCATGCTGCCTCCGCCGGCAGTATGGACCAGCCGCACGTCCCAATCCATGGGCGTCAACGCCAGGCACACTGTCGTCGCCTTGTCATCTCGGTGTGTAGAGTGTTTACTTTCGGGTTCCTACAGGGAAGGGACGACGAGCCTCGTGGAGGGGGAGGGCCATGAAACACGCACTGACCGATATCCCAGGCATCGGCGACAGCACCGCCGCCCTGCTGGCCGAGCACGGCATCGATTCGGTGAAGGCGCTCGTCAAGGGTGGCGCCAAGGGACTGATGCAGGTACCGGGATTCGGCGAAAAGCGCGCAGCCGCCACGATCGAGGCCGCCGCCGCCCTGAAGGACGACAAGCCCAAGAAGTCCAAAAAGGCCGACAAGCCGAAAAAGGGCAAGGACGCCAAGAAGAAGGACAAAAAGAAGAAGAAGAAGAAAAAGAAGAAGAGCTGAGCAGCCAGCCATGCCCCGGGGGCATGCGAGGGCCGGAGGCGCGGCGAGCCGCTTTATATCTGCAGCAAGGATTAACACATGAAACTTTCCTTTCACGGTGCCGACCGCAACGTCACCGGCTCCTGTCACATGATCGAGGCCGATGGTGCGCGCATTCTTGTCGATTGCGGCTTATACCAGGGTGGACGCGAGCTTGCTGAGGAGAATGCCGACGATTTCGGCTTCGATCCGGCGTCCATCGACATCCTGCTGCTGACCCACGCCCACCTCGACCACTGCGGGCGCATCCCGCTGCTGGTCGACCGCGGCTTTCGCGGCGAGATCATCGCCACGGCGGCCACCCACGAGCTGGCGCGCGTGGTGATGCTCGACTCCGCGCACCTGCAGGAGGAAGAGGCGGAGCGCCATGCCCGCCATGCCCACCGCCACGGCGAAACGCCGCCGGAACCGCTGTACACGACCCTGTCCGCGCTGAATG
This sequence comes from uncultured Zetaproteobacteria bacterium, assembly GCA_964422615.1. Classification (GTDB taxonomy): domain Bacteria; phylum Pseudomonadota; class Zetaproteobacteria; order Mariprofundales; family Mariprofundaceae; genus DATLWN01. Next base: position 82,742 of record CAYRBJ010000004.1, on the reverse strand, counting down.
CCATGGGACACTTCGGACGTACGGCGTCATACGGGGAGCCGATTGAGCTGACGGCAAACCTCAGCGCCATCTTTTACGATGCCGGCCACATCCTCGGCTCGGCCTCAATCCGTATCGAGCAGAAAGGGGCCAAGCCGCAATCGGTGATTTTCTCCGGCGATCTCGGCAGCAACGGCCATCCGATCCTGCGTGACCCGAAACTGCCACCGGCCGCCGATGTCGTGATCATGGAAACCACCTACGGCGACCGCCTGCACAAGGCGCCCGCCCCATCGGTACAGGAATTGTACGATGCCGTCACCGACACCATGGCGCGCGGCGGCAATGTCATCATCCCGACCTTCGCCCTGGAGCGCGCGCAAGAGCTGCTGTATTTCCTGCGCGAGGGCATCGAGGACGGCCACCTGCCGCGCGGGCTGCCGGTGTTCCTCGATTCGCCGATGGCCATCTCGGCCACAGATATCTTCCGCCACCACCCCGAATGCTACGATGCGGAGGCGAAGGAGCTGTTCGCCAAAGGCAAGGATCCGTTCGCGCTGCCGAGCATCCATTTCACGCGCCAGACCGATGAATCCAGGGCCCTGAACCGTCTGGCCGGCGGGGCGGTGATTCTCGCCGGCTCCGGCATGTGCACCGGCGGGCGCGTGCGTCACCATCTGAAGCACAACCTGTGGCGCAAGGATTCCAGCGTGGTGTTCGTCGGCTACGCCGCACGGGGTACGCTGGCACGCATCCTCGTCGACGGGGTCAAGCAGGTGAAACTGTTCGGTGAGAAGATTCCGGTCAACGCCAAGCTGTACACCATCAACGGCTTCTCGGCGCACGCAGACCGTGACGAGCTGCTGGCTTGGCATAAGGCGCTGAAGCCCAAGCGCACCATCCTGGTGCACGGCGATGAGGAAGCAATGAAAAGCTTCGCCGAACAGATCAAGGGCAGCACACAGGTTACCATGCCCAAAAAGGGCGATGCCTTCGAGCTGTAGCCCCCCTGCCCTGCGCCGATTGGTCTATGCTCGTGCAAAGCCATTGGGGCCGAGGGAGGCGACATGATCCTGACAACGAGCAATGATGTGGCGGGGCGCACCGTCAAGCAGTATCTGGGCATCGTGCGGGGTGTGGTCGTGCGCTCCCCCAGCATCGCGCAGGGCATGCTGGGCGGGCTGAAGCAGATGATCGGCGGTAATATCGAGGCCTATGCCAAGATGTGCGACCAGGCACGCCAGCACGCCTTCGACCGCATGCTCGAGCATGCGAACCAGTTGGGCGCCGATGCCGTGATTGCGGTGCGTTACGACGCCACCGATATCGGGGAAAACATCACCGAGGTCCTGGCCTACGGCACGGCGGTCAAGCTCGGCTAGCGCCTACCCCTATAACAAGTGCTGATGCGATGATTGTTTCCGGCCACTTTCGGACATTCGTTAATTAAATCATGACTTAAACCGGAGCGCGGATGGATGCCGGTTCGATGCCAATCAGCTCGGCTTAAGTTGCCAATAGGGTTCCGGGCCCATGCGATCCGCGATGAAGTCGATGAAGCTGCGCACCTTCGACGGCAGGAACTTGCGGTCCGGATAGACGGCATAGACGAACAGCGGATCGACCTCCCACTCCGGCAGGATGCGCACCAGGCGCTTGTCCCTTAAGGCCTCGTATACCAGGAAGCTCGGCTGCAGCAGAATGCCCAGGCCCTTGATGGCCGCATCGATCAGGATGTCGCCCGTGTTGCCCCTGAGATTCCCCGACACGGCGACCTTGCGCTCCACCCCGTTTTTGCGGAAGCGCCATTCGTTGCCCAGGCTCCAGTAGGCATAGGAAAGGCAGTTGTGCCCGACCAGATCCTCCGGCTGCTTGGGGGTGCCGAGGCGCTTCAGGTAATCCGGTGCGGCGCAGGCCACGACCTCGGTCGGGGCGATCCTGCGGGCGATCAGTCCGGGCTCGAGCTCCCTGCCGATGCGGATCGCCAGGTCGAACCCCTCCTCGATCAGGTTGACGGTGCGATCGTTCAGCACCACATCGATCTGCACCTCTGGATACTGCTGCAGGTACTCCGTGACCACCCAGCCCAGATGGTGAATGCCAAAGGCCACCGAGGAGCTCAGGCGCAGGGTGCCGCGCGGCACCGAGGCCTGATGGGCCAGCGACCGCTCGGACTCCTCGACCATCGCCAGCACCTGCACAGCCCGCTGGTAATACTCGCTGCCGACCTCGGTAAGCGACAGCCGGCGGGTGGAACGGGTCAGCAGGCGCACACCCAGATGCTGCTCCAGCTGGGCCACGTAGCGGGTGGCCATGCCGCGCGAGAGATCGAGCTTGTCCGAAGCGCCGGCAAAGCTGCCGGTGTCGACGACGGCGGCGAAGACCCGCATGCAGGTGACGAGGTTGATGCTCATGTTTATTTACCTATCTGCAATAATATATTTACCATATGCTTGTTTATCAACTTAATTGTCGGTGATTGAATGCCTTCCGTCGGATCCCCATGGGCTCCGGACATATACAAGTCATCCAAAGGAGGCATCACATGAACATCACACTGATCGGTACAGGAAACATGGGCTTGGCCCTGGCCAAACAGATCACCAACGCCGGCCACCGGCTGGCGGTCGTCGGGCGCAATGCCGACAAGGCGAAGGCCCTGGCCGAGGCCACCGGCGCCACCGTCAAGACATCGAACGCCGCCGATGGCGCCGATATCGTCATCGTCGCCACCGCGTATGCGGACTCCGTGGACGCGCTGAAGGGCATCGGCAATATCGACGGCAAGATCGTCATCGACATCAGCAACCCGATGACCGCCGACTACATGGGGCTGACCATCGGCCATGACACGTCCGCGGCCGAACAGATCCAGAAGGCGCTGCCGCAGGCCAGGGTGGTCAAGGCGTTCAACACCGTGTTCGCCCAGGTGCTGGCCGAGGGCCCGAAGCTCAATGGGGCCACCGTGCCGATATTTGTCGCCGGCGACGACGCCGAGGCCAAGGAACCAGTCTCATCACTGGTCCACAGCCTCGGTTTTTCGGCCGTCGATGCCGGGAACCTGAACAACGCCCGCTATCTGGAACCGCTGGCCGGCCTGAACATCTACCTCGGCTACGGCGCTGGACACGGCACCGCCATCGCCCCCGCCTGGATCGGCATCCAGTAACAGTCCGAACATACAGCAAAAGGAGAACGAATATGCAGAATATTGAACGTTACGGCCCGGTGATCGGGCGCTTTCTGATCGCGTTCATCTTCCTGTTTGCCGGCTACGGCAAGGTCACCGGCTTCGAGGGCACGGTGGGCTACATCGCCAGCAAGGGCCTGCCGCTGCCGCAGCTGGCCGCCATCGGCGCCATCATCATCGAGCTGGCCGGCAGCACCATGCTGATCACCGGCTTCAAGGCCCGCTGGGCCGCGGCGGTGCTGATGGTGTTCACCGCCCTGACCGCCCTGTTCTTCCACAACTTCTGGGCGGTGCCGGCCGCCCAGGCCCAGGATCAGATGATCCATTTCATGAAGAACATCTCCATGATGGGCGGTCTGCTGTATGTCGTGGTCTATGGCAGCGGGCCCGTCAGCCTCGAAAGGGCAAGGGCCTAGCCACTCGAATGGCCGGAGCCGGTGATTGTCGATGCCGCAATGACCGGCTCCGGCCATCATCGGCCACCCGCCACGATTCAACCGGATGGCGCGGCATCTTTCTCAATTTGTCGTTTGTGCCTGTTGCGCCAGATTTTCCTGGTATGTCGCGGCAAAGTTGAACGGCTCAAGCAACAGGGGGAAAAACCCTCCGTCGCTGGTCAACTGGCTGACGATCTGGCGCGTATAGGGAAAAATGATCGATGGGCAATCTACGCCAAGCAGAACGGGAAGATGCTCCTCCGGAATGTTTTTCAGCAGAAACACGGCTGCCTGCTCCACCTCAATCTCGAACATGACACTATCGTCCTTGCTGTTTCGGGTAAGAATGGAAATCTTTAGCGAGACCTCCCAGTGATCATCATCGATCCGCCGGTTCCCGATATTAAATGTCATTTCGACTTTCGGATCGGTATCGACCGCCATAAATACCTGTGGCGCATTGGGATTCTCGAACGAGATATCCTTGGTATAGATTTTCTCGACATTGAATAGCGCCTGCTCCTCGGCACTGGCTGGCTGTTGGTTCCCGTTCGGCATGCTGAAATCCTTAAACTGTGATTGTGATAAACGGCGGTTGCCGTCGAGCCGGCATCTTCAGGTATCCCCTTGGAGCACAGTGATCGCCCCGACCGGTGCCGGGAAGTTTGATGCGGGAGTGCCTGCTTGTCACGCAGAGGTGGCAGGTATTCATAGGCCCGGCAGGCTGCTCAAGCCACCGAACACACCCAGGGCGGCGGTGAAGCCGGACACAACGATGACCAACCACATATAGCCGCCGCGCAGGCGATGGCCGGCAGGCAGGGCCTTGATCGCCAGCGCCACCAGGAAGCCCAGTACCAGGGGAAGCAGCAGCGCGTTCATGACCTCGACGCCCAAATTCAGGGCAACAAGATCAGGGACGCTGTAGACCAGGATCGCTCCCCCCAGGATCCCCACGGTAAACACCAGGTAGAACCAGGGGGCCTCGCTGGGGTGATGGGCGAGGGAGTGCTTGTAGCCCATCACCTCCCCAAAACCCCAGGCAGCGGCCAACGAGACGACAATGGAGGCCACCATGGCGGCACCGATGATCCCGAGGCCGAAGACGATCTGGCCCAGGCGGACGCCGAGATAAGGGGTCAGGGCCTCGGATATCTGCCCGACCGTATCCAATGAGGCATTGGGCGAATGCGAGCCAATGGTTGCAGCGCTGGCCACCAGCACCGCGGCCATGACCAGCTGGGTCACCACAGCCCCTATGGCCGTGTCCCAGCGTGCGTGGGTGTAATGCTCCGGCTTCAGGCCTTTGTCAGCCACCGCCGACTGCTGATAGAAGATCATCCACGGCATGATGACCGCGCCGATGTTGGCGGCGACGAGATAGAGATAATGGGGATTGCCGATGGGCGCATGCAGGAACTCGCTCCATATCATGCCCGGATCGGGACGGGCGGCAATGGCCACCCAGAAAAAGAACAATTCGAACAGACCGAAGGTAATGGCGATGCGCTCCACCCGCAGGTATGAGCCGGTCCATACCACCGTAAGGAGAAAACCCACCGCCAAACCGAGGCTGAGCGAGCGCGGAATGCCCAGAAGTTCGCCGACGCCGGTCACGCCCGAAAACTCCGTCAGCAGGGCGCCGACCGTCGCCAGACCGAGACCGGCCACCGAAACCCAGGCCCACGGAGCCCCAAAGGTTTCCCGGATCAATTCGCCATGGCCACGACCGGTGTAGATACCCAGCCTTATCGTGAGTTCCTGCACCACATACAGGATAGGCATCAGTATGAACTGGAGCAGCAGCAGCTTGTAGCCCCATTGCGCCCCACTCTGGGCGGCGGTCACCACGCTGCCCACATCGGTGTCGGCGAGCATGACCACCAGGCCCGGCCCAAGGACAACGAGAAAGGTCTTCCAGCCGTGTGCGGTCATAAAAAAGGGCCTTCTTTCGGATCACTGGATTGGCTGGAACCGGCAAGGGATGTGGAGAGTGCTTTTTCAGACACCTTGCCTTCCAGATTGGCGATCATCCCGATTTCCCCGGGCGGCGCAAGCCGGCCAGACACTACCGCATCAGCCAGACAAGGCACCAAGGGCGTTGATCCAGGACCAACCTCGCCAGCCCGAGCCATACGCCGGACGACTCAGGGGCCTGGTTATCGCATGGCGAAGCGGCACGCCCGCTGGGGAGAAGGGTCAAGGCGCCGGATTGGGATAGCGCTGGTGCACCGCCTCGATCTGCGCCAGCACATCCGGGGGCAGTTCGATGTCGGCGCTGTCCAGGTTCTCGTTCAACTGATCGAGGCTGGTGGCGCCGAGGATGACGCTGGCGGTGAACCAGCGGATGCGCGCGAAGGCCAGCGCCATCTGCGCCGGCCTCAGCCCCGCCTCGCGGGCGATGCGCAGGTATTCCATCGTCGCCGACTGCACGTTCGGCTTGGCATAGCGCTGGCCGAAGCCGGGGAACAGGGTAATGCGCCCCTTCGCCTCGGGATTTGCGATGTACTTGCCGGACAGCCAGCCGAAGGCCAGCGGGCTGTAGGCCAGAAGGCCGACCTGCGTATGCCGGCACACCTCGGCCAGGCCGCTCTCGAACGTGCGGTTCATCAGATGGTAGGCATTCTGCACCGACACCACCTTCGGCAGGTTCAGCTCACCGGCCAGGCGCACGAACTCGGCCACCCCCCACGAGGTCTCGTTGGATAGCCCGATGTAGCGCACCTTGCCGGCCTGCACCAACTCACCCAATGCCTGCAATTGCTCGGCGATCGGCGTGGCCTCGTGCTCCTGCGTCACGTCGTAGCTACTGCCGCCGAACATCGGCACATAGCGGTCCGGCCAATGGATCTGGTACAGGTCTACATAATCGGTATTGAGGCGGCTGAGGCTGCCCTCGATCGCGGCCTGAATGTGCGCGCGGTTGACGCGCGGGGTGCCGCGGATCCACGCGAAGCCCCGCGACGGGCCGACGATCTTGGTGGCGATGATCAGCCTGTCGCGCTTCTTCTGCTGCTTGAGCCAGCTGCCGACGTAGGACTCGGTGCGGTGCACGGTCTCGGCGCGCGGCGGTACCGGATACATCTCTGCCGTGTCGATCAGGTTGACGCCGCGGGATACGGCCAGATCGAGCTGCGCATGCGCCTCGGCCTCGCTGTTCTGCTCGCCGAAGGTCATCGTGCCCAGGCTCAGGGCCGAAACGGAAAGGTCGGACTCGCCAAGCTGCCGGTATTCCATGTCCCCTCCCCTGGTCTGTCACGAACGTCCGGTCCGGGCTATTTTAGGTTATCTCGCAATTTTGCAACCTTGTCCTGCCTACGGTTTCCATCGTCTTCGACCGTAGCCGCTTCGCACCCAACCCCCGCTAGCGGTCAGCCGGGACAAGTTTCCGGAAACGGAGTAGAGCGGCGGGGCCGCGGCCGCTTCCGGAAATGCGGGACCGGGTACCCGCAGGGATGACCGGTTTCGAGGTGCCCTTCTTTGGTTCTTTCTTGGGCACGCAAGAAAGAACGCTTGGCTTAGTGGCGGGAAAGCCAGCGCTCGGCATCGAGCGCTGCGCGGCAACCCTCGCCGGCCGAGGTCACGGCTTGGCGGTACACGGGATCGGCCACATCGCCGGCGGCGAACACGCCGTCCACCGAGGTATGCGTGCTCTTGCCCTCGGTGATGATGTAGCCGGTGTCGTCCATCACCAACTGGCCCTTCAGGAAATCGGTGTTCGGTGTGTGGCCGATGGCGATGAACACGCCGTGCACCGCCATCTCCTCGCTGCTGCCGTCCTCGGTCGATTTCAGGCGGATGCCGGTCACGCCCGAATCGTCGCCAAGGATCTCGTCGACGACGCGGTTCCATTTGACCTCGATGTTCGACGTGGCGAACAGCTTGTCCTGCATGATCGGCTCGGCGCGCAACGCGTCGCGGCGGTGGATCAGGGTGACCTTGCTGCACAGGTTGGCCAGATAGATGGCCTCCTCCACCGCCGTATCGCCACCGCCGACCACGGCCACCTCCTTGCCGCGGTAGAAGAAGCCGTCGCAGGTGGCGCAGGCGGACACGCCCTTGCCGGCGAAGTGCTCCTCGCTGGGCAGGCCCAGGTACTTGGCCGAGGCGCCGGTGGCGATGATCAGCGCATCGCAGCTGTATTCGCCCTCGTCGCCCTTGAGGGTGAACGGGCGCTTCGACAGGTCGGCCGCGTTGATGTGGTCCCAGATGATCTCGGTGCCGAAGCGCTCGGCCTGGGCCTTGAAGTCCTCCATCATCTCGGGGCCCTGCACGCCGTCCTTGTAGCCCGGGTAGTTGTCGACGTCGGTGGTCGTGGTCAGCTGGCCGCCGGGCTGGATGCCCTGGATGACCACCGGCTTCAGGTTGGCGCGCGCCGCGTAGATGGCGGCGGTATAGCCGGCCGGGCCGGAGCCCAGGATAATCAGTCGGTGATGCTGCACATCGGCCATGGATGGAACCTCCGGAGGAATGGGTCGGCAAGATTAGCCGCGCCTTACCACAGGGTCAAAAGACAAAACGGCCGGCCGGAGGCGAACTGTTTAGCGATCGCGATAACGCAACAGGATGTCGCCGTACATGTCGATGCGCCGGTCGCGCAGAAACGGCCACATGCGCCGCACCGCCTCGCTGCGCGCCAGATCGATATCCGCCACCAGCACCACCTCGGCATCGGCCGGAGCCTCGGCGATGAGTTCGCCCTGCGGACCGGCGATGAAACTGCCACCCCAGAAATCCAGCCCGTTCTCCGTCTGTGCATTCGGCTCGAAGCCGGTGCGGTTAACGCACACCACCGGCAGGCCATTGGACACAGCATGCCCGCGCATCGACAACTCCCAGGCCTGGCGCTGGCGCACCAACTCGTCCTCGGGCTCCTGGCGATCCCAGCCGATGGCGGTCGGATAGATCAGCAGCTCGGCACCGGCCATGGCCATCAGTCGCGCCGCCTCCGGATACCACTGGTCCCAGCACACCAGCACTCCCAGCCGTCCGACGCTGGTATCGATCGGCGTGAACCCGAGATCGCCTGGCGTGAAATAGAACTTCTCGTAATAGGCCGGATCATCCGGGATGTGCATTTTTCGATAAATCCCGGCGATCGAGCCGTCGGCCTCCAGCACCACCGCCGTGTTGTGATACAGCCCCGTCGCCCGGCGCTCGAACAGCGAAGCGACGATCACAACCCCCAGCTCGCGCGCCACCTCGCCGAGCAGTTCCGTGGAAGGACCGGGGATCGGCTCGGCCAGGTCGAACGTGGCCGGATCCTCGCTCTGGCAGAAATAGCGCGTGGCATGCAGCTCCTGCAGCACCACCAGGCGGGCTCCGTCCCCGACCGCCTGCGAAATACCCTCGACGCTGGCCGCAAGATTGGCGGCGCGATCGCTGCCGCAGCGCTGCTGCACCAGCCCGACGCGCAGCATGTTCCCATCACTCATGACAATACCCCCTCGGGCAGCTGCATGCTCATGCAGTGCAGGCTGCCACCCTGTTCGAGCAGCGGCGAGCAGGGTACGGCAACGATCACCCGCTGCGGAAAGCAGTCGGCGAGTACATCCAGCGCCCCGGCATCGGCCTCGTCGCCATAGACCGGCACCAGCACCGCATCGTTGATCATCAGGAAATTAGCATAGGACGGCGCCAGCCGCTCGCCGAACCGGTTCAGCCGCGCCTCGGGCCACGGCAACGCCACCAGCCGGTACGGCTCCCCGCTTGCGGTGGTGAAACCGGCCAGCTCATCGCGCATCGCCGCCAGCTCTTCAAAATGCTCATCCTCCGCATCGTCGCATTGCATGTGGACGATGGTGTCGGGGGAAACGAAACGGGCCAGGGTATCGATGTGGCCGTCGGTATCATCGCCGGCCAAATGACCGTGCTGCAGCCATAGCACGCGTTCGGCGCCGAGGTGCTGCTTTAATGCATCCTCGATGTCGGCCTGTGACAGATGCGGATTGCGGTTCGGCGACAACAGGCAGCTGGCGGTGGTCAGGATGCTTCCGGCGCCGTCCGAGTCGATCGAGCCGCCCTCGAGCACCAGGCCGAGCGTCTGCAGCGGCAACGCACCCAGCATACCCCGCGTATGCAGGCGGCGCGTCACCTGGTTGTCGCGGTCGGCGGCATATTTCAATCCCCAGCCGTTGAAGGTGAAATCCAGCAGCTGCGGCTCGTCATCCGCCTGCACCGTGATCGGGCCGAAATCACGCGCCCAGGTATCGTTGGTCGGCAGCTCGACGATGTGCACCCGCTCCATCTCTGCACCGGCCACCAGCAGCCGCGCCTGCACGCGTGCCTCCTGGTCAGCGACAATCAGCACCGGTTCAAACCGGCTGATCTGGGTGGCGATATCCACCACGCATGGTTCGACCAGATGCATCAGTTCCGCCCAGTCGCTGTCGGCATGGGGCCAGGCGAGCATGATGCCTCCCTGCGCCTCCCACTCGGCCGGAAGCCTGGGCGTTATCACAGCAGAATCATGGTGGCCAGGCCCAGGAACGCGGCAAAGCCGACGATGTCGGTAACCGTGGTCAGAAAAATGCTGGAGGCCAGGGCCGGATCGATGCCGATCCATCGCAGCGTCAGCGGGATCAGCGCCCCGAACAGGCCGGCCGCGCACATATTGGTCAACATGGCCAGGCCGATCACCAGCCCCAGCTTCCATCCCAGGGCCGGAAACCACAATGATGCCACCGCTCCCATGATCAGGCCCAGCGATACGCCGTTGATAATGCCGATGCCGATCTGGCGCACCAGCACGCGCCGGGCGTTGTTGAAGGTGATCAGGCCGAGGGCCAGGCCGCGCACGACGACGGTCAGCGTCTGCGTGCCGGCATTACCGCCCATGCCGGCGACGATCGGCATCAGCACCGCCAGCGCCACGATGGCAGCGATGGTGTGCTGGAAGCGGGACACCACATACGAGGCCAGGATTGCCGTCAGCAGGTTGACGAACAGCCAGACGCCGCGGCGCCAGGCACTGCGATACAGCGGTTCGGTGAGATCGTCGGCGTCGGACAGGCCGGCCAGGCGGAACATGTCCTCGGTGGCCTCCTCCTGCACGACATCGATGATGTCATCGGCGGTGATGCGCCCGACCAGCATGCCGGCTTCGTCGACCACCGGTAGGGCCAACACATCGTACTTGTCGAAGATGTGCGCCACCTCCTCCTGGTCCTGCCCGGCCACGGCGCACGGGAATTCCGCGTCCATAACGTCGCCGGCCAACACATCTGGCTCCTGGAACAGCAGCTCGTGCAGAGGGATGACACCGACCAGGCGGTTGTCGCCATCGACGACGTAGGCGTAGTTCAGATCCTCGATTTCGCGCCCCCAGCGCCGCAGCACGCTGAGGATCTTGGCAATGTTCCAGTCCTGGCGCACCTTGAACAGTTCGGCCTGCATCAGGCCGCCGGCCGTCTCCTCGTCATGGGCCATCAAGGGCTCCAGCTCCCGCCGGTCCTCAGGCTCCAGACGCTCGATCACCGCCTGCGCTACATCCGGCTCCAGGGCCTGCAGCAAATCGGCGGCGTCGTCCGAATCCAGATGGCGTACCACGGTCTCGATGTGCTGCGCATCGAGCAGTTCGAGCAGGTTCTCACGCATGTTCTCGGGCAGTTCGAGCAGGGTCTCGCCGCGCTGATTCGGCGGCACGGCCAGCAGCAGGCGCTGGCGCTGTTCGTCGTCGCTGCAATCGAGGATGACGGCGGCGATCTCACGCGAATGCATCTCCGACAGGCGCCGGCGCAGTTCCTCGGCCGACACCTCGGCGAGGTTCAAGGCCTCCTCGGCCCGCAGCAACGGTGCTTCGTGCTTGCTCTCGTCCGCCATCGGCCCTGCCTCCGGGAATTCGCGCCTTTCCGGACACCAACCAACCGCCCCGGAAAAGGCGCCGAACCCTAGCACAGACAGGCTCGCGAATGCACGGTCGGAGCCGTGGCTTTCACCAGCCGGATGCGGCATGATGCGCCGCCCATGAGCGAGCGCAGCGTGCAGCCGATCCCTGCCGGCCTGTCGTACCGGCTGGCCGCGCTTGCCCGCCAGCCGGGCCTGAGGGTGTTCATCTGTTCGGATCTGCGCCGCTACCGGCAGCTGTCCGAGGAACTGGGTTTCTACCTGCAGGATGCACCCCAATGCCTGTGGCGCTTTCCGGCCTGGGAAACCCTGCCCTATGACCGCAGCAGCCCACACCACGCCATCGTCGGCGAGCGTTTCGCCACATTGGGGCGGCTACTACGCGAACATGACCCGCAGGGTCTGGTGCTGACGGCACTGCCGGCCTGGCTGCAGCGCATCGCCCCGCCCGAGGCTATCGCCACGCATGTGTGGCAGCTGACCGTCGATGATGAGATGGACCTCGCCGCCCTGGTGCGCCGTCTGGCCGAGGGCGGCATGCAGGCGGTGGAGCGCGTGCTCGGGCGCGGCGAATTCGCCGCCCGCGGCGGACTGCTGGACATCTGGCCGGCCGCCGAGGAGCAGCCGCTTCGCATCGATCTGTTCGGCGACACGGTGGAAAGCATCCGTCGCTTCGACATCGACAGCCAGCGATCGGGTGAAACCCTGGCGCACTTCACCTCGGTACCGGTACGTGAGGTCATCCTCGATGCGGGCGGGAGAAGCCACTTCATTGCCGCCTTCCGCGAACGCTTCCCGCAGCTCAGAAACCACCCGATGCTCGCCGCCGTGCAGGCCGGCCGCCCGCATCCGGGCATCGAATCGCTGCTGCCACTGGCCTACGATACCACCGCCCGCCTGCCCGGTTTCCTGCCACCGGGCTGCCGCGTGCTGGCCGACACCGGCCTGGATGCGGCACGCGAGGCATTTGCGGCACAGGTACGCACGCAGTTCGAACTGGTGCGACTGAGCCAGGAGCCGGTGATCGCGCCACAGGAGCTGTACGCGGTGGAAACGCCACTGCAGGTCGAGGCCTCTGACTTCGGGGCACTGCCCGCCGCCCCGGCGCTGGACGACTTCCAGGAGCGCCCCCAGCCGCTGCATGCACTACTCGATGACCTGCGCCAGCGCCTGAGCGCCGGCTGGCGGCTGCTGTTGGTCGCGCACGGCCCGGGCCAGCAAGAGCGCATGCGTGAGGCCTGCCGGCCCCTTATCGGGAGCAATCCCGAGGCGATCCCAGAGACCAAGGGCTGGCCGGGACCCGGCGACGGCACCACAGTGCAGAGCACGATCGGCTATCTCGATGCCGGCTTTGCGCTGGAGGACGAAAGGCTGCTGGTACTGACCGGGCGCGAGTTGCTCGGCCAGAAACTGCCGCGCCGCCAGCACCGGCGATCGAGCGTGCGCACCGATGTGTTCAACAGCCTTCAGGAGCTGAAGATCGGCGACCCGGTGGTGCACGAAGACCACGGCGTCGGGCGCTATCGCGGCCTGTCGACGATGGATATCGACGGCATCCCCGCCGATTTCCTGCATATCGAGTACGCGAATGATGCCAGCATCCACCTGCCGGTCGAGCAGCTGGACCGCCTACACCGCTATACCGGCGAGGAGCAGCCGAGCCTGAACCGGTTGGGCAGCGAGCAGTGGAAAAAGACCCGCGCACGCGTACGCCACGATCTGCTGGCCATGGCCCACGAACTGGTCGACACCGAGGCGGCCCGCCAGCATGCCGAACGGCCGCCGTACGCTCTGGATGGCGAACTGCTCGATGCCTACGAGGAATTCACCGCCCGCTTTCCGTTCGAGGAGACCGATGACCAGGCCGAGGCCATCCGCCAGGTGCTCGCCGATTTGCAGCGTGCCAGGCCGATGGATCGCGTGATCTGCGGCGATGTCGGCTTCGGCAAAACGGAGGTGGCAATGCGCGCCGCCTTCGTCGTGGCGCGCTCAGGCCGGCAGGTGGCGCTGCTGGCCCCGACCACCGTGCTCGCCAACCAGCATTTCGCCAGCCTGAGCGATCGCTTCGCCGGCACCGGCATGCGCATCGAGCTGCTGTCGCGCGTGCAGGGCAAGCAGCACAGCGAGCGCATACGTCAGGAGCTCGCATCCGGGGCCATCCGCATCCTGATCGGCACCCACAAGATGCTGGCCGGCACCTTCACGTTCGCCGACCTGGGACTGGTCATCGTCGACGAGGAGCAGCGCTTCGGCGTCAAGGACAAGGAAAAGCTGAAGGCGCTGCATCATGCCTCGGATGTGCTGACGCTGACCGCCACGCCCATCCCGCGCACCCTGCACCAGTCGTTGTCCGGCCTGCGTGACATCTCGATCATCAGCACCCCTCCGGCCGAGCGCGAGGCCATCCGCACCCTGGTCACCGTCTTCGACGAGCAGCTGGCGGTGGAGGCAATCCGCCGCGAGATGTACCGCGGCGGCCAGGTCTATTATCTGCACAACCACGTGCAGAGCATCGAGCGCATCGCCAAGCGCCTGGCCGAACTGCTGCCCGAGGCCGAGATCGGCATCGCCCACGGCCAGATGGGCGCGGCCCAGCTGGACCGACGCATGCTCGATTTCTACGAGGGGAGGCTGCACATCCTGGTATGCACGACCATCGTCGAGTCCGGACTGGACGTGCCAAACGCCAACACGCTGATCGTCGAACGCGCCGATCTGTTGGGGCTGTCCCAATTGCACCAGATCCGCGGGCGCGTCGGGCGCAGCCATCAGCAGGCCTATGCCTATATGTTCACGCCGGATCGGCGGGCGATGACCGTGGACGCGCGCGAACGCCTGGCCGCCATCGCCGAATACACGGAGCTGGGCGCCGGCTTCATGCTGGCACGTCAGGACATGGAGATCCGGGGCGCCGGCAACCTGCTGGGGGCACAGCAGAGCGGTCAGATCGAGGCCATCGGCCTGGATCTGTACATGGAGATGCTGACGGAAGCCGTGGCCGAGGCGAAGGGCGAAAGGTCGGCGCCGCCGACACCACTGGACATGCACCTGGCGATCCATGCCATCCTGCCGCCGGACTATATCCCGCAGATCGGGGAACGCCTGGCACTGTATCGGCGCATCGCCCGCGTATCCGACGACGCACAGGCCACCCTGCTGTTCGAGGAAATGACCGACCGCTTCGGGCGCATGCCGCCCGAGGCACGCCTATGCCTGGAAACGGCACGGGTTCGCTGGCGGGCCAGAAAGCTGCGCCTGAGCCGGCTCGACGCCTCATCCCGGAGCATCCGCCTGCAATTCACCGAAGCCTCGCCGATCGACCGCATGCAGCTGCTGACCCGGGTGCAGGCCGAACCCAGGCGCTTCGCGCTCAAGCCCGACGGCAGCCTGACCATGCCTGGGGACTGGTCGGATGTCGGCGAACGGTTGCAGCAGATCATCACCTTTCTCGACGAGCTGCCGAAGCATTGACCCTAACCAATTGCCATCGACAGGATGCTGATGAAGGATGCGGGCGATGAACCGGATGCCTCCCAACAACGCCCCGCTTCTCGCCGAACCCGGCCTGTTGTTCATGGACATGGACTCGACGCTGATCCAGTGCGAGTGCCTCGACGAGGTCGGTGATTTCCTCGGTATCAAGCCGCAGATCGCCGCCATCACCGAACGCGCCATGAAGGGGGAGCTCGATTTCGCCGCCTCGCTGACCGAGCGCGTATCACTGCTGGCCGGCCTCGACGAATCGGTGCTGCACGAGGTGTACGAACAGCGGCTACGGCTGACCGACGGGGCCGAGCGGCTGATCGACACGCTGCATGCACATGGCTGGAAGGTCGGGCTCGTCTCCGGAGGCCTCACCTTCTTCACCGACCGGCTGAAGCAGCGTCTGGCACTGGACTACACCCTGGCCAATGTGCTGGAGATCCATGGCGGCAAGCTGACCGGCAACGTCGTGGGGGACATCGTCGATGCGGCGGCCAAGAAACGGGCGCTGCTCAGCCAAGCCGCCGCCTGGGCCATTCCTCTGTCACAAACCGTCGCCGTCGGCGACGGAGCCAACGACCTGCCGATGTTGTGCACGGCCGCTCTCGGCATCGCCTTTCATGCCAAGCCGAAGGTGGTCGCCGAGGCCCCTTACGCCATCAACGACGGTGGCCTGGACCGCACGCTTGAGCTGTTGCGCCACTAACCGACGGCGGCTGCCTATAAGCCCTCGGTCAGGATCGCGATCTCGCGCTCCGAGAAGCCGGCCTGCCGGCGCGCCGGCAGATTGTACGGACCGTGCATGCCGTCAGGGAAATGCCGGGACAGCAGGGAGAAGAAGGTGAAAACCGGCTCCAGCCCCCGCTCGGCGCACAGATGGCGGAACCACTGCGTGCCGGCCGCCACATGGCCGAGCTCCTCCTCGTAGATCACGGTCAGGATATCGGCGGCCTCCGTGTCCTTGGCCTGCCTGAGCCTGAGGATCAGGTTCGGGGTCACATCCAGCCCCCTGGCCTCCAGCACCCTCGGCACCAGCGCCATGCGCTCCAGCACGTCATCCGCGGTATCGACGGCCATCTGCCACAGCCCGTCATGCGCAGGATGATCGCCGTAGTCGGAGCCATGCCCCTGCAGGTAGGCGCGCACCAGCGCGAAATGGCGAGCCTCCTCAACCGCCACCTGCAGCCAGTCGGCATAGTAGGCATCCGGCATGTCGCGAAATCGGTGCACCGCATCCAGCGCCAGATTGATGGCATTGAACTCGATATGCGCCACCGCGTGCATCAGGGCCAGGCGACCGGCGAGGCTGCCCACGCCCCGCTTGGGCACCCGGCGCGGCGGCACCAGCTTCAGACCCGGCGGCCGGCCCGGAAACCGCACGTCGATTCGGGTCGCCCGCGCATCGCGCTGCCAGCGCCCCGCCCGCACATCGTGCAGCAGCAACGCCGCCTGCTCTGCCTTGGCCGTAGCCTCGGCGGCCCCCAGGGCGCAACCGGCGCGGGTGAACAGCCCGGCTTCGCTGTGCATGGGTTGTTCGTATGCGCTCATGCCGACACAATAGCGGCATGCCTTCCGACCACAACCGGATGGACCCCCGACATCATGTGCGCAACCGTGCCATCGCCTTCGCGGCGCTGGTGCAGGCCGTGTATATGGTCGATGGCATCGCCCGCAAGGGCAATGTCGATGCCGACGACTTCGAGGCCTGCGTGCAGAGCGTGCTGGCCACATCCACCGACGATCCCGAGCAGGCCTTCGGCGGCCTGCGCCGGCTCCACACCGGCATGCACCTTGGCATACGCATGCTGAAGGGCGAACAGCTGGCCCAGGCCAAGGCCATCGTGGCCTACGGGGCCGGCCTGATGCGCCTGGAACGCCGGCTGGCCGCCAACACCGGCATGCTGGCAAAGCTGGCGGCCGGTATCGAGCGGGCCCGGTCGCAGGCCGATTATTTCGGCAGCATCACCCACCCGAGTGTCATCGCCAGTCTGGCCGGCCTGTATGGCGATACCGTCAGCACGCTCTCGCCGCGCATCATCATCCACGGCAAGGTGGACTACCTTTCCCAATCCGCCAATACCGACAAAGTACGCACGTTGTTGCTGGCGGGCATCCGCGCCGCCCACCTGTGGCGCCGATCGGGCGGTGCCCGCTGGCGCCTGTTGTTGGGCCGGCGGCGTCTATTGGCACAGATGCGCGCATTGCTGAAGGAACAACAACTGTGCTAAGAGTCCATGCCTACACCGATGTGGACGGCAGCGACGCGGCCATTGATGCCTAGGGCGGGGACGCTAGCATGCGCCAATGAAAATCGACGTCGCCATCCTGGGATCCACCGGTTACACCGGCGCCGAACTGGTACGCTTGCTTGATGCCCATCCGTATTTCCATCTGGCGCATCTGGGGGCCCACAGCCAGGCCGGCAAGACGGTCGGCCGGGCGTTGCCCGGCCTCGGCGGAGCGGCCGCAGACATCACCCTGCGGGCCTCCGACGCCCCATTGCCGGATTCGGTGCAACTGGTGTTCACCGCCCTGCCACACGGCGCCGCCGCCGACAGCGTGCAGGCGGCTCTGGCGGCCGGCAAGCGGGTCATCGATCTCAGTGCCGACTTCCGTCATGCCGATGCCAGTACATTCAAGGCCGCCTACGGTACCGAGCATCCCCATCCGGAGCTGCTGTCCGATGCGGTATACGGCCTGAGTGAGTTTGCGCGCGAGCAGATCAGGGGTGCCCGGCTCGTCGCCAACCCTGGCTGCTATCCGACCTCGACCCTGCTGCCCCTGGTGCCATTGCTGAAAACCGGCAACATCGAGCCTAGGGGCATCATCGTCGACGCCAAGTCCGGGACCTCCGGCGCCGGCCGCAGTACCAAAACCGAGCTGCTGTTCTGCGAGGTCAACGAGGGCATACGCGCCTACGGCATGCCACGCCACCGGCATGCCTGGGAGATGGACGAATGGGCATCGAGCTTCGCCGGGCTCACGGCATCGGTGCGGTTCGTGCCGCATATCCTGCCGATGACGCGCGGTATGCTGACCACGCTGCATCTCTCTGGCCGCGCCCCCGAAACCTGGCATGGCGCCCTCACCTCAGCCTTCGCCGGCGAACCGTTCGTGCGGGTGTTGCCCGAGGGGCAGCTGCCGTCGACGCAAGGCGTCAGGGGCAGCAACCGCTGCGATATCGGCGTGTGCGTCACAGGCCTGGATTCGGCGGTGGTGATCTGCTGCCTGGACAACCTGCTGAAGGGTGCCTCCGGCCAGGCGGTGCAGAACGCCAACCTGATGTTCGGCCTGGATGAAACGGCCGGGCTGTCCATGCATGCGCTCTGGCCCTGAAGGGATATAAGCTGTTGATCAAGGCGATTGGCAATGCCCTGTGGCGCCCGCGGCAGATCATGATCATCGATCACGTGTCCGGCCGCCCGACCCGCTACCTGATGGTGCGGCCGCTGACCATCATCGCCATTGCGCTGTTATTGGTCGGCGGCGGTTTCGTCGGCGGTCTACTGAAAAGACCGCCCGCCGACCAGGATCTGATGGCGCAGTACCTGCAGCAGCAGCGGGACAACAGCAAGCTGCAGACCGAGATTGCGGATCGCGCCGCCACCATTTCCATCAAGGATGCGCAGATCCAGCAATACGAGAAAGACACCAAGACGATGCGGGCCAAGATCGCGGCGCAAACCAAGCAAATCGACGTCTACGACAGCATGCTGAAGGCGATGAAACAGACCGGCGTCCAGCTGGTGCACGCGCGGGCTCAGTGGCGTAACGCACAGACGCTGGCCTACAGCTTCATTGTAGTGAAGGGCGGTAATTTTCCGCGAAGTGTGGCAGGATACTTCAAGTGCTACGTGACGAATCCGACCAATGGCAGTGTCGTAGCTCTGCCGTGGTACAACGGGAAACAGAATCTGCCGTACCAGATGGTGGACCATCAGTTCGTGAACGGGAAGGTGGCCTGGAAAGAGGCCTGGAAACCGACCTCGCTGCTGTTGGTACGCTATGATTCGCGGAATAGAGAAGAAGGGCGATACACGATCGCCATTCAAGGAGGAACTGAATGAAATTCAATGATAAACCGGCACCCAAGCCATCGATGCGCGGCGAAGGCCTGCACATCGACACGCTGATCGGCTCGCACGCCCATTTCGTCGGCGAGATGGACTTCGAGGGAGCCGTGCGTATCGACGGCGTATTCGAGGGAAACATCCGCTCGAAGAACGAGGGCACGCTGATCGTCAGCCTCAATGCCGAGATCAAGGGCGAGGTGGATGTGCCGCACCTGGTGCTGCACGGCACCGTTCGCGGCAATGTGCGCGCCTCGAAATCGCTGCAGGTGGGCGAGAACGGCCAGCTGAACGGCGATGTCGAGTATACGGTGCTGACGCTGGCCGAGGGCGGCGCCATCAACGGCCGCTGCAACCGCATCATGGAGAACAAGGAACCGGCCAAGCAGCCGCAGCGCCCACCCGAGGTGCACAAGGAACAAGCCGGGGAGACGCCGCAGACGGCATGATCGCCTCCTACCGGCACTGGCGTCCGGACATCGCCGACTCGGCCTTCATCGCCGATTCGGCGGAGGTCATCGGCAGGGTGTGGATCGGTGAAAACAGCAGTATATGGTACCAGTGCGTGCTCAGAGGAGACGTACACGACATCCGCATTGGTCGCGACAGCAACATCCAGGACCACACCCTGATGCACACCAGCGAGGGCGTCACGCCCTGCGTGGTCGGCGACCGCGTCACTGTCGGGCACCGGGTGATCCTGCACGGCTGCGAGATCCAGGATGAATGCCTGGTCGGCATGGGGGCGGTCGTCATGGACCGCGCCGTGCTGGAAACCGGCTGCTTTCTGGCCGCCGGTGCCCTGGTGCCCGAGGGCAAGGTGCTGCGCGGCGGCTACCTGTACGCCGGCGTGCCGGCCCGCGAGAAGCGCGAACTGGACGCGGGCGAGAAGCTGTTCCTGCCCGGATCGGCCGCGCATTACGTCGGACTCGCCAAACTGCACCAGACCGAAGTGAAACACATCGACTAAATGGACGGCACCCGCGCCGCCATCGACATCGGCTCGAACACCCTGCGCCTGCTAATCGCCGCCGATCCCCCGCCCGGCTCCGCCGCTCCCTGGCGCGATGTCTACCGCGACCATCGCATCGTGCGCCTTGGTGAGGGGCTGCACCAAAGCGGCCAGCTGTCCGAAGCAGCCATGGCACGGGCCATGGCCGCCCTGATGGAATTCGCGCACCTGATCGCCAAACACGGGGCGCGCCTGGGCGGAACCCAGGCGGTGGCCACCGCTGCGATGCGCGAGGCCGCCAACGGCGAGGACTTCCGCCAGCACATCGAAGAGGTGACCGGCATCCGTGTGCGCATCATCGACGGCGACACCGAGGCGCGGCTGTCGCTGGCAGGCGCCATGGGCGTGCTATGTCCTGAAACGAGAAATGACATGCTGCTGTTCGACATCGGTGGCGGCAGCACCGAGTTCATCCGCGTACGGGATGAGGCCCTCGTCGATGCCGTCAGCCGCCGGCTCGGGGTGGTGCGCCTGGTGGAGGCGCATCTGGCCAGCGATCCGCCGTCGGCCGAGGATTACCGGGCCATGGTGCGCACCGCCGGCATGCATCTGGACGCGGTGGCCGACGGCTGGCCCGACGGGAAGGCGCCGAAGCATCTGGTCGGCACCGCCGGCACCATCACCACCCTGGCCGCCACCGAGCTCGACCTGCATCCGTACGACATCGCGCGCATCAACAACCACCGTATGCCGCATACCGAGTTCATCGCCCTGCGCGATCGCCTGCTGGCCATGACCCACGATAAGCGCCAGGCGCTTCGCACCATCGAGCCGGGCCGGGCCGATCTGATCGTGGCAGGCCTGGCCATCATCGATGCCATCTTCGCCCGCTGGCACCATCCGGAGCTGATCGTCGTCGATGCCGGCCTCTTGGAAGGCGCCTGGCTGAGAGTCCTTTCCAATTAACACATGCAATGGCCGCTGCCATGACCGGCCATTCGTGACATGCGCGATATATTAAAAATGGAGGCATGCGTGTAGCATGCCTTTTTATTCATTGGTTTCATTGAAAGGAGCCGGCTTGTACATAGTCATGCACAGCGATCGTGGATACTTCATCGGGCGCTGCGAACTTGGATGCTCGGAACGCATATCCGAAGAGTTCTACGACAGTTTTGAAACATGCCAACTGGCATTGCGCAACAATACCTGGACGCGCCGACATAGCATCTGCTCTATCTATTAATCCAGTGCGACAACCGAATCGCTACTGAGATTGCAGACCCTCTGAGGGTCCGCTGCTGACTGTAAGCGGCCATCAATCGAAATAGCTGTCCGCCCTGGCCTGGACCTCGTCCATCGCCTGCTGGAAGCGGTGCAGATTTTCGGCATTGTCGTCGCTGTCCGCATAGACAGGCTCGCCGATGACGAACACGCCGCGTGTGAACGGCAGAGGCAGGTAGAAACGGTCCCAGGAATTGATCCGCCGATGCCGTTTCGTCGCATAGCAGGCGGGGCGAATCGGCAATCCGCTCTTCTTCGCCAGCAGCACGGTACCCGGCTGCATCACCTCGCGCGGCCCCTTCGGGCCGTCCGGCGTAATGCCGAGTGCCCTGCCCTTTTTGGCCTTACTGATCATCTCCCGGAACACGCGCGCCCCTCCCTTTTTGGTTGAGCCGCGGCTGGATTCGATACCCATCAACTCTACGGCGTCGGCGATATAGACGCCGTCCTTGTGTTCGGAAATCATCATCGAACCGTCCCACCCCCTGTAGGCGTAGGGCATCATCAGGATGCGGGCATGCCAGAAGCAGAGGAGGTAGGGTGCAGCGCCCGGTTTGTAGCGCTCGCCGACGAATTCCCAGCGGATGGTCACCGTAAGAAACTTGTGAATCAGATAGATGAGTCGAGGAATTAACCAGTCCATTCATTTACCGTCCAAAACCAATGGACCTAATTTATCGTGATGGTTGTGTCGGGTGAACCACTTTTTTTGGGCTGGACGCGGAAATTATACGAAATAACTATCGGCTTTTGCCTGGGTTTCATCCATCACCGCTTGAAAGCGGGCAAGCGTCTTTTCATCCGTATCCTCGACGACGATGGGATCACTGAGGACAAAAACACCCCTTGTAAAAGGCTTGGGGATGTAAAAACGATCCCACGACCCGGCGCGCCAGTACTGTCGGGTCGCATAACAGGCTGAACGAAACGGCAGCCCACTCTTCTTTGCCATCAGCACGACTCCCATTTTCATCTCTTCGGCCGGCCCCTTCGGTCCATCCGGGGTAACGGCGATTGGGAATCCCGACCTGGCAATCCGGATCAGTGCCAGCAGGGCCCGCGAACCTCCGCGGGTGGAAGAACCGCGGGTGGAATCAAAGCCCATCAATTTGGCAGCATCAGCGATATAGCTGCCGTCCTGGTGATCCGAAATCAGGAGCGAGCCATTCCAGCCTGGAAAGGCGTACGGGAGCATCAGAATCCTTGCATGCCAGTACCCGAGAACGAATGGTGGCATCGCATTGTCATAGCGATCTCCGACATACTCCCAACGGATCGTCTTGCACAGAAACCGATAGATAAGATAAATCACTTTGGGAACCAAGCGACCGATGAATCGCTGGTTCATTCCAGTTCCTGCGACTCGAACTGCATGTGGTACAGCTCGGCGTACAGCCCACCCGCCGCCAAGAGCTCGTCGTGGGTGCCGACCTGCGTCACCCGCCCCTGATCGAGCACGACGATGCGGCTGGCATGGCGGATCGTCGACAGGCGGTGGGCGATGACGATGACGGTGCGCCCCTGCATCAGGCGGTCGATGGCCTGCTGCACCAGGCGCTCGGATTCGGTGTCCAGGCTGCTGGTCGCCTCATCCAGGATCAGGATCGGCGCATCCTTCAGCAGGGCCCGGGCCAGCGACAGGCGCTGGCGCTGACCGCCGGACAGGATCACCCCGCGCTCGCCGACCAGGGTCTGGTAGCCCTGCGGCAGACTGACGATGAACTCGTGCGCGTTGGCGGCCTTCGCCACCGCCTCCACCTTCGCCATGTCGGCCTCGTCGTGGCCGTAGGCGATGTTGCTCAGCACCGTATCGTTGAACAGAATCACCTCCTGGGTGACGAACGCCATCTGCGCGCGCAGCGAATCCTGCGTAAGCTCGCGCACATCGTGCCCGTCGATACGCACCGTGCCGCCGCTGACATCGATAAAGCGCGGGATCAGGTTGACCAGCGAGCTCTTGCCGGCGCCGCTGCGCCCGACCAGCGCCACCACCTCGCCGACCCCGACCTCGAAACTGACATCCTGTAACACCGGCCGCTCGGCGCCGGGGTATTGCAGGGCCACATGCTCGAAGGCAATGCCCTGCCTGAATCCGGCCAGCGGTACCGCCGAAGATGAGTCCTGGATGGTCACCGGTTCGTCCATGACCTCGAAGATGCGCTCGGATGCCGCCAACCCCTGCTGGATCTGGTTGTTGGCGCTGGACAGGCGCTTGACCGGCTCGTAGAGCATGATCAGCGCCGCCAGGAACGAAACCAGCGTGCCGGCCGTCGTCTGCCCGGAAGCCACCTTCAGCCCCCCGTACAGCAGCACGCCGGCGATGCCGAAGCCGGCCAGAAGCTCCATGATCGGGAACGACAGGGCGCTGACGCGCACGGTGCGCAGCTGGTGGCGCAGGAAATCCCGCGTGAATCGCTCGAATCGGCCACGTTCGTAGTCCTCCATGCCGAAGGCCTTGACCACGCGGATGCCGCCGACCGTCTCCTCGACCAGGCTCGACATCTCGCCCATCGACACCTGGCCGTCACGACTGGCCCGGCGCATGTTGCGCCCGAAGCGGGCGATCGGGTAGACCACGACCGGGAACACCATCAGCGAGATCAGGGCCAGCATCCAGTCCTGGTAAAGGATCACAGCTATCAGGAACACGATGGTCGCCACGTCACGCATCAGGGACGTCACCGTGGTGCTGACCGCCGCCTGCACCAGCGTCACGTCGTAGCTCAGGCGCGCCAGCATCTCGCCGGTCTTGCGGTGCGCGAAGAAGCCGAGGGATTGCTCGGTCAGCCGGCGGTACAACGCGTTGCGCAGATCGAAGATCACTCGCTGCCCGATGAAGCCCATCAGGTAGGCCTGCCCGTAGTAGGCGATGCCCTTGACGATATACAGGCCGATGATCATGACTGGGATCAGGTAGATCATCTGCTGGTTCTTGCCGGTCAGCGCATCGTCCAGCGCAGGGCGGAGGGCCCAGGCCAGCGCTGCGGTGCACGCTGCCAGCACGATCATGCAAAGCATCGCTACGCCGAGGCGCCCGTAATACGGGCGCAGGAATGCCAGCAGGCGCCGATAGAGCTGGCGTGTGCTCACGAATTGGAATCCGGCAGGGTCAGTTGCTGGCCGACGAAGAGTTGGGAGGAATCCAGATGATTGGTCTGCCGGATATCGGCGACGGGCACGTCATAGCGTTTCGAGATCTTCCACAGGTTATCCCCGGGCTTGACCACGTATGTGCGATTGGCAGCCCGGGGGCTTTTACGCTTGGCCACCACCAGGCGCCCCTCCTGCTTGAGGAAGGTCAGGCTGGCCTGGCTCAGGGCCCTGGCCAGCTTCTTGCGATACCTGGTCTCGCGCAGCAGGCGCTCGCGCCGCGGGTTGGAGATAAAGTCGAGCTCGACCAGCACGCTCGGCATGCGCGGTTCGGTCAGGACCACGAAGCGCGCGCTCTTGGCCTTCGGGTACTTGATCGGTTCGATCTTGCCCAGATCATGCAGGATGTCCTTGGCCAGGATCTGCGCGCTGTTCAGGCTTTCGCGCTTCTTCAGATCCACCAGGATCTCGTTGACCACGGGATCCTGGACCTCCTGCGGCATCACCCCGCCGATCGCATCAGCGGCGTTTTCCTTGTCGGCCAGAATCTGCGCCACCTTGTCCGAGGCCTTTTTCTCGGAAAGCATGTACACGCTGGCTCCCTTGACGTAATGATCGCGGCTTGAATTGGCGTGGATGCTGATGAACAGATCGGCATGTGCCCGCACCGCCAGGCGCACGCGCTCTTCGAGCGGCACATAATAATCGCCGGTGCGGGTCAGAAAGGCATGCATGCCCGGGTGAGCATCGATGTCCCTGGCCAGGGCCTTGGCCACGGCCAGTGTCACGACCTTCTCCTGCAGGCCGTGGGGGCCGGTGGCGCCGGGATCCTCGCCCCCGTGTCCCGCATCGACGGCGATCACCACCTCGTGGCTGGTGCTCTGGGCGGTGATCGGCGACTGGTTCCTGTCTCCTTTCTCGGGACGCAACAGATCGACCACCAGACGATAGGGCTTGCCCTGCATCGGTTTGAGCAGGAACGAGCGGGGCTGCACCTTCTCCTTGACGTCGACGACCACGCGCAGCACATCCGGGCTCGGCGCACCGTGCCGGATATCCTGGATCACCGGATCGGGCAGCGGCAGGCTGTCGATGCTTTTGGTGCCGAGGCGCGTGCGGCGCATGTCCACGACGATGCGTTCAGGATTGTGCAGCCTGAACAGGTCGTAACTGATCGAATGGTCCAGATCGAATACCAAGCGGGAATGGTCCGGCGCGGTCCACAGGCGCACATCGTCAATGGTGGCCGCCTCACCCGAGCGCATGCCGGCCGCCATCAGCCACAACGCCGTCATGGCCAGCAGGAGGAATTTACCCGTCATCGACCGCATGCCCGTATATCCTCACCCTGTCCCGGCAGTTTGCAACCGGGAAGTTTCCGGCTGCAGGTTGGCTTCGGGCGCCTGCACATCGTCCTGCTCCACCAGCATGGCGGCCATCAACAGACCGAGCAGAATCATGAACGGCTCCATGATACGCACGATGATGAAACTATTGGTGCCGATGGCATGGAACAACAGGCCGCCGTATCCGCACAGGGTGCCGAGGGCCGTGCCCTTGAGCACCGGATCCTGCAGACGATCATAGCATCGGCGCAGCAGCACCCACACCCGGCGCAGAAACCAGACGAACAGCACCAGGCCTATGATACCCGTCTCGGACAGCACGCGCGCATACTGGGCATCCATAAACTCGCCGCCGGTGACGCCGACGCCGATCAGTGGATGCCGGGGAAAATCGTGCTTGAGCACATGTTCCCAGGAACGCAGGCGCGCGCTGGTCGAGGTATCGAGATGCATGCCACCCACCGCGATCTGCCCGGACTCGCGCGCCTGGTCGAAGGTGTACATGACGCGCTGGATCACATTCTGTGGCAGCACCACCGGCACCAGGGTCAGCCCCACCAGGCTGACGATGATCAGCAGGCGCTTCTGCCTGGCAAACAGCATGAACATGCCGATTGCGACCATGAATGCTAGGTATGAGGAGCGGGATTCGGTAAACGCCAGTGGCACCAGGATGATACAGCCAAGCACGGCCAGCCTGAACCTCCTTGCCCGATCCTGCACTTGCAGGAAGATGCCGAGCACCACGGAAAACATCAGCACCAGATAGCCGCCGAAGGTGTTCGGATCGCCATCAGTCCCCTCGAACGGGGCCGAAACCCGCGCCCCGCTCGGTATCTGGGCGATACCGACGATGCTGACCACCAGGCAGGTAAACAGCATCACCTTGATGTAGCGGCGGATCGCCTGCTCATCGTGGATCTGGTTGACGATCATGTAGAAAAGCACAAAATATTCCAGGTACTTGACCACGAAAAAGAAGCCATACATGCCGACCCTGCCCGCATAGTAGCCGACCAGCGTGGCGAAGGCGGTCGCCAGCCAGTACCAGCCGATGGGACTGTTGATCGGTGTCTTGCGCACCGTGCCCAGTCCCTTGAAGATGGCCATGCGGAACAGCCAGGTCAGACTGATCAGTATCAACAGCAAATCATCCACGCGCAGCGTGATGCCACGGGAGGCGGTGGTGCTGATGTGTTCGGCCGCCATCTGGGCGGCGGTAGCGCCGCCGAAACGCAACTGCGGTGACAGCAGCGTGGACAGGATCAGCAGGTAGAGCGTCAACTCCACGCTGGAAAAGGCCACGAGCGCCACCATCAGTGCCGCCAGGATCAGGATCGGCATGCGTACCGTATCCGGCGCCACGAGGAAGGCGGCGTACAGCAGCATGCCCACCAGCAGCGCCGTGATCAGGATGGACGGCGGAAAGGGGACGCGGATTTGATTCGGCAGCCTCAGTTCTCACCCCCCTGTTGCATCTGGCGCTGCTGATCCATCGGCTGGTAGCCCTTGTTGTACGGGCCATGGAAGCGATCGGCGCAGGAGCGCATCAGCACGATGGTCAGTGCTCCGAGCAGCGCGGCGACGATGATGGCCAGCAGGCGCTGCCGCCTGCGGCGGCGGCGGCGGAAGCGGTTAAGATCCCGCTGCATCCTTACTCCGGCTGAAAAAACCGCGAGCCTTCCGCCAGGTGTTCGCCATGCTTCTTCGGACCATCCCTTCAATCCGCTGCACGGACCAGGCCTTCTCTTCCCCCGCATGTTCACCGTAGGCATAGGTATAGTAGCGATCCATCTTGTACTTGGCATAGTCGGGTGTGACCTCCCCACGCACGCCGTTCAGCACGATGCCCAGCACATGGCCCCCGACATTCTCGATTGAGGTCTTGACGCGTTTCAGCGCCCCGCGCACCACCGCACCGATGTGGTAGACGAGCAGCACCCCGTCGACCATGGGCGCGAGAATGGTGGCATCCGTCGTATGCAGCGTCGGCGGCATGTCGATCACCACCATATCGTATTCCTGCCGCACCTCGTCCAGGATCAGCCGCATGTTCGGGGAGGATAGCAGGTCCGGCGGATTGGCCTTGACGCGTCCGCTGGTCAGGATGTCCAGTTGGTCCAGGCCCGGGGTCAGCAGGGCCCGGTCGATGCCCATGTCGCCGAGCATCACATCGGAGAAGCGACGCACGGCATCCCGCCACTGGGTCTGACCGATCAGGCATTCGCTGAGGCCCGGCTCGCGCGCAATGCCGAAGGTATGGTGCTGGATCGGCTTGCGCAGGTCCGCGTCGATCAGCAGCACGCGCGCGCCCTGCTGAGCCACGACGACCGCCAGGTTGGACGCGACCGTGGACTTGCCCTCCCTGATCGTGGCGCTGGTCACCAGCACCAAGCGCTTTTCCCCCGTCTGCGAAAACATCAGATTGGTCCTGAGGCTGCGATAGGCTTCCGAGATGGTCGACGGTGGTGAGAAATGGGTCACCAGGCGTATCTGGCGCTCGAACTGATGGCCGGAGGTATCCAGTCCCTCCACGCCCGAAAACAGCTCGGCGGCCTCGTCATGGGACAAATGCGGCACGAAACCGATCACCGGCGATTCCAGGAAGGATTCCACTTCCTCGATGGTGCCGATCGACGTATCCATCGTCTCCAGGACCAGGGAAATGATCAGCCCCAGCACCAGACCGAGGATGCTGCCGGCCGTCGCGGTCTGCACCGTGCGCACGGGATTGATCCGTACCGACGATAGCATGGCCGGCCTGAGCAGGGTGACATCCTGAACCTTCTCGGCCTCCTTGATCAACACTTCCTGATATTTCTTCTCCAGCAGATCGAACAGATCCTCATTGATGCGTACGGTGCGCTTCAGGCGCTGCAGCTCGAGCGCCTGATCCGGCAATCCCATGTACTGCCGCTCGGTGGCCTCGATGCTTTTCTGGATATCCGCCATGCGCCGGGTTGTCAGCTTCACCTGCCTGCCCAGCTCATCAACCATGCTGCGCAGGATCTCGACCGCCTGCTCCCTGAGATCGACCATCTGCGGATAGGCATCGGTGAAGTTGGTCGCCAGTTCGGTATGCTTCAGCGCCAGCTGCACCAAGCGCTGGTTCAAGCCGTCAAAATAGGTGCTGACCTTGTCCGGCACGGACACGGCCTGATAATCCCAGGTATTGCTCTTCAGACGGCTGCGCAGCTGGTTCAGCGCAAAGCGCAGGCTGTTCAGCCGCTGTACCTGCTTGCGGTAGGAAAACTCGAAATCCGCGACCATTTTGCTGATTGCCGCGGAATTGGCACCAATGTTGGACAGATGGTTGGTCTGCCTGAAATTGCGCACGGCCTCCTCCGATTTGCGCAGGCGATCCTGTACCAGCACCAGCTGTTTCTTGATGAAGTTCTTGGCCTCATAAACGCGCCGGTTCTTTTCCTCGATATCGTAGGTGCGGAATTCATCCGCCACCGTCTGTGCCAGCTCGCGGGCCATGTCGGGATAGATGGACACTGCCGTGATGGTGATGATGCCGGTGTCGCCCTCCTGCGACGCACTGACATCCCCCTTCAGGGCCATGATATCATCCATGTACTGGGGGTTGGCGCGGATCTGATCGGCCGTCAGGTCCTTGGGTATCCTGCCCATGCGCTCGGCCACCCGTTCCATCAGGGCATAGGAATTCACCAGCATCAGCTGGGTGCGCATATTATCCATCGGGCTGAGCTGACCCCCGCCCTGTATCAGCAGATTGGCCAGGTTGGTGGTCTGATCGATCCTCACCTGGGCGCTGGAGCTGTACAGCGGCGGCGGCTGGTTCAGCCAGGTGAACAGCCAGCTGAAGCTGCCCATGGCCACGGCGCAGAACAGGATCATCCAGCGCCGGCGGCGAATGACCTGCCAGTACTCGTTGAGGTTGAGCTCGTATCCGCTCGTGGACTGCTGTGTCGCCATCGGTATTACAACCGCTGTTGCAGGAAGCGGATCATCAGCAGTTCCTGATAAGTGTACAGCGGCTTGAACAGCAGATCCAGGGTGGGACTGATCTGCTGGATGAAGTGATTCCAGTTGCCGATGGGGCTGCGCGGCACGATGATCACATCCTTATCCTGCAGGGTCACGTTCTGCGACAAATCGCCCTGCTCCATGAAGCGATTGAACGCCACCGGCAGGATCTCGGGATGCTTCCTGTTGCCGCGTATGATGCGGATATCCTGCAGATAGGCGGTATCGCCGAAACCACCGCTCTTCGAGATGGCATCCAGGAAGGTGATGTCGCCGTTAAATTTGACAATGCCGGGCTTCTTGACATCGCCCAGCACATACACACGCCGTTCGGACTTGGCCAGGGATGGGACGAAGATTGTGTCTCCATTGTCCAAAATGGCGTTCTCCGTCCAGTCCCCCTGCCTGATCGCCCGATCCAGGTTCAGCGTCATCGTCTTCCCGTGACGCAGGATCTGCACCTTCGTCAAGTCGGCATCATTGGCCGGTCCGCCCGCCCGGGACAGGAAATCCACAAGCGATTCCTTTCCCTTGAGGTAATAGGTGCCTGGACCGGTAGGCTGCCGCGTCAGGTTTTGCACCTCTCCGAAAATGCTGACCGTCTTGCTCCTGTGCTTAAGCACCATCACGTCCACACGCGGATGCTTTTCGTATTTTGCCAGCAGGCGCGTGATCTTCCGCTTGATCTCGGTCGTCGTCAGCCCCTGCACCTTCAACGACTCCTGATAAGGCAGTGAAACCGTGCCATCGACCTGGACGGTGACCTTGTGCTCGTCGCTCTTGCCCGCCACCCAGAACGTGAACGACAGCTCGTCCCCCGGACCAACCCGGTACTCGGGGATGCCGTGGATGGTCTTGAACACGTCGTTTTCGCTGACATGGAACAGATCGCGTGTGGGCCCGCCCGCCTGCGCCGGCAGCATGCGCACGTGGCTCTGATCGAACGCGGAGACCATGACCCGCCGATTTCTGGCCAGCGCGGCGGCATTCATGCCCGGTGGCAACGCAGGCTCATCGCCAATAGCCACAATGCGAATCGCGGCTGTCGCCACCCCCTTCGTCTTCAGCCATGCCGCCACCGCTTCCGCACGGGCGCGGGAAAGGGCCACATTGTTCGGAAACAGATCGGAATGCACCGGACGCAGGTCCGCATGGCCCTCCAGACGGAACAGTACGGGCAGCTTCGTGTTTGGCAACGCCCGATACCACGAGCTCAGTTGCGCCTCGGCCTTGGCGTTCAGCGTTGCCGATCCGGTAGCGAAGAAGATGGCCTTGGGCTGGCCGATCCTATTGCCTTCGGTGGCGACAAGCCGGGTAACGGCCGCCTGTCTTCCCGACCATACCTCGACTGCACCGCCGGTATGCACCGCTGCGATATCCAGTTGGCCCTTGCCGAACACATCGCCGAGATCCATGTCCAGATAGGCACCGTAATCCGGTACGAGGCCAGATCTCGGTACAAACCGATCGTCGCGCCAGTCCCAGATACCTATCCCCTTGCCATCGGCCGAGGTAGCCACGATGTCACGCTTGCCGTTGTCGCTCAGATCGCCGATGCGCACCGATCTCCATGTATGCTTGCTCGTCACGACGCGCATGGTCCAGCCCGAGGAGGTGCCGAACCAGGCCCGGATCCCCTGCTGGTACATGCCCGCCACGATATCCAGCCGTCCGTCGCCATCGATATCGCCCACCGTTACCGATTCGGCATCGCCACCTGCCGGCAGGGCTTCAGGCGACCAGCGGCCGGTGCCATCTCCCTTCCATATCTGCACGCCGCCCACTTGCCGCCAGCCACCGCCGGCCTTCACCGAGCCCAGACCACCCCGGCGAGAGGCCACGATATCGACATGCCCGTCGCCGTTGACATCGGCCACCGCCACCCCGGTGAACTGCCCTTGGACCGTGGGACCGACCGAGGCGAACCATCCCCCATGGCCGTCATTGAGCCAGACATAGATGCCGCCGGCAGGTGGTGTGTCCCGGCGCACGGCCACGATGTCCGGCCAGCCGTCCTCGTTGACATCGGCCAGCTTGGCGTCGACGAACACGCCCCTGTCCGTGGGCGAGGCAAGCTGCCGCCAGTGATGGCCAGTAGCGTCGCGGGTCCATATCTGCAACCCCTTCTGGGCGCCGCCCCCGCCGATCAAGACATCCGGCTGGCCGTCATGGTTGACATCGCCCACGGCCATGAAACGGGGGTTGATGCCGGTGCGGGGGCCGGGCAGGGAAACCCATCGCCCGTGGCCGTCTCCCGCTTCGATCCTGAATCCCCGCTTCTCCCCGATCAGCAGATCCAGGTGTCCGTCCTGGTTGATATCGGCAAAACGCACCGCCTGCGCAGCCCCGATGCGCTGGGGGCCGATCTGGTGCATGGAATAGGTGGGAAGCGGACGATTGCCGCTCAGACGCAGGGTGGGTTCGGGAACCACGGTATGGCAGGCCGACACCAGCATCAGGACGGCCAGAAGCGCTGCCCGGCGAAATCCCGATGTTCCCATTCCTGCCATCATGACAGTCAACTACAATCTGTGCTTTCAGTCAATCATGGAAAATAAATTTATTTAATTATTTCAGGATCATACGAGTTGTTCTTTCTGCACTTCTTCACTTGACTTGTATCAAGTGCATCGCGCATAGTCTTTAACCATGCCCAAGTCGTGTCATCCATATGCCGAACAGATGGCCATTCCGGCCCGGAAAATTACCCCCCGGATCCTTGGCAGCGGCTGCCCGCAAGCCGTACACGCCACACTTGCCGATAGCGGATCTGCAGTCAGCTTGTGCGCGCATGCACACCCGGGCGACGGCTGATTGGCGTCCGATGTATCTCGAATACTGGCACCTGCGTGACTTCCCGTTCGACAACGCGGCCGGCGAACGCTACTTCTTCGAATCCTCCCAGCATCATGTGGCATATGACGATCTGATGGATGGCATACACCGCCGCAAGGGCGTGATCCTGCTGACCGGCGACATCGGCTGCGGCAAGTCCACGCTGCTGCAGCGCGTGCTGCTGTCCCTGCCCGCCTCCGCCTATGACATCGCCCTGATCGCCTATCCCCGGCTGGAACCCGGTGAGATGCTGGCCGAGGTCGCGCGTCAGCTCGGCATCCAGGAGGATTCGAAGGAGACCAGCGTGCTGCTGCATCGCATCCAGGACCTGCTGGCCGTCAATGCCGAGCAAAACCGCCATACCCTGATTTGCATCGACGAGGCGCAAAGCATCCCCGATCTCGAAACATTCGAGGAGTTGCGCCTGTTGCTCAATTTCCAGCTTGACGGACGATTTCTGATCACCCTGGTCTTCGTCGGCCAGCCTGAACTGTCCACCATCATCGCCAAGCTACCGCCACTGCAGCAGCGGATCGCCCTGGCACTGCACCTGCGGCCCTTCGACCTGGAAGGCACCACGCATTACATCCTGCACCGCCTGCGCATGGCCGGCTATGACAACCCGTTTCTGACGCGCCAGGCCGTGGAAAGCATTTACCGGCTGACCGAAGGCGTGCCTCGGCGCATCAACCATCTGATGGACAACTGCCTGATCATGGGCATGCGCAACCATGCCGACCGTATTGACAGCAATCTGGTCTCGCAAACCGCGCAGAGGTATGCTGTGGCATGAGCACGTACATTGACATGCTGCGTGCCCAGCGTGCCAAGCGAGAGGCCAGCGGGCAGCAGACGCCGCCGAACCGGGAGCCGGCTCCCGGGATATCCGATGCCGGGTTGCAAGAGGAATCGGCGCTATCGCCGGATTCTGCCTCCGCTCCCCTGGCGGATGAGTTGTCCGATACCGGGCAGCAGACGCCGCAGCAGCAGCCTGCGCCTTCCGGCACCCACATCGACATGCTGCGGGCCCAGCAGGCCAGGAACGAGGCCGACGACGCCGAACCCCTGCCCCCCGAAATCGCCGATGCCGAACTGCAGGAAGAATCCGCACAGCCTGCCTCCGACAGCACGGAAGGGGAAAACTTCGGGCCTGTTTCGCACCTGGCGGAGGAAACGCCCGACCAGCCGCTGCTGCCGGAAATGACCATGCAGGAAACAAACAACAACACCCAGGCGGCCTGGCTGTCGGAATGCACGGCTACGCTGTTGCGGATTTACGAGGATGCCGGGCACAACAAGGCCTCGGATCTGTCTCCCCTGCTGATGCATCTGGACCGGTTCACCGAGTCAGTCTACACAGACAGCGAACGGTTGAACGGCCTCGAACTGGAGATCTCGAACCATATCGACGAATTCCGCGATCGCCACGCCACCATTGGTGATCTGCTGGAAAAGGCCGTGATGATGATGCTCTATGGCATCAAGGTTTGCATGCAGATGCATATGGAACCGGCGGAGATCACGCGCTATACGGCCGCATCCATGCTGCACAATATCGGCATGGCCCTGATCCTGGTGGATACCCGCCTGAAGGAAAGCACCCTGAGCGATGTCGAGCGGGCGCTGATCCGCAAGACTCCCGGAAAAAGCCTCGAATACCTGAAGCAATGCGGCGTCACCGATCCCGTATTGCTGCTCGCCGCCCAGCAGGCCCAGGAGCGCTACGACGGCAGCGGCCCGTTGGGGCTTTCCGGCAGCAATATCGCACTCAGCGCCAGGATCGTCGGCCTGCTATCGATGTTCGAGGCGCTGGTGCATGTCCGCACCTACCGGGAGCGTCTGCTTCCGAGAGATGCCATCCGCAAACTGGTCAACAAGTACAAGGACGCGTTCGACCCGTCGATCCTGAAGGCACTGATCGAATCCGTATCCCTGTATCCTGTCGGTACCTATGTGCAACTTAACTCGGGAGAGGTCGGCCAGGTAATCCGCGTCCAGCCCCGCCTGCCCCTGCGGCCCAGGGTTTACCTGACCATGGACCGCCATGGCAACCGCATCCAGCCACGCGAGGTCGACCTGCGCGAACAGCCGAACCTGATGGTACAGCGCTGCATGAATGCGGCGGGGCTGGCAACCCTGAAACAGGCAGAGGAGAATGTCTGATGGCCATCGATGAGACACCCCTTCCGATCCCGATGCCTCCGCAGAACAACGGCGGCGATGACCCGCTCGATGTCTATGCGGATCTGGTTAAGATCTATCCGGACAACCCCTCCTATCTGCGCAAGTACGCGGAGCTTTTGCTCGAAGCCAAGCGGGCCACCACCGCCACCGAAGTACTGCGCCGCCTGCACCAGTTGCTGACCGACCAACACCAGGACGATAAGGCACGCGCCCTGATCCGGGAGTTCCCGGTGATCGGCAAGGTGATCGCCACCCAGGAAACGGCGGAGAACCCGATGATGCAGATCATCGAGGGCAATCTCGGCCGCTTATGGGCGCTGACCAATCAGCGCAAGGTGCGTGAGGGACACCATATCTGCCGCGAGGGGGAATTCGGGGATACGCTTTTCATCGTCATCAAGGGCGAGGCGGCCATATTCAAGAAGGACGAACGTGGCCGCGCCATCATGCTGAACCTGATCGAGGCTGGCGACGTCTTCGGGGAAGGCGCATTCCTCAATCCCGGACCGCGCGGCGCCGATGTCGTGGCCAACAAGGACAGCGTCATTCTCGAGATCCCACGCAAAAAATCCCTCGAATTCCTCCTCAATCATCCCCATCTGCAACAGGAGCTCGAGATAACGGCCGAGTTGCGCCACATGACCGCCCTGATTTCCATCAACGGCGTGCTGCGCGACATCCCCATGCACATGCGCCAGCATCTGGCCGGCGAGGCGCGCATCAAACACTATTTGAACAAATCCATGATCCACTACGCCGGCGAGGAATTAACGGAAGTGGACATGTTGCTGCGCGGCAAGGCCTCCTATGTCATGCGCAGGGACACCGGCAAGTACATCGAGCTGGAATCGCTGCCCATAGGTGAACTGGTCGGTGACACCTCGGCCCTGTTCAAGGCCTCATGCCCGGCCGACCTGATGGCCCTGGAACAGGTATCGATGGCGCATATCCCGTACGCGGCATTCAAGAATGTAGTCGAAGCGTATCCGCCCCTGCGGGAGGACCTGTTCCGGCATGCGGAGGCACAGCGCGCGCGCTTCATGCGCAAGGTCGTTCGCAGCAACCATGAATGAACCTGGCGACAAGGGGCTGTCGCACAAGGCGGTGCTCTACCAGCAGCTGACCCTGATGTACCCGGAGGATACGCGTTACCCGCGCCGGTATGCGGAGCTGTTGCTGCAGTTGGGGCAGGATATCAAGGCCAAGATGGTGCTCGACAAACTGCGCAAGCGCTTCGAGCAACTCGACAGGGCAGATGACGCGCAGGCGCTCGAACAGCTGCAGAAGCTGATTGGCGTTCCGGATGAGGCGCAGATGCCGGTTACCATCAGTCCGTTGTTTCCCTATATCGGAAACAGGCACTGGTCACGGTTCGGCGAGCGCCCGACGCAGATCGAGGTCAGCGAGGGAAGCTATCTGATGCGCCAGGGGGAAACCGACGAGCATGTGTACGTGCTCGAACGAGGCGAGCTGTCGATCTGGCTTCCCGACGCGGATGAAAAACAGGCGATGCTGATCGATATCCTCCGTCAGAACCAGACGGTCGGCGAGTCTGCGATGCTCGATGGCACCCCGCGCAATGCCGATATCATGGCCAACAGCGATTCCACCCTGATCCGGTTCACCCCGAGAATGGTCACCCGCCTGTTCCTCGATCACCCGGAAATCGAGGTGTCGATGCGCAACGAGCACCATGTTCGCCAGCGTATGCTGATGCTCAGCAGCATGCCCATCATGGCCACCGTACCGGTCACATTGCGCCGCATCATGGCGGAACGGGCGCAAATCAACCGGTACAAGATGTTCGAACTGATCGCCGAAGCGGGCTCGCCCATTCGCGAGGTCGGCTTTTTGGTCTCCGGCATGGCCCGGCGGATGACCGACGACAAGGATGGCAACAGCCACCTGTTCGACTCCCTGAAACCGGGGCGGATGATCGCCAACGAGGCGGCCCTGATGACCGGTTCCGTACTCGGCTCCGACACCTTCCTGACCTCCATCGTCGCCATGGAAGAATGCGTGGTGCTGAGCCTGCCGGTCGACATCTTCCGTCAGGCCCTGGATGCCCATCCCCCCCTGCTCGCTGTGATGCTGCACGAGTCCAGCCACGCGCTGACAGGCACCATACAGGTGATCAACAGGCTCAACCGGAATCCGCAGGAAAAATAGGCTGGATCAGTCGGTTGGAGGTCTGCGGATCAGGTCGTGCACCGACACCACACGGTCGATGAACAGGATGCCGTCCAGGTGATCGACCTCGTGCTGGATGACCCGAGCCTCGAATCCCGAGGCCTGCAGCTGCTGCCGGCTTCCCGATGCATCCTGATAACGGACGGAGATTTCGGTGGCACGCGGCACCATGCCCACCCAGTCCGGCACCGACAGGCAGCCCTCCCGCCCCAGCACCTGCTTTCCACCCAACTCGATCTCGGGATTGATCAGACGCAGCAACCCGTGGTTGCGGCATGGCCTGCGGGATGAGCGGCAGTCGATGATCACCGCCCGCACCGGCCAAGCGATCTGGGGTGCGGCGATCCCCACCCCGCCCGGTCCGGCCCGCATCGCCTGCTCCAGTTCATCAAGCCTGTTCGGGAAATCGCCGGAAAACTTTCGCACCGGCTGCGAGCGCATCCTGAGCCTTGGGTCGGGCAAGGTCAGCACGGGAGACGGCAAGCGTCAGAGTACCGCTTCGTCGATGTCGTGTACGGCGATATCCACACCCAGCCGCGAGGCCACGGCTGCAAGCGCATCACGCATCTCATCACCCCGCGTTCCCGTATTCACCTCCAGCGCCATCATGTACACGGCTTGGTCCCCCGAGCCATGTGCCCGCGTGGACAGGTCGACCACCGAGGCCCCGCAGCCGGCAACCGCCTCGGTGACAGCATGTACGATGCCCACGCGATCGGCGCCATGCACCGTCACCACGCAATCCGGTTCGATGGACTCGGCCTGCGCCTCCTGATCACTGATGGGCTGGGACTGGATGGTGAGATTGGTGCGCTGTTCCAGTTCGGCCAGCGCCCCCTTCAGCCCGCCGAGGCTGGCCTGCTCGGGCATGCGGACGATCAGCATCATCGCGAAGCGCCCGCGCAGTGCCGTCATCGACGAGTCCTCGATGTTGGCATCCAGATGCAGCAGCGCCTCGGCCACATCGCGGACGATGCCGGGACGATCGTGGCCTGAAATAGACAACAGGACGTATGGCATGGATTCCCCCCTGGGCATAGCCCGTGGAAAGCATGGCCGGCATGCCGGCAAAAGTCGATGGTGGAATCAGAGGGTAAACGACATCCCGCAGCCGCACTCGCCCTTCTTGTTAGGATTGATGAATACGAAGGCCGAGGACAGCATATCCTGCTGGAAATCGACCCTGACACCCTGCAGGGCCTCGGCATAGGACTCGTTGTCCACATACAGGTCAAAACCGTCGAAATGCCGCACCAGATCCCCCGCTTCCGGCAACGGGGCACAGGCCATTACGTACTCATAGCCGGAACAGCCGGCACGACGCACACTGAGGCGGATACCGCCCTCGGCACCATCGCCCTGCTCCTGGCGCAGCACCTTCCGCGCCTGGGCACGCGCGGCTTCGGTGAATTCGATATCGGGAACCATCGGCATACCTCTCATCCCAGTCATTGATACATGCTCAGGCTGTACGCCGCATGCCGGCCATAGCCCGCAGCCGGCCGTACGATGCCTGCAGTGCCTCGATCAGCGCCTGCACATCCTCAATGGTGTTGCCGGGGCCAAAACTGAGGCGCAGGCTGCTTCTCGCCTCTTCCTGCGACGCCCCCATCGCCAGCAGCACATGCGAGGGCTCGCGCTTTCCGGACGAACAGGCGGAACCGCTAGCGACCGCGAAACCGGCCAGGTCCAGCTGCATCAGCAGCGTTTCGCCGTCCATACCCGGCATGTGCACCATGCTGGTATTCGGCAGGCGCGTTGCCGTGGATGCGAACACGTGCGCATCGGGAAACGAGGCGAGCAACCGCTGTTCAAACATATCGCGCAGTGGGCGCATCGATTCGAAATCAACCTGCCCGATCGCAGCGGCGAAGCCGGCGATTCCCGGCACGTTCTCGGTACCTGAGCGCCGCTTGCGCTCCTGGCCACCGCCCGGTGCCAATTCCTGCAGCGTCTGCCCGCGTCGCACGACCAGTGCGCCCACGCCCTTCGGCCCGCCGATCTTGTGCGCGGACAGCGCCACGAAATCGGCATCCCATTCCCGCAAATCCAAGGGCATCTTGCCGAGGGCCTGCACCGCATCCACCAGCATCGGGACGCGCATGGCGCGGCAATGCTGGCTGATTTGCGCCACCGGCTGGATCACTCCGGTCTCGTTGTTGGCCGCCATCGTGCATACCAGGCGCGTATCACCGTCGATCGCCTCGCGCATGGCCTCGGCTGCCACCACACCATCCCGTTCCGGCCGCACACGCACCAGTTCCCATCCCTGCTGCGCGAAGCGTTCCAGTGGGCGCAGCACCGATGGATGCTCGATGGCCGTGGTGACGATGCGCCCGGGGCTTTGACCCGCCAGGGTACCAAAGATCGCCATGTTGTTGGCTTCGGTACCGCCGGATGTAAACACCACCGCTCCGGGCTCGGTCCCGATATGCGCCGCCAGGGTATCGCGCGCATCGTCAAGCACGCGGCGAGCGGCGCGGCCGGCCCAATGCAGGCTGGACGGGTTGCCGAACGCCTCGTGGCTGGCCTGCATGACAGCCGCAAGCGCCGCGTCGGTCGCGGCACAGGTGGCGTTGCAGTCAAGATACCGTTGACGCAAACCTCGGCTCCATGGTCATCGGTATTTCCTGCCTTTCATCCTCATCCTCAACAAGGTAGTTCTCAACCGGAGGCAGGTCGATCGCATCCAGGCGCACGTTCTTTTCACACACCTGCTGGATGGTCACTACATCGAGGAAGCGGTAGATATGTTTGCCGAGCGCCGCCCACAGATTGTGGGTGGAACAGCGGTTACCGCGATGGCAACCGCGCATGGCATTGACGCATTTGGTCGCCTTGACCTCTTCATCGACCGCCCGGATCACGTCCGCGACGGAGATGTTGGCAGGATTGTCGTTGAGAAGATATCCGCCACCCGGTCCACGCACGGAGCGCACCAGCTTTCCCTCGCGCAGGCGGCGAAAAAGCTGTTCGAGATAGGACAGGGAAATGAATTGTCGTTCGGCGATAGCCGCCAGCGTCACCGGGCCTTCCTGCTGATGAAGGGCCAGATCCACCATGGCTGACACGGCATATCGTCCTTTACTGGTCAAACGCATGAATACCTCCCGTGGGAAAAACCCCACTTGGGCCTATGGTCATATACTATACTTTTTTAGTCAAGTATTAGGGATAATCGCTAGATATCGCTGCCGAGAAAGCGGTCGAGTTCCTTGTGTTCCTTCTCCATATCAGCGGCCAGCTTCTTGTCCGAAGCATTCGTCTGGCGCTTCGGATGGATGGCATCCACGCGCGCATTGACGTCATCGACCATCTGCACCACATGCTTAAGCGCCTCGGCCACGGGATTGGGCATCTGGTGATGATCCAGATTCAGGCGTCCGTCGGCGGTCACCAATGCCTCGGCCTTGCCGACCACCGTGCCCGGAATACCGACCACTGTCGAATGCGCCGGCACATCGCGCAGCACCACCGAATTGCTGCCGATGCGGGAGTGCTCGCCGATGGTGATCGGTCCCAGAATCTTGGCCCCGGCTCCGACAATGACGCCATCCTGCAGCGTCGGATGCCGTTTGGCCTTCTCCCAGGTGGTGCCGCCCAGGGTCACGCCGTGGTACAGCGTCACATCATCACCGATCTCGGCCGTTTCGCCGATCACCACGCCCATGCCGTGATCGATGAAGAAACGGCGGCCGATCGTCGCCCCGGGATGGATCTCGATGCCGGTCAGCCAGCGCCCGATATGGGACACCAGGCGCCCGACAAAAAACCAGCGGTGACGCCAGAACCAGTGCCCGAACCGGTAGAACCACACGGCATGCAGGCCCGGATAGCAGACCAGCACCTCCCAGGTGGAACGGGCCGCCGGAT
The DNA here is from genome assembly GCA_964422615.1 of uncultured Zetaproteobacteria bacterium. Taxonomy (GTDB): domain Bacteria; phylum Pseudomonadota; class Zetaproteobacteria; order Mariprofundales; family Mariprofundaceae; genus DATLWN01. The sequence continues at coordinate 41,991 of CAYRBJ010000004.1, read as the reverse complement.
CGCGCTCGAAGGCCATACGTACATCTTCGCGCAGGGTTTGCCTGAAACTCATCCGATCACCCTATCAGTGCGCATTTGCGGCGCGCAAGCTGCGCTCCGCCTGCCGCAAAGCGGCCTGCTGGCCGGCAAGCGTCCACAGCGGACGATGCGAAAGCTGCGTGCCAATCCACTGCCGCAGTTTGGCCAACGAAACCTGCTGCACGGCCTGAGCCCATGCATCGGGGGGAAGCAGCACCGCCTCATCCAGCCGTCCGCCCAGGTACAGCATCATTCCCTCGACCGAATCCATGCCCATGCGCATCTGGATCTGCAACTGGCGCTTGGCCCGCGCCAGCTCGTCCTCCGTCAGCGAATCGGAGAATGAAGCCAGCGTACCGGCGATGACGTCGATGCATTCGCCAAGGCGCTCCGGTTCGGTATCGCAGGTCACCGTCCATACGCCCAGATCGGACAGCAGCGCCAGGTGCGCACCCACGTGATAGGCCAGCCCCCGTTTCTCGCGTACCTCGCGGAACAGGTGCGAGCTCATGCCGCCACCCAACAGCTGGTTGGCCAGCCAGGCCACGGGCCGTTCGCCGGAGGCGGCGGCGATGCCCGGATAGGACAGTACCAGGTGTGCCTGCCCGGAATCCCGTGGTAACAACTGCACCCCGGATGCCAGATGTGCGGGCGGGCGCGATGCCTGGTCATCCACGGCCGTCGGCCAGTCGATCCTGTCCATGACCTCGATCAGCTCCGCATGCGTGATGCCGCCGGCGGCAGCCACCATTAGCCGTGGTGGCCGGTAATGGGTACGCAGAAAGCGATCCAGATCATCTCGCCCCACCGCCGCCAGGCTCTGGCGTTCGCCCAGCACCGAGCGGCCCAGCGCCGTGCCCGGAAACAGTGCAAGCATATGCTGCTCCATGGCCCATTCGTCCGGTGCATCCTCGACCATCGCCATCTCCGAAAAGATGACCTCGCGCTCGCGCTGCCATTCGTCCGCGGGCAGGGCCGGATGGCGCAGCATGTCGGCAAGCAGTTCCAAAGCCTCCGGCCAGTCCTCACGCATCACATGAATATGGAAGCAGGTACGCTCGCGGGACGTGAAGGCATTGGCGGTGCCGCCCAACTGGTCAAACCGCTCGTTCAATGCCATGGCATCGAGCCTTTCGGTACCCTTGAACAGCATGTGCTCCAGTGCGTGCGCGATGCCGGCCTCGGCCGGCCTTTCGTCCCGGCTGCCGACATCGACAAAGAACCCGAGGGCCACGGTATGCGCCTCGGGCATGGCATGCGTGGCCACCAAAGGGCCTCCTGCCAGCTGTGTCTCCTCGATAAAGGACATGTTCATTTATCTCCAACGCAAAAGAGGCGGGATCGACCCACCTCTCTCGCATGCATCATCGCTTGCTCTTGTGGGATCAGGCCTCGCTCTTCTCTTCCAGCAACGCCTTCATGGACAAGCGGATCTTGCCGCTGCGGTCCACTTCCAGCACCTTCACGCGCACCGTCTGGCCCTCCTGGAGCTCGTCGCTGACCTTCTCCACCCGGTGGTGGGCGATCTGTGAAATGTGCACCAGGCCATCGGTATTACCGAGGATGCGTACGAAGGCCCCGAAGTCCATGATCTTGACGACCTTGCCCTCGTAGACCTTGCCGACCTCGACCTCAGCCACGATATCGGTGATGAGCTTCTTGGCCAGCTCGCCGGCTTCGCCGGTGACGGCGAAGATCTTGATCGTGCCGTCGTCCTCGATATCGATCTTGGCACCCGATTCCTCGACGATGCCGCGAATCACCTTGCCGCCGGAACCGATGACCTCGCGGATCTTGTCCGGGTGGATCTTCATCGTGAACATGCGCGGCGCATGCTCGGCGATCGTCGCACGGGGCTCGGCGATGCACTTGTTCATCTCGTCCAGGATGTGCATGCGGCCCTTGTGCGCCTGGGCCAGGGCCTCACGCATGATCTCGCGGGTCAGGCCGCCGATCTTGATGTCCAGCTGCAGCGTGGTCACGCCGTCGCGGGTACCGGCCACCTTGAAGTCCATGTCGCCCAGATGATCCTCGTCACCGAGGATATCGGTGAGCACGGCATAGCCGTCCGACTCCAGGATCAGGCCCATGGCCACACCGGCCACGGCCGCCTTCACCGGCACGCCGGCATCCATCAGGGCCAGCGAAGTGCCGCACACGGAGGCCATCGACGAGGAGCCGTTGGACTCCATGATCTCGGACACCGAGCGGATGGCGTAGCCGAACTTCTCCTCGGATGGAATCACCGCCTCGATACCACGGCGGGCAAGCCTGCCGTGACCGATTTCACGCCGTCCCGGAGGGCCCATGCGACGGGCCTCACCCACGGAATACGGCGGGAAATTGTAGTGCAGCATGAAGCGCTGCTTGGTCACGCCCTCCAGACTCTCGGTCAGCTGCATGTCGGACTCGGTACCCAGCGTGATGGTTACCAGGGCCTGGGTTTCACCGCGCGTGAACAGCGCCGAGCCATGGGTACGCGGCAGCACCCCGACCTGGCAGTCGATGGCGCGCACGTCCTTGGTCGAACGGCCGTCGATGCGCGGGTTGCCGTCGATGATCGAGCGGCGCACCACATCCTTTTCCAGGCTCTTCAGGGCTGCGGACACATCGTTGGAGGAATACTCACCCGGATTCTCTTCCGTTCCGGCCAGCTTTTCCTGGGCGGCGAGGCGGAATGCCTCGATCTTCGCGGCGCGCTCGGACTTGTCCTTGATCGCATACGCGGCGCGCACTTCGACCTCGAACGCTGCCTTGACGGCCTGCTTGACGACATCACCGCTGCCGGCCAGCTCGATGGCCATCTTTTCCTTGCCGGCCTGGGCGACCAGGGCTTCGATGGCATCGATGATCGGCCGGTAGCCTTCCTGGCCGAAAATGATCGCATCGATCATCTGCTCCTCGGACAGCTCCTTGGCCTCGGATTCGATCATCAGCACGGCATCACGCGTGCCGGCTACCACCAGATCCAGCTTGGATTCCTGCAGCTGCTCGTAGCTCGGGTTCAGCACGAACTCGCCGTCGATCAGGCCGACGCGCGAAGCCGCGATCGGCTCGGCGAACGGTACATCGGAGATGGCCAAGGCGGCCGAGACGCCGTTGATGGCGACGATATCGGGATTGGTCTGCTCGTCGGCGGAAATCACCGTGGCAATCACCTGGGTCTCATGGAAGAAACCCTTGGGGAACAACGGGCGGATCGGGCGGTCGATCAGGCGGCTGGTCAGCGTTTCCTTCTCGGAGGGACGTCCCTCACGCTTGAAGAAGCCGCCGAGAAAGCGGCCGGCAGCATAGGTCTTTTCCTGATAATGCACGGTCAACGGCATGAAATCCACGCCCTGCAGCGGGGTCTTGGCGGCTGTCGCAGCCACATGCACGACGACATCGCCGACTTGCACCAGCACCGAACCGCCGGCCTGGCGAGCCATGCGCCCGGTCTCGAACGAAATCTCGCGACCGCCTACGGTCGCCTTTGTAGTTTTTACATCAAACATCAATTACATCCTTCGCAGGATTCATGTCTCTGGCAGCGGAGAAAACGAAGGGGGAAAATCAAAGGGCGGCCCCGCAGGAACCGCCCCATATATGAATCAGCGACGCAATCCCAGCGTATCGATCAACGTCCGATAACGGTTGAAATCAGCCGACTTCAGGTATTTGAGCAGGGAGCGTCGGGAACCCACCATCTTCAGCAGCCCACGGCGTGAGTGATGGTCCTTGTGATTGTCCTTGAAATGGCCGGCCAGCGTGTTGATGCGCTCGGTCAGCAGCGCGATCTGCACTTCCGGGGAACCGGTATCGCCCTCATGGCGTCCGAACTTCTTGATGATCTCGATCTTTTTATCCGCTGCCAGAGACATGAATCCTGTCTACCTCTTTTTTTCTTCTCTATGGGCGGCGCAATCTAGCGCCCGCCTTCAGCCTGCGCAACAACTACGCACAGGCCGGAAAACCCAGGCCGCTGCGGCGCTCAGGCATGTACGGTGACAGTAAGCCCCAAGGCCTCAATACGCCGGCCCAGCGCCACAAGCCATGCCGCCGATACGGCCGACAGATGCGCCGCCTCGGGCTGCTGCATCGATGGCCGTGCCAGGCCATAGAGCAAGACCCCGCGCAGCGGCACGGACCGCGCAAGCAGCCGCTGCAGAAACCCTAGGTAGGCCTCGATCTCTTCCGGTACCGGCGGCATGCTGTCCCAGGCGAACATGCAGGTCTGGATCCAGGTGGGGCAAAGCCCGGCAGCGGTCTCCACCCGATCGGCCAGCTGCCGGGGAGTGGCGCTGACACCGTTGACACGGCGGATGCCTTCCTCACTGGCCCGGTCGACCTTGATCCACACCTCGCCGCCCAGTGTGCGCATGCGGGCGAGCCCTCGCTGCACATGAGGCTTGCGCATATACGAGCCGTTGGTGATCAGGCGCAACGGTATGGTGCCGGTGAGATCGAACTCGCGCATGATGGTGCCGATCAGCTGCACCACCTGGCCAAACTGGCGGCTGCTGGTCGGCTCGCCGTTGCCGGAGATGGCGATATCCGACAACCGGCGGCAGGACTGTGGCACGTGTCTGGCCATAAAATCGCCCTGCACGATATCGTGCAGCATGCTGCGCAGTTCCCGGGCGAGCAGTGCCAGATCGATGACCGGGGCCGAGCCGCGCACCAGATTCGGCACCTGGCAGTAGATGCAGCGCCAGTCGCAGGCGTTGTTCGGATTCAGATTGATGCCGACCGACACGCCGCCGGCCCGGCGTGACACCACCGGATAGATGTATGTGAGGCCTGCGGCATCGCGATCGTGGTTGCCGATGGACAGCATACCGTCCCGTATCTCAGCCACCGGAGACATCCAGCATGGCGGTTGTCACCTGCGACAGGTCCTGGGCTTCGATCACATAGGGCGGCATCGTGTACAGCAGCCTGCCGAACGGCCGCAGCCATACGCCGTGCTCCACCAGCGTCTGCTGGGCGCGTGTCATGTCGATAGGCGCCTGCATCTCGATGACGCCGATGGCCCCGAGCACCCGCACGTCGGCCACCGCCGCCAGATCTCGCGCCGGTGCCAGTTCCTCATGCAGTTGCGTCTCGATCGCCGCCACCTGCTGTCGCCACGGGCCGGACTCGAGCAGGGTCAGGCTCGCCTCGGCCACGGCGCAGGCCAGCGCATTGGCCATGAAGGTGGGCCCGTGCATCAGCACCCCGCTGCCATCGACATGGATGCCGCCGCAAATCTTGGGTGTTACCAGGGTGGCGGCCAGGGTCATATAGCCGCCGGTCAGCGCCTTGCCGACGCACAGGATGTCCGGCGTGATGCCGGCGTGCTCGCAGGCGAACATGCGCCCGGTGCGTCCGAAACCGGTGGCGATCTCGTCACAGATCAAGAGCACGCCGTGCGCATCGCACAGCTGGCGCACCTGGCGCAGGAACTCCGGGGCATAGAAGCGCATGCCGCCAGCCCCCTGTACAACCGGTTCCAGGATGACCGCCGCCAGCTCGTGCACATGCGCCTCGATCTTGTGGCGGAAATCGGCAATGTCGGCCTCCGTCCACTCGGCATCGGTACGTGCATGGGGGGCCTCGGCAAACACATGCTGGGGCAGTACATGCGAAAACAAATGGTGCATGCCGGTCACCGGGTCGCAAACCGCCATCGCGCCGAAGGTGTCACCATGGTAACCGCCGCGGATCGTCAGCAGCCGGTGCCGGGAAGGCATCCCCTGCGCCTGCCAGTACTGCATCGCCATCTTGATGGCCACCTCGACAGACACCGAGCCGGAATCAGCAAAGAACACATGCTCCAGCCCCGGCGGCGCCAGATCGAGCAGATGTGCGGCAAGTTGCGCAGCCGGGCGGTGCGTCAGGCCGCCGAACATCACGTGCGCCATGGACGCAAGCTGATCGGTCACCGCCGCGTTCAGCATCGGATGGTTGTAGCCGTGGATAGCGCACCACCACGAGGCCATGCCGTCGATCAGCGTACGTCCGTCCTCCATCTGTAGGCGCACGCCATCGGCCGAGGCCACCGCATAGGCCGGCAGCGGATCGTGCATCGGCGCATACGGATGCCAGACATGCTGCCGCTCGAAGCCCAGCCAGTCGGCATTGAAGGCATCACGGTGGTTGCCGCTCATTCCCTCTCCAGGCGGCCCGGCACCACCAGATCCAGGGTCAGCCTCTCCAGTACCACCCGCCTGTCCTCGACCGATGCCCCCTTCAGCAATGTTTCTGCCTCGATCGTACGGGTCAGCGCCGCGATCAGTTCGGAGACCTTCCAGCGTTTCGACTCCGCTGGCACAAGCCTGCGCGCATCGCCGAACACGCGCGCCTTCTGCATGGCACCGCCGTCCTTCTTGGCTGCAAACCAGCGGTACATCAGCAACTGCTGCAGGCGCGTGCCCAGCCAGCTGACCACCTGCACCTCCGCCGTCTGCTGGCCGTCCAGCAGCTTTTTCAGCATCGGCAGGGCCCCGGCGGAGCGCGAGGCCACCGCCGCACAATAGGCACCCAGATCCTCCGGCATGCGCTCGCCGAGCAGATCGCCGAGCACCGGCACATCAATCGCCTCACCCGCTCCGTCATCGTACCAGCGCATGCGCTCGGCCAATTGGCGGGCAGCCTGACGCATGCCCTGCAGGCGCTCGGCCGCCAGGGCCACCGCCTGGTCCGTCACCATAAGCCCCTGTTCGGAAAACACGCCGGACAGCCAGCGCTGAAACGCCTGGGCCCCCGGCATCGAGAACTCGCAGCAGGCGACGGTATCGATGGCCTGCATCTGCTTGTGCAGGGCCTTCTTCCAGCTGATCCCGGGGGCGCAGATGATCAGGCGATGCGGCGATGGCAGGCTCCCGGCCAGCTTCAGCAGATGCTCCCCCTGCTTCGGTGAAGCAGCCTCGGCATTGCGCACCAGCGCATGGCAGCCGGCACTGGTGAACAGGCCCTGGCTGCGGGTTTCCACCTCTACCCGTTCCAGTTCGGACACATCCACGCGCAGGCGCGTGACCTCGGGGCTACCGGTCGCCAGCAGTGCCTCCGCCGCCTCGAACTGGGCATCCCGGTCCTCACCGTACAGGTAATAAACCGAAGCCTGCACGGATGACAGACGCTCGGGGGAACATTTCATCGGCCGCCGCCCATCAGAAGCCCCATATCAACAACCCCATCAAAACCCGGACTGCAGCCGCTCCCATGCCCGCCTTGCCCACTGCTGGCGCATGTGCCGCTCCACGCGATGGCGTGAGGCCTCGATACTGGCCGGTCCGCCGGTGACATAGACATTGCCGCTCTCCGCCATCGGCCCGGATTGCCACAGCGCCGCGTTGCCCTGGAACACGCCTATCGAGGCGGTCAGGGTCAGACGGTACTGGACCGCAATGCCGGAGCGGTCATAGGCCGTCGGTACGAACTGCACCGAAACGTTCCCGATGCGCAACTCCACGGTGTTCGTATCGACGGCATGGGGTTCGTCGGCACGCTGCAGGGCATAGTCGGCCCCGATGCGCATGCGTGCCATCAGCGCCTGGGCCAGCCAGTTGGCATCCAGGCCCGACGCGCGGATGACCACCGTCTGCGTCCCCGGGGGAATGGCGCCATGCGTGCCGCTGTGGCCGGCCAGGTGATAGCCGCAGCCACCGAGCATGGCGGCCAGCACCAGCACTGCGCCAAATCGTTTCAAACCAGGCCTCATACCGGCTTCACCACCACATTGAGCAGCCGGCCCGGTACCAGGATCACCTTGACCACGGCCATGCCTTCGAACCAGCGGGCGAGCGCCGGTTCGGCACGGGCCGCCGTCATCGCCGCTTCCTTGTCGGCATCCGGGGCCACACGCACCTCGCCGCGCTTCTTGCCGTTGACCTGCACCACCAGATCGATGGAATCCTGCACCAGCGCCGCGGCATCCACCGCCGGCCAGTGTTCGAGCGCGGCCATGCCGTCCAGACCGAGGCGCGCATGGCACTCGCAGGCGAAATGCGGCACCAGCGGCGCCAGCATCTTCAGCAGCGCCTGACAGCCCTCGCGCAGCACCGCCTTGCCCTCGTCGCCGCCGGCCTCGAAGACATACAGGGCATTGGTCAACTCCATCAGGGCGGCGATCGCCACATTGAAGGCGAAGCCCTGCTCGAAGGCATGGGTGACGCGCTGGATCGTGGCATGGATGGTGCGGCGCATGGCCTTGCACCCTTCGCCATCCGCCTCGCCATCGTTGGCCCCGTCCAGGCGATCGAGCAGGCGCCAGACCCGATGCAGGAAGCGGTTCGCCCCCTCCACGCCGGCATCGCTCCATTCCAGATCCTTTTCCGGGGGTGCGGCGAACAGGATGAACAGGCGCGCCGTATCGGCCCCGTACTGCTCGATCAGGGCATTGGGATCGACGGTATTCCCCTTGGACTTGCTCATCTTGGCGCCGTCTTTCAGTACCATGCCCTGCGTCAGCAGGCGCGTGAACGGCTCGTCGCCACCATCGGCGGAACCGAACAGATCCTCGTCGCGCATCAGCTTGTAGAAGAAGCGGGCATACAACAGATGCAGTACCGCATGCTCCACACCACCGATGTACTGGTCGACCGGCAGCCAGCGGTGCACCGCCGCGCGATCGACCATCGCCGACTCGTTGCGCGGGCTGGTGTAGCGCGCCATGTACCACGAGGATTCCACGAAGGTGTCGAAGGTGTCGGTCTCTCGCCTGGCCGGCTTGCCACAGGCCGGGCAAGTGACATGCACGAAGGCCTCGCAGGTGGTCAGGGGGCTGGCACCGCCGGTCGGCTTCAGATCCTCCGGCAGCACCACCGGCAACTGGTCGTCCGGCACCGGCACGATGCCGCAGTCGTCGCAGTGAATCACCGGGATCGGTGTGCCCCAGTAGCGCTGCCGGGACACCAGCCAGTCGCGCAGCCGGTACTGCACCCGCTTGCGACCCATACCCTTGGCTTCAAGGTCGGCGATAATGGCGTCCGTCGCCTCCTCGAAATTCAGACCATCATACTTCCCTGAATTTATGCAAATGCCTTTCTCACTAAAGATCGAACTCCATTCACTCCAGTCCAAATAATTGGAGCAATTACCCATGGGCGAACTGATATCAGCGTCAACATTCAATAAGCACGGAGAACCATCTGCTCCACTCTCAGATCTATCAACTTTGGACAAGTCCCAATGAGCAGGAACGATTACAGGCTTAATAGGTGGAAGCTGGTCTTTATAATTCTGAGCAAAGTGAAAATCGCGCTCATCGTGGGCCGGCACGCTCATCACCGCCCCGGTGCCGTAGCCCATCAGCACGAAGTTGGCCACCCACACCGGCACCGCCTCGCCCGTGATCGGGTGAATGGCGTTGATGCCCAGCGCCTTGCCTTTCTTCTCCATGGTTTCCATGTCGGCTTCTTTTGTGGAAACGTGGGAACACTCCTCGAGAAAGGCCGCCAGCTCGGGGTTGGACTCGGCGGCCTTTTTGGCCAGCGGATGGCCGGCCGCCACCGCCATGTAGGTCACGCCCATCAGCGTGTCCGGGCGGGTGGTGAAAATGTCCAGCACCTGATCGGAGCCCTCGATCGGGAAAATGACCTCGGCGCCGGTGGAGCGGCCGATCCAGTTCTTCTGCATCTCGCGCACGCGCTCCGGCCAGCCGGGCAGCTTGTCCAGATCGGTCAGCAGTTCCTCGGCGTAGTCGGTGATGCGGATGAACCACTGCGCCAGGTTCCTGCGCACCACCGGCGTGTCGCAGCGCCAGCAGGCACCGTCGACGACCTGCTCGTTGGCCAGCACCGTATGGCAGTGCTCGCACCAGTTGACCTCCGCTTCCTTGCGGTAGGCGAGATTCTTTTTCAGCAGGCGCGTGAACAGCCACTGCTCCCAGCGGTAATACTCCGGCCGGCAGGTGGCGATCTCGCGATCCCAGTCGTAGGACAGGCCGAGGCGTTTCAGCTGTCCGCGCATCTGGCGGATGTTGGCATAGGTCCATTCGGCCGGAGGCCGCCCGTGCTTGATGGCGGCGTTCTCGGCCGGCAGGCCGAACGCGTCCCAGCCCATCGGCTGCAGCACATTGAAGTCCTGCATGCGCTTGTAGCGTGCCATGGCATCGCCGAGGCAGTAATTGCGCACATGCCCCATGTGCAGGTTTCCGGACGGATACGGGAACATCGCCAGGCAATAGAAGGTGTCGCGCGCATCGGCCGGGTCGTCCGAGGCCGCATTGACAGCGTCCTGTTCCCATCGCTGTTGCCATCTGCGCTCAACCGATTGCGCATCGTAACGTTCGCTGCCGCCGGACACCATTCGCCTCCGTTTCCAAGGGTGCGGCAATGATGGGGGCAAGCCAACCCAAAAGAAAGCCCGTGACCCCGCCCCAGTACGCGGAACGGGCCTGTTGTGGATGCAACAGGCCCGTTTCCGTAGATCAACCGCGGGAATCTCAGTCGGAAAGCGACTCGCGCAGGCGTTTCAGCCCCCTGGCTTCGAGCTGGCGTACCCGCTCGATCGAAACCCCGAGCTGCTCGGAAAGCTGCTTCAGCGTGGCCGGCTCCTCGGACATGTAGCGCTGGGAAAGGATCAGGCGCTCGCGTTCGTTCAGGTCCGCCAGGGATTCCTGCAGCCTTGCATGGCGATGATTTTCCCAATCCGCCTCAATCATCGCCTGTTCGGGGGTTGCCTCCGGTGCCTCCAGGGAAGCGACCATGGAACGACCCTCGACATCGGCATCCAGGGAAACATCGCGCAACAGGTAGGCATTGGCGGCCTCGCGGAACTTCTCCCCGGTCACGCCAAAATCCGCCGCCACTTCATCGGCACCATGGCCTTCCATGGCCGCAATGGAGGTACGCGCCTGCTTCAGGCCGGCAAAGATGCGGCGCTGCAGCTTACTGGTCCCCAGCTTGACGATGCTCCAGGAGCGCAGAATGAAATCATGGATGGCCGCACGTACCCACCAGGAGGCATAGGTCATCAGCCGGAAGCCCCGCTCCGGATCGAAGCGTTTGACGGCATGCATCAGGCCCAACGTCCCTTCCTGGATCAGATCCATTTCCGGCAGACCGAAGTGGCGGTATTCACGGGCGATACCGGCTACGGCATGCAAGTTGGCATAAATCAATTGCTTGGCGGCATCGAGATCGCGCTCCGAATGCCAGCGTCGGGCCAGCGCCAGTTCCTGATCGGTCGTCAACCGGTCGATCCGGCGGACATCACGGTAGAACAGGTTCAGGCTCGACATATCCACGGCCGAAGCAATCATGGCACCTCCAATTTCTGCAGAATTAGCACTCTCGATTATTGAGTGCTAATTGAACCGCAAACAGGGATTCCAGTCAACCGGTGTTCAGTAATCGACAAGATCGGGGGATATCCGCCGCATGGTGGCCACCAAAGCTCCCAGCAGGCCGGTTATCGCTCCGCCCAGCACCAACTCCGGCAACAGCAAGCCCAGATGCGGCTGCACGGCCAGCGTATGTAGCCAGTCGCCCAGCGCCCACACCAGTGGCCATTGCATCCCCCAGGCCAGCACGCCCGCCATCAGTCCGACCAATACGCCCTCGAGCAGAAACGGCATGCGCACGAACCACTCCCTGGCCCCCATCAGGCGCATCAGATGCAATTCGTCGGCCCGGGCGATCAGCGTGATGCGCAGGGTATTGGCGATGATCAGGGCCATGGCCAGCGCCATCACCCCCTCCATGAACCACGCCAGCTTGTGCAGGTTCTGCAGCCAGTCATGAGCCCGGGCCAGGCTGATCTCCTCCCGGTTGACCTTCGCCCCGAACTTCCCGGCCACATCACGGATATCACGAAACAGGAACTTGCCGGCATGATCACCGATCGACACCGCGAAACTGATCGGCAGCCGCTTGGCCAGCGTGGCATCGTCCACCCCGGTCCCCGCCAGCCACCGGTGCATCCACGCCACCGCCTCGTCCTGGGAAATGGTGCGCACCCCCTGCACGCCCGGGATGGCGGCCAAGGCCTGGCTGAGCTTATCGGAGGAGGCCGCATCCTTGTTGTCGAGATAGACATGGATGCGGATCTCGTTCTGCCAGCTCCCGACCCACTGACCGACCATCTGCACCCCGAGACCGATCAGGCCCATGGCCCACAGGGCAACGGCGACGATGCCCAGCGCCAGCACCTGGTGCATGCCGAACGGGGGCAGCTTGAAGCCGCCCGGCAGCCGCGGGCGCACGCCGGCGGGAATGTCAATCGACATAAGCCTGTCCTGCCTGCGAATCGGAAACCAGCGCCCCTTGATGCAAGCGGATGACGCGTCCCGGATGCGATTCAAGAAGCTGCAGATCATGTGTCGCCATGATGACGGTCGTGCCCTGGGCATTGAGCCCCATCAGGTAATCGAGAACGCGCTGCGCCGTATCGACATCCAGATTACCCGTCGGCTCGTCGGCCAGAATCATCGGCGGATTGGCACTCATGGCGCGGGCGATCGCCACCCGTTGTTGCTCTCCCCCGGACAGCGTCTCCGGATAGGACCACAGGCGATCCCCGAGACCGACAAACTCCAGCACTTTCTGCACCCGCGGCACCAGGCGATCGCGCTTCCATCCCTGCACGCGCAACGGCAGGGCCACATTCTCGAATACCGTGCGCGAAAACAGCAGCTTGTGATCCTGAAAGATGATGCCGATGCGCTGGCGCAATTGTCGCACCCGCGACTCCGCCGCGGAACGCATATCGAGCTGCTCCACCTTCAGCACCCCGGAACTCGGCCGGGCCGCTCCGTAGAACATGCGCATCAGCGAGGATTTTCCCGCACCGCTCTCGCCGATCAGATAGATGAACTGCCCCTTGGCGATACTCAGGGAAACCCCGGAAACGGCCACCTTGCCCGTAGGATATCTCAGCATCAGCTGCTCCATTTCAACCTGCAGCGGCACATCGTTCATGGCGGATAAAGTAGCCAGCCATCCGCAGAATGTCACCTGCCGGGCTGACAATATGCAGCCGAGCGTTCAGCATGCGCCCATGCGCATTGCCTGCCCCCATTGCCAGGCCATCTACGAAGTGGCAACCGCCGAGCCGGATGTCAGTTTCCTGTGCTCGCGCTGCCATAATGAGTTCCGCATGGGCGAGGGTATGGTCGGCTCGTCCGGGCAGGATCGGCAAGCGCCGAGTGTGCCGGATGGACAAATGGGTCTGTTCGAAAAAGCGCGACCGGAAAAGCCACAGGGTGGAATACGCTACCAGCCGGCCGATTCCCACGCGCAACCACCCCTGTTTCTGGAACGCCTGGCCTCCACCGACACCCTGTCGCCGGTTTCACCCCCGGGCGGGGAACAGAAAAAACATGCCGATGTGCCGCAGGACCGGCAGCGCCCCACAGCCAAGAAGCCGCAGAGGCTCCCGGAGCCGGTGGCCGCGGCAGCCCCGCCCCCGGCAAAGGAGACCGATACCCTGACGCCGGAACGCCGCGCCCCGCGTCTGCTGACCTGGATGTCCGGGGTCATGCTGATCGTGGCGATTGCCGGCTTCGCCTACAACCACCAGTCCTGGGCCGAAAATACCTGGGTGCGCAGCACGTTGCTGAATCTCCATCTCCCGATCACCGTGCATGCCAGCGATTGGCGCATCCCTCCCGACAGCGTGCACGCCGAATGGCTGAAACGGGATGACGGCAGTGCCGTGCTGGTCATCGAAGGAAGGGTCGACAACCTGTTGCATACCCAACTGGCAACGCCATGGATCGAGGTCACGGTCTACGATGCCATTCACTCGGACAAGACGGTCAAACGCAGGACATACCCCATCACCCTGCCGCCCGCAATCGACGCCATCCGGCACGCTCCGTGGGTGCCACCGCCCCAGGACAATGTGCCGGTGGCTGCGGCGGGTAGCCGCGGCTTCATTCTGGTCATCACCGACTTGCCGCGGCATGCCGGCGAATTCACGCTGAACGTCATACCGCCGCTGTTCCGCTAGAGCCCGATCAGATCCCTGAGCCGCAATGCCAGAGCCTGGATGTGCCGGCGCAGTTCATGCTGGAGCGGGCCGGACGCATGCCCGGGTTCGTGCAGCACGATCTCCCCATCCCGCTTGCCATACTTCAGACCGTCCATGCTCTGCAGGGCGTTCAGAAAACGGTCCGCATCGGCATGCCCCAGCGCATCATGCCATACATCGAGCTTCAGGCTGATGGCCTCCCTGCGACCGCCAGCGCCGTTTTCCAGCACAAAGAGCACGGGCCGCTGCTCCCGCGTGGCCGTGCGGGCACACAAGGCCACGCCGCGCTCATGCCATAACCACGGCAGACCGGCCTGCACCCATTCATCGATCAGGGTCGAAAAGAATTCCCGGTGCGCAGCATCGCAGGCGGCGTAGAACTGGCGGATGCCCGTGGAGTCCATCAGCGATCCTCGACGTGCACCAGCAGCACCACGGCATGGGCCGCAATGCCTTGCTCCCGCCCGATGAAGCCGAGGCGTTCGGTCGTGGTCGCCTTGACGTTCAGTTGCGCGACGGACACCCGGCACAGGGTAGCCAGATGCGTGCGCATGGACTCAATGTACGGTGCCAGCTTCGGTGCCTGCGCCACAATGGTGATATCAGCATTGCCGACCTGCCATCCTGCCACGGCAGCCTTTTCCAGCACGCTCCGCAGCAGCTCGGAACTGTCCGCTCCGCGGTAGCGCTCGTCGGTATCCGGAAAATGCCGGCCGATATCCCCCAGTCCGGCGGCACCGAGAATGGCATCGCACAGGGCGTGAATCAGCACGTCGGCATCCGAATGGCCAGCCAGGCCCTGCGCATGAGGGATCTGCACACCCCCCAGCACCAGCCGGCGACCCTCGACCAGGGCATGCACATCGAAGCCGTGCCCGACACGTATGTCCATGCTGCCTCCTAGACCCGGCCTGCCATCAGGCGGCCCAACCACGCCAGATCCTCAGGCGTGGTGATCTTGCGGTTATTTTCCTCGCCGATACTGACATAGACCGGAAAACCCGCCGCTTCAAGCAGGGAGGCATCATCGGTCCATTCCACCCCGCCCTGTACCGACGACGCCAGGGCCTGCTCAAGCCATGCCCGCCGGGCCACCTGAGGGGTCTGTACTGCACGCAGAACCGAACGCCGGAGGGTACAAACGACCTTACCATGGTCATCCACCTGCTTGATCGTGTCATGCACCGCCAACCCCGGTACGGCTGCGCCGTGGGCGACAGCCATATCGAGCACCCTGGCGAGCAATGCCGGCGAGGGAATGGGCCGCGCGGCATCATGCACAGCCACCCATTCCACATCGGCCGGTAGGGCCGCCAGGCCGTTGCGCATGGAATCCGCGCGCTCCCTGCCTCCGCTGACAGCGGGCAGCAGGCAAAAGGGAAAATGCGCCTGCCCCACCGCTTCGGCATAGCGCCGGTCTCCATCTGCGATTACCGGCTGCACGACACTGAATCTGGGCTCACGCGCCAGGCTCTCGAGGGCCAGCAGCAGCAGCGGTTTGCCATCCACCAGCAGATACTGCTTGGGTACGTCGCCGCCCATCCGGTCACCCTTGCCGGCCGCCAGCAGCAGCACACCTATCTTCATGGGCCGATTTTGGCTGGCATTGGCCCAGCGTCAACCACAGGCCGGCAAAAGGCGGCGTTGCGGATTGTCACGGCATCGGATATAAAAGGGGCATGGGTACCCCGACACATAGTCATCCTGTCGCCTGACGCGTAACCGATTTCGTTCTTCCGATGACATCGTCCATCCTGTTCACGCTTGCCGGCATCCTGACAGCGCTGAGCGCCGTCTTGCTATGGGCCAATGTCTGGCACCTGACGCCGGAATGGCTGGCCAAACGCGTCCACATCATGGTGGCCTCGGCGGTGCCCGTCTCCATGGTGCTGACGTTCTGGGGCTGGATAAAGCTTGAATCCTTCACCGCAACCGGCTTCCTGTTCACGCTGTCGACGGCGGTGGCCATTTCCACGCTGCTGGTGCAGGGCATCTATTTCGTCGGCGCCCTTCGGCACCGTCACGGCGGCCTGGGCCTGTTCGTGTTGCCCGTCATCGCCATCCCGCTGCTCCTGATTCCGTTCCTGCCGCACGACGCGACCACGGAATGGATCCAGACCCGCTCGCTGCTCGAAACCGGCCACATGCTGATCTCATTGTGCGGCTATGCCGTACTGACACTGTCGGCGCTGCATGCGGTGATGCTCTGGCAACTGGATCGGGCCCTGAAGCGCAAATCGATCAGCCCCCTGATCGAGGCCATGCCGTCGATCACCGAGATTGAGGCACATATGATGGCGCAATTGCGCCTGGCGGCCTGGATGATCGGCATCAGCATCCTGACCGGTCTGGCCTGGCAGTGGGAGGCCTTTTCCCACTTTCGTCTGGTCAGTCACAAGGTGATGCTCGCCATCTTTTCCTGGATCGTCATCATGGTACCACTGGTCCGCCGCAGCCGGGCATCGATGCACGGCCGCAAGTCCGCGATCATGGTCATCACAGCCTATGTGCTGCTGCTGCTGGCCTATTTCGGCGACAAAATGATCAAGGCATGGCTCCACCACTGAGCATCCCTCCGACCATCGATGAATGAATTCTTCCTATCCATCCCGGTCTCCATCGGCATCCTGTTTCTGTTGCTGATGGTGTCGGCCTTTTTCTCCGGCTCGGAAACGGCCCTGACGCGGGCTCGCCGCCCGCGGCTGAAGACCATGCAGGAGAACCGGGTGCGGGGAGCCAGAAGGGCGCTCGATCTGGTCAAGCATCCCGAGCGAATGCTGGCCACCGTGCTGCTCGGTAATAATTTCATCAATATCGCTGCTTCCTCGCTGGCCACCGCCGTGCTCGTTGCCTATTTCGGAGAGGCCGGCATCATCTATGCCACCGTACTGATGACCACGGTCGTGCTCATCGTGTCGGAGATCCTGCCCAAGGCCATCGCCGTCGCCCATGCCGAGGCCGTCTCCGTCAAGGTGGCTCCCACCCTGTTCTGGATTCAGCGCTTGCTGTCACCGGTCATCGCGGTGCTGATGGGCATGATCGGCGTGATGCGCCGCGTCTTCCGCATCCCGGTCCAACACGAGCCCATCATCACGCATCAGGAGCTCGCCACTCTGATCGACTTGGGCGCCAAGGGCGGCCAGCTGGACAGCTCGCGCGAACAGATGCTGCTCAGCAGCCTGCGCCTGCATGAGGTCAATGTGCGGGCGCTGATGGCCCCACGGAAGAACATGATCCTGATCGATGCCGAGCGCAACGTCGGCGAGTGCCTGGCCTATGCCCTGGAAAAACCGCATTCGCGCTACCCGGTCTACCATGGTGAACCGGACAACCTGATCGGCATCGTGCACCTCAGGGACCTGATGCGCCTGAAGAACCGCGACATCCCGCTGGCACAGGCCGTGATCTGGCAAACGCCGATGTTCATCCCGTCCTCCAAGAGTGCCCTGGACATGCTGTTCGAATTCCAGACGCGCCGTCAGCACATGGCCATCGTCGTCGACGAATTCGGGGATATCGATGGCCTGATCACCCTGGAGGATATTCTCGAGGAAATCGTCGGTGAGATCACCGATGAGTGGGATATTCCGGAACAGCCGGACATGTGGCACAAACCGGATGGCTCACTGGTGGCCGAGGGCATGGTCAGCATCCACGAGGTCAACGACGAGATCGGGTGCAACCTGCCGAAAAACGAGGCCACCACCATCGGCGGCCTGGTCGTGCAGCTGCTGGGGGAGCAACCGGACGGTCCGGTCTGTCTGGCCGTTGATGATGCGCGGCTTGAGGTGACGGAACTGAGTGGCGGCTGGATCCAGCAGGTACGCATCAGCCTAAGCCCAGCCAGCGACGAGGAATCCGCCTAGTTCTTGTCTTGTTGGAAGGGCTGGCTTGCCGCCTGCCGGCAGGCGCGGCCGATTTCCTGCAGATCCTGCCACACATGTGCCTTTTGCTGTGGCGATCGCAGCAGATAGGCCGGGTGATAGGTCGCACGCACCTTCGCTCCCCTGCTCTCATGCCAGCGTCCGCGCAGGGACGCCATCGATGCTTGGCTACCGAGCACGCTCTGGGCCGCCACCTTGCCCAGCAGGCAGACCACCTGTGGTGAGATCGCCTGCCATTGGGCATCGAACCAGTGGGCACAGGCCGAGATTTCGGCGGCCTCCGGATTGCGGTTTTCCGGTGGCCGGCACTTGACGACATTCATGATATAGACCTGGGAACGATCGAGATCCATGGCGGCCAGCATGCGGTCGAGCAGCTTGCCGGCCCGGCCGACGAAAGGCTCGCCGCGCAAATCCTCTTCGCGCCCAGGTGCTTCACCCACGAACAGCAGCCGGGCATGGGGGTTGCCGACCCCGAACACGGTCTGGGTACGTCCGGCAGCCAGTGCGCAGGATTGGCAGCGGCTGACGGCAACCGCCAGTTCCTCGAGACCCACCACTTCGGCACCGTCTGCAGCCATGCCTATTGCCGAATCAAGATTTGCTGTCGGCGCACCCATTCGGGCCAGTGGCGGGCAGATGCCCGCCTCACGCAGGTAATGCGTCCGGAAGTCGTCGGCAGGTGCCATCCGTTATCCGATCAGCGAATCCACGGCCGAGGTGGCGCCGAGAAACACCGGCACCCGCTGATGCAGCCCCTCGGGCTGCACATCAAGCACCGGCCCATCCAGGGCCCAGGCCTTGCCTCCGGCCTGCTCCATCAAGAAGCCCATCGGGATCGCCTCGTACAACAGTCTCAGCTTACCGCTCTCATTCTTCTTGTCGGCCGGATAGAGAAAGACGCCGCCCTTGAGCAGGGTCCGGTGGATATCGGCCACCATGGCTCCAACATAGCGCATGCCCAGCCCGGTCCGCTGTTTCATCACCTCAAGCTGGATATCGACACCATGCAGCCATTGCGAGGCATTGGCCTCGTTGACCGAATAATAGCCGCCCTTCTGAGGAATGCGGATGTCCGGATGGCTCAGCTCGAAACGCGCCGTGGCCGGATGAAAGGTATAGCCGTGCACGCCGGCACCGACCGACATCACAAGCATGGTCGCCGGCCCATACAGCACGTAGCCGGCGGCGGCCACATGACGCCCGCTTTGCAGCGTATCGGCCTCGTTGGGGCGGCTGGTCTTCGGTGACTTGCGGCGCACCACTGAGAAGATGGTGCCGACCGGCCCATCGACATCCAGGTTGGACGAGCCGTCCAGGGGATCGACCAGCACCAGCCAGTCCGCATCGGCATATTCGTCGATCACCTGCAGCGATTCCTGCTCCTCGGAGCCGACGGCGCACACATCGCCGGTCGAACGCATCTCGCCGAGGAAGATTTCATCCGACAGCACATCGAGTTTCTGCTGCTGCTCTCCCTGCACATTGGCGCCGCCCGCGGCGCCCAATGCCCCGCGGAACACCGCACCGCGCAACAGGGCGCTGATCTCCGTCGCCGCACGGCCCACGCCCTGGATGATCGGCATCATCACCGCCCCGTTACCGCCCTGGCTGGCAATATGATTCAATGTCGTCGGCATGTTCCCCTCCCCTACGCCACCTTCGATCGTCGGACAAGGATAACCGGGATGCACAAACAAAAACAGGGACTGCCGAAACAGTCCCTCGCAGGGTGGCGGAGCGGACGGGACTCGAACCCGCGACCTCCGGCGTGACAGGCCGGCATTCTAACCGACTGAACTACCGCTCCGTGGTGGGCGAAACAGGGATCGAACCTGTGACCTACGGCTTGTAAGGCCGCCGCTCTCCCAGCTGAGCTATTCGCCCCCGGAAAAGGAACAAGGGCTCGGTCAAGCCCTTGTTGCCGTAAGTGCAGCAGGGGCCCCTGATAACCCCTAGCCGTATGAAGATGTTACTTTACTGCGTCCTTCAGGGCCTTGCCAGCCTTGAATTTCGGAGCCTTGGAGGCACCCACATGGATGGTCTGGCCGGTACGCGGATTGCGAGCCGTACGTGCGGCACGCTCAGCCACTGAGAAAGTACCGAAGCCAACCAGGCTTACCGCGTCGCCCTTCTGCATGGCGCCCGTGATTCCACCCAGTACAGCCTCGACGGCAGCGCCAGCCGCGGTCTTGGTCAGACCAGCCTCGGCAGCCACATGATTCACCAAATCTGCTTTGTTCATTTTTCCTCCCGCAAGCTGCGTTCGATGGGTCGAAATATAAACAACCGTCCCCATCTCCTGTCAACGTTTTTTCTATATTTTAATGTGCTTTCTGGGACCCCGCAGCCCCCTCGTCCAAGTAAATACCCTGAATCAATTCCGGCACATAATCAGCAGCCATCCTCATGCCCTCCGGAATACGAGTCAAGGCATATTTGAGAACCTCATCCATGTGGGAGACGCTGTGGATATTCAGTTCTTTGAGTACATTCTCCTGAATATCCTTCAAGTCCTTAAGGTTTTCCTCCGGGATCAACACGTCGGTCAGGCCGCCGCGCAAGGCAGCCAGCAGCTTTTCCTTCAGGCCTCCGATCGGCAAGGCCTTGCCGCGCAGGGTGATCTCCCCGGTCATGCACACATTGCGTTTGACGGGAATGCCCGTCAGGGCCGATACGATGGAGGTGGCCATGGCCAGGCCGGCTGAGGGGCCATCCTTGGGAATGGCGCCTTCCGGCACATGCACGTGCACATCCACGCTCTGATAAAAATCAGGCTTCAGTCCCAGGCGGGTGGCACGGGAACGCACATAGCTGAACGCAGCCTGGATCGACTCCTGCATCACCTCACCCAGCTGGCCAGTCACGGTCAGCTTGCCCTTGCCTGGCATCAGGCCGGTCTCGATCTGCAGCAATTCACCACCGACCTCTGTCCAGGCCAGACCGGTCACGACGCCAATCTGGTCGTCCTCCTCGGCCATGCCGAAACGATACTGGCGCACGCCGAGGTACGTCTCGATATCCCTGCCGGAGATGGTGATGCCGTCCTTGTTCTCGGATTGCACCAGCTTGCGCGCCACCTTTCGGCACAGCTTGGCCAGCATGCGGTCCAGGCCGCGCACGCCGGCCTCACGGGTGTAGTAGCGGATGATCTCCAGCAGCGCATCGTCATCCAGTGTCAGCTGCCCGGATTTCAGACCGTGCTCGCCCAACTGCTTCGGCAGCAGATGCTGCTTGGCGATCGCCAGCTTCTCGGACTCGGTATATCCGGGAATGCGAATGATCTCCATGCGATCGAGCAGCGGCGCGGGAATGCTCAGGGTGTTCGCGGTGGTAATGAACATGACCTCGGACAGATCGTAGTCCACCTCCAGGTAATGATCGTTGAACGTATGGTTCTGCTCCGGATCCAGCACCTCAAGCAGGGCCGCCGACGGATCACCGCGGAAATCCGCGCCCAGCTTGTCGATTTCATCGAGCAGGATCAGCGGGTTTTTCGTCCCTGCCTTCTTCATCGCCTGGATCACCTTGCCCGGCATGGAACCGATATAGGTGCGGCGATGCCCGCGAATCTCGGCCTCGTCGCGCACGCCGCCGAGGCTCATGCGCACGAATTTGCGCTTGGTGGCACGGGCGATGGAGCGGGCCAGCGAGGTCTTGCCGACGCCCGGTGCGCCGACAAAGCACAGGATCGGGCCCTTCATCTTGCGCACCAGTTGCAGCACGGCCAGATGCTCAAGGATGCGCTCCTTGACCTTCTCCAGACCGAAATGATCCTGATCGAGCACCTTCTCGGCCACACTGATGTCGCGGCTCATACGACTGCGCTTGTTCCAAGGCAAATCGAGCATCCATTCCAGATAGGTACGCACGACCGTGGCCTCGGCGCTCATGCCGGGCATCATGCGCAGGCGTTTCAGTTCGGTCTGCGCCTTGGCCTTGGCCTCGGCACTCAGGCCCGCCTTCTCGATGCGTTCGGCCATACGATCCAGTTCCGCCTGGCCATCCTCCTCACCGAGCTCCTTCTGAATCGCCTTCACCTGCTCGGACAGATAATACTCGCGCTGGCTCTTCTCCATCTGCCTTTTGACACGTGTGCGGATGCGCTTGTCCACCTGCAGCATCTCGATCTCATCCTCGAGATATGCATACAGGCGCTCGAGCCTCTGCATCGCCGACGGAATCTCCAGCAGCTCCTGCTTCTCCTCGAGCTTCAGGTTCAGATGAGCGGCCACGGTATCCGCCAGCTTGCCGTTGTCCTCGACCGCCGATATCGACACCATCACTTCGGACGGAATCTTCTTGTTCAGTTTGATATAGCCTTCGAACTGCTGTACCAGAGCGCGGGCCACTGCATCCTGCTCTCGCTGATTCTCCTGCGTCGCCGACATCACCCCGTAATGCCCGCGCAGAAAGTCGGCATCCTCATGGATATCATCAACGGCCACCCGCACGCCGCCCTCGACCAGCACCTTGATCGTGCCATCCGGCAGCTTCAGCAACTGCAGGATGTTGCCGATGGTGCCGACATTGTACAGATCGGCAGCGGCCGGATCATCGACGGCGGCATCCTTCTGGGCCAGCAGCAGGATTCTCTTGCCTTCGCGCATCACGTCCTCGAGCGCGCGTACGGACTTATCCCGACCGACGAACAGCGGCACGATCATATGCGGAAAAACCACGATATCACGCAACGGCAGCACCGGCAGCACGCCCGTCTGTTCGCTTGCGTCCATCATGTTCTCGGAAGACTTTGCATCCCACTCAGCCAATTGCTACTCCTCGACGGCCGGGCACCGGGCCCTTTGCCGTACATATTTATCATGCCTGTTGGTGCAGAAAAAGGAAAGAGCGCCGTTGCCGGGTGCGGGATCAGTTCCCTGTTCCGGAGCGGGCCGGCGATTCGTCTCCGCGATAGACCAACACTGGCTTGCCAAGCCCTTCCACAACATCGCGATTGATCACGCACTTCTCCACCGTCCCCAGGGTCGGGATATCGTACATGACATCGAGCATCACCGATTCCATGATCGCCCGCAATCCACGGGCGCCGGTCTTGCGGGCGATCGCCTTGTCCGCGATCGCCTCAAGCGCGTCATCGGTGAACGCCAATTCCACGTCATCGTAGGACAACAGGGCCTGGAACTGCTTGACCAGCGCATTCTTGGGCTCCATCAGGATGCGCAGCAGGGCGGCCCGGTCCAGCTGCTCCAACGTGGCCACCGCCGGCAGGCGGCCGACCAACTCGGGAATCAGCCCGTAGCGGATCAGATCGTCCGGTTCCACCTGCCGCAACAACGAGCCGATATCCTTGGCATCGTCACCGACGTGGGCACCGAAGCCGATGGAACGGCGATTGATGCGCGCCTCGATGATCTTGTCTAGGCCGTCAAAGGCACCGCCGAGGATAAACAGGATATTCGTCGTATCCACCTGCAGGAATTCCTGCTGCGGATGCTTGCGCCCACCCTGGGGCGGCACCGAGGCCACCGTACCCTCGATCAGCTTCAGCAGGGCCTGCTGCACGCCCTCGCCGGATACATCCCGGGTAATGGACGGCGATTCCGATTTGCGCGACAGCTTGTCCACCTCGTCGATGTAGATGATGCCCCGCTGGGCCTTGGCCACATCGTAGTCGGCCGCCTGCAGCAGCTTCAGGATGATGTTCTCGACATCCTCGCCGACGTAACCGGCCTCGGTCAGCGTCGTGGCATCGGCCATGACAAACGGCACATCGAACACCTTGGCCAGCGTCTGGGCCAGCAGGGTCTTGCCACTGCCGGTCGGGCCCAGCAGCAGCACATTACTCTTGCTGATCTCGATTTCGTTGTTTTCATTGTGGCCGATGCGCTTGTAATGGTTGTACACCGCCACCGACAGCAGGCGCTTGCTGGACTCCTGCCCGATCACATAATCGTCGAGATAGGCCTTGATCTCGGCTGGCTTGGGCAGGCCGCCGGCATCGCGCTTGGGTTTGGCCTCCTTGCCGGAAAGCTCCTCGACGATGATCTCGTTGCACAGCTCGATGCATTCGTCGCAGATGAATACGGTCGGTCCGGCGATCAGCTTTTTGACGTCATGCTGGCTCTTGCCACAGAACGAGCAATACAGTGTGGTATCTCCGCCCTTATTTCCGGTGGTGGCCATCCTTACCTCCGGCTGCATCCGATCCCTTCTCGGGTTCACGCGATGCCAGCACTTTATCGATCAAACCGTAGTCCCGTGCTTCTTCAGCCGTCAAGAAATAATCGCGCTCCACGTCCTCGGCGATCTTCTCCACCTTCTGGCCGGTATGCTTGGCCATCATCTCATTCATGCGGTCCTTGAGCTTGAGAATCTCCCGGGCATGGATCTCGATATCCGTCGCCTGCCCCTGGAATCCTCCCAGCGGCTGATGGATCATGATGCGGGCGTTCGGCAATGCGAACCGCTTGCCGGCGGCTCCGGATGCCAGCAGATGCGCCCCCATGCTCGCCGCCTGCCCGACACACAGGGTCGACACATCGCAGCGGATGTACTGCATCGTATCGTAGATGGCCAGCCCTGCCGTCACCAGGCCGCCGGGGCTGTTGACATACATGTAGATGTCCTTGTCCGGACCTTCCGCTTCCAGAAACAGCAGCTGGGCCGTGATCAGGTTGGCCATATGGTCGTCAACCGGCCCGCTCATGAACACGATGCGCTCCTTGAGCAAACGCGAATAGATATCGTAGGAGCGCTCACCGCGCGACGTGCGCTCGACGACCATGGGGATGAGATTCATATTCAGTTCTCCTGGCCCTGTTCCTGCTCGGCCTGCCAATCGGACAGGCCCTTGGCCTGCTTCCTGGTCTTGGCTTTGTTTACTATATAGGCAATGCATTTGCGTTCAAGCAATTGATCGGCCAACTCCTGCATGCGCTCGGGTTGTCCGCGCATCCAGCGCTTGAACTCCTCGTGCTGCTCGTCTGGATACTGCTTGGCCTGCGCATCGAGTTCCGCCTCGACATCGTCCTCTACCACCTCGATCCCGGCTTCGGTTCTGACACCTTGTAGCAAAATCGACAATTTGAGTCCGCGTTCGGCACGCCCCCGTACCTCCTTCCGGAACTCCGGATCCTCGAACATCTCCTTGTCCGGCTGCATGCCCTGTTGCCGCATGTTCTGGGCCACGCGCAGGGTGGTCTGGCGTACATCCTCGCGCACCAGCGCCTCCGGAATCTCTACCTCGTTGGCATCCAGCAGGGCATTCAGCGCCGCCTGACGGGTCTCGGAATAACCGGCGTCACTCGCCTCCTTCTGTAACCGCTGGCGGATATCGGCGCGCAATGCCGCGGCATCGGCAAAACCGACCAGGGTGGCCAGGTCGTCCTGATCCTTGGGCGGTACGGACCGGGCCACGGTGCGCACCACCACCTCGAAACGGGCGGCCTTGCCAGCCAGGTTCGCCGCCTGATAGTCGGTCGGGAAGGTCACGCCGATCTCTCGCGTTTCACCGGACTTCGCTCCCATCAACCCATCCTCGAATCCGGGGATGAAGCGCCCTTCACCCAGAACCAGGGCCACGTTCTCGCCCTTGCCCCCCTCGAAGGCCTCGCCATCGATATAGCCGACGAAATCGATCTCCAGCCTGTCTCCCTGCTCGGCGGCACGCCCCTCGGCGGACTCGTAGCGCACCTGCGACGTCATCAGGCGTTCGACCACCGCCTCGACATCGGCATCGCCCGCCTCAACCACGGTCTCGGTGAACTGCAGCTTGCCCAAATCCTTGAGCTTGACCTCCGGCCATGTCGTCACCTTCAGGGTGAAGGCAAAGCCGCTCCCCGGCTGCACCGCCGGCAGCTCGATCTCCGGCTGTACCGCCGGCTTCAGACCGGTCGATTCGATCACCTCCGCATAATGGCGCTGCACCAGTTCGGATGCCGTCTCTTCCAGCAACTGGCCGGAGTACTGCTGCTCGATCAACCCCCTGGGCATCTTGCCCTGCCGGAATCCCGGCAGCTTGGCCTTGGCGGCGAGCTTGTGCAGCTGTTCGGCATAGACCGCATCGTAATCACCCTGCGGTACATGCACATGCACCAGATGCTCGTTTTTCCCTGTGGTTTTGACCTCGGTCTGAATCATGTCGTGCAACTCCTGCGGCGAAGCAGTCCGCTTCCGGCCGTATCAATGATATCTGGTGCGAGGGGGGGGAGTCGAACCCCCACACCAAGGGTACTGGAACCTAAATCCAGCGCGTCTACCAGTTTCGCCACCCTCGCCTGATGACAGCCGCACCGCTTGTCGACAACCGGATGCGCGGCCCCGAAAAGGAACGGAACTATGCCGATACGGCGAGGCGGAAGCAAACCGGAAAACCGTTGGTCGCGGTATATTCAAATCTCATGCCATGGCATCAAGAGGGGAGGGTTGCCGACCCGGCCGCGAACCCTGCGCAAAAAAAAGGAGCTGCCGGTGCAGCTCCTCGAATGCATGGTGGGCCGTGAAGGGCTCGAACCTTCGACCCGCTGATTAAGAGTCAGCTGCTCTACCAACTGAGCTAACGGCCCATGCGGCGGCGGATACTAGAGCTTCACCCGCATCTTTCAACTGGGGTGGACGATGGGACTCGAACCCACAACCACCGGTACCACAAACCGGGGCTCTACCATTGAGCTACGTCCACCATCCCCGCTGGCGCGCCTGGCAGGACTCGAACCTGCAGCCTACAGCTTAGAAGGCTGTTGCTCTATCCGGTTGAGCTACAGGCGCCTGTTCGGTGCATGTCTCGTATCCGACCCGGACTGGTCGGGGCGGCAGGATTCGAACCTGCGGCCCTCTGCTCCCAAAGCAGATGCGCTACCAGGCTGCGCTACGCCCCGTCTTGCCCTAGTCTTTGCTAGCCCGCGAAGGCGGCGGACGATAGGGGGCAACCCCCGATTCGTCAATCCCCGAGCAGCGTCCGATCAGGCGAAATCCCCCGCTCGGCTGCCAGGCTCCGATCCCGGCCTAAACCTTGGGTTGCGTGGCGTAGACGCGCTCCAGAATCTCCCGGCCACCGGCATCGAGCACCTGCTCGGCCAGCGTTCGACCGAGCCGCTCGCCGTCTGCGCGGTTACCCTCGGTTTCCCTGCTGATCAACACCGAGCCATCAACCTCGCCGACCAGGCCGCGCAGGCGCAGCCGGTCGCCGTCCAGCTCGGCGAAGGCCGCAATCGGCACCTGACACCCCCCTTCCAGCGTGGCCAGAAAGGCGCGCTCGGCACGGGTGCGATCGACGGTGTCCGCATGGTTCAGCCCGTCGACCAGCATATTGGTCGTCTCGTCATCGTCACGCGTCTGGATACCCAGGGTCCCCTGGGCCACCGCCGGCAGCATCACGTCCGCATCCAGGAATTCGTGCATCTGCCCGGCGATACCCAGCCGCCGCACGCCAGCCGCCGCCAGAATCACCGCGTCGACCTCGCGCCCGACCTTGCCCAGTCGCGTCTGCACGCTGCCGCGCACCGATACGAATACGAAGGACGGAAAGCGCGCCTTCAGCTGGCACAGGCGACGCAGGCTGGAGGTGCCGATGCGCGCCCCCTCCGGCAGGCTGGCAAGCCCCCCACCGGTGCGCGTGGCCACGGCATCGCGCGGATCGGCCCGTTCGGGGATGGCCCGGATCGACATGCCGGCCGGCAGTTCGGTCGGCACATCCTTCATCGAATGCACCGCCAGATCGGCCCGGCCATCGGTCAGCGCCGCATCGATCTCCTTGGTGAACAGGCCCTTGCCGCCAACCTTGGCCAGCGGCACATCCAGGATCTTGTCGCCACGGGTGGTGATCTTCACCAGCTCCGTAGTCAGCCCCGGATGCAGGCGGGCAAGCTCCGCAGCGACATGCTCGGCCTGCCACAGGGCCAGCGGGGATTTGCGGGTGGCAATGCGCAGATGGGTCAAGGGGACACGCTCCGTCGGATGGAATTGGGCGGCCAAGCCTAACCGCGGGCCAGGGCAAAGTCAGCGACGATGCCGAGAAAGATCGCCGCCCCCACCCAGTTGTTGTTCAGAAAGGCACGGAAACAGGGATCGCGCTCGCGCCCGCGGATCAGCCATTGCTGGTAGGCGAACAAACCAAGCGCCACCACCAGACCGACGTCGAAGAGCGGCCCAAGATCATAATGATGGCCGAGGCCGGCCAGTGTCGCCAAAAAACCCGCCTGGAACAGGCCGATGATCAGTCGATCGTGACGACCGAAACGAATGGCCGTGGACTTGACGCCGAGCTTCACATCGTCGTTGCGGTCGACCATCGCATATTCGGTGTCGTAAGCAACGATCCACAGGCAACTGGCCACGAACATGCCCCATGCGCCCGCATCCAGCCGCCCACTCTGGGCCGCGAAGGCCATCGGCACCGCCCAGGCGAAGGCGAATCCCAGCACCAGCTGCGGCCAGTGCGTCCAGCGCTTGGTGAACGGATAGACGGCAGCCAGCGCCACCGCCGCGACCGACAGGGCGATGGTCAGCCGGTTCATGGTCAACACCAGCGCGAACGCCGCGAGACTCAGCACCAAGGCCACGACCAGCGCCTCCCACGGGCGGATTTCGCCGACGGCCAACGGCCGCTGGCGAGTGCGCTCGACATGCGCATCGAAATTGCGATCGGCGTAATCGTTGATCGCGCATCCGGCCGAGCGCATCAGGAACACCCCGGCCACGAACACCAGCAGCACATAGCCGTCCGGATGCCCCTCTCCGGCGATCCACAGGGCCCACAGCATCGGCCACATCAACAGAAGGCTGCCGATGGGCCGGTTCAGGCGGACCAGACGGGCATAGGCATCGAGGCGCTGGAGCAGCGAAGCAGGCAAGCCGATTTCAGTCCCTGCAGATCATGCCGGCGCCGACGGTGTTGTTGGTGAAGCTGTCGATGATGATGAAGCTTCCTGTAGCGTGATTATCGGCATAGGCATCGTAGAACATCGGCTTCTGCAGCCTGAAGGCCACCCGGCCGATGTCGTTCATGGCCATCTCGTCGATACCCGTCTGCCGTTCCAGGCTGTGGATGTCGGTACGGTAGACGATATCGCTGACCACCGCCTTCACCATGTTGGTCGTGTGCTTGATGAAATATTTCTTGCGCGGCGACAGCGGCTCCTCGCCCATCCAGCAAACCATCGCCTCGACGTCCTTGGCATCCTTCGGCCTGGAGCCCGCATGCACCAGCATGTCCCCGCGCGAGATGTCGATCTCCTCGGTCAACGTCAGCGTCGTACTCATCGGGGCGAAGGCCTCGTCCAGATTGCCGTCGAAGCCGACGATCTGTTTGACGCGGCTGGTGTTGCCGGAAGGGAGCACCGTGACCGCGTCGCCGACCTTCACCGTGCCGGAAACGATGCGCCCCATGAAGCCCCGGTAATCGGGCCATTCGGGTGTCTGCGGCCGATTGACCAACTGCACCGGGAACCGGAACGGGATGGCATCGATCTGGTTGGCCACCTCCAGGCCCTCGAGTGTCTCCAGCAGGGTCTCGCCCTCGTACCACGGCATGTTGTCCCCGCGCACCGTCACCATGTCGCCATTCAGGGCCGAGATCGGAATGGTGATCAGATCCGCGATACCCTGTTTCGCACAGAACTCGGCCAACTCGTCGCGGATCGCCTCGAACGCGCCCCGGTCGAAACCGACCAGGTCCATCTTGTTCACGGCCACGATCAGGTGCGGCATGCCCAAAAGGCCGAGAATATGGGTGTGGCGCTTGGTCTGCTTCAGCACACCGTTGCGAGCATCAACCAGGATGATGGCGGCGTTGGCGGTGGAGGCACCGGTCACCATGTTGCGCGTGTACTGCTCGTGGCCGGGGCAGTCGGCCATGATGAATTTGCGCCTCGGGGTGGCGAAATAACGGTAGGCGACGTCGATGGTGATGCCCTGCTCGCGCTCGGCAGCCAGACCGTCGGTCAGCATGGCCAGATCGATTTCGGAAGCCGAGGCAACCCGGTCGTCGCCTTTGTTCTTGCGTACGGCCAAGAGCTGATCCTCAAAGGCACCCTTGGTGTCGACCAGCAGGCGGCCGATCAGCGTCGACTTCCCATCATCGACGCTGCCCACCGTCACCAGCCTGAGCAGCTCGATCTCCTCGCTCAGTCTGAAATTGAAATCCGTCATGGCCTCATCATCCCTCAATGAAATCTTGTCATCGATGCCCCTGCCGGAGCACCCCATCCACCCAGGATGGGTGGCGAATCAGTCTGCTGATTCGTGAGGAAGAAGAAAACCGCGCTTTTCTTCTTCCGTCCAAGCAAAAGGCCACGGAAGGCCTTTTGCGCATCCACTAGAAATACCCTTCCTTCTTTTTGTCTTCCATGGTGTTGGCGCCGTGGTCGATGATGCGTGTCTCGCGCTCGGAGCGTCGTGCCGCCGCCGCTTCGGCCACGATGTCGTCAATTGTGGTGGCGGTGGAACGCACGGCCCCGGTGCAGGGGCTGCAGCCCAGGGTACGGAAGCGGCACATCACCGGTACCGGCACCTCGCCTTCATTCAGGTGGCGCTCGTCCTCGACCGGAATCAGCAGTTCGCCGCGCTCGACCATCGGCCTTTGCTTCGCATAGTACAGCGGCACGATGGGGATGTTCTCCTGGCGGATATACAGCCAGATGTCCATCTCCGTCCAGTTCGACAGCGGGAACACGCGCACCGTTTCGCCCTCGTGGATGCGCCCGTTGTAGATATCCCACAGCTCCGGGCGCTGGTTCTTCGGATCCCACTGGCCGAACTCGTCGCGGATCGAGAACACGCGCTCCTTGGCGCGGCTGCGCTCCTCGTCGCGCCGCGCACCGCCGAAGGCCGCGTCATAGCCGCCGGCCTCCAGTGCCTGCAGCAGCGCCTCCGTCTTCAATGCCCCGCAGCAGCGGGCCACGCCATACTGCTTCGGGTTCATGCCCTTGGCGATCGCCGCCTCGTTGCGGTGCACGATCAGCTGTGCGCCGATCTGTTTGGTGAACCGGTCGCGGAATTCGTACATCTCCTTGAACTTGTAACCGGTATCAACGTGCAGCAGCGGAAACGGCAATGGCGCCGGATAAAAGGCCTTGCGCGCCAGATGCAGCATGACGCTGGAATCCTTGCCGATCGAATACAGCATCACGGGGTTGCGGAATTCCGCCACCACCTCGCGCATGATATGGATCGACTCCGCTTCCAGCGCCTGCAATTGGGTCAGCCTGTGCTCGCTCATCGCCATCTCCTCAGATCCCTTCGCCCGCTTCGCCTTCCGCCCTGTTCAGGACCGGACTGATCACGTGCAGGCCGCATTCTGCCAGCGACTCCTCGTTTTCCCACCACCAGCGGCCGGCACGCTCATCCTCGCCGACGGCGATGGCGCGCGTGCAGCACTCGCAGCCGATGGAATGGTAGAAATGATCGTGCAACTTGTTGTAGGGCACGTCGTGGGCGCGGATATACTCCCAGATCTCGTCCCAGCTCCACGCCAGCAGCGGGTTGTACTTGATCAGGCCGTAGACCGGGTCCTTCTCGATTGCCTGCAGTTCGGCCCGCCCTTCGGACTGGTCGCGCCGGCGGCCGGTGATCCATGCCTGTTTGTCCGCCAGCGCCCGGTTCAGGGGATTCACCTTGCGCACCTGACAGCACAGCTTGCGTCCTTCCACCGAATGGCGGAACAGGTTCACCCCAAACTCGCGCACCATCCGCTCGACCTCGCGCTCGTCCGGGAACACCACCTGCACCCTGATGCCGTAGCGCCGCTCCACCGCCTCGATGACGTCGTAGGTCGCCTGCGGCAGTCGGCCGGTATCCAGCGTCAGCACCGGGATCGGCTGGATATGGCGGCAGATCAAATCGATCAGCACCGATGCCTCCGCCCCGAAGCTGGACGGATAGACCAGCCCGCCCCCGTGTTTCTGCTGTGCCGTGCGCAGCAGGGCCAGCGCCGAATCGATCTTATCGTGCAACATGCAACCTTCCCCTGTTCATCCGATGCCGGCCACCGGCCACCACAGCCTTGCTGTCAGTACATACAGCAGCAATGCCGACAGCATCATCAGGCTGCCATAGCGAAGCATCATCCGCAGGTCCACATAACCGGTGCCGAACACCATGGCGTTGGCCGGCGTGCCCATCGGCAGCATGAAGGCGAAGCCGGAGACGATGCCCACGGACAGTGCGATCAGCACCGGGTCGAACCCGGCCGCCGATCCCAGCGGGATCGACATCGGCAGCATGATGGCCACCGCCGCCGAGTTGCTGATCGCCTCGGTCAGCAACAGGGTCACCAGCGCCAGCAATGCCAGCAATGCCAGGCCGGAGATGCCGTCCGGCCACAATTGGGCGGCCAGCCAGGACGCCGCACCGGTCTTCTCCAGGGCGCTGGCCACGGCGATGGCACCGCCATACATCAGCACCACCCCCCAGTCGACATGCGACTGGATATCGCGCCAGCCGACGATACGCAGGGCGAACATCGCCGCCACGGCGAGCAGGGCGATCGCCGCCAGGCCGGAAGACTCGCCCATCCATACCCAGGCCACCATCGTCACCAGCATCAATGCCGCCATCAGACGCCCGGACAACCCGAGCTGACCCAGTTCCAGCTGCCGCTGGCCGATGCGCTGGCGCGCCCCCGCCATGTCGATCTCGTGCAGCGGGGCCATGCGCAGCAGCAGCACGGTAGCGATCAGCAGCATGCCGAGAACCATCGGTGCAGCCGCAATGACCCAATGGCCGAATGAGAATGAACGGCCGGTCATCTCCTGCACGATGGCCATCGCCAGCGGCCCGCGCGCGCCACCGAGCAGCGTCGCCACCCCACCCACGACCGCTCCCCAGGCCAGCGCCATGAACATAGCGGTGGCATAGCGGTTGCCTTTCGGCAGATCCAGGCCACGGACGATCCCCCAGACGATGGGCAACAGCACGGCCACAACGGCGTGCTCGGGCATGAAGCAGGCCATCGCCGCCGGCAACAGCAGCATGGCCAGCAACAACCGCCCGGGACTGTCACCGAAGCGATTGAAAACCGCCAATGCCAGGTGTTCGGACAAGCCGGAACGCATGATGCCGGCTGCCAGGATGAAGGCACCGAGGATGAAAAACACCGCCGTATTACCGAACATGGCATACACCTCGCCGGTCGGCAGCACCCCGAGCAGCGGCAACAGGGCCAGGCCGAGGATCGAGGTGACCGCCAGCGGCAACAGCTGCGTCACCCACAGCACCAGGCAAAGCCCGAACACCACCAGCGCATGCCAGCCGTGCGCCGACAGCCCGGCGGGCGGTGCATGCGCCAATGCGACCCAGGCCAGGGCGGCGAGCAGCAGCAGCGCCACGAAGGGGACGCTGCGGTAGGCCGCCAGCACGTGGATGGGCCTGAAATCCATCTCCCGGCGCACGCTGTCACCGGTGTCGACGGCGCGCACGCGCAGATGCCGCCTGATCCCATCCAGCCAGCCATGCACCTTGCGCCCGAGCCGGGATACCACGACCCGTTCGCGCAGCATCGTCGTCCTGCCCACCAGGGCGCCGCTTTCCATCGGTGTCAGTACCCGCCCCATGTCGCGCAGGCGATGCATCGGCATGCGCGAGGCCGCGAGCAGTTCGTACTGCACCAGCAGCGCCTGCTCCACGTTGTCCAGCGTCGGCAACGGCTCGTGCGCCAGGGGCGTGCCGGGCAGCGGGCGGAAGGGCAACAGCAGCGGCACCACCCCCCCGGCCACCAGCCGCTCCATGCCGTGGATCGTCGATTCCAGCGGTTCCAGACCGACAATCAGGTGGCTGACGACGCTACCCGGCCGGAACACCGTGCATGCGTGCTCGAGCGCCTTCCAGATAGCCTGCTGCCCGCCCACCCGCTGCTTGCCCGGACACACCTCGGCAAAGCGTCCGGCATCCGCGACCTCGAGGTTGCACACGAAAATATCCAGCCCCGCCGTATACAATTCGTCGATGACGGATACATCCTGGGGTGCCACCGTTTCCAGGGCGATCTGGCGGTGATGACCGAGATGCTTGCGCAGCAGCGCGATCAGTGGAATCAGGCGCGACAGGCCACTATCCGGCGTCGGGGAATAGCCGTTGTACAGGTAAACGGTGTCCACCTCGCGCTCGTCAAGGGCTGCGCGCACCACCTCCACCAGTTCCAGCGCATCGCGCAGCGGCGGTTCGGCCGCATTCAGCATCGAATCGTACTGGCAATAGGCGCAGGCCTGGCCCGGACGGGCGAAGAAGCCGCAGCCCATGAACGG
Source organism: uncultured Zetaproteobacteria bacterium (assembly GCA_964422615.1). GTDB lineage: Bacteria > Pseudomonadota > Zetaproteobacteria > Mariprofundales > Mariprofundaceae > DATLWN01. Next base: position 7,952 of record CAYRBJ010000004.1, on the reverse strand, counting down.
ATGCAGGATCAGCAGCCGGTCATGCAGCGAGGCGAAACTGCCCATACGGGCGCCACTGCGTGTCAGCTGCCGGTAGAACCGGGGCGCCTCGAGCAGCTCCACATGCTGCGATTCGCCACCGCAGTCGAGGCTGGCCCGCCCGTCCTCCACATGCAGGGCAAAGCCGCTTTCTTCCGTATAGGGCTGACCCACCGGCACCGTACAGAACTGCCCCGTCGGCAGACGGATATCCACCACGGTCTCCACGGCATTCGCCTGGGCGACGTAGCGGGAGGCATGCGGCAGGCCCTGCGGCAGCGCCAGCCCCCGGCTGACCAGCGCCAGCTTGGTGCGTCCGGGATTGGCGAACGGATGCAGATCCGTGCTCATCTAGATGCCGGCGGTCTTTTCGACCCGGATCCTCCATTGCCCGTCCGAAATCCGGTCCTTGGACAAGACCTTCTGTCCCTGTTCCTCCAGCGACAACGGCACGTTGGTAATCGGTTCCCCGTGATCGAGGATGACGTCGAGCAGGCTGCCCGTCGACATCGTCGTCAGCCTGATCTTCGTCTTGACGAAATTCATCGGGCAGGCCACGCCGGTCAGGTCCAGCACCGGTACCCCGGCCGCCGTTTCGACCGGCTGGGCGACAACCTCGGGCCGGGCAGCAGCCTCGTTCTCCGCCGGCACCGGCGCGAAGCGGGTCCCGGCCAGCCCCAGCCATTCACCCAGCACATGGCGCAGATGCGTCACGCCCGGCGCCGGATCGCCTAGATCGATGCTCATCAGCGCCTGCTGCACGCGGTTGAACCCGTCGCGCACCTTGGCATCGCCGCCGCCCGCCAGATGCCCGACCAGCAGGCCGAACACCTCAGCATCATGCTCCGGCGCCTCGCCGAACGGCACCAGAAACGCCCGCGCCGTCGAGAAGGCGCAGCGCCGCAGGCTCATCGCGGCATCGGCCCAGAACATGGCATCGATATGGGCCCTGGCCAGCAGCATCTCGTACTCGGCCTCGGACAGCAGCGCGTCGGTCATCGACAGCACCGCCCCGGCACACTCGCCCTTTTTGTTGCCCTTGGTCGAGAAGGCCTCGTTCTCGCTCCAGTCGTAGATCAGGCCCTCGATCTCGCCCGCGTCGGCGGCGAACGGCGCCAGGATGGCGTTGATGCCCTCCTGCCCCAGCCGGGAGGCCCAGTCATGCATGCTCTCCGCGCCCTGGCGCTGCGCCTTGTAGGCGGTCAGCACGGCGATCCCCGCCTCCGGCGCCTTCTTGGCCGGTACCGCCTCGGTGGCGAAGGCGAGATGCCCGCCGGCCCGGCCGGAGCCGCCGATGTGCAGCTGGTAGTGCGGCACCGCCTGGCCCGCGATCTTCTTGGCCAGGCCATGGAAGCCGAGATCGGCGATGTGGTGGCGGCCGCAGGAATGCTGGCATCCGGAGGCCTTGACGGCGATGCCGGCCAGCGTCCCGTCCTTCTTCATCTCCGCCATCATCGGCTGCAGCGCCTCGGCCAGGCCGCGCGACGAGGTGATACCCAGGCGGCAGGTCTCGGTGCCGGGACAGGCGACGATGTCGGCGATGCCGCGCGCATGTTCGGTATGCAGCCCGGCCGCCTTCAGCACATCCAGCACCGCCACGACGTGCTCCGCCGCCACGTCGGCGATGACCACCCCCTGTTCGGCGGTGACGCGCAGGGCCTCGGTGCCGCCGGCCCGGGCCGCGTCCGCCACGGCATGGCACTGCGCCGGGGTCAGATCGCCACGGAACAGGTTGACCAGGATGGCCTGCCGGCCGTCGTGCTGGGTGACGACGCCGATGGCCGAATGCGGCAACGCGCCGGTGGGCGTGCGCCAGTTCGCCTCCGGGAACCCGGTGTCCCCGGCGTGCGTCTTGTCGATGGCCGCGCGCTGCTTCCGATACTCCTCGATGAAGCCCGCTTCGCCCAGCTGCAGCATCACGTACTTCAGGCGGGCGCGGGCCCGGCGCTTGCGGTCGGAGAACTTGAAATGCATGCGCATCAGCGCCTCGCCGACCACGAACAGCTCGTGCTCCTCGATGAAATCCTCGAGCTTGATCGCCGACACCGGCTGGCTGGACAGGCCGCCGGCCGCCCACACCTGGAAGCCGGGGCGGCCGTCACGGGTGGCGGCGATGAAGCCGATGTCGTGCATGCCGGACAGCGAGCAATCGGTGGCGCAGCCGGAGAAGGTCACCTTGAACTTGCGCGGGAACTGCTGGGCCAGCGGATGGCGCAGGAAATATTCGGCGAAGCGGCGCGCGTGCACGGACACGTCGGCATGCTCGGCCGGGCAGACGCCGGCCAGGAAGCACGAGGTCACGTTGCGCACGGTGTTGCCGCAGGCCTCGCGCGTGGTCAGCCCCGCATCCAGCAGCCGGCGCAGGAACGGCAGCGTATCCTCCAGGCGCACGAAGTTGGCCTGGATGTCCTGGCGCGTCGTCACATGGGCGAACTTCTGCGGCGCCTCGCTCAGGGTGCCGTCGGTCGGCAGTTGCCCGGTGTAGGCCTCGATGCAGTCGCCGATGGCGTCGAGCTGGTCCGGGGTCAGGTTGCCGCCCGGCAGCTTGATGCGCACCATCTGCACACCCTCCTGCCGCTGGCCGTAGACGCCCATCTGCAGGCGGAACGGCGTGAACCGCTCCTCCGGCATGCGCCCGGCCAGGAATGCCTGCAGGCCGGCCTCGTACTCGTCGACATCGGCTGCGCGTGCAAAATCAAATTCCGCCATCTAGTTCAACTCCTGTTCGCGGACAAAGCACCCATCGCACATGGACGTGCTATCAAAATCGGGAACGAGTTGCCGATTTTGCGAGGTGCGTAAAACCGCGCTTTTGCGCACCGACGAAGTAAAATGACAGGGAGGTCATTTTACGGTTCAACAATCAGTGCCCGAACTGCAGGTCGCAGGCCTGCTCGTAGGTCACCAGGTCGGTCACCGTCGGGTTCGGGCCGCACAGCGGGCAGGCCGGATCCTTGCGCAGGCGCAGCTTCTTCCATTCCATGCGCAGCGCATCGAAGGTCATCAGCCGTCCGGACAGCGACTCGCCGATGCCCAGCAGTTCCTTGACGGCCTCCACCGCCTGGATGGTGCCGACGGCACCGGCCAGCGCCCCCAGGATGCCGGCCTCGGAACAGGACGGCACCAGCCCCGCCGGCGGCGGTTCCGGGTACAGGCAGCGGTAGCACGGCCCCTCCGCATCGCGCGTCGGCTTGAAGGTCGCCACCTGGCCCTCGAAACGGAACATCGCACCGGAGACCAGCGGCTTGTCCTCGAAGAAGCAGGCGTCGTTGACCAGGAAGCGCGTCGGAAAATTGTCGCAGCCGTCGATGACCAGATCGTACTCGCGGATGATCTCGCGGATGTTGTCGGCCTCGACGCGGTGGTTGTAGGTCTTGACCTGCACATCCGGGTTCAGCTCGCGGATCGTTTCGCGCGCGCTCTCCACCTTCGGCATGCCGACGCGCCCCTGATGATGGATGATCTGGCGCTGCAGGTTGGACATGTCCACGACGTCGGCATCGGCGATGCCGATGGTGCCCACGCCGGCGGCGGCCAGGTAATAGGCCACGGGCGAACCCAGACCGCCGGCGCCGATCATGAACACCCTGGACTCCAGCAGCCTGCTCTGCCCCTCGGCCCCGACCTCGGGCAGGATGATGTGGCGCGAATAGCGCTCGATTTGCTCTTCGGTAAAATCAATCACGGCCAACTCCAATCAAGATTCCACTCGGAAGGCTCAGATTTGTGCCCTGGCAAGGCGAGAGGAGCGCAAAACCGCAGCATATGAGACATATGTGAGGATTTGAGCACCGCAACAACGCCGCCGGGGTGCAAATATGGGCCTGCCCTAGATTTCGATGCCCTTGAACAGGTCGGTGGACATGTAGCGTTCGGCCATCGACGGGATGATCGCGACGATGCGCTTGCCGGCCATGTCCTCGCGCGCCGCCACGCGCAGCGCCGCCGTCATCGCTGCCCCCGAGGAGATGCCGCCCGGGATGCCCTCCTCGTCGGCCAGCCGGCGCGCCATGGCGAAGGCCTCCTCGTTCGATACCTGCTCGACGCCGTCCACGATATCCATGTTCAGGTTCTTCGGGATGAAGCCGGCGCCGATGCCCTGGATCTTGTGCGGACCGGGCTGGCCGCCGGAGATCACCGGCGAATCGGCCGGCTCCACGGCAAAGGCCTTGAAGTCCGGATTGCGCGACTTGATCACCTCGGCCACGCCGGTGATGGTGCCGCCGGTACCGACACCGGCCACGATGGCATCGATGCGGCCCTCGGTATCACGCCAGATCTCCTCGGCCGTCGTCTCGCGGTGGATCTGCGGATTGGCAGGGTTCTCGAACTGCTGGGGCATGAAGGCGCCCTTGGTCCCGGCCGCCAGCTCCTTGGCCTTCTCGATGGCCCCCTTCATGCCCTTCTCGGCCGGCGTCAGCACCAGCTCGGCGCCCAGCAGCTTCAACAGCTTGCGCCGTTCCAGGCTCATCGATTCCGGCATGGTCAGGATGCAGCGGTAGCCCCTGGCGCGCGCCACGAAGGCCAGCGCGATGCCGGTATTGCCGGAGGTGGGCTCGACGATGGAACCGCCCGGCTTCAGCTTCCCGTCCCTCTCGGCCGCCTCGATCATCGCCTTTCCGATGCGGTCCTTGACCGAGTTCAGCGGATTGAAGAACTCCAGCTTCAGCAGGATCTCGCCCGGCAGGTCGGCGCCGAGGCGCTGCGGACGCACCAGCGGCGTGCGCCCGATCGTTTCCGTCACATTGGGATAGATGCTCATATTCACCACCTATTACACACTACAATCAGTGTTTATTTACATATAATGACACTGATATGGTGTTAATTCAACCTTCCAGCACGTTCTGCTCGATCGGCTCGACATGCACGCCCTGCGCCTCCAGCCAGTGCACGGCCGCCTCGACCATCTCGCGCTCGCCGTCCAGCTCCAGGCCGACCAGGCCCATGTCGTCGCGCACCTCGGCCGTGCGGATATTGGTGACCACCTCGAACTCGTGCCCCAGTTTCCAGATGATCGGTTCGCGCACGTTCTCCGCCGAGAACGTCAGGTAGATGCGCAGCTTCAATCCCGGCCCCCGGCGATGGCCGGCACGATGGACACCTCGTCGCCGTCCTTCAGGGCCGTGTTGCGTCCGTCCAGGAAGCGCACATCCTCGTCGTTGACGTAGATGTTGACGAAGCGGCGGATCTCGCCGGCATCGTCGCACAGCCGTGCCTTCAGGCCGGCATGCGCCGCCTCCAGGTTGTCGATCAGCTCGCCGATGGTCGCGGCATCGGCGCTGACCTCGTCGGCACCCCCGGTCAGCTTGCGCAGCGGGGTCGGAATTCGCACGTTCACAGTCATGTCACTCTCCTTTGTTTTGCTTCACAGTTGTTCAGGCGGCCTTGCGCTTGACCTGGTCCTTCTCGGCCAGTTCGTCGAACTCGCGCAGGCTCGGGCCGATGATGCGCGGCTTGGCGATGGCGTCGATCACCGCCTCCTGGGTCTTCAGGCCGTTGCCGGTGACGCAGATGACGATGGACTCGTCCTTCGGGATGCGCCCCTGCTCGATCAGCTTCCTGGCCACGCCCAGCGTCACGCCGCCGGCGGTCTCGGTGAAGATGCCCTCGGTTTCGCCGAGCAGCTTCATCGCCTCGATGATCTCGGCATCCGACACATCCTCGGCCCAGCCGCCCGATTCCTGGATCACGCGGTTGGCGTAATAGCCGTCGGCCGGGTTGCCGATGGCCAGCGACTTGGCCACGGTATCGGGGCGCACCGGATGGATCAGGTCCGTATCGTCCTTGACCGATTTGGAGATCGGCGAGCATCCCGTCGCCTGGGCGCCGTACACGTGCGTGCCGGCATCCTCGACCAGGCCCAGCTTGACGAATTCCCGGATCGACTTGTCGATCTTGGTGCACAGCGAACCGGAGGCCATCGGCACCACCACGTGCTTCGGGGCGCGCCAGCCCAGCTGCTCCATGATTTCGTAGCCGTAGGACTTCGAGCCCTCGGCATAGAACGGACGCACATTGACGTTAACGAAGGCCCAGCCGTAGTTGCCGGCGATCTCCGAACACAGGCGGTTCACATCGTCGTAGGTACCCTCGATGCCGATGATGCGCGTGCCGTAGATGCCGGCGCCGAGCACCTTGCCCTGCTCCAGATCGTGCGGGATGAACACGTAGGACTCCAGCCCCGCCGCCGCCGCATTGGCCGCCACGGAGCCGGCCAGATTGCCCGTCGAGGCGCAGGCCACGGTGGTGAAGCCGAACTCCACGGCCTTGGACAGGGCCACCGACACCACACGGTCCTTGAACGACAGCGTCGGATAGCAGACCGCGTCGTTCTTGATGTACAGCTCGGACACGCCGAGCACCTTCTCGAGGTTGTGCGCACGCACCAGCGGCGTGAAGCCGACCTGGGCGCCCACCTTGGGATCGCCGTCGATCGGCAGCAGCTCGCGGTAGCGCCACATGGTCTGCGGACGGGACTCGATGAGCTCGCGCGTCAGCACCCCCTGCACCTTGTCGTAGTCGTAGACGACCTCCAGCGGCCCGAAGCAGAACTCGCAGACATGCGTCGGCGCGATCTCGTACTCCTGTCCGCACTCCCGGCATTTCAGGGCTCGCACAATGCTCTGGCTCATCTCAACACTCCTTCAACCCGCGGGGCCATCCTGCCCCCGCCCGTGATATAGACCGTCAACACGGCTTCGACCCGGCCAAAAAGAAAAACCCCCGCTTGGGAAAGCGGGGGTTGCAACCGGGGCGCTGTGGGACGCCATCGTGACAACCCGCGCTTCATCGCTCCCCTTGGGGCAGGCATTGGCACCAGTCGCCGATCGGATCGCTCCGCTCTGGCCGGTTGCCGCAGTTTCACAGGGCCTGTAACCCTCCACTGCTCTTGATAAAGCCGGATCAACAAATTGTGGGGCGATTTATACCTCCGCGTCCGGGCCTTGGCAAGCATCGCCATCGCATGCCGTGCATGCGGGCATCGTATCGGGCGGCCGATCGGTGTATAGTGGTAATGGTACCGGGAACCAGACAAGGAGAAGCCGATGCGCAAGCGGATGATCAGGCAGGATGACAGAAAGACCCCGGAGGCGGAGCGCCGCTGGCTGGATATCGAGAGCCTGGCCCAGGCGGTGATCACCTCCGAGGACGAGGCGCACCCGATCGAATCGGCCTTCGTCGCCGGCATCGGCTCGGGCTGGCAGGCGGCGGAATCCGGCAGGCAGACGCTGCGCCTGCTGTTCGACGACCCGCAGCGCATCGAGCTGGTGCATCTGGCGTTCCGGGAGGTCGGCGGGGAGCGCACCCAGGAATTCGTGTTGCGCTGGTCCGCGGACGGCGGGCGGACCTTCCACGACATCGCCCGCCAGCAGTACAACTTCAGCTCACCGGATTCGACCCGCGAGATCGAGGACTACCGCGTCGATCTCGATGGCGTCACCACACTGGAGCTGAGCATCACCCCGGACATCAGCGGCGGCAGCTCCCGTGCCTCCCTCGCCGAGTGGCGCATCGCCTGAGCCGATATCCGCCCGTCAGAGTTTTTTCGACCTGGAGCTAGAGCCGACAGTTATGCGTCCGATAATGGCCAACAGCAGATATTCAAGATCAACCGAGTCTGACCCCATTGATCGAAAGTTCACCGGCGCGACGAAAGGAACAACCTTGGAGAGCCTAGCTAGAAGGCCCATGTAAACGCTTACGTTCTTGAAGCTCACTATCAAGCTCTACGATGCGGTTAATAGTGACGCTTTCAAATGCGATGCCGTGAATCATGGGACGAATAGAACCACCACGATACTGCTCGCCGCAAAACTCGACATGCTTTTGTCGATAATTCTCCCAAGCAGCTTGGGCCTCATGGAGAGCCGCAAGTTCTTCTGGGCGCATAAAGCTTTCTAGTTCAGAAATAAGCATCTTCAGCTTCACAT
>CAYRBJ010000003.1:58562-130673 GCA_964422615.1 uncultured Zetaproteobacteria bacterium | reverse complement strand
ACAAGATTCGAACGAGTGACCGATAATGGCCGAAAGCAGCCGCTCGGCCAGATGCAGGATCTCAGGTTAAAGGATATCTCTTAGCTTTCGTGAAACACCTGGGGTGCTTCTTTCGGTGACGATATCCAGCAGGATTTCCTGATCAAAACCATCCTCTTTCAGCTCGTTGGCAAGGCTCAATATTCCACCTTCTTCGCCATTACCGTCGATCAGTTCGATCAACCTGTCGATCTTTTCCGAATCTGACAGGCCGGTTTGGGCGGGGGTTTCATCGTTTTTCATTAAAATCTCCTATGGGCATAGCAACATAGACAGGCTATTGGAAAAAGCAATTGCGCTTCCGGCCAGACCTGGTTGCCGTTCTATAGGCGTGCACCAAAGCGATTTGTGTTATGGTCATATTCTACTAGAGGGAGCCTTGGCATGACTCAGTCCGATCCGAACACCCCATCAGGCGAAGACATCAACATCGCCTCAAAAGTCCGTGAAATGAGGAAGACGCAATACATCCTATTCTTCCTGGGCTTGTTCATGATCATCAATGCCATCCATCTCTATATACAAGGCCACGGCCAAACCAGTGCATCCATCATAGCCTTGACCTTGGCCTCTGTGGCCTCGCTCGCCATCGTCAGCTACATCCAGAGCCGCATCAAAGCGCTCACGGCCAGCCTTAATCCTGCTGATGACGATTAGACTCACAAATTGCGCGCAATACTATGTTCTGAATGTCCGCTTTTGGCCGCAATTCTGGGGACACAATACTTAATTCCGAATGACCGGAAGTGGCCGATAGGTGACTTCCCTGGTCAGTAGTCATAGGTCACGAATATCTAGACGGATAATGATCAGATCGGCTCTCTATTTTCTGGGCCTTTGGCATGAACGCAAGTATAAGGGTGACGATCCACGAAAAGATGATGGTTAGAATAAACATTAAAATAACGCTTTTTCCTCTGCTCCTTGCCAAGAAGATATTTATTATAAATGGCGACAGATAAAATATTATTGCTATCAAAATTGCTGCGCCGAAATCCATCCCAAACATACCTATCCCCTTCATTTTCCGGTCATGAGCTTAGCTAAAGTGTGAAATATAGTCGAATGTCCGCTTTTGGTCGGAAGCAGACACTCAATACCTCACCTTTAATCCTTCTTTCTGACAAAGCGGATGATCTGACGTCGGGCCTTCTTGTCCGGTCGTTTCTTCGGGGCTGCGGCGGCGTGGAGCTTCCGCTTCTGCCGCTCTTGTTCGCGGGATGCGATGCTCGCCTCGTGCTCCTCATAGAGGGTTCGGGCCACGGCGGCCGAGCCGCGTTTCTCGGCCTGGGCGGTGACGGTGACCACGAAGCTCTCCTGCTCGCGGAGGATGGTCAGTTCGTCACCGCAGGCCACGGTTCTGGATGGCTTCACGCGTTCGCCGTTTAGTTGCACATGGCCGCCGTTGACCATCTCGGTGGCCAGCCCTCGCGTCTTGAAGAAGCGGGCGGCCCAGATCCATTTGTCGATACGGACACCCTTGTCGGACATGCCTGTAAGGCTGGACTAAGCGAGCTCGATGTCGCCGTCGAAGACGTGGGCCACCGGGCCCTCGAGCAGCAGGTGTTCGGCATCGCCGGAGACGGTCACGTCGCCGCCCGGCATGCACACCGTCACCGGATCCGTCGAGCCCTCGACTTGCCACAGGGCCGCGGCCACGGCGCAGGCGCCGCTGCCGCAGGCCGGGGTGTGGCCGGCGCCGCGTTCGATGATGTCGATGTAGGCATGCGGGCCGACCCGGCCGGTGACGATCTCGATGTTCCTGTCGGCGGGAAATTCCTCGACCGCCTCGAAGAACACCCGGTGCGGGTTGCCCAGGTCCACATCCACGTGTGACGGTGTTTCGCCGGTGATGTGGGCCGCGCCCATGTCCACGCGGATGCCGACATCGCTGCGGGAGGCCGTGACCGTGCGATCGGCGAGGGCGATGCTGACCTTGTCTTTGTTGAGGGAGCGCATCAAGAGGTCACCGGCACAGCGCAGCCCATTGCCGCAGTTGCCGGCCTCGCCGCCGTCCGCGTTGAAAATGCGCATGCGCGCATCGGCCGCTGCATCCGGCAACAGCAGCAGTACCTGATCGCAGCCGATGCCGATGCGGCGATCGGCCAGCCGGATCAGCCACGCGGGTTCCGGTTCCGGTAGTTTCTGGTGGCGGCCATCGAGGATGACGAAGTCGTTTCCCTGGGCCTGCATCTTGGAGAAGCGTGCCTTCATGCCCCGCTCTTCGTATGTTCGACCGCGACGGTGGTGTAAATACCGCCGCGCACATTGAACACGGCCTCGACCTTCAGATAACGCGGGTCGAGCAGGCGGACCAGGTCGTCCGCGATCAGGTTGGTGACCTGCTCGTGGAAATGTCCCTCGTCCCGGAAGCTCCAGAAATAGAGCTTCAGCGATTTCAGCTCCACGCACAGCCGATCCGGCACGTAATCCAGCCGGATCTCGGCGAAATCCGGTTGACCGGTCTTCGGGCACAGGCAGGTGAATTCCGGGGTGTTGATCCGGATGTGGTAATCCCGTTCGTGGTTCGGATTGGGAAAGGTTTCCATCTGCTTGTTGGGCTTGGTGCTCATGCCGGAACCTCGAAATGCGTGATGATGTCCGTATAGATGCGGGTCAGGGTGTCCAACTCGTCGATGCATACAAGCTCGCCGACCTGGTGGATCGTGTCGTTGGTCAGCCCCAGTTCGACCACCGGCACACCCGCAGCAGCCAGGAAGCGGCCGTCCGAGGTGCCACCACCGGTATCGCGCCGGGTATGGATGCCGGTGATGCGATGGATGCTTTCGCAGACATGGTCAAGCAGGGGACCGTCCGGCGTCGAGAAGGCGTTGGACTGGTGCTGAAGCTCGATTGTGGCTTCCACACCCTCACAGGCAGCAGCGATACGGGCGCAGATGCCCGGATAGTCGGTCCCGGGGTTGTAGCGGATGTCGAGTGTGATACGGCAGCGGCCGGGGATCACATTCATGGCCCCGGTACCGCCTTCGATGTTGGTGATCTGGCAGGAGGTCGGGGGAAAGCCGTCGATGGCCTTACCCCAGTCGATGGCGATGATACGGGAGAGGGGAGCCACGGCCCGATGGATGGCATTGTCGGCATCGGCCGGGTAAGCCGAATGGCCCTGCTTGCCGATGAACTCGATGCTGCCCTGTACCACCCCACGCCGGCCGCGGCGGATGGTGTCTCCGACTTGATTGAGGCTTGATGGCTCGCCGACGATGGCAGCATCGGGCAGCTGCCCGCGATCCTGCAAATGCTCGACGATGCGGATCGTGCCGTCGATGGATTCGCCTTCCTCATCCGAGGTGATCAGCAGTTGCAGCGTCGGCAGGGGATCGGAGCCCGCCAGCAGTTCTTCCACCGCTGCCAGCCAGCAGGCGATGCTGCCCTTCATGTCCTGGGCGCCCCGGCCGTGCAGGATGTCGCCATGGACTACGGCCGAGAAGGGAGGGTGCGGCCAGGCATCCAGCGGGCCGGTCGGCACGACATCGGTATGACCAGCAAAGGCCAAACATCCCGGCCTGGTGCCGGGGCGACTGAAAACACTGTTGGTAACCCCTCCGGCGTCTACACGGTAGCGCTCGAATCCCAGCGGGGACAGGACCGACTCGAGGTAATCCTGGCAGCCTCCATCATTGGGGGTGACGGAGGCGCGGCGGATCATTTCGACGGCGTGGGACAGGGCATGCGGTCTCGATGTCGACATCGGCGCAGGCTAGGGCCTGTTCGCATCAAATGCGAGCGTAGCGACGCCGGTAGGGCCGGGAAGATCCTCAGGTGTGAAGCACCGGCATGAAGGCCTCACAGCGCCTTGGGCTGTGCAGCTTCGTGATCCAGGACTGTCCGGCGGCCAGGTTCTCGATCCGTGCCGCTGCTTCCGGGGTCACATGTTCGTAGACTTCCATGAAGGTGGTTTTCCCCGGGGTGTCCCGGCGAAACAGGCTGCCGCCATATCCGAGAACGTCCCCGACCTGAACGATCCAGTTGCGCAACTCGGGCTCGAGGTCCGGATCGGCATGGTACCAAATATACAGCGAGGTATCAGGCATGACAGGGCTCGATGAGCTCAATGGGGATGCCACTTTCCGTATACAGCGCATTCCCTTCCTCGGCCACGCTAATCGGCAGGCGGCCGATGCCCCAGACACTGCCGTCAGCGTCCTGCATGACGCTGCTGATGGAGCCGATTGCTGCCGTGGTGAGGATGGGTGTGGGTACATTGTCCGGGCATGCCGAAAGGCGCAGCCGATACAGGCGGTATTTGATGCCGCCCCGCCAATGCATCCGGCTCGTGACCTCCTGGCCGACATAGCAGCCCTTGTCGAAACTGACCCCGTGGTATTCGTCCAGATTCGCATTCAGCGGATGTATGGATTCGTCCCAGTCAATGCCGAACACCGGGTGCCCGCGGTGGATTCTCGCACAACGGATGACAGCTTCGTCCACAGCCTTGTCCGCATCCAGGTTCAGTCCATCCAGCTTCTCGTGCGTGGCTACGAGCCAGTAGCCGCAGGTGGCGGCCTCGGGCAGAGCCAGCACCAGGATGCCGGTGTCACTCAGGGCGGTGTTCAGCGATGCGGATCCCGGATCGGGCAGCGAAGCGGCAGCAAGCATCTCGTTGGCGCGGGCACCCTGGACGCTCTGTACGGCCATATCGGCGACGATGCCGAGGCGGATCGTGTAGCCGATGGAGAAACGACGAAGCCGTTCGACCAGGATCTGTGCACGGCTGCGCCAGGTAAGAAGGATCAGTTCATCATCGCTGCCCTGGGCCACGATGAGATCGCCGACGGCTTTCCCCTGCGGTGTCAGTACCATGGTATAGATGGCCCGTTCAGGAGAAAGCAAAGTCAGATCCTGGGTCAGTTGCCCCTGGAGATAGTCGCGAACCCTGTCGCCCGATGCCTTCAGTGCGACGATATCCTCACGTCTAGCATGCAGGAATTTATGAGAAAGTGCATCATGCTGTTCTGAACTCAGTGACGATACCATACTGCTCCCTGGAAACGGATGCGGGGCGCTCTTCGTGGCATGCCCTATATCTGACCGAATTTGTCGGGTATAGTGTCGGCCCACACAGGGCGGTGCAAGGCTCGCACTGGTCATGATGTTCTGGAGGCGCCATGAAAGACACCATTCCGCCAACAATACAGACGGCGAGCGCATCCGAGCAACCGTTTCCGAATTCCCGCAAGGTGCATATTCAGGGCTCCCGCCCCGACATGCACGTGCCCATGCGTGAAATCAGCCTGTCACCGACGCCGACGAAGCTGGGTATGGAGGAGAATGCGCCGATACTGGTGTACGATACCTCCGGACCATACAGTGATCCCGACGTGACCATCGACCTGAAAAAAGGGCTGCCGCCACTGCGGCTTTCCTGGATATCCGAGCGCGGTGATAGCGAGGCGTTGCCGGATCTCAGTTCCCGCTATGGACGCGAACGCCATGCCGATGCGCATTTCGATGACCTGCGTTTCGAGCATCGGCGCCAGCCTCGTCGCGCCAGAGCAGGCCATAACGTCACGCAGATGCATTATGCTCGCGCCGGCATCATCACGCCCGAAATGGACTTCGTGGCCATCCGGGAGAATCAGCGGCGCGAACACCTACGCGAGATCACCAAGCAACATCCCGGGCAAAGCTGGGGGGCCAGCATCCCGCAGGTGATCACGCCCGAATTCGTGCGGGATGAGGTGGCACGCGGCCGCGCCATCATTCCCGCCAATATCAATCACCCGGAATTGGAGCCGATGGTCATCGGCCGAAATTTTCTGGTGAAAATCAACGGCAATATCGGAAACTCCGCCGTCACCTCATCCATTGATGAAGAGGTCGAGAAGATGACCTGGGCCATTCGATGGGGCTCGGATACGATCATGGACCTGTCAACCGGCAGGAACATCCACGAAACCCGTGAATGGATTATCCGCAATGCACCGGTGCCGATCGGCACGGTGCCGATCTACCAGGCTCTGGAGAAGGTGGATGGCATCGCCGAGGAGCTGAATTGGGACATCTTCCGCGACACGCTGATCGAACAGGCCGAGCAGGGGGTGGATTACTTTACGATCCATGCCGGTGTGCTGTTGCGTTATGTGCCGCTGACTGCACGCCGTCTGGCGGGCATCGTATCGCGTGGCGGCTCAATCATGGCCAAATGGTGTCTGGCCCATCATCAGGAGAATTTCCTGTATACGCATTTCGACGAGATCTGCGAGATCATGAAGGCCTATGATGTTTCTTTCTCGCTCGGCGACGGCTTGAGGCCCGGCGCCATCGCCGACGCCAACGACGAGGCGCAGTTTGCCGAACTACACACGCTGGGAGAGCTGACCAATATCGCCTGGAACCACGATGTGCAGACGATGATCGAGGGTCCGGGCCATGTGCCGATGCAGATGATCAAGGACAACATGGACGAGCAGTTGAAACATTGCTTCGAGGCACCATTCTATACGCTGGGACCGCTAACCACGGACATCGCACCGGGATACGATCATATCACCAGCGCCATCGGCGCTGCCCAGATTGGTTGGTACGGTTGCGCCATGCTGTGCTATGTGACGCCGAAGGAACACCTGGGCCTGCCCAACCGCGATGACGTGAAGGCGGGTGTCATCGCCTACAAGATCGCTGCCCATGCCGCGGATCTGGCCAAGGGGCATCCGGGGGCGCAGCAGCGCGACGATGCGTTGTCCAAGGCCCGTTTCGAGTTTCGTTGGGAGGATCAGTTCAACCTTAGCCTGGATCCGGATACGGCGCGCGCCTTCCATGACGAGACCCTTCCGAAGGAGTCGGCGAAGGTGGCGCACTTCTGCTCGATGTGCGGGCCGAAGTTCTGCTCGATGAAGATCACCCAGGAGGTTCGGGAATATGCCGAGTCTCACGGTCTCAACGAAACCTCGGCCATCGAGGCGGGGATGCACGAGCGCTCGGAGACATTCCGCGATGAGGGTGGCCAGATTTATCGTAAGGCCTAGTATCCACGCTATCATTTAACTGAACGACATGATGAGGTACCCCGAATGAGCCTGACCGCCCGTGAGATCATGAATGCCAATCCACCGTTTTGCGACGTGGAAACGCCGCTGCGCGAGATCGCCCAGCGGTTTGCCGACGAGGCCCTGACGGGGCTGCTCGTGGTGGATGAGGAACGAAGGTTGATGGGCGTGATCACCGAAGAGGATCTGATCGACCAGCAACAGCAATTGCACATGCCCACGGCCATCGCCCTGCTGGACATGGTGATTCCCCTGGGAGAAGGCCGTTTTGAACGGGAACTGGAGCGGTTACAGGCGCTGAAGGCCGGTGATCTGATGAGCCGCGACGTGCAATCCATCGCACCTGATGCCGAACTTTCCTCCATCGCCAGCCTGATGAGCGAGCGGGAGGTGCATCATCTGCCGGTGCTGGAAAAGGGTACGGTCGTTGGTTTGATTTCGCGGCATGAACTGATCAAGGCTCTGGCAAGACCCGCTGGAAAAGGTTGATCTTCCACAGTAATAGCGAGTCGGAAACATCCGAATTCGCGGCAGATTTTGCCAAATGCCTCAAGCCGGGCGATGTGGTGGCACTGTCGGGCGAATTGGGCGCGGGCAAAAGCGTATTCGCCCGTGCCATGTTGCGGGCACTGGGTGTCACCGACGAGGCCATGCCCAGCCCGACCTTTGCCATCATCCAGGAATATGTGGGGAGGGGATGCCGGGTCGCGCATATGGACTGGTATCGCCTTGCTAGCCTGGAGGAACTGGAAGCTATCGGGGTGCGCGAATATATGCAGGCGCCATGGATCACCATCATTGAATGGCCGGAACGCGCAGTATCGCTGCTAACCCCGTCCGCTTATCGGGTTTCTCTCTCGACCATTGTCGCCGATCCACAGCAGCGGGACATCGTCGTCAATGCCTGAATGAATCGTTCATGCACCTATTGTTTTGCCGATTCTTCCGGTGACTGGGCCGGGTCGGGCAGGCGTAGCGGCCTCGCCAGCACGTGGGTATAGAGCAACTCGAACAGCACTGAGACCGTCACAAAGGCCATGAATATCCATAACGCTGCGGGGTTATCTAGATAGCTTTCACCGAGCAGCACCAGCAGGGCAACGATGCAGGCCAGACACGCAAGCATCGGCAGCCAGCGATTGCAGCCGATCTCGCGGAACAGGCGGCTTGCTGCGGCATTGGTGATGGCAAAGATCAATAGAAAGCCGGCACTGGCAAGAATGGCAATGGCCGTCAGGTCAATGAGGTTGGCGATCAGCAGGGAGAGCATTCCCACGATCAGCACGCCTTGCACCGGTTCGTTCCACACCTTGCGCTCCAGGATCTGGGGCAGTTCACGATCATTGGCCAGCTTGTAGCCCAGCCTGGCATTGCCATAAATGGTGGCGTTGATTGCGGAGAACGTAGCCAGCAGGGCGGAGATGCTGACCAGCGTGAAGCCGAGCTCGCCCATGGCCGGCTTGGCCGCGGCGGCAAGGGCGTAATCCTTGGCGATGATGATTTGCGATTCTGGCAATGTCCCCACGGTGACGGCGGCGACAAGGCAGTACAGGATAATGACCAGCAGCACCGAACCATAGAAGGCGCGCGGCAGGGTGACTGTCGGGGTACGTATGTCCCCGGCGGCGTTGGCGATCAGTTCGAAGCCCTCATAGGCGACGAAGATCACCATGCCGGCGGCTGCCACCGTCAATCCTCCACCCCATGTCGATGCTGCAAAATGCGAGGCCTGTACATGAGGCAGGCCGGCCGTAATGACCGCGGCCAGCAGCAGCAGTTTCAACACCACGATCAGGGTCTCGGACCGGCTGACGATCTCGACATTGAACAGGTTAATGACTAGCGGCAGTACAATGCCCGTACTGATGAGCACATGGCGCAGCCATGACGGGTTGGGTCCGTGGAAGAAGGTCAGGGCGTAGGACCCGAAAGCCACCGCGTACAAGGCGATAGTGACCAGGTAGCTGAGCCACAGCATCAGGTTGATGCTGCCTGTGGCCAGGTCGATGCCGAACGCGGTATCGATGAAGGCGACCGTACCGCCATGGCCGGGGTAACGGACGGAAAGATGCGCGTATGAATAGGAGGTCAACAGGGCGATGGCCCCGGCAATCAGGAACGCAATCACCGTGGCCCCATGAGCCAGCGTCACCGCTTCGCCCAGCACCGCGAATATGCCGCCGCCGACCATGCCGCCGATGCCGATGGCCATAGCACCGAACAGGCCAACGCCTGGTTTTTCGGCTTCCTGCGTTTCCTTCATGCCTGGGGGTTATAATCCCTGTCGCCATCAGCGTCCATGATCCGGTCGCGGGTCCATGGGACGGAATCTCGCCCCGAAGAATGACACCCGGCCAGTACCGGAAGGTACTTGGCTGATGGCTATGCAGACCCATGGCGCTTCCGGCAACGACCATGCGCATGAATTTGCCATCGACCGGCGGCGGGCCGAATTTGTCGATGCGGATGTCGAACGCTCGTTCCTCGACGCCATCGCCGGTTCGGAGATCAAGGATTCCGTGCCACCGACCTGTTCGGTCGTATCGGCGGAGAGGAATTCGCCATCCTGTTGCCGCAAACCGATGTTCCGGGTGCCCGTATGCTGGCCGAACGCCTGCGACGAGCCATTGCCGATGCCCGCATCGACTGTCCCACGGGAGGGGTGATAGCCCTCAGCAACCATCGGTGTCGCCGGACGGCAGGGGGTGGGCGATCATCTGGACGGCCTGCTGAGCCGTGCCGATCATGCGCTGTATGCGGGCAAGAACAACGGTCGCAATCGGGTTGCCGTTGTCTGACTGGATGGCGATGCTGGTGTTAAAACGGAAGGCGTTTGATTGCAGGCCTTATTGAAACCGGATCACATGACATGGGGATGACATCTGTGTGACACGAGACGGGCGTTCGGGCCGCAGAAGCCCCTGTCTTAGAATCCGGCCGCATGCAGGCCGATGATAGCCATCTGTGTGCCGATCACGGCGAGGATCAAGCCCATCAGCCGGGTCACGACATTGATGCCGCTTTTGCCGATCAGGCCGACCAGGCGCTGTCCGCCGATGAAAAAGCCGTACGTGATCAGGCATAGCACCGCGAACACCACGATGGTAATGACGATCTCCGTGGAGTTGCCGGTGGCCGAGAAATTCATGGCGGTGGCCAGGGTGCCCGGACCGGCCAGGATCGGCATCGCCAGCGGCGATACCGCCACGCTGAGTGCGGCGTCGCTGGGGCCACTGTCGTCGGCATGTATCCGGGAGGGAGCGCCGTGCAGCATCTGGAAACCGACCAGGATGACCAGGGCCCCACCGGCGATGCGAAAGGCCGGCAACGTGATGCCGAACAGCTCGAACAGAAGCCTGCCGAACAGGCAGAACACCAGAACGATCAGGAAGGCGATCAGCAGGGCCTTGAAGGCAACCTGCCTTTTGACAGCCGGCGTGTCACCGTCGGTCAGGCCGATGAACACCGGGGTATTGGCCACCGGGTTCATGATGGCAAAAAAGGCCAGGAACACCGTGATCGTATGGTTCACCAGTCCGCTCATCGCTTGTCTCCGTCCCGTCCACCATAGTCCGCGCATCCTAGGGCGTCAAAATTCCCCGAATCCTGCGGTTTTCAGAGGGATGCGGTAGATTGGCGTCATGACCACGCAGCGGCAATCCGACCTCAGGCAGGAGGTCCGTGACCTGGCCAGGGCGCACGGCTTCGAGCTGTGCCGTTTCGTGCGCCCGGCCATCGGGCCGGTCCACACGAAGGCGCTGGACACATGGATCCGGGTCGGCATGCATGGGGAGATGGCTTACATGGCCGAGCCGGAGCGCACAGCGCGGCGCAAGACGCCCGAAAGCATGCTGGACGGCGTGCGCACGGTGATCTGCGTCGGCATGCGCCATACACCACCGCCTTATTCGCTTCATGCAGCAGAGCATGCCCGTGACAGGGGAGTCATCGCCGCCTATGCCCATGGCCATGATTACCATGAGATGATGAAACGGCGTCTGAAGGCATTGGCCCGGGAACTGGACGGGCGGCTCGGTCCCCATGCCCAGCGCGTCTATGTCGATACCGCGCCAGTACTGGAGCATGCACTGGCCCAGGACAGCGGCCTGGGCTGGCAGGGCAAACACACGCTGACCATCGATCGCCAAGTCGGATCATGGCTGATGCTGGGCGAGATATTCACCACCGCAGATCTGGAACCCGACGGGCCGGCCTCATCCCATTGCGGCAGCTGCACCGCCTGCATTGACATTTGCCCGACGCGGGCAATCGTCGCTCCGTACGTCGTGGATGCACGCCGCTGCATTTCCTACCTGACCATCGAGTTTCGCGGCTTCATCCCGCATGATCTCAGACCACTGATGGGCAATCGCATCTTCGGATGTGACGACTGCCAGGCCGTTTGTCCCTGGAACCGGCATGCGCAAGCCCCACGCCCTGATCTGCTGGCACCGCGCCAGGAGAACCATCTACCTGCACTGGCGGAGCTGATGCGGCTTGATGAGCGGATGTTCCGGGAACGGTTCCGGAAATCACCGGTACGCAGAACGGGAAGGGCAGGGCTGCTGCGCAATGCGGCCATTGCCATGGGCAACAGCGGCGATGCCGGTTTCATACCGGATCTGCTGGCCGCCCTGGAGGATGACGAACCGCTGGTGCGCGGGCATGCCGCATGGGCTCTGGTGCGTCTTTGTCCACAGCAGCGACGGGGGGAAATCCTCGAGCGCCTGCGCTACCATGCCGGGCGAGAAGCCCATGCCGGTGTCCGGCAGGAACTGGATGCGGCAATCAAATACACGGAAGCGACCGGGGTAGCGTCATGACCACGCCTAAAGCCTTTATCTTTGATCTCGATGGAACCTTGGTCGACGCCTTGCCTGATATCCGTGCCAATGCCAACAGAGCCCTGAAATCACTGGGTTATGACTTCGAGTTGAGCCTGAAAGAGACCCGGCCGCATGTGGGCGGTGGGGCCCAGAAGCTCGCGGCCAGTGTGCTCGGCAAGGCCATGGATGACCCGGATACCATGGCGTTGTACCACGCCTTTGCCGATATCTATGAGCGCCATCCCGCAGACTTTGGCCGTCCCTTTCCGGGCGTCATCAAAACCCTGCAGGATATGAAACATCGCGGTATCCCGATGTCCTGCGTGACCGCCAAGCCGGCCAAGGCGCGTGTGCAAGTGCTCGACAAACTGGGGATCACGCCCTATCTGAGCGCAGCGCTGTCACCGGAGGACGGCTTTGCCAAGAAGCCTGCGCCGGACATGCTCTACGAGTGCTGTCGGCGCATGAGCGTGGATGCTGCCGAGACCGTGATGGTCGGCGACACCGCCTATGACATCGAGGCAGGGTTCAATGCCGGGTGCATGCATGTGGCCTATTGCGAACATGGATATCAACCCTTGCCGCCGCAGTTTGAGGGCAAGGTCGTGCGGCTGGCTCGCTTTGACGAACTGCTCAAACTGCTTTCATGAACACAAGCCTTACCGGTATCTACGGCATTCTGCCGTCCGATCTCGAAAGGCATGACCTGCTGGTCCGGGCCGAGGCTGCACTGAAGGGCGGGGTCCGGATTCTGCAATACCGCGACAAGAACCAGGGATACAAGCGGGCCATCGAGCGGGCCCGGAACCTGCGCTCGCTGACCCGGCGCTATGATGCCCTATTCATCGTCAACGACTCAGTTCAATTGGCGCTCGACAGTGATGCAGACGGCGTGCATCTCGGTCGGTCCGATGCACCTGATCTGACACAGCTGCGCATGCATGTCGGCAATGACCTGATTGTCGGCATTTCCTGCCAGGGGGATGCCGCCTTCGCCCAGCAGGCACTGAACCATGGGGCGGATTACGTATCCTTCGGGGCCATGTTCCCGACAGCCTCCAAATCGGATGCGGTGGTGATCGGTCTGCCACGGCTTGCCAAGGCCCGCCGGATGTTTCCGGACCGGAATATCATCGCCATCGGCGGCATTACGTTGGAGAACGTCCAACGTGTACGTCAGGCTGGGGCGGACAGCGCCGCCGTCCTGGCCGCCCTGTTCGAACCGGAGACCGGCATCGAAGAAAGAGCGAGGCGCATGATACACACGTGGGAGCAGGCGGCCGCAGCGTGAGCAAGGAGGCGGTCTGTCTGGCAGTTGGGGGATCCGATTCGTGTGGTGGAGCCGGCATCCAGGCCGATCTGGCCATGTTCTCCCGCATCGGTGTTGCTGGTTGCTCGGCGGTCACGGCCCTGACCGCCCAGAATCCCGACCGGATTCTGCGCATCGAGCCCTCACCGTTGGCGCAGATGCAGGCGGAATTACAGGCTGTGTTTTCGTATTACCGGGTGGCTGCAATCAAAACGGGCATGCTTGTCGATGCACGCCATATCCACATCCTGGCCGACGCCCTGGAACAGCACGGCATTTCATGTCCGTTGGTGGTTGATCCGGTACTGGCTTCCACATCCGGTACCAGCCTGCTGGATCATGATGCCATCGCGGCGTTGCAGACCACGCTCTTTCCGCTGGCCAGCCTGATTACACCCAACATCCCTGAATCTGAGCGTATTCTCGGGACTGATATCGACGACCCGGTCGAGGCTGCAACCGAACTCGTACGACGGTTCCGGTGTCCGGTGCTGCTCAAGGGGGGGCATAGCGAGCAGCCGGTGCTTATCGATGTCCTGTGCATGCCGGATGGGGATGTGCATCTTTTCGAGCATCCGCGCATCCACTGGAACGAGGACCAAGCCCACGGCAGCGGATGCCGCCTGGCTGCCTCTATCACAGCCTACCTGGCCCTGGAAGTGCCCCTGGCGGAGGCGGTGTCTCGGGCCATTGACGTGCTTGTTCAGTTCCATGATGGAGCATAACCGTAACATGTATCACTTTTTGTCTATCGCTTTATCATAGGCTTCCCATACACACCCGCCTGTTAGAAAATGAGGCAAGGATATGAACGAACTTGTTTTGCAGAATCCCATCTTCCGCATGTTGTCGGAAGAGGCGCTTTTGGATCTTCTCAGCCATAGCAAGCTCAAAATATTCCACCCGGATGAACTGGTGATCCACGAAGGGGATTTCAATCATTTCCTGTTCCTGTTGACGCAGGGAACGGTGCACGTGATCGCCAATAATGAAATCCTGGCCGGACTTGGCGTCGGGGATGTGGTCGGGGAGATTTCCGCTCTCGGCATGAGCACCCCTGTGGCGGATGTGCTTGCCGTGGATACTGTCAAGGCCATTGCCTTTCCGATCGAGAAGATCAACGACCTGGGATTGGAACATCCGGAGTTTGCCGAACAGTTGCGGACCCTCAGTTCCGAACGGATTTACAACAGCTAAAATTTCCGCTGTCCGATATGACCTTCCGGGGTGCGTCGGGCGGTGGATCTATTCGTTCGTCTCGATGTCGGTTTTCGACGTTTTTCCCGCCAGCGTAAAACGCTGGGTGTCCAGTTCAAACGAGGCGATGTGTTTCATGTGCTGTTCGGTAAATTCGACCTGTCCCGCAGGTTCGCTCTTTGATGGGGCCGATACCTCATCGGTGGTGGATGCCTTGGCCTGCGCGGCTGCTCCTACGGCCATGCGTTTGTAGATTTCCGCAATGGATTTGGCGCGCGCAATGAGCAGTTCCGGATCGGTCGGTTTCCCAACGTAGCCATCAGCGCCCCCGGCCAAGGCAGAGGTTTCCTTGACATTACCGGTCAATAGCATGGTGCCTGTATGATTCAGCGTGGGCTGTTCGCGGATGCGCTCGATCAACTGCTGGCCGGTCTGCCCCGGCATTTCGTGATCCGTGATGATCAGGTGGAAGTATTGCTGCTGCAGCTTGTCCCAAGCCTCTTCAGCGGTGCTGGCGGTCTCCACGGTGAATATGCCTGCGCTCTCCAGGATATGCTGCGTGTATTGGAGCATGACGGGGGAATCGTCCAATAGCAGCACCATCAGTTTATCCGGTTCCTGTTGCTGCTCTGGTGGCTGCTCGGCGACGGGAGATAGGGGCTGTTCAACCCGCCTTTCGACGAAGGGCTCTTGTCCGGACACATCGGGCGTCTCGGTATGGGTGTCCTTTTCCAGCTCCGGCTCTTCACCAGTATCGGCGAAGATATCGATGGCCGACGCCTCTGCCTGCTTTCTCGCCTCCTCTTCGAAAACCGAGGCCAGCGCTTCCTTGGGATTTCTTTTACGGGGATCGGGTTGCTGGAGATGCCCGATACGGCCAACGCGCAGGCGATCCTTGAAATTGAAGCCTTGCGGCAAGGCGAATATTCCCAGGACTTCATCGAGTGAGGTGGTGCCGTCGATCACCTTGTTCAGGGCCTGCTCGTGCAAGGCGAGCATCCCCCCGTGGCGCGCTTCCGTATACACCTCGGATCCGGAGGCGCCATTTTCCAGCATCTCACTCAATTCGGGAGAAAAGCGGAGCAGTTCGCAAACCGTTGTCGTGCCATGGTAACCCGTGTTCATGCATGCGGCGCAGCCCCCACCAGCATAAAACGTGAAGGACGCAGGTATCTGCAATTGCCGCATGGTATCGGCGTGGATCGAAATCGAACTCTTGCAATTCGGACAGATCTTCCGAATGACCTTCTGCGTGTAGACGCAACGCAGAGCCTCGGCCAATTGGGAGCGATCGAGTTTCATGCGAAGCAGACGGGAGATCGCCTCGGCGATGCCTTCGGCTTCCATGCACAGGATCAGCAGGCATTGGCCGCTGATCGCGGCCTGCAAAGCCATCATGACCGTTTCCTCGTCCGTGACCTCGTCGATCATGATGACATCGGGCCTATGTTGCAGCACTGATTTCAGGACGGCCGGATTTGACTGGCCGTTTGCGGGAAGCTGCACCTGTTTCACACCGGGCAGCTTCTCGATGATCATATCCTCCATACTGATAATTCTTCGTTTGCCGCTCTCCGCCAGATGCCGAAGAAAGGCCATCATCGTTGACGATTTCCCGGAACTGAAAGGGCCGGTCACCAGGACCAGGCCCAAACCGGCCAGCGAAGCCTCGATGGCGGCCTCGATGTTCGTAGGAAGTTCCAACCGATCGAGTGTCATCCCTGTGAACTTGGGATCGACGATGCGGATGGATGCACACTCACCGGCCGGGGAGGGGTGGAAATGCGTCAGCAGTTTGTATTCGTGCTCATTGAAACGAAGCAGGATGCTGCGACGCTGGTCGCTACCGGAGCTGGCCGCATCAAGTCCGATCATCTTCTTAAGGGCAGTCAGTACCCGGTCATGTTGGGATATCGAGAGTCGGAACAGCCTGTAATTGCCGCCTTCGACATTCAGGCTGATCAGCAATTCCGATTCTTTCGGTTCAATCAGCAGTTGGCTGGCTTTATAGGTCAGGGCTCTGGAAATGACGTGACGGACGAACCTGCCGGCGATGGCCTCTTGGGATGCATGACCGTTACCGGAATCCCCGGGCTTTTGCGACATGGCTATCTGCAACTTCTGGGTGTTCAGCAGATGAGCGTATTCGACTGGCTTTTCGTCGCTTTTGCGGAAAAAGCGGTACCAGCCGTTCTCGAAATCGTGGGCATAGATGAATGCCGGCTGTACAGGTTTGCGGAAGATGTGTTGCAGCATGTCGACATTGTTCAGATCGGTTGGATCGATCATGCCGACAACAACGTGCGATCCCTTTTCCGAAATGGGTAAAAAATACCACTGCCTAGCCTGTTCAGGCTTGCACATGCGTATAAGGCCGGGGGAGGGGATGACCCTATCCAGATGCAGCAGGGGGATATTGTAAAACCTCGCCAGCGTATCGGTGACGGATATTTGCGTGCCAGCATCGCATCCCTCAAAGAGATTAACCAGCAAAGGCTTGTTGTTGGCGCGTGATCTGGATGTGGCTTCTTCGATTGCCTGCCAGGACACGAGGCCCGCATCAATGAGCGCCTTACCGGCCTCCTTCTGCATCGGACAGATTCCTCCCCGTCTCCCACCGCGTTACATACATAAAGTTATATCAAGCGTAGATAAAGGTATATCAAGCACGCAATTCCGCAATACGGATGAGGCTAATGGTCATTCAGTTTAGATTTTGCCTGCCGGTAAAGCGCTTCCTGCTGTGCCAGCGTCAGCGATGACAGATCCGTTGCCGCCAGTTGCTCCATTTTCCGGAATCGAGCGGAGAACTTCCGGTTGGTGCGCATCAGCGCCAGCTCCGCATCCAGACCCAGTTTGCGTCCAAGGTTGACCAGGGTAAACAGCACATCTCCGAATTCGTCCTCCATTCGTTCCGGCGAGGCTGCAGGGTCACGAACCTCGACCTCAAGTTCGGCCAACTCTTCGTGCATTTTATTCAGAACATCAGCGGCCTGAGTCCAGTCGAAACCGACCCGGGCGGCCCGATGCTGCATCTTCTGCGCATACTTGAGCGCTGGCAGGGGAGGGATGCCATCCATCAGGCTCGTGCGCTGCGTATGTTCAGCCTGTTTCAATTCCTCCCACTGGCGGGAGAGATCATCGGTTTGCGTCTGCTCGAAGACATGCGGATGACGGCGGATCATTTTCTCGACAATGCTGTCCGCGACGTCGTGAAGGGTGAATTTGCCATTTTCCCTGGCGATGCGTGCATAAAAGACGATCTGCAGCAGCAGATCACCAAGTTCCGCCTTCAGTGCCTGCCAGTCCTCATGATCGATGGCCTCCAGAACCTCATGCACCTCCTCCAGCGTATAGGTGCGCAGGGATTGCAGCGTTTGCTGCCGATCCCACGGACATTGCTCACGCAATACGTCCATAAGGAATTCCAACCTGTCGATCGAATGGACTGTTTCCATGATTTTGTCTTTCACGCCAAGCCGTCCTCTTTATTGCGCTGTATCCATGCCCTGCGCCGCCGCCGGGAGAGCCGCCGCCCGCAAAACGAAGGGTGGTGGCGCCGATGGCTTCGTGAAACGATAAACACCTGTTGCGTCAGTTTGTCCATTGTGCATGTAAAAAATGGTAAACGCTATTCCGCATCGGAAGCGGATGTGCTAGGAACAGGGGCGATGAGCGGGTATCTCCTTGTCTTTACAATAATCACAATTCTTGCCACTTCCTCGGCCTCTGCCGCCGGTCTTGATGATCCATTTTCGACCCGGAACATGCTGTCTCCATCCCCGGCGGATCGCCAGATCTGCCAACAGCAGCCGAAAGGCAAGGCACTTGCGCTGGTTGATGTCGTCGAATTCACCCTGTGTAACAATCCTCAGACGCGGGCCAGCTGGGCTGCGGCGCGCGCTCAGGCCGCGCAATACGGGGCGAGTGAATCGGCCTGGCTTCCCAGCCTGACCATACAAGGTTCCGGCGGCCACGATGCCACGCGCACATCCGGTGTATCCACGGTCAGCAACCTGGCTAGCGCCTCGGTGTCGGTTAGCTATCTGCTGTACAATTTCGGCGGCCGTCACGCCGGCATCGAGAGTGCCCGCGAACTGATGATCGCTGCCAACGCCTCAGCCAATGCCACGGTACAGAACCTGTTTCTCAACGCCGTCAAGGCGTATTTCGGGGTTCTGTCGGCGGCGGCCAGCGTCAAGGCGCGTATCGCCAGCGTGGAATCGGCCAGGGAAAGCATGCTTGCGGCCGAGGCGCAGGTGACAGCAGGTACAGCCACGCCTGCTGATGAGCTCCAGGCCAAGACCGCCTATGCCCAGGCGGTCTTCAACCGTGTCCAGGCCCAGGGCAATGCACGCATCTCCCGCGGTGTCCTGGCCAATGTCATGGGTCTCAGGCCGACAGAGGCACCGTCGTTGCAGCCCGTGGCCGAACAAAAACCCAATCTGGCCATGGAGAAGGATATCGACCATCTGATCGATCTGGCCCTTGCACGTCGTCCCGATCTTGAGGCAGCCAATGCGCAGATCAAGGCGGCCAAGGCCAATATTACTTCCGCCAGGGCCTCTGGATTGCCAAGCCTGACCCTGGATGGTTCCATCTCGAACTCGGATACGATGCTGGCCGGCGACAGCACATTCAACACCCGCGACGGAGCGATCAGCATTAACCTGTCGTTCCCTCTGTTCACCGGCTTTGATACCACCTACAAGGTGCTGGCCGCCGAGGCCCAACTGGAGGACAGTACGGAAACACGCCGGCAACTGGCCAATCAGGTGACGCTTGATGTCTGGCAGGCATACCAGGAACTGCGCACCCAGGGTGAGGCGTTGATCTCGGCCGATACATTGTTGGCGTCGGCCAAGCTGTCAAACGATCTTAACCTTGGTCGCTACAAGGCTGGCGTTGGCACGATTGTGGAGGTTTTATCGTCGCAAAGTGCGTTGGCAAGCGCCCGCCAGCAGCATGTCAGCGCGCTGTACAACTGGAATATCGCCCGCTTCTCTCTGGCCCAGGCCATCGGCATGCTTGACCTGACGGCCCTGACACGCCCCGGACTCATGGAGCATTGATCGATGGATATGCATCGCTTTCTCAATCGCAAGCTGATCATCGGAGCCGTCGTCGTCGGCCTGCTGGCGGCAGGCGGTTATTACACCTTCGTGCCGCGACAAAAACCGCTTAGCCAACTTTTTGTTACCGAGGTCATCAAACGCGGACCGTTGACCCAAACCGTCTCGGCCAACGGGACGCTGAACCCTGTTGTTGTGGTCAACGTCGGTTCCCGCGTTTCAAGCACGGTGAAGCAGATCTATGCCGATTTCAATGACAAGGTCAAAAAAGGGCAGATCCTGCTGCGCCTGGATCCGACCGTATTTCAGGCCCAGCTGAACCAGGCCAAAGCCGACGAGGCCAACGCCCAGGCTGTCCTGGACCTTGCACGCGCCAATGAACGACGGGCGCAGGAGCTGTATGACAAGCACTACGTGTCGCGTCAGGCGCTTGATACGGCGATCCAGGCCAGAAAATCGGCCCAGGCCCAACTTGAGCTCGCCAAAGCCCAGGTAAGCTCGGATGCCATCAATCTCGGATTCACCGTGATCCGTTCACCGGTTTCGGGGGTCGTCGTATCGCGCGATGTCGATGTCGGGCAAACGGTTGCGGCATCCTTTCAAACCCCGCAATTATTCAAAATCGCCCAAGATCTGACCAAGATGCAGATTGATTCCAGCTTTGCCGAGGCCGATATCGGCGGCATCCGGGTCGGACAGGCCGCGAATTTTACGGTCGATGCCTTTCCGGGCATAACATTTCACGGTACGGTAAGGCAGATTCGCCTTAATCCCACCGTCCAGTCCAATGTTGTCACCTATGATGTGGTCATCGATGTCAATAATCCCGATGGCAAGCTGCTGCCGGGGATGACCGCCTACGTCAATGTCATCACCGCCCAGTTGAAGGATGTCCTCAGTGTGCCGAATACCGCGCTCCGTTTTCGTCCGGCCAAGGATGTGCCCATCCAGCAGGAACAGGGCAGGGAACGTCCCAGGGGGGAGGGCATGCGTGGCACGGTCTATGTGCTGGGAAGCGAAGGGCTGATCCCGGTGCCCCTGTTGCTCGGGGCAACCGATGGTAACAGTACCGAGGTGGTGGCTGGCGATATTCACGCGGGTGAGGCCGTGATTACCGATACGGCAAGCGATGTAGGCGCGGCCGGGCGTTCACACCGCATCCGGATCCACTAACGGACCCCATGACTGACATCGTCAACATTCACGGCCTGAACAAGGACTATGACACCGATGCCGGCCCTGTTCCTGCCCTGAAGCATCTGGAACTGACCATCGCGGAAGGGGAATTCGTGGCGGTGATGGGGCCATCAGGGTCCGGGAAATCCACCCTGATGAATATCCTGGGTTGCCTGGATGTGCCTACCTCGGGTCAGTACATCCTGAACGGTCGGGACGTCAGTATGCTGTCGGAAAATGAACTGGCGCAGGTACGCAGCCAGGTGATCGGGTTCGTCTTTCAGGGGTTCAATCTGCTGGCGCGTGCCTCATTGGAGACCAATGTGGCCCTGCCGCTTGTTTATCAGCGGATCGGGCGAAACGAACGGTCGACACGAGCCGCCGAGATGCTTCGGCAGGTGGGTTTGGGTGACAGGATCGATTCGCTGCCTCCACGCATTTCAGGAGGCCAGCAGCAGCGTGTGGCGATTGCCCGGGCTCTGGTGTCAAATCCGCGCCTGATCCTGGCCGACGAACCGACGGGGAATCTGGATTCATCCACGGGGCGGGAGATCATGCACCTGTTCCAGCGCATCAACCGCGAAAACGGCATCACGATCATTGTGGTTACGCACGATATCCACGTCGCCAGCTACGCAACCCGACTGGTGTATCTGGTCGATGGGGAGATCCATTACGACGGGTTGGTGTCTGACTTCCAGGAAGATCAGCTGCAGGTGGCCATGTGATTCTATCCCTGCTGGGCGAGGCACTGCAGGCGATGGCGGCCAACCGCCTGCGCACCTTCCTGACTGCCCTGGGCATCATCATCGGCGTGGCGGCGGTGGTGCTGATGGTATCCGTCGGTGAGGGGACACAGAAACAGGTCACCGATTCGATCCGATCCATGGGATCGAACCTGCTCATCGTACGCTCCGGCTCCCGTACCCAGGGTGGTGTACGCATGGGAGCGGGGGGAACACCGACGCTGACCGAGATGGACGCCCAGGCCATTGCGCAGCTGCCGGGTACGCTGATGACGGCCCCGATGGTGACGGGGGGTGTGCAGGTGATCTACGGACCGAACAACTGGAGCACCAGTGCTGTCGGCACCAACGCCAATTTTCTGCGCATTCGCAACTGGGATCTGGCCGAGGGACGCGATTTCACCGAGTCCGAGATTCAGGGCGGCATGCGCGTGGCCTTGATCGGCCAGGATGTCGCCACGCAACTGTTCGGGATCGACGACCCGGTCGGTCAGGTGATCCGCATCAAGCAATCGCCGTTCCGTGTGATCGGGCTGCTGAGCGTCAAGGGGCAGACCCTGGATGGGCGCAGCCAGGACGACACCATCATCGTACCGTTGAGAACCGCGCAAAGGCAGTTGTTCGGTACGCAGTTCCAGGGCACGGTTGCCTTCATTCTGGTGCAGGCCAAAAGCGACAGTGTGATGAGCTCCCTGCAGCGAAACATCGAACTGCTGCTCAGGCAGCGACATCATCTGGGCGAACATGCACAGGACGATTTTACGGTGACCAATATGGCCGAGGTGACTGAGACCGCGACAAAAATCACCGGCATGCTGTCGATACTGCTGGGTGCGATCGCCTCCATATCCTTATTTGTAGGTGGTATCGGCATCATGAACATCATGATGGTATCCGTTACAGAGCGCACGAGGGAGATCGGCATACGGATGGCGCTCGGGGCCAGGCGTGCCGATATCATGCTGCAGTTTCTGATGGAATCGGTGATCATCACGGTCTCCGGGGGCATCATCGGTATTGTCGGTGGTATTGGCCTGTCGTTGCTTGCACATCGCATGTTCAATATCTGGACCCTGATCAGTTCGTCACCGGTCATCCTGGCGTTCGGCGTTTCCGTAGCCGTCGGCATCTTTTTCGGACTGTATCCGGCGCACAAGGCTTCGCGCATGCGTCCGATCGATGCCCTGAGGTATCAGGGATGAACCGGGTAGGGCGACACTTCCTGCATGCTTACACAGAACATTAATTATATTCTTTAATATATTGTTTTTTATAATAAATAGTATTTACCTAGCTCTCGGTTGAACCTGATGTATATTTACATAATATACATTATGCGACGTTATGTAATTGGGGCTGGGGGGCCAAAATGCCACCCTCCAGATATTCCATCAGGTCATCGGTCGGCGTCTGATAGCAGATTGCCAAGACGCGTGAAATCCAACGTGTCAGTTGACGTTTTTTCGTATGGCATTATTTAATCACATTCGCAGATAGACAGTGAGAGCGTAGCGCAAGCGAACAACGGCGGATTCTTTTTAATTATACAACAGCAGCAATGCACCGGCGAGCTCGGGTAAGCACATGGGTTTTCACTGTGCCCCACCCCACCGTCGAATGAAAGAGAAGTCGTTTGACCGGATCAACGCTCGGGTTCAGTTTTCAGGATCAGGGGTTCATCAGAGACATGCCAGTAACGTCGTCGTCATCTGCCGATATCCTGCCGGAGCTTAAGGAGCACGATGTCCACCAGTTTCTGACAGGGAGCTTATATAAGCGCTTACCCATGGCTCTGCTGGCATCGGGCGGCGTTGCCATGGTGATGCTGCTGGTGATCTGGAATCAAGCTGTTCCGACGCATCTGATCGGGTGGGCGCTTGCCCTGCTGATCATCAGTGTGCTGCGATATATGTCGTACAGAAAATTCGTGCATGCCAGCGAAGAGCAGCATCTTGAAGGAATTGGCTGGTATCTGCGCTATTTCATCGGCATTTTGATGGCTGGTCTGGTTTGGGGAGCGCTCATATGGGTCCTACCCAAGAGCTTGCCGATCGAATACTGGATATTCATCATTTTCGTCTTGGGCGGGATGATGGCCGGGTCAAGTTCGACCAGCAGTGCTGTACTCTCAAGTTATCTGGCATTTGTCGTACCTATCTGCTTTTCATTCGTCATCTGGGTTTTCAACGAAAATACGGCGTTTCCGACCTCGATGGCGGTGCTGGCCATTCTGTATGCGGCCATCCTGA
The DNA here is from genome assembly GCA_964422615.1 of uncultured Zetaproteobacteria bacterium. Taxonomy (GTDB): domain Bacteria; phylum Pseudomonadota; class Zetaproteobacteria; order Mariprofundales; family Mariprofundaceae; genus DATLWN01. Next base: position 107,052 of record CAYRBJ010000003.1, on the reverse strand, counting down.
CTCTCAGTGTTATGCATTCGGGTAAGATCTTGCGCGAAACCTTTCTTCTACGGTTTGCCAATCTCGACCTCATCAACAAACTGACCATGGAGCAGCAGCACTCGGCCAGTCTCGTCGGGGACCTGCAGCACGAAGTCAGTCGCCGTGCCAACAGGGAGGAGCAGCTTAACGATTACAACCACTTGCTGGAGATGCTGGCGCATGGGGAAGCCTTGCCCGTGATCCTGAGCAATCTGAATGCCGTTGTGGAGAAACAGCTGCAGGGAGGCATGAGCTCGATCCTGACGCTCGATGAGGAGGGTAAGAGGTTGTCCACCGTATCGGCACCAAGTCTACCCGAAGCGTACAACAACGCTCTGCAAGACGCGGAAATCGGCTCAGAAGTCGGCAGCTGCGGCACCGCCGCCTACCGGAACACGACGGTGGTTGCCGAAGATATCGCGACCAATCCTCGTTGGGAACATTACCGGGAACTGGCACTCAGTCATAATCTGCGCTCTTGCTGGTCAACGCCGGTGCGCAACACATTCGGCCGTGTACTGGGCACCTTGGCGATCTATCACAATACCCCATATACACCCAGCAAATCTGATTTGCAGATCACCATGGCGGCGGCAAATATTGCTGGCATTGCCATTGAGGCCAAGCAGACGGAATTTCGCCTTCAGAATATGGCCCATCATGACCAGCTTACTCAGCTTCCCAACCGCGCATTTCTGTATGATCGTCTTTCATTCATCATCGGCCAGGCCAATCGCCGGGTGCTCAGGTTCGCGCTTCTGTTCATCGACCTGGACGATTTCAAGGAGATTAACGATTCACTCGGTCACGAGGCGGGCGATCGGCTGTTGCAGGCAATTGCCCAGAACCTAAAACTGACTGTGCGGGACAGTGATATCGTTTCCCGGTTCGGCGGTGATGAGTTTGTCATTCTGCTAATGAATCTTCAGGAAATAAAGGACGTTGATGCCGTGGTTGAAAAAATCCTGAATGGTATCACGCAGCCCTTTCCCATTGATCAACAGGTCTTGCAAGTCGGCGGCAGCATAGGCATCAGTCTATTCCCCGACGATGGCATGGATGCGGACATCCTGATCCAGCGAGCGGATCAGGCCATGTATCGTGCGAAGGGAAAAGGTAACCATTACACCTACTATTCCGATCCGAACGATCGAATCCGTAAGCTCTGATCCACAACAGAGACCAACCCGTCCTAGAACTCGGGGTACTTAATGTGGCGTCGGTCCCTGCACCACCTGCACCAGATCATTCGGTCGGATGTACTTGGCATAGGCTGCCTGTACCTCCCCCGCCGTCGTCTTCACGTACTGGTGCGCCGCCCGCATGGGCTCGTCCAGCGGCAGGTCGTGCGTGGCACGGAACAGCAGGCCTTTGGCGATGCGTCCCTCGCTGGCTTCTTCGAGCGGGATGCGGCGCAGCAGAAGCGCCTTGGCCCGGCGAAGTTCGGCGGCGCTAACCGGACTCGAGCGCATCGTCTTTAGCTCGCGCACGATGATTTCGTGCACCTTGGACACATTCGGTGGATCACAGGCGTACTCAACCATGAACAGGCCGCGACTCTGGCTGACCTGGAAGCCCGTGTACACGTAATAGACCAGGCCGGTATTTACCCGCAGGGCCCGGTACAGACGGGTGGCGAAGGAATCGCCGCCGAATACATGATTGCCGAGCACGAGTACATGGTAATCCGGATCGGACAGGCGCACGCCCACGGTCTCGGCCGTTGTCACCTTATCTTGAACGCGGCTGACATCCGGCACCGTCGTTTCGGTTGGCTTGTTTGGTCCCACAGGGGGCAGCAGCGTGGGAGGCTTCGGGCCATGCGCCTTCCAGTCCCCGAAGTAGCGGGTAATCAGCTTGCGGGCCTGTTTGGGCTGTACGTCGCCGATGACGACGATGGCCGTCAGATCTGGGCGGAAGACCTTGTGGTAATAGTTTTTGACGTCGGCCAAGCTCAGCGCCGACACCGTCTTCGGCGTGGCATGACGCAGCGTCGGATCGTCCTTCGGATACACGCCCTTCAACAGGCTGCGCGTGGCCAGGTAATCCGGGCTGTGCAGCCGGCCTGCGACCTCGGAGGCAACCTGCCGCTTGATGATCTCAAAGGCGTGCTTCGGAAGCGCCGGGCTCAACTCGTTGTCGGCCAGCAGTTGCACGCCGCGCTTCATGTGCGCGACGGGTACCTCGACGCTGAAGTCGGTGCCGGCCGATTCGTTGGCACTGATGTCGTCCAAGGCCTTCTGGAAGGCCAGGCGGTTTAGCCTGGTGGTGCCGAAGGAGAGCAGCTGATCCAGCACCTCATCCACCCCCTCTTTGCCTTTGGGCACCTCCATCACCGGCCGGTTGCGAATATGGCCATAGATGCTGACCGTCTTGCTGATATGCTCCGGTTGCACGATCAATTCCAGGCCATTGGCCAGCCGGTAGACGGTCGGCTTGATCGTCGAGACGGGCAATTCCAAGCGGTTGACCGCCTTCTCGGCCCATGCCGGCAGCTTCACGCTATGTTTCGGAGGTTTACCGAAGGATTCCTTGCCTCCGAAGCCCTTCGAGGACACGGGTTTGCCTGAGGCATTCGGGGTCAGGATTGCCGTGATTGCATGGTGCTGATCCAGGTACTTGCGGGCAACGCGCTCCACATCCTTGGCCGTCACGGCACGGATGGCATCGATGTCATCCTGGGGCGAGTGGCGTCCTTCTACCACAGCTTGCGACCATAGATAGGCGAGGCCTTGAATTGAGTTCTTGCTGAACTCCAGACTTGCAATTTCGTGCCGCTTGGCCGCCTCCACGAGATCGGCCGGCACGTGATGCTGCACATGGCGCAGCACTGCGCGCACGGATTTCAGCAGCGCTTTGGCGTCACCCCCCTTGGGAAAGCCGGCGACGGCGTAGCCGAGGCCGGATTCCGGCAGCGTATCCAGTGAGAAGTCGGTGAACAGCGCCTTGCCGTCTGGCACCAACCCGTACAGGCGCCCACGCTGGCTGGCCAGCACATCGGCCAGGATCTCGGAGGCTGCGTAATCGCGGCGATTATTCCATCCGGGCATGCGGAAGGCGATGACGGAGAAGCCATACGGCCGGTCCGTGGTCAGGTGCAATATCTCTGATTTGACTGGCTGCAGGTGGATGGTAGGTCTGGCCGGCAGTTCTTTGGCCGGGATGTTGCCGAAGCGCTTCTTGACCAGGGCGAGAGTATGGGTCGGATCAACATCGCCAACGATAATGAGTACGGCGTTGTTCGGCGCATACCAGGTATCGTGGAAGTGTTTGAGCATCTTCCAGGTCGTTTTGTTGAAGGACGGCCGTGTGCCCAGCGCATCATGGGCGTACGGCGTGCCCTTGAACATCGATTTCAGTAACTTACTGAACATCACGTATTCCGGGTTGGACATGTCCATTGCCACTTCCTGCTCGATGGCGCCGCGCTCATCCTTCCAGCCCTTCTCGCCTCCGGTAATGGCGCGCATACGGCTGGACTCGATGCGTAATGCCACGTCCAGGTCATCGGCCGGCACGGTATAGAAATACTGGGTGACCATCTGCTGTGTGTCCGCATTGGACGCCCCACCCAGGCTGGCGCTGATCACCGCCAGTTGGTGCTCGGTGATGCCGGGGCTGCCGCGGAACATCATGTGCTCCAGCGCATGCGCCGTGCCGGGGAAGCCCTTCGGCGCCTCATTGGAACCGACGCGGTAATTCAACATCGTATTGACCACGGGAGCCAGTGGATTCCTGACGACGATGACCTCAAGGCCGTTGGCTAGCTTCTCCCGAACCACGGTAAGATCGGATCCCGTGATGCGCGGCGTCGCCTGCGCCACTGACGGGATGATCGCCAGCATCATGATCATCAACATGGAGCGAATGCGCGTTGGGTTCATGCCTTATAGCCTCCGTGCGTTGTCGACCGATAGGATCGGCAGGAATGGGAAGAATCGCCGGCCATGGTAGGACACCAGCAGAGCCGGGCCAAGGGGAGAAAATACGACGGCCCCGGAGGACCGGGGCCGCGATGCAATTGTTGATCGGATTACAGTTTGCCGCTTTGCTCGGCAAGATATGAGGCCACGCCCTTGGCGTCCGGCACCATGGCCTTCTCGCCCTTGTGCCAGCCGGCCGGGCAGACCTCGCCGTGCTTCTCGGTGTATTGCAGTGCATCCACCATGCGCAGCATTTCGTCGATGTTGCGGCCAAGCGGCAGATCGTTGACCACCTGATGGCGCACGATGCCCTGCTGGTCGATCAGAAACGAGCCGCGGAAGGCAACGCCGCCTTCGGATTCCACGTCGTAGGCGCTGCATACGTCATGCTTGACATCGGCCACCAGCGGGTAACCCACCGGACCGATGCCACCCTGATCCACGGGCGTATTGCGCCAGGCGACATGCGTGAACTGGGAATCGATCGAGCAGCCGATCACCTGCACGCCCCGCGACTCGAATTCCTTGATGCGGTGATCAAAGGCGATCAACTCAGTGGGGCAGACGAAGGTGAAATCCAGCGGATGGAAGAACAGTACCACGTACTTGCCCTTGTAATCCGACAGTTTGAAATCCTCTTTGATGCTGCCGTCCGCCAAGACCGCTGCAGCGGTAAAATCGGGGGCGGACTTGCCTACCAGTACACTCATGATTTAGCTCCTTTGTTTATCGATGGCCGGGGTGTCTGCGAGTGTAGACGACTGGTCCGGAGTTGCCACCCTGATTTCGTCATGGTTTTTCCGATCCGCCAGGCCCACGAACTCGATGAAGATATGACGGGCGCGCGGCATGGCCCGGCGCACCTCGTCCTCCATGCCGCGGCGCAGCTCGTGCAGGTGCCGGATCATCGTTACCGCCCCCTCGATCTGGGGTGCATTCAAGCCGGCGAACACGGCATCTTCACGCACCTGCACCTCGGCCATCAGCAGGGTTTCCTCCGGCGACAGCACGATGCTGTTGATCCGTTCCACATGCGTGATGCGTTCATCCGCCTGCCATAAAGCGCGTGCACTTTCATCCAGATGCGGATCGGCGGTGTCGATCAAAAAGCGCTTGTTCAGCGTAGCCAGTAGTATGGCCAGCCCACCCATCAACAGGCCGATCAGGATGGCTGCCACCGCATCGAAAACTTCTGAACCGGTCCAAACTGCCAGTCCCATGCCGGCCAGTGCCAGCAGCAGGCCGAATACCGCCACCGTATCTTCGACGAGCACGGCCAGTGTTGTGGGATCGCGCGTTTCGCCGATGAAGGCGAAAAACCCAGCCCCAGCCCTTTTGCGCTGCTTGTTGAATTCGCCCAGTGCCACGAGCAGGGAGTAGCCCTCGACGACGAAGGCCAGGCCGACGATGCCGAAGGCCAGCCAGCTGATGCTCGGCACATGCTCGGATTGCAGCTGTCCGATGGCGTGCATCACGGTATAGACGCAGCCGATGAAAAAGATGGTGACGGCGGATACGAGATTCCAGAAATATCGCTCCTGACCGTAGCCGAAATGATGCTGCTCGTCGGCCTTGCGGGCCGAGCGGCGCAAGCCCAGCAGTAGCAGTGACTGGTTCGCCGTATCGGCCAGGGAGTGTACGGCCTCGGCCAACAGGGCGCTGGAACCGGAAAAGGCGAAACCGATGAATTTTGCCAGCGTCACCAGACCGTTCGATGCTGCCGCCGTCAGCACCGCCCGTACCGATCCTTGTACAGCCATGTTCCCTCCCCTTGTCGGCATGCTAGTGTAGGCCCATGTGGTCTTATCGGCATGCCGGCTTTACCGTGCACCAGCTTCCGGCGCTTAACGATAATTATATTTACCTGATTGAATCTCAAGACCATCAAGGCAAAGAAGGCGCCGTGGCCGTGATCGATCCGGCCGAAGCCGCACCGGTCGAGGCCGCCTGTTCCGAGCTGGGACTTTCACCCACGCATGTGCTGAACACGCATCATCACTGGGATCATACCGGAGCCAACCTGAAACTGAAGGAGCGGTACGGCTGCCAAATCGTCGGCGCCCGGAGCGATGCCGCACGCATCCCCGGCATCGACATCATGGTGGACGAGGATTCCGGCTTCACGCTGGGCAGCCTGCCGGTGCGTGTGTTGGAAGTGCCCGGACATACGCGGGGTCATATCGCCTACGTTATCGCGGATGCGCTGTTTTGCGGCGACACCCTGTTCGGTGGCGGCTGCGGGCGCCTGTTCGAGGGAAGCCCTGCCCAGATGTGGGAAAGTCTGCAGAAGCTCGCGCGGTTGCCGGCCGCAACAAGGGTGTATTGCGCCCATGAATATACACTGAGCAATCTCAGATTCGCACGCACCGTCGATGCCGACAATCCCGCACTGGCCGAGCGCATCTCGCGGGATACGCGTACGCGCATGGACAATATGCCGACCATCCCATCGACCATCGGCCTTGAGCTGGCCACCAATCCCTTCCTGCGGCCGCTGTCGCCATCGTTTTGTACTGCCTACGCCGCCACAGCCGCTGGTACAGCCGGCGAGGCGCTGGCGGTATTCACGGACATTCGGACCCGAAAGGACAGGGCCTAGTCTCGGCGCAGTCGGTCGGAGATGGCCACCGGCGTCGGATAGCGCAGGATCGTCACATAGGGTGATACGATAAAAGTCAGGATCGTCGCCAGTTGGATCAGCATGGCGGCATTCGTGCCGATGCGATGCCTATCCATGGCCAGGATGGCGATCAGGATGGAGAACTCGCTCATCTGTCCCAGGCGTACACCGACCTCTTGGGCGATCGGCCGTGCCTCCCCTTCCCGGCGCATCAACAGCGCGAACAGCAATGGCTTCAGCGTCAGGGCTATCGCCGCCAGCATCACGGCTGGCAGCCATATCCCGTTCAGGCTTTCCGGATGGAAGCCGGCACCGACTGAAAAGAAGAAAATGACCAGGAAGAAGTCACGCAGCGTTTTCAACTGCTCGGCGATAAACTGGGCAACAGGACTGTTGGCCATGACCACGCCGGCGACAAAGGCGCCGATCTCCCGTGACAGGTGGAGCGCGTGCGCCAGTTCCGCCATACCGAGACACCAGCCAATGGCCAACAGGAACATGTATTCCTGGATTTTGTCGAAACGGCGCAGCAGACGGATGATCACCAGCCGTTCCAACGCCCATGCCACCAGATACAGGGCCGGGAAACTGACGAGCGGACGGATAAACGCCCACCATGACATGGCTCCCTCCCCGGAAGCCGGACGGATCAGCAGCAGCACGAAGATGGCCAACAGATCCTGCAGCAGCAGGATACTGATGATGATTTCACCGGTGTGGCGGTGATGCAGCACCGTGGTCGGCAGCAGCTTGATGCCGATGATGGTGCTTGAAAACATCAGGGCTGTACCGATCACCATCGATTCAAACCAGGAATAGCCGAACGCGTGGGACAGCAGCGCCCCGATCGCCGCCAGTACGGCGGCGCTGACGACTGTAACGATGGTCGTTTCCCGCATCAGGCCGACCAATTTCTGCGGCGGCAGATTCAGGCCGAGCAGGAACAGCAGGAACAGGATGCCGATATCCGAGAACTGCTGGATCAAATGGGCATCCCCCACCCAGCCGAGTACAGCCGGACCGAGAGCGATGCCAAGCACGATGTAGCTGACCAGCATGGCCTGGCGAGCCATCATGGCCAGCGTTGCCATGACCGCTGCCCCGAAGAAAATCAGGAACATGATATACACGACCGAATCCGCGTTCATGAGATGGCATTTCCCCAGCTTCGGAAGCTAATCGTCCCCTGAAGGGACCTACATTCAATGTAGCACAGGCTCACTGGACGCCCTCAGGCGTGTTGCTGGTAAGCGGAGCAGGCGGCTTGCGTCACCGTCGGTGGCCAGTCGCCATCGAGGCGGGCGGCCGACAGTGCTCCACCCCAGACACATCCTGAATCCAGCCCCAGCACGTGTGGCTGGTCAGTGACCAGGCCCATGGCCGCCCAGTGCCCATAGACGATGCGCCGCTGTTTCCTCCAGGGCGACGTGTCGAAATCAAACCAAGGCCGTTGGTTGCTGCCTTGTGCCGGACCGGAGCGGTTGCCCCAGTCGAATTCACCGTCGGCCGTGCAGTAGCGAACGCGTGTCAGCACAGCTACGGTGAACAGATCAGCTTCCAGGCCATCACTTTCCCCCGTTTGTCTGAGCGGATAGGCATTGTGATGCAGCTGAAGGCAAAATTCAGCCCAGTCGTCGCTCTGTAGCCGATCCTGTACCTGGGCAGCGCGCCTCAGGGCCGTGTCGATATCCCACGCCGGATGCAGGCCGCCATGCACCAGGGTGCATTCCATGGTGGAATCATCATGCATCATGGGGCGGTGGCGCAGCCAATCGAGCAGTTCGCTGGCATCCGGAGCGTCCAGCACCTCTTGAAGGGTATCCCGCCGGTAGACGGCTCCCCCGGCGGCCAGGGTCAGTAGATGCAGATCATGATTTCCGAGTACCGTGACACAGGCATCGCCCAGGTTATGCATAAAGCGGAGCACAGCCAGGGAATCCGGTCCGCGATTGATCAAGTCTCCGGTACACCACAGCCGATCCACGGCGGGATCAAATGCGATAGCATCCAGCAAACGCCGCAACGGATCGAAACATCCCTGGATGTCGCCAATCGCATAAACGGCCACAGTGCGGTGTTCAGCCCTGCAGCAGACCGGGAACGCTTTCCAGCGCCTCTTTCAGCTTGGCAGGATTGGTGCCTCCTGCTTGTGCCATGTCCGGCTTGCCGCCGCCCTTGCCACCACAGATGGATGCCACCTCGCGAATCAGGTTGCCGGCATGGAAACGTGCCAGCAGATCAGAGGTGACGCCGGCGATGAGCTGAACCTTGTCATTGCCTCGCCGTACCCCGAACACGATGACACCGCTTTTCAGTTTGGCCTTGGCCTTGTCCATGGCATCGCGCAGATCGGCCACCGAATCGGGCAGCTCGGCGGCCACCACATTCACGCCGTCGATAGGCTGTGCCTTGGCTATCACCTCATCGAGCAGCCCGGAGGCCTGCCTGGCCTGCATCGAGGCGAGATCGCGCTCTGCATCCTTCAGTTTCGCTTGCAGTTGGACTGCTGCCTCGGGCGCTTCCTGCGGACGCACCTTCAACTGCCCTGCGGTCTCGGACAGCAGCCGGCTGTCGGTAACAAAACTCAGGTAGGCCGCATGGCCGGTCACGGCCTCGATACGCCGCACCCCTGCCGCGATCCCCGCTTCGGAAGTGATGCGGAACAGGCCGATGTCACCGGTATGGGCTACATGCGTGCCGCCGCACAACTCGGTGGAGAAACCGGCCCTTACCACCCGCACCTCATCGCCGTATTTTTCCCCAAACAGGGCCATGGCCCCTTCGGCGACGGCGTCCTCGGGTGTCATGATGCGGGTATCCACCGCGGCGTTGGTCCAGATGGCGGCATTGACGTGTGCCTCGATATCGCGGCGTTCCTCCTCGGAGAGGGGCTTGAAATGGGAAAAATCAAAGCGCAGGCGCTCTGCATTGACCAGCGAACCGGCCTGTTTCACATGATCGCCCAGCACCTGGCGCAGCACGGCATGCAAAAGATGTGTGGCCGTATGGTTGCGGCGGATGGCGGAGCGGCGATCGGCATCGACGGTGAAATGGGCGGTGATGCCCTTGCACATCTCGCCCTGCTCCACCACACCGATATGCACGTGCAGGTCCGGTAAAAGCTTTTTCGTATCCTCGACGCGGAACACACCGTCGGTCGTGCGCACTACGCCGGTGTCGCCCACCTGACCGCCGGATTCACCATAGAACGGGGTCTGGTTGGCAATCAGCCATCCCTTCTGCCCTTTCGATAGCGAAGCGACCTGTTCGTTATCCGGAATCATCGCGTCATCGCACCGTAGCAGGCCGGTGATCACGCCCTCGGCTTCCATGGTGTCGTAGCCGAGGAACTCGGTGGGGCCATGCTGCTCGCGGATATCGAACAACGCCTTGGGTACCGACTGCTCGCCGGAGCCGGCCCAGGCGGCCCGGGCGCGCTGGCGTTGCTCTTCCATGCAGGCTTCGAAGCCGGCCATGTCCAGGCCGATGTTCTGCCCCTTCAGGATGTCTGCGGTCAAATCGACCGGGAAGCCGTAGGTGTCGTACAGCGTGAACAGCGTCTTGCCCGGAATGATACCCCCGCTTCCTGCTTCGGCCGCGGCGTCCTCGACCAGTTTCAGGCCGTGATCGAGGGTCTTGATGAAGCGTTCTTCCTCGATGCGGATGACCTGCTCGATGTTGCGCTGGGTCTCCTGCAGTTCGTGGAAATGTCCGCCCATCACCTCGACCAGGGTCGGTACCAGGCGATAGATGAAGGCCTCGCGCATGCCGAGCAGACGGCCGTGCCGGCAGGCCCGGCGCAGGATGCGCCGCAGCACGAAGCCTCGCCCCTCGTTGGAGGGCATCACGCCGTCGGCGATCAGGAAGGACACCGAACGCAGGTGGTCGGCGATGACGCGCAGGCTGGCTGTGGTTTGCTCACCGGCGCCGTAGGCCACACCGGTCAGTTCGGATGCAGCTTGGATCAGGCGCTGGAACAGATCGATATCGTAGTTGTTGTGGACACCCTGCATGACGGCGGCCACGCGCTCCAGACCCATGCCGGTGTCGACGCACGGATGCGGCAGCGGATGAAGCTTCCCGGCTTCATCGCGATCGTACTGCATGAATACCAGGTTCCAGATCTCGATGAAGCGGTCGCCGTCCTCGTCCGGCGATCCCGGCGGGCCTCCGGGGATATCCGGCCCGTGGTCATAGAAAATCTCGGTACATGGGCCACACGGGCCGGTATCGCCCATGGCCCAGAAATTGTCCTTGGCACCGATACGCGCGAACTGTGTTTCCGGTACGCCGATCTCTCCCAGCCAGATAGCGGCCGCTTCATCATCATCCTCGAATACGGTGACGAACAGGTGTGCCGGATCCAAAGCGAGCTCGCTGGTCAGAAACTCCCAGGCAAAATGGATGGCCTCGTACTTGAAATAGTCACCGAAGGAGAAGTTGCCCAGCATCTCGAAGAAGGTGTGGTGGCGCGCGGTATGGCCGACGTTTTCCAGATCGTTGTGCTTGCCGCCGGCACGTACGCATTTCTGGCTGGAGGCGGCGCGCACGTAAGGACGCGTCTCGTTGCCAAGGAAAACCTGCTTGAATTGCACCATGCCGGCGTTGGTGAACATCAGGGTCGGATCGCCGTGCGGCACCAGTCCGCTCGATGGCACCACCGTATGTCCGTTTCGCGCAAAATAATCGAGAAAACGCGAACGTATTTCAGATGCCTTCACCTAATCCTCCACATTCTGGTGTTGCAATGCGCGCAGGATCGTAGCGGAATCGTACCCCTTTTGCCGCAAAAAACGTGCCTCGCGCTGCCAGCGCCGCGAATCGGAAAATCGCAGGCCACCGGGATCGCGGCGGGCCAGCCAGTCCGCACAGGCCGCGTCGGCGTCGAAATCCCGTGCAGCCTTGCCGGCTGCCTCCGCCAATGCTTGGTCATCCGCGCCGCGCATCCTGGCCTTCTGCATGGCCAGCCATGGCGTTTCGCCACGGCGCATGCGGGCACGGACAAATGCCTCGGCAAAACGAGACTCACTGAGAAAATCATGTTGAACCAGACGCTGAACCGAAGCCTCTATTTCCTCGGGAGCAAAGCCTTTTTCTCCGAGTTTCATCCGCAGTTCCGCCTCGCAGTATTCGCGCCGAGCCAGCCAGCGCAGTGCTGTGGTGTAGGCGGTTGGCGATGGCCGGCGCCCCACCCGCTATTCAGCGGCAGCGGTAGCCTTGGGCACCGGAATACCGAGCTTGCCACGCACCTGCGTTTCCAGTTCGGCCATCATCTCCGGATGCTGCTTCAGGTAATCGATGGCATTATCCCTGCCCTGGCCGATCCGTTCATTGCCAACGGCATACCAAGCCCCGCTCTTCTTGACCAAGTCATAGCTGACGCCCAGATCCAGCACCTCACCGGCATGGGATACGCCCTCACCGTACATGATGGTGAATTCGGCGCTCTTGAACGGCGGCGAAACCTTGTTCTTGACCACCTTGACCCGGGTTTCGTTGCCGATGACCTCATCGCCCTTCTTGACTGCGCCGGTGCGACGCACGTCCAGGCGCACCGAGGCGTAGAACTTCAGGGCGTTGCCGCCGGTTGTCGTTTCGGGATTGCCGAACATCACACCGATTTTCATACGAATCTGGTTGATGAAGATGACCATGGTCTTGGAACGGGAGATCGACGAGGTCAGTTTGCGCAGCGCCTGGCTCATCAGGCGTGCCTGCAAGCCCATATGCGAATCGCCCATATCGCCTTCCAGTTCGGCTTTCGGGGTCAATGCCGCCACGGAGTCCACGACGATCAAGTCAATGGCGCCGGAACGAGTCAGCATATCTACGATCTCCAGCGCCTGTTCTCCCGAATCCGGCTGCGAGATCAGCAGATTCTCGATGTTGACACCGAGCTTTTCGGCATAGTTCACATCCAGCGCGTGCTCAGCATCAATAAAGGCACAGGTGCCACCCATGCGCTGTGCTTCGGCTACGGCATGCAGGGCAAGCGTGGTCTTGCCGGAGGATTCCGGGCCATAGATCTCGATCACCCGTCCGCGTGGATAACCCCCAACCCCAAGGGCGGCGTCTAGAGCCAGGCTGCCGGTCGAGATGACTTCCACCGGCACCCGACTTTCCTCGCCGAGTCGCATGATTGTTCCCTTGCCGAACTGTCGCTCGATCTGCGATAGCGCGGTTTCGAGAGCCTTGGCTTTTTCCGACATTTTCATTCCCCCAGTGGAAAGGTTTCCAGGATTCGATACTGCGCCCCCTCCGGACGGAGTATGGACTGTATCAGGCGCAACGTCCCGGCCGTCCATGCCAGTTGGGGCATTTCGGGCATGGCCTGCAATACCTCGGCCTCGATCGGCAACGCCGGCTGCGAGGCGCGGGCCAGCGTTACATGCCCGCGGAAAGGCTCATCCCTTGCCGAACGCTTGCGAACCGTAGCACGACCGGCAAGCCGGCAACAACGGGCGAGACGCATCAGACTCCCTGTCGTCGATGCCTGGCCGTCCGCAACCCCAACCCACAGCACCCTCGGTCGCATCAGGGATGGAAAGGCGCCAAAACCCTGAACCGCCAGTTGTAGCGGCGGATAACAGCTGGCGCAATCGGCCAGGGCCTCGGCGAGATCATCGGTATCCCGTCCATCGACATCACCGAAAAAGGCCAAAGTCAGATGCCAGTTCCGCATCGGCACGTCCCGCCATAGGGCAGGATGAAAGTCGACATTGGCCGTTTCCCACCAGGCATGCAGCTCCTCGGCTTCCTCGGCCGGAATATCGAGGGCAGCGAACAGGCGCACCCTGGTTACCTCCGGAAATCCATGGCCAGCAGAAACATCTCGGACGAATCCTTACGACTGGCCTGCGGCTTGATCGCCTTGACGGTCCTGAACCATCCCTTCAGCTCACGGCGAAAGCCGTCATAACCCTCGCCCATGAAGGTCTTCAGCAGCACATGCCCCCCCTCCTTCAGATGGTTGACGGCAAAATCCAGGGTCATGTCGTTCAGGTGCATCATCCTGGCCTGGTCCACCACCTTGTTGCCGCTCATCTCGGGTGCCATGTCCGACAGCACCAGCGACAGCGGCCGCCCTTGCAGCGCCGATTCGATGACCTGCTGCCCTTCAGCGGAATCGAAATCCCCCTGCAGGATGGTAGCGCCAGTTACCGGTGTTACCGGGAGCAGATCGATACCCACCAGCAGCCCCCCGTCGCCGAGGCGTGATGCGATCTCGGCAGTCCAAGAACCGGGGGCGCAACCCAGATCGATGGCGGCTGCATCCGGACGAAGATGCAGGCCATGTTTGTCGAGGATCTCGGTCAGCTTGAAGGCGGCACGCGAACGCTTGCCTTCCCGCTGTGCCCGTTTAACGAAACCGTCGTTGACATGGCGCTGGTACCACTGGGTGCTGCGATGTTTCGTACCCATGCTATTCCTTCAGTCGCCAGCCGGTACGCCAGACCTGCCAGCACAGCAGGATACAGACCATGCTGGTCAGGCCGACCACCCAGGCGGAATGCGCGGGATCGGTGTCACCCGAGCCCAGGAATCCGAAGCGGAAGCCGTCGATCAGGTAGAAAAACGGATTGGCCTCGTTCAAATGGCGCCAGAACGGCGGCAGTTGCCCGGAGGTGTAGAACACGCCGGACAGGAAGGTCAGCGGCAGGATCACGAAGTTGCTGATCAGGGCGATATCGTCGAATTTCCGCGCCCAGATGCCGCCAACCAAGCCCAACGCGCCCATGATAATGCTGCTGCACAGGCCGTAATAGAGGATCAGCAACGGGTGGAATGCCGGGAAATGCACGAAGGGCAACAGCACACCGAGAAACACCGTGGCCACCACCAGTGAACGCACCACCGCTGCCGCCAGGAATGCACCGACTACCTCGGAGGCGGACAGCGGCGCCATCAGCAGATAAATGTGAACATTCATGACCTTGCTGGTCACGATGGAGCTGGAGGTGTTGGCGAAGGCGTTTTGCAACATCGACATCATGGCCAGACCCGGCACCAGGAATGTGAAGTACGCAACATGAAGGCCCGGTACATGACGGTTTCCCATGGCATAGCGGAATACCACCAGGTACAGCAGCGCCGTCAGTGCCGGGGCCACGATGGTCTGCATCTTCACCTTCAGAAAACGCCGTACCTCGCGCATGAACAGCGTGCGGGCGCCGTAGAGGTTGGCCTGGCTCACGGCCTGTCGTCCCGGGTCAGGCGCAGAAACACATCTTCCAGATCCTCCTGACGTACGCTGGCATCGAGTGGCGCACCCAACCGGTTTACCGCCGCCGAATAGGCGGCGTGGAAGGTCGTGCTCGTGGCATCCGGGTGTTGCAGGGTCAGGCAGATGCCGTCGTCCACCAGGCGCGGCTGGAAGGATTCGAGCGCTGACAGATCATCGGCATTGGGTCGGTGCTCCGGAGCATAGCGCATCCACAGATAGGAGCTGGCCACCTCGTGCATCAGTTCGCGCATCGGCCGATCCGCGATCATGCGGCCGCGGTGGATGATGGCCACCCGATTACACAACTCCTCAGCTTCTTCCAGATAATGCGTGGTCAGCAGAATGGTCGTGCCCTGTCGGTTCAACTCGCGCATGAACCCCCACAGGCGTTGGCGAAGTGCCACGTCCACGCCGGCGGTGGGTTCGTCCAGCACCACCAGCTGCGGTCGGTGCACCAGAGCCTGGGCCACCAGCAGGCGCCTGCGCATGCCGCCGGACAGCTGGCGCGTGTTCTTGCCGGCATGCTCGGCCAGTTCCAGCCGTGCCAGCAGTTCGTCGATCCATGCGTCATCCGGTCTTTTGCCATACATGCCGCTGGTCAGGCGCAGAATTTCCCGAGGGGTGAAAAACGGATCAAATGCCGCCTCCTGGGGTACGATGCCCATGCGGCGCTTGCACCAGGAGCGTTCGGCAAAGAGGTCGTGCCCCAGCAACTGGGCCCGGCCGGCACTCGGATGCACGATATCGGCCAGGATGTTGATCAGTGTGCTCTTGCCGGCGCCATTCGGCCCCAGCAGTGCATAGAAGCTGCCGACCGGCACCTCCAGATCGACGCCGTGCAATGCCGTTTTGCCATTGTCATAGACCTTGGCCAGGCCAATGACCTGCAACGCAAGGTTTGACATGCTTGAGTCAGCAGGAGGCCGTAAGGGAATAAATCTTGGGAGAAGCCGGCATCAGTCAGTAGCCGGCATTGGCGCAGCCACCGCTCGATTCGGACGGCGTGAACGATTTGCCGCAACCGCAGGTGGATGCCGCATTGGGATTGCGGATCACGAACGATGCACCCTGAATACTTTCCTGGTAATCGACTTCCGCGCCCTTCAGCAGGTCCATGCTCATCGGATCCACCAGCAGCTTCACCTCACGGCTTTCGATGACCTGGTCGTTCTCTCCCACCGCATCGTCGAAGGTAAAGCCGTACTGGAAGCCAGAGCAGCCGCCTCCGGACACGAAAATCCGCAGGTGCATGCCACTGTTCGCTTCATCAGCAAGCAGGGCATGGATCTTGTTGGCGGCGGATTCGGTTAAGCTCAGCGACATGGGCACCTCTCATCAACGTCACTGCATTATCTTCACGAACCCGGACATGCGCAACCCCATGCGGACTGAGGCCTGCCTCAGGAAGCTTTGCTTGTCACGGGAAGCCGGTCCGCCACAATGGGCCCATGACCGTTCGGATCTGGTGGACCGTACTCCTGCTGATGCTGACCTCGTGCCAATCGGGGCCACCCGTGTACAAGGAATCCCGGTTCATGATGGGCACCATTGTCACCTTCACCGTCATCGATGCCGATAAGGCACAGGCGGCCGCGGCTGTGCGCGATGCCGCCGATACCATGCAAAGGCTGGCAGACGCGCTGACGATTTACGGTACGCACGCCAACTCCGTCAAGGATTTCAATGCATCGCCTCCAGGAAGCGCAGTCCGGCTCGGACCCGATGCCGAGAAGGTTCTCGATACATCGATGACGGTGTTCCGGCAAAGCCACGGTGCCTTCGATCCGGCTCTCGGAGCGCTGGACATCCTGTGGGGCTTTTCAATTCAGCCGCCGCCGACCGCCCCTCCCTCTGCGCAGGCCATCAAACGGGCCATGGCCAACGCCCATTGTCTGTCGCATACGGCCAACGGATGGATACGCGGTTCTGCGGCCTGCCAGCTCGATTTCGGCGGTATCGCCAAGGGATACATCGTCGACCAGGGCATCCGTGTCCTTCAGCGGCATGGTATCCGCAACGCCATCATCAATGCCGGCGGCAACCTCCGTGTGCTCGGCAGTCACGGCAAGCGCGCCTGGCACATCGGCATCAAGCACCCGCGACGTTCTGGAAGCATCCTGGGGGCGATCGACCTGAAGGATGGAGAAAGCATTTCCACATCAGGGGATTACGAGCATTTCTTCATCTATAAGGGAAAGCGATATCATCACATCCTGAACCCGCAAACAGGGTGGCCTTCGCGAGGGGTGCAAAGCGCCACAATCGTCGCACCGACGGGTATTCTGTCCGATGCCTGGAGCACAGCCCTGTTCGTGCTCGGTCCTGCAGGATTGCCTCTGGTCGCCAGGTTCGGCATGGATGGCCTGATCGTCGATGCCCAGGGACACCTGCATATGACACCGGGCATGCGCAAACGATTCCAACCAGTTTCGTCCTAGCGAGTACACACGGCGGGTTGCGGCAAGGATGCCCTCCTCCTATGCTCCGACACATATCAATACGTCAAACAGGGGAGCCCATGGACGTTTCGGAACTGCTCGCTTTTACCGTCAAGAACAACGCCTCTGACCTTCATATCTCATCCGGTGAACCGCCGTTGATCCGTATCCATGGCGACATGACCCGCATCAAGATGCCGTCGTTGGATCCCCGCGAAGTCCAGGCCATGCTGTACGACATCATGAACGACACCCAGCGCAAGATGTTCGAGGAACACCTGGAACTGGATTTTTCGTTCTCGCTTGGCGACATCGCCCGTTTCCGAGTCAACACCTTCGCCCAGAACCGTGGTATGAGCGCCGCTTTCCGCGTCATTCCCAATGAAGTCTTCACGCTCGAGCAGCTGAAGACCCCCGAGATTTTCAAGGATATCTCCATGACCCCACGCGGCATCTGCCTGGTCACCGGCCCGACAGGCTCCGGCAAATCGACCACCCTTGCCGCCATGATTGACAACCGTAACCAGAACGAGCGCGGCCATATCCTGACCATCGAGGATCCGATCGAGTTCGTGCATAAATCCAAGGGAAGCCTGGTGTCGCAGCGCGAACTGGGTCCACATACCCACTCCTTCGCCAATGCGCTTCGCAGCGCCCTGCGCGAAGATCCGGATGTGATTTTGGTCGGTGAGTTGCGCGATCTCGAGACCATCCGTCTGGCCCTGACCGCCGCCGAAACCGGCCACATGGTGTTCGGCACCCTGCACACCTCGTCGGCACCAAAGACCATCGATCGCATCATCGACGTGTTCCCGGCCGCCGAGAAGGATATGGTCCGTTCCATGCTGTCCGAATCTCTACGGGCCGTGATCTCGCAAACACTGATCAAGACGGCGGACGGATCCGGCCGTGTGGCGGCGCAGGAGATCATGCTCGGTACACCGGCCATCCGGAACCTGATTCGCGAGAACAAGGTGCCGCAGATGGTGTCGGTGATGCAGACCTCCATGCGCGAGGGCATGCAGACTCTCGATACCCATTTGCAGGAATTGGTCAAAGGCCGCAAGATCACCCAGCAGGCGGCATTGGAAGTGGCCAGCAACAAGAAGCTGTTCGGCGGTGGTGCCGTATAATGTATGCATGAGAGCCCGAGGGGGAACAGATGAGTGCAACTGAACCAGGGCAAAGGCTGTCGATCAAGCAGCTTCTGATGGTGATGGTCAAGAAGGATGCCTCTGACCTGTACATCACCGCTGGCTTGCCTCCGTCCTACCGCATCAACGGCGTGGTCCATCCACTGAAACAGGAGCCGTTGAACAACGTCCAGTGCGAGCAGCTGGCCAATTCGACCATGAGCGAGAAGCAGCGGGCCAATTTCGCCGCGACCATGGAGATGAACCTGGCGCTTTCCTACCCCGATCTCGGCCGTTTCCGCGTCAACATCTTCCGTCAGCGCGGCAGCATCGGCATGGTGATTCGCCAGATCAAAACCCAGGTGCCAACAATTGACGATTTGGGACTACCTCCCATCTTCAAGGATATTTCGATGTCCAAGCGCGGGCTGGTGATCATGGTTGGCGCCACCGGCAGCGGCAAATCCACCTCGCTGGCGGCCATGATCGATCACCGCAACAGCAACGAGGCCGGCCACATCATCAGCATCGAGGATCCGATCGAGTTCGTGCACCAGCACAAGAAAAGCGTGATCACCCAGCGCGAGGTCGGGACCGACACCCTTGAATACAAGGATGCGCTGAAAAATACGCTGCGCCAGGCGCCGGATGTCATCCTGATCGGCGAGATCAGGGATCGCGAAACCATGGAGCATGCCATCACCTTTTCCGAGACCGGACATCTGTGTATGGCCACCCTGCATGCCAACAATGCGAATCAGGCCCTGGATCGCATCATGAACTTCTTCCCGGAAGAGGTGCATCCGCAGGTCAGGCTCAATCTGGCGCTGAACCTACGCGCGATTCTTTCGCAGCGGCTGGTGAAGACGACCGATGATGATCGCACGCCGGCCATCGAGATTCTGATCAATACGCCGCGTATCTCGGATCTGATCACGAAGTGGGAAATCACTGAGATCAAGGATACGATGGCCGCCGGCAAGAATTACGGCATGCAAACCTTCGATCAGCATCTGCTCGAGCTGTGGAGGGCTGGACGCGTTACTGAGGAAGAGGCCCTTTCCCATGCCGATTCGGTCAACGATCTGCGCCTGAAGATCAAGATGGCCCGGCTGGAAGGTGGTGGCGATCATGGCTCCGATGTGGATGCCCTGGCCGGCACCGGTGATTTGTCCGACCTGAAGATCTGATATGGCAGAATGGCACTTCATCGATGATCTGTTGTTGGCCGCGCACAAATACAAGGCCTCCGACCTGATCGTACGCACCAATGACCGGATACGCATGCGCATCCACGGTTCGATCGTCACCGTTGCGCCGGACAAGATGCCGGAACCGACCCGCGATCAGTTGAAGGAAATGATCATCCATGTTTCGCGCAACCTGCATACTGATATTGCCCTCGAGGAACTGCATAGCCTCGATCTTCACTATTCGCTGGAAAACGTAGCCCATTTCCGCATTCACGTCCTGCGCACCCACAACGATTTCGGCATCGTGGCCCGCGTGATCCCGCAGGTTATCCCCGGCTTCGATGAGCTTCACCTGCCGCCGGTGATGCGCGAAATCGCCAGCTATCGCAACGGCCTGGTGCTGATGGCCGGTGCCACGGGTTCCGGCAAAAGCACAACCATGGCCGCCATGCTCAATCATGTCATTACGAACCGCCCCGTGAACGTGGTGACGCTCGAGGATCCCATTGAATACCGGTATAGCACCCAGCAGAAGGGTACGGTCACCCAGCGGGAACTTGGGCGCGATGTCATGGATTACGCCCAGGGCCTGAACGATGCGATGCGAGAAACGCCGGATATCATCGTGGCCGGCGAGGCTCGGGACAGGCAGGTGATCCAGCTGGCCCTGCAGGCCTCGGAGACCGGGCATTTAGTCATGGCGACGGTGCATGCCACTACGGCCATCGGCACCATGCAGCGCATCATGTCCTCATTTGCCCTGGACGAGCAGGCAGCCATCCGTGAACGGCTTTCAGAGAACCTGCGTGCCATTGTCGTGCAGAAGCTGCTGCCGCTGAAGAGTGGTAAGGGACGCATCGTAGCGCTGGAAATCATGATCCGTAATTCAGTAATCAAGCACTTCATTCTGGATACGGATCGCTGGCGCGAGATTCCGAAAGCCATGGAAGAGGGTCACACCATCTACGGCAGTCAAACCTTTGACCAGCATTTGCAGCAACTGGTCCTCAGTGATCAGGTCGACTACGAGGAAGCATTGGCGCATGCCGTGTATCCGGAGGATTTCGTCATGCGCATGGGACGGGAATAGTAAAAGCCCTAGCTGCGTTTTCCGGAGAATCGCAGCCGGCGAATCGCCCTACGAATGGCCTCCACTCCCTTGCGCAATTCACCGCGTCCAGCACCGGCGGCCGCTGTCGGCAATAACACAGGATCACCGATTCGAATCCTGGCTCTACCCCGGCGCAGAAAAGGCGTCCACATGTGCCGGTGATCGAAAGGCCAGACGCCCGTGATGCGAAACGGGATCACTGTCGCGCCCGTTTCCTGTGCCAGCACCACCGTCCCCGGCAACACTTGCTGCAATGGCACCGGTGGATTCGCCGCCCCTTCCGGAAACAGGCAGACGGCCTGACCGGCACGCACCGCCTCGATGACTTCTTTCAGAGCATGCCGGTTGGCACCACCGGGATTGACGGGAATTGCCCCCACCATTTTGAAAAGCCAGCGGAATCCGAACATGGTGTAGTATTCCCGTGACATCAGAAAACACAGCGGCCGGTCCACGGCCGCTTGGACCAATAGGGGATCGACGCCGGCCAGATGGTTTCCGACAAGGATCAGCGGACCATCCGGAAGATGGAACCGCTGTTTTTGGGGAAGCCGCTGCCACAGGCAGCAGTACGTGCGGTTGATAAAACGCAGAAAGCGGTTGGGACCTCGAGTGCCGCCGCTTCTCTTGCGCTTACCCCGCACCGTTAATCCTCGCGACAGCCGTCAGATGATGGCCCCGGGAGCTTACACGAATTTCCGTACCACCACCGAAGCATTGGTGCCGCCGAAACCGAACGAGTTGGAGATGGCCACCCGAATATCCGCCTTGCGCGCCACATGCGGAACATAGTCCAGGTCGCATTCCGGATCCGGATCATCCAGGTTGATCGTTGGCGGCACCAACCCATGATGCACTGCCAATACCGTGAAAGCGGCCTCAATACCGCCAGCGGCACCCAGAAGATGGCCCGTCATCGATTTGGTTGAGGAGATCATCAGCGACTTGGCATGTTCACCGAACACCGATTTGATGCCCTCGGTCTCCGCCACATCGCCCGCCGGTGTCGAGGTGCCGTGGGCATTGATGTAATCCACCTCTTCCGGAGCGATGCCGGCCGAGGCCAAAGCCGCCCTCATGCAACGGGCACCGCCCTCGCCTCCCGGCGCCGGCGCCGTCATGTGATAGGCGTCGCCCGACATGCCGTAGCCGACAATCTCGGCCAGAATAACCGCCCCGCGCGCCTGGGCCGAATCGAGCGACTCCAGCATCAGCACACCGGCACCCTCTCCCATCACAAATCCGTCACGACCGGCATCCCATGGGCGGGAAGCACGCTCCGGTTCATCATTGCGCGTGGACAGGGCCCGGGAGGCACAGAAGCCACCGATACCCAACTCGCATATACATGACTCGGAGCCGCCCGCCAGCATCGCATCGGCGTCACCGCGGGCAATGACCTCAAAGGCATCTCCGATGGCATGGGTACCGGTGGAACAGGCCGTGACCGTGGCCGAATTCGGCCCCTTGGCACCGGTCAGCATCGACACCCAGCCCGAAATCATGTTGATGATGGTTTGGGGAATGAAGAACGGCGATATCTTGCGCACGCCGCCTTCCATGTAGGAACGCATGGTTTTCTCGATCGACGGCAGACCACCGATGCCAGAACCGATGATCACGCCAACGCGCTCGGCATTGGCCTCGCTGATCTCGAGGCCGGATTGCGCCAAGGCCATGCTTGCAGCCGCGATGCCGTACTGGATGAACGTATCCATCTTTCGGGCATCCTTTTTATTGACGAATGCGTCGACGTCGAAATCAGGTACTTCGCCGGCAATGGTGCATGGCATGGCTGTGGCTTCGGCATCGAAGCGGGTGATACGGCGTATCCCCGATTTGCCTTCCACTAGATTCCGCCAGGTCGGATCGGTACCGGTGCCCAGCGGAGTCACCAGACCGACGCCGGTGACGACGACGCGGCGATTCATGGATTATTCCGCTTTGGAGGCGATATAATCGATAGCGTTCTGTACGGTCTGGATTTTTTCAGCATCCTCGTCCGGGATCTCGATGCCGAACTCTTCCTCAAAGGCCATGACCAGCTCGACGGTGTCCAGCGAATCGGCTCCGAGATCATCCACAAAGGAGGAATCGGAGTTGATTTCGCTTTCGTCGACATTCAACTGGTCGGCGACAATCTTGATCACTTTCGCTTCAATTTCTGCAGACATGGTTAGTCCTCCCGAAACAAATTAGCGCGGCTTCTATCATAGGTCACAGGACCGCACAAGCCTGAAACCTCACATTGCGCCACCATGCCCATTTCCGGCATGCCGGCATACCAAACTACATGTACATACCGCCGTTCACGTGCAGCACCTGGCCGGTGATATATCCAGCCTGATCGCTGGCCAGGAACAGCACGGCATCGGCGATGTCACGCGCTTCTCCCAGTCTGGCCAGCGGTATCTGTTCGACAAGGCGCTTTTGCGCCTCCTCTCCCAACTCCGCCGTCATGTCCGTGGCGATAAAACCCGGGGCCACGGCATTGACGGTGATGCCGCGCGAACCGATTTCACGGGCCAGTGAACGGGTCAGGGCATCGATGCCCCCCTTGCTGGCGCAGTAATTGGCCTGGCCCGGATTGCCCATCGAGGCAACCACTGAGGACAGGTTGATGATGCGCCCACGCCGGGCCTTCATCATCGGCTTCAGGGCGGCTTGCGAGGCATGGAACACGGAAGACAGGTTGGTGTCGATCACCTGCTGCCACTCTTCCGCTTTCAAGCGCATGCTGAGATTATCGCGTGTGATTCCAGCGTTATTGACCAGCACGTCCAGGCGGCCGAAATGCGTCGTGGTCTCGCCGACGAAGCCCTGGACATCGTCACGATTCGCTACATCCACAGCACGGGCGAAGACCTCAATCCCATGGGCAGCGGCCAAGCGCTCCGCTGCCGCCCGCACCGTATCCTCGCGCGTACCGCAGATGGACAGATGATACCCGGCCGCAGCAAAGGCCTCGGCGATGGCATGGCCGATGCCTCGACTGGCACCGGTAATCAGCGCCACTGGTCTGTCGCTCATCCTGCCCTCCCCTCTTGCTTAAGCGCCGGCCGTTCCAACGGTCAGGGCCTGGCGCAATTGCTCCGGTGCCGCCGTGGTGCCGACATCCATATCCCGCTCTATGCGCCTGACCAGGCCGGCCAGCACCTTGCCCGGCCCCATTTCAACGCCGCAGGCAATGCCCTTTTTCCGCATACCCCGAACGATCTCGGTCCACCGGACGGGCATGACCAACTGGTCGATCAGAGCATCGCGGATTTCCGCAGACTGATCAAGCAGCACAGCCCTGGCATTGCTCCACACCGGACGATCCGGATCGCGCAACTCCACTTGTTGCAGGCGTTCACGCATGCGATCGGCCGCGGGCTGCATCAGCGGGGTATGCGACGGAGCGCTGACCGCCAGCGGCAGCGCCCGCTTGGCTCCGGCTTGGCTCGCTGCCGTCATGGCGCGTTCCACCGCCGGCCGGTGGCCGGCGATCACCAGTTGGCCCGGGCAGTTCAGGTTGGCGGCCCAGACCTTTTCGGATTCGGTGCACACCTGCTCACAGATGTCGGCCATGACCGCGTCGTCAAGCCCAAGGATGGCGGCCATCAGGCCCGTACCCGCCGGTACGGCCTCGCTCATGACTCGCCCGCGGAACGCCACCAACTGCACGGCATCGGCGAAATCCAGGCTGCCGGCCGCCACCAATGCCGAGTATTCCCCCAGCGAATGGCCGGCGACGTGTGCCGCCTCATCCCCTTCCTCAGCACGCCAGATGCGCAGAATGGCCACGGATGCGGTCAGCAGGGCCGGTTGGGTATATTCGGTCAGATTCAGCCTCTCCTCGGCATCGTCGCGAATCAACGCACCCATATCGTAGCCCAAAGCCCCCGAGGCTTCGTCCAGCGTAGCCGACACGATGGGGGCATGCGTCTGGGCATAGGCATCAAGCATGCCCTTGGATTGCGATCCCTGTCCCGGGAAAAAGAAAGCCAGATTCGAAATCATCATTTCCTCAGTCTTGATAGATCCGCATTAGCGTTTGGTCCAGCGTAGCAGGTTCGCACCCCAGACGAAGCCAGCACCGAAGGCCTCGAGCAGCAACAGCTGGCCAGCCTCCAGCTTACCTTCCCGATAGAGTGCCTCCAGGGCCAGCGGCACGCTGGCTGCCGAGGTATTGGCATGCTGTGCGACCGTCAGTGCCACGCGCTCCATTGGCAATCCCAGCTTTCTGGCGGTGGCTGTGATGATCCTGGCGTTGGCCTGGTGTGGTACCAGCCAGTCGATGTCCGACTGAGCCAGCCCGTGAGCCTCCAATACCTCGTCCACCACCTTGCCCAGCATGGTCACGGCCATGCGAAACACCTCATTGCCACGCATCTCGATTGCCGCCACTCCCGCTGCATCGACTTGCATGTGCGGCTTGTCGGGAGAATTGGTGCGTTTGCCGTGTTCAGCCATCAGCAGATGCCGGTGAGCGCCGTCTGCGCGCAGTACCGAGCCGACCACCCCGCCCTCATCCTCACGGGCCTCGAGCACAACGGCACCCGCACCATCGCCGAACAGCACGCAGGTTGAACGGTCGGTCCAGTCCAAGATGCGGGACATGGATTCGGCCCCGATCAGCAGTGCCCGGCGGAACATGCCGGCGCGCATCATGCCGTCCAGCTGCGCCAGGCCGTAAACGAAGCCGGAGCATACCGCCTGGATATCCCAGGCCGGGAAGCCATTTCCGCCCAGCTTGTACTGCACGATGCTGGCCGTGGAGGGAAAGATCATGTCCGGCGTGGTGGTTGCCACCACCAGGGCATCGATATCTCCGATGCTGATTCCGGCATCGGCCAGGGCCCGCCCGGCTGCCTCGAACGCCAGATCGGACGTGTGTTGCTCGGGGGCGATGATATGACGCTGGTGGATACCCGTACGCTCTTTGATCCAGGCATCGGTGGTCTTGACCTTGGACTCCAGTTCCCGATTCGTCAGCACCCGTTCAGGCAGATAGGCTCCGACCCCTGCGATGTGTACCCGTGGCATCGGCCTACAGCTCCTGCATCGATGTGGCGATGCGTTCGATCAGCCCCGCCTCCACCTCTCGGCGGGCGGCATCGAGTGCGCAGGCGTAGGCATGGGCATCGGCCGAGCCATGGCTCTTGACGACGATGCCGTTCAACCCCAGCAGCGGCGCTCCGTTGTAGGCGCTGGGATTGGTGCGTTCCTTCATCCTTTCCAGGGAATCGCGCGCCAGCAGGGCGCCTACCTTGGCCATCAGCGTGGAGCTCAGCGCTTCGCGCAACTGCCGGATCAGGTACTTGGCCGTCCCTTCCATGGTCTTTAGGGCCACATTGCCGACGAAACCGTCGCAGACCACCACATCCACGGCATCGGAAAACAGATCGGTTCCCTCGACGAAACCGATGAAATTGAGCGAGGAATCGCGCAATTCTGCTGCCGTCAGCTTGACGACATCCGTCCCCTTGATGTCCTCGGTACCGATGTTCAGCAATCCGATGCGCGGTGCAGGGATATCATGTGCCGCCTGCATATAGCAGGAACCCATCACGGCGAATTGCATCAGGTGGGTGGAGGTGCAGTCGACATTGGCACCCACATCGAGGAACAGTGTGGCTCCACCGCCGACGGACGGGATCAGCGATGCGATGGCCGGCCGGTCCACACCTGGCATGGTTTTGAGCATCATCCGGGAAATTGCCATCAAAGCACCGGTATTTCCGGCACTGACGAAGGCATCCCACTCACCGTCGCGCACCATTCGGGCACCAACATGGATTGAGGAGTCTTTCTTGCTGCGCAGGACGGATGATGGGGATTCACACATCTCGATGACATCACTGGCCGGCACAATATCCACCTGGCTGGCAATGCCGCGATCCTGCAACAGTGTCGTAATCTCTTCAGGACGGCCGCATATACCCAGGCGAATACCCTCGGTGCGGATACCGCTCCGTCCAGACAGGATGTCCGACATTGCATCCACGATCATCGGCACACCTTGATCCCCGCCATGCCCGTCGGCGAGTACGCGGACCGGCTGCCCGTCGGCAGACGGAAACTCAGGATTGCCCGAATGGTCGGGAGAGTGCATCGGATCGGATGGACCGGTCATGCGGTCAGCTTAAAGCAAGCAGCGAAATTACGCTTCGTCCTTCGCCACGACCTCGCGACCCTTGTAATAACCACAGTGCGGGCATGCATGATGCGGGCGCATGATATCGCCGCAGTTCGGGCACTCACTCATGGCCGAGGCCGTCAATCCATCATGGGAGCGGCGCATATTACGCCGGGACTGACTTGTCTTTCTCTTCGGAACCGCCATTGATTTACTCCTTCACCGGCTTTGCACCGGTATCGTCACATACTGTTTTGCCGCAGACCAGCCATCCTGCCATCAGTCGAATTTCATCCTGCCCAAGGCTGCAAATGGGTGATCATGATCTGCTTCATGGCACCGGCATTCGCCGTGGTTCCGATTGCAACCGCAAACCGGGCACAGCCCCAGGCAATCCTGATGGCAAACCGCATCCTGCGGCCATGCTAGCCAGATATCCTCCCGCAGCACATCCACCAGATTCAGCTCGCCGGGTGGAGGTAACTGACATGAAGCATCCTCATCCTGCGCACCGGTTCCGAGACGGAAATCACGGTCGGCATCCCCGTCCATGTCCATCTCGAACGGCTCGTTGCACCGGCTGCATCGCCTTTCCACGCGCATATGCCAGTGGCCATGCAGGCGATACACGTCGCCCTTACGGACGAGATCGCCCTTCCAATGCAGATCGGATCGCATCGCTTCCAGCGGAGCGATCTGTCCTGCTGACGTATCCTGCATCGCGCCGGCCGGAATCGCGCCATCCCAGTGCACACCGGCAGTCGGGATATCCTGCAACACGATCACCCATTGCTGGCGCAATCCGACCTCCTGCCGAAGCAAAAACAGCAAGTATCCGCTGCAGATAGGGCCGGCATTATGAATATCCGCCCATGCAGGTCAAGAAATGCTTCCCCGGGAAACCATAGCCTCTGCCATCTCCGCCACGACCGCAGCGGGATCATGCTCACCGAGCATGGCATGCAGCCGCTCGAACATTTTACGCTGTCTGGCCGCCGAAGTGCCATCCGGATCCAGCAAATCCAGCAGCCGCCCCACAATCGCCTCCACCGTACATTCCTCCTGGATCAGTTCGGGCATCGCCTCCTCACCCAGCAGGATATTGGCGAGCCCTGCATGGGGAAGACGCACCAGCCGGCGTGCCAATGCCATCATCATCGGTGCACCCCGGTAGACAAGGATTGAGGGTACGTCCCACAGGGCCAACTCAAGCGTCGCCGTACCAGACACGGCCACTGCTGCATCGGCCCGCATGGCATAGCCTTCGCGCATACGCTCGATCCGGTGGATCCGTTCGCAATGCAGTAACGGTGCCAACAGTTGAACGTCGGTACCCGGTGCCACCGGTACCACGGCATGCGCATCCTGGCGCTGCACCGCCACCTGTTTCCAGGCATCTGCCAGCAGCGATGCATGCCGCTGCAGTTCCCCCGGGCGGCTTCCGGGCAACAGGGCCACCAGAGTGGAATGCTCTGCCAAGTCCAGATGCTGCCTGAGCTCGGAGGCACTCCATCCGGTTCGGCAGGCATGGGCACTGGGATTGCCGACATAGCGGGCCGGAACACCCCGTTGATCGAACCAGGCGGGCTCGAACGGGAGGATACACGCCAAGCCATCCTGCGCAGTGCGCAGGCGCCGCACGCGCCAACTACCCCAGGCCCACAGCTTGGGTGCAATGTATTGCAGTACCGGAATGCCCAGACGACGAAGCTTCCTGCCCAGACGCATATGGAAACCGGGAAAATCTACCAGGATCGCCATATCCGGCCGTGCAGCCTCTACCCAGTCCAGTATTCCTTGCTCGACCTGTCGGATGCGTGGCCAGGCACGGATCACATCCCCGATGCCCATGACATTCAACTCCGACATGGCAAACAATGGATGGCAGCCGGCCGCTGCCATGGCAGGCCCGGCGACGCCGTGGATCTCGGCCCCTGAAAGGCGTTCGCGCAATGCACGAACCACGGTGGCTGCATGCATGTCACCGGATACCTCGCCGGCCGAGATAAAAACCGTGCGCATTACCGGGAGACAGGGGGATTCTGTATGCCAATCACGGTGATCTCATACTTTCTGGCCAGTTCGTCCAGACGTTGGCGTTGTAACAGCAGGGTTTGGCCACTCTCCACGGCAAGGCAACGACATCCGGAAGCTGCCATCACTTCCAGGGTGTCCGGCCCGATGGCCGGCACATCAAAACGCTGGTCCTGGTCGGGTTTGGCCACCTTGACGATGGTTACCCCGCTACCGCCACCGAGTTCGCCACCACGGCGGATGGCAGCATCCGTCCCCTCGATGGCCTCTACGGCGAGCACGGCCAGGTCCCTCACCGCCACGGTCTGTCCGATATCCAGGCCTGCGATGCCCTTGGCCTGCGCAAATCCGAATGCAGCATCCTGGAGCATCTCCTTGTTCGGCTTCGGTCCGTACAGGTGCCCGTTGCCGGCAAGCATTGGCTGCGCATAACAAGTCTGGGCAATAACGGTCATGCCCGCTTTCGCCAGGAGGTCGACTACAGCCAGCATGATCGTGTCATCGCGCCTGTCTTTCAGCTTCATCAAGGCCTTGATTGCAGTCAGGTCGGGACGGAAATTGCGGAACAGATGCAGCTTGCGTACCTTGCCAGCAAACACCACCTGGGTGACGCCGGCCTGTTTGAAGGCACGAATCATGCCCCCGACCTGGCCGACATGCAGCCAACAGACCGAATCGACCAGTTCCTCAATATGTGATGAGGTTTCCTCATGAACCGCCACGGCATGCACAGCAAGGCCGGCCTGTTTGAAGACACGAATCAGTTCCAGCGGGAACTCCCCGTAACCGGCCACCAAGCCAAGGCAATCAGGATGCTCTTTCATGCCAAGTTATCGTTGCCAGGCGGCAGCTTACTGAGTTTCGCGCGAATCGCGGCGATGCAGCAGAAGTCCGCGCTTGGCTGTTTTGATGAAATCCAGCAGATGCAGAGCTTGGGCATCATCCCCGGCGATGCGGCCGGCTTCTTCAAGCCTGTCCTCCATGGAGCCAGTCGATTGGAACAGGGTACGGTACATCGACTTCAGGCACTGGATTCGCTCGTTAGGGAACTGCCGGCGCCTGAGACCAACCAGATTCAGCCCGGCGAGCCCCGGCCGGTAGCCCCCGGAAGTCAGACAAAACGGTGGCACGTCTTTGGTGATACCTGCCGTACCGCCGATCATGGCAAAGCGCCCGATGCGCACAAACTGCAGCACGGCCGTGTGGCCGCCCAAGATGACGCCATCCTCGATCTCGACATGGCCGGCCAGTGTGGCACCGTTGGCGAGGATCACCTGGTCGCCCAACAGGCAATCATGGGCTACGTGGCTGTAGGCCATCAACAGATTGTGGTTGCCTATCTTCGTCAGCATGCCGCCGCCCTCAGTACCCGGATTGATGGTCACCCCCTCACGGATGGTGTTGTCATCCCCGATGATGACCTCGGAGGCCTCGCCATGATATTTCAGATCCTGGGGCTGATGGCCGATGCTGGCGAAAGGGAAGATGCGGTTGCGGCTGCCGACGGTGGTATAGCCCTCGATAACGACATGGGACAGCAGCTGACAGTCGTCGCCGATGCGTGCGTTCGCGCCGACGACGCAGAACGGCCCGATCCTGACCCCGCTTCCGATGCGCGCCGCCGGGTCAACGACAGCAGAGGGATGGATATCCGCCATGCTCAAACTTCGTCCTTGGGCATCAGCGTCGCCATCAGGATGCCGCCACATACCAGTTCACCGTCGACAAAAGCCTCGCCCTTGAATCTCCACATATGGCCGCGGCGGCGAAGACAGGTCAGTTCGAAAATGACCTGATCGCCGGGCCGGACGGGCCTGCGGAAGCGCACCTCATCGATGCCGGTGAAATAAACCAGGTATTCCCGTTCCGGATCTGCCGACTGAAAAGCCAGGATGCCGCCGGCCTGAGCCATGGCCTCCACCAACAGCACGCCGGGCATCACCGGATGATCCGGGAAATGGCCATGGAATTGCGGCTCGTTGATCGTTACATTCTTCATCGCCCGGATCGATACATCCTTTTCGAAATCGAGCACCCGGTCGATCAGAAGCAAGGGGTAGCGATGCGGCAGATGGCGCATGATCTCGTCGATATTCATTACTGGCATTGCTTGTTCTCCACGCTTGTCATCCATTCTGTTCACCCTTCCCGGAAAGCCCCAGGCGCCGGATGATCGCCCATATGGTGGGCAGGCGGTGCAACAGGGCCGAAATCCTCAGCCATTCCCGGTGGGTGATGGCCGGAAAACCGGCATAGATACCCTGCGCAGCCAGGTCACCGATCACCCCAGCCCGGGCAGCAATGCGGGAGCCGTCGCCGATCTGCACATGTCCGGCTACTCCGGCCTGGCCGCCGATCTGGCATCCCCTGCCGATCGCAGTGGATCCGGAAATCCCGACCTGGCTTGCCATGACCGTGAATGCGCCGATGCGTACGTTGTGACCGATCTGGATCAGGTTGTCGAGCTTGACACCGGACTCGATCACGGTGTCCTTGATCGCACCCCGGTCGATGCAGGTGTTGGCGCCGATCTCCACATCGTCACCGATGACCACCCGTCCGGTCTGGGGAATCTTCAGATGCTGTTTGCCGTTCCAGGCGAATCCGAAGCCGTCGGCGCCGATCACCGCCCCGCTTTGTAACACCACGCGGTCGCCAAGGATGCAACCATCGGCAACCGTGGCGCGCGGCTGCAGTAGGCAGGTACCACCGATATGGACCTCCTGCCCGATCACGCACCCGGCGCCGATACGCGTGCCAGCGCCAATGACGGCACCAGCGCCTACGACGGCTTGAGGACCGACATCGACGTCTTTGGCGATCCGTGCGGATGCATCGATCACCGCCGTAGGGTGGCGCAGTCCCCGTGAAGCGGGTTCCGGGTGGAAAAATCGCTGAAGCAGTGCGAATCCGAGATGCGGATCCCTGACCCGGATGACGGGACAGGGGGCGGAAGATTTTTCCGTTTCGGCCAGCAATACCACCGCTGCGCGTGTTTGCGCGAGAAACCGCTTGTAGGCGGGGTTCGAAAGGAAAGAGGCCTCGTTCTCCGTCGCCAGATCCAAGGTGTTGACCCCGGACACCAGGCGATGCGCGTGTGACTCTGCGCTCTCCAGCCGTCCCGAAACGATCCGGGCAACCTCCTCAAGGGAGACTGCGTGGACGGACTGCATTCCTATTTCTTTTTGTCGAGCAGCTTGGTGATCTCAGGGGTGATGTCGAGATCGGGATTCGCATAGATCACTGCGGACTTTGACATGAAAATATAATCGTAATGGTGCTTTTTGCCGTATGCCTGAACAATACTGTAGAATTCGGAGACCAGGCTCTGGTCCAGCTGGTTCTTTTCATTAAGAAGCTGTTCCTGGGCATCCTGCTGTTTGCGCGAGAAATCCTTACGCAAATCCTTCAACTCCTGCTGTTTGCGCTGTAACACCGCGGGTGACATGGCCATCGACTGTCCAAGCAGCGCCTTTTCCTTGGCCGAGATCTTATCCTGCATCGCATTCAATACCTTCTCGTCCTTGGCCTTCAACGCCTGGAGCCGCTGCATACCCCTTTGGTAGGCGGCGGTGTTCTCCACCGCTCCCTTGAAATCCACATGTCCGAATTTCATATCCCTGGCATGCGCAGCAGGACTGAACACCAGCATCATGACCGTGACCAGCGGCACGCCCTTCCGTACCAATCGTGTCCGCATATGTATTTCCTCCCAACTGAACAGCGTGTGTAGCAATCTACCTAAAACTGGGTGCCGAGCGCAAACTGGAATGACTGCTTTTGATCCTCCGGCAGGCTGTGGATCGGGAAGGCCCAGATCAGAGCCAGCGGCCCTACCGGCGACAACCACTGAAGTTCGAAACCGGCGGCTGAACGCACTCTATTGATGGAGAACGGCTCTGCAACATTCAATGTGCGTGCGCCCACCGCCGTATGCACACTGCCCCAGACCAGGCCGGCATTGTAAAACAGGTCGCCGCGGAAGCCCCTGGTCTGCATGTATGGAATCGGGAAATACAAATCCAGTGCCGCCACGGCCATCTTGTCACCGCCAAGCACATTGTTGGTCGCCGGGTCTCTCAGGGTCACGCCGTAGTATTGGAAGCCACGCAGCGAACCGACACCGCCAAGCGAGAAGCGCCGCCACAACGGGATCTGCTTGTTGCCGATACCATGGATATATCCGCCTTCGATCGACGGGCTGAGGGTGAAATCCGTGCCGAGCGGCAGGTACAGCTTCGAGGTCAATGAGGCATTGTAGAAGCGCTGGTTTCCCCCCAGCCCCGCATAGCCGGCAGCCAACTGGTAGTACTGGCCCTCGTGCGGCTCCATGATGTTGTCGCGCGAATCCCAGGTCAGGCTCTGATTCACCTCGCCAATGGTGTTCACCCCTGCCTCGGCCTGGATCAGGATCGAGCTGATGGACGGGTTAACATTGAAGATGTGGTTCTGCGTATACGAATAGCCGATGCCATAGGTCAGGTGCTCTGTCACCGGTATGCCGAAGCTGACGGTGCCGCCAACATTGTTGTAGTTGTAGGGCATGACCGAGCTGTTCAGCAGGTGGTAGTTGGTCTCCATTTTAAAGGCGTTGATCGAGGCGCTGATGTTCGAACCCAGGAAATACGGATCGGTCAGACCGATATTGTAGTTCTGCGTGATCTTGCCGATATCCGCCTTGATGCTGGTGTTGTAACCCTTGCCGAGGAAGTTGTGCTCATTCAACGACGTGGTGATGAAAAGCTTCTGCAGCTGTGAATAGCCGGCACCGATGGTGAACGACCCCGTTTTCTTCTCATCGACCTTGATATCCATGTTCACCCGGTCATCCGAACCGGCGCGCGGCAGGTTTACCTTCACGCTTTTGAAATAGCCCAAGCGATTCATCCGCTGCTTGCTGCGTTTGATCTTCGATGCCGAATAGCGTGAGGCTTCGGCCTGTCGCAATTCGCGACGGATCACATGATCTTCGGTTTTCTGATTGCCGGTAATCTTGATGCGTTCGATGTAGATCTCGCGACCCTTCTCGACATCCAGGGTGATGGCCACGGTATGGCTGCCCAGATCCCGGTGGAACAGTGGTGTGACGGTGGCAAAGGCATAGCCTTCATCGCCGACCTTCTCGGTCACGGCCTGGATGCTGCCGCGCAGCTTCTGCAACGAATAAATCTCACCGGGTTTCATGGTGACCGCCGAGGTTAGTGCCTTGCGGCTGGGAACCAGATCCCCCTGCAAATCGACCTTGCTGACCCGGTATTGCGGACCCTCATAGATGTTGAATGTCAGATAGAACGACTTCTTATCGACCGACAACGATATCAGGGTCGACTCAACCTTGGAATCCAGATAGCCGTGATCCTGGTAATACTGCATCAGCAGTTGGGCATCGGCACGTATCCTGTCCTGCTGGAACACGTCACGATTGTTAAAGTACGATATGAAGCCGCTTTGCTGTGATGCCAGCTGATCGCGCAGGTCGGCATCGGAAAAAGCATGGTTGCCGACGAACAGGATACGGACGATGTGCGTGACCCGACCCTCGTCGATAATGACCTGCACATCCACACGCCCGTCCGTACGCTTGGTGGTGTGGATCTTGACGCCCACCTGATAGTATCCCTTTTTCAGATACATGTGACGGATCTGATTGATTTCCTCACGCTTCAGGGCATCGCTCAGTACGTGCCCGGGCTTGATTTTCAGCTTGAATTTAAATATCTGGGTCTCGATGGCATCGTTGCCCTTATAGGTGATGGAACCGACGACCGGATATTCGACAACGTGGTAGATCAGGCGTACACCCTTACTGTTGCGGATGCCCTCCACATAGACATTGGAGAAATATCCCGTATCAAACAGTGCGCGTACGTCGCGACCGATTTGCTTGTGGCTGAGTATATCCCCCGGCTTGGTATGGATCTCCGCCATCACCGCGTCTTTTTCGATGAAACGGTTGCCGGCGACGCCCACGCTCAGTACGCGCGGCTGATCCACGGCAGGTGCACCATTAGCCCATGCCGTGCCAGTCATCCCGCCTATGTATACGAAGAAGAACACCAGCAGGCCTGAAATGATGCCTCGCAGGAAGTGATTACCCATGCCAACTAACCCCGATACAAATGTGATAAATCGTTATAGAAGGCGAAGATCATCAACATGATGATCAGCGCCAGTCCGACCGTCTGGGTGCGCGCCATCATCTTTGGCGAAAGCGGGCGACCGCGCAGCTTTTCCACCAGCAGATAGGCCAGGTGGCCACCGTCGAGAATCGGGATTGGCATCAGATTCAATACCCCCAGGTTGACCGAAATCAAAGCCAGAAAAGCGCAAAATGAGGCGAAACCGAGTGCTGCCGTTTGCCCGGCCAATTGGGCGATGGCGATCGGCCCCCCGAGATTCTCCGGTGAAATGGCGGCGGTCAGCATCTTGCCCATGACATCAAACGTCAGCACGGTCATATCCCAGGTGCGCACAAACCCGTAGCGAATCCCTTCAAGCAGGCCCATCCGATAAAGCACTGGGGGACGCAGCGGCTCGGCCTCCATCCTTGCACCGATCCTGCCAATGCCATCCGCCGTCTTTTCCGGCACGATGGGAACGGCCAGGTTGATACCCTTGCGTTCGACGTTCAGCACCATACTTTTACCGCCGTGGCTGCGCACGGTGTTCACGAAATCGCGGACCGTTTGTACGACATGGCCGTCGGCCTGTTTGATCAGATCACCCGAGCGCAGGCCAGCCTTGGCGGAAGGTGAACCGGGCAGTACCGAATCTACCATCACGCGCATGCCAGGGCTGATGCCAAGCAGCGATTCCGAAACGTTGATAAGCAGAGGTTCCTTGCTACTGGCGGGGATATGCACTGAAACTTGAGACATGCTTCCGTTGTGTTTCAACTCCAGGCGCACGTCCGAGTTCACCGCGTCCTTCAGCCGGTCCTCGAGCTGGGTCCATGAATGGATATCATGGCCATTCACGGACACGATATCGTCGCCGACAACGATCCCTGCCTGCTCGGCCACCGATGCAGGGGTGATGACACCCACCACGGGTGGCGCCACATACCGGCCCACCCAGCCAACCACCATAAATGCCAGGATGGCGAACAGGAAATTGAATAACGGCCCGGCCACCGATACGCTGGCCCGCTTCCATGCCGGCTGTGCATCAAAGGCGCGCTGCCGCTCCTCAGGGGTCAGTGCCGTCTTTGCGTCTGCCTCCTGTTCCTCGGGATTTTCTCCCAGCATCTTCACATAGCCGCCGAGCGGAATGGCTGCGATGACGTATTCCACCTCACCGTCCCGACTGTGCCAGGAAAACAGCGCTGGTCCGAAGCCGATGGAAAACTTTTCGACGCGAATGCCCAGCCGGCGCGCGACGATAAAATGGCCGAATTCATGCACAAACACCAGCACGGCAATGGCCACGATGAACGCCAGCGTCGTATGCAGGATATGCATCAGTTCATGCAAGCTTCACTCCCTTATGATCGCACAGCGAGACGCACGGCATCTTCGGCCATGCGTCTCGCCTGCGTATCGACGGACCATACTTCATCCAACTCCGTCACGGAATGATCGGGCGTACCCTCGATCACCTGCTCGACCAGCGCCACGATATCCGTGAAGGCAAGCCTCCCCTCACGGAAGGCCAGGTTGGCTACCTCATTGGCTGCATTCATGGCGATGGCCAAACTGTCACCGCCCTGCATGACATACCGTACCAGGCGCATGGCTGGGAAGCGATGCTCATCTACTGCCTGGAAATCGAGTCGTCCGCTGGTGGCGAGATCCAGCCATGGGATGCCTGTGGCCAGGCGTGGTTCGGCCTGCATGGCATAGGCGATCGGCGCGCGCATGTCCGGTGAGGCCAGCTGTGCCAGCACCGATCCATCGCAATATTCCACCAAGGCATGCACGATGCTTTGCGGATGGATGATGGCGGACAGCTTTTCCGCCGGCATGTCAAACAACCAGCGAGCCTCAATCAGCTCCAGTGCCTTGTTCATCATCGTTGCCGAATCGACACTGATCTTGGCTCCCATCTCCCAGTTCGGATGGGCAACCGCCTCTTCAGGGGTGACATGGCGCAAAGAGGCCGGGTCGCGATCCCGGAAAGGACCCCCGGAAGCGGTCAAAACGATGCGGGTCACCGATCCGGCATCATGGCCGGCAAGACACTGGTGCACCGCCGCATGCTCGGAATCCACCGGCACCACGATGGCACCCGAGCGCTTGGCCGCATCCATGAAGATATGCCCAGCCGTGACCAGGCATTCCTTGTTGGCCAAACCCACCCGTTTGCCAGCCCGTACCGCCGCCAGTGCCGCCGGAAGACCCACCGAGCCGACCATGGCCGCCAGCACCATGTCCACACCCGCATCGCTGGCCACATCCATGGCTGCATCCATGCCGGCATCCACCCGAATTTCAGTCGGCAATTGCCCCCTCAGTTCGGCAGCCGCTTTGGCATCGGTCATGACCACCCTGTCCGGAGTCAGCTGCAGGGCACATTCGCGCATCCTATCCACGTTGCGATAGCCGACCAGGGCAAAGGCCGAGAAACGATCCGGATGCCGGAGCATCACATCCACGGCACTGCCTCCGATTGAACCGGTGGCCCCCAACAGGGTCAGGCGCATCGTCGTCATTGCAGCGCCAACCATATCAGGCCCGCCGCCGGAACTGCCGGCAATAGGGCATCAATCCGATCCAGCAGCCCGCCGTGCCCCGGTAGCAGCCGTCCGCTGTCTTTGGCGCCAACCGCCCGCTTCAATGCCGATTCGCCCAGATCTCCGATCACACCCGTCAGTGTCAGCACCAGTCCAATGCCGATGGCCCGGAATACCGGCATGGCAATGGCACCATGCCACACCAGCGCCGCGATCGTCACGCCGCCCAGCACGCCCCCCACTAGGCCCTCGACGGTCTTGCTCGGGCTGATGGTCGGGCAGAGCCTGGTTCGACCAAAGCGCCGTCCAACGAAATAAGCGGCGATATCCGAGGCCCAAACACCGGCACAGGCGCCGGCAATGAACAGGATGCCGTCATTGACAGCATGCAGGCGCTGCACACCCCACACGAAGAACAGCAGCCACAGCAGCATCCACTGGGCGTAGGCCAAGGCTGTGAAGGATCCCGATGCCGGTGATGTGGAAATACTGGTGTACACCAGGAAGGCTATAATCCATACAAACATCAACAGGAAGAAAGCCAGCAACGGATCACCGCCGGTCACCACCATGCCCCAAAACAGCCCTGCGCATACTGCAAAGGCCCACGGCGCCGGCATGTTCACCAGGAACAGCAATTCCACCGTGGCCAGCGTGGCAAATGCACCCAACAGCCAGTCAAACCATGGCGACGGCACCCAGAACAGCCAGGCGACAACCAGCGGCAGCAGCAATACCGCCGTCAGGATACGTTTGCCCAACTCATTCATCGGCGCGACACCTGCTCGCTGGTACGGCCGTAACGACGCTCACGGGTGGCATAATCGGCCAGCGCCTCCTTGAACCGCTGTTCGGTAAAGTCCGGCCAGAAATCATCACAGAAATACAGCTCCGCATAGGCTGCATCCCATAGATGGAAATTCGAGATGCGGCGTTCACCGCCGGTGCGGATCAGAAAATCCACCGGCAGCAAGTCGCGTCGCCAGAGAAAGCCACGAAATTCGTCGGGGGTCAGCGCCTCGAGCCTCTCCAACGGTTGTGACTGTGCCAGCAGCCAACGGGCATAGGAGCGGATGCCCTGTACGATTTCCTGCTGGCCTCCATAATTCAGGCATAGAATGGCATCGATACGCGTATTGGCGGCCGTCGCTGCCATGGCCTTTTCAAGGGCCTTGCGTGCCTTGACAGGTAAGGCGTCCAGATCGCCGAGCGTCAACAGTCGTACGCCGTTCTCCTGCATGGCCTTGACCTGAGTTGGCAACAGCATGGAGAGCAAGCCCATCAGGCCGCGCACCTCCAGCTTAGGACGCGACCAGTTTTCAGTGGAAAAGGTGTAGAAGGATACCTGGTGCACGCCGGCATCGGCAGCCCATTCAACGACATCGCGCACAAGCAGTGCACCGCGACGGTGGCCTTCGAGGCGAGGCAAGCCCTTTTTTTTGGCCCATCGGCCATTGCCGTCCATGATAATTGCGACATGTGCCGGCACCCGATCTGCCGCCTGGGGCTGAGGGGATGGCATCAGATGGTCAGGATGTCTTTTTCTTTATGCTCAATGACCTGATCGATTTCATGGATGTAGCGATCCGTCACCTTCTGAATCTGATCCGCCAGACGCTTGCTCTCGTCCTCGGAAATGCCCTCATCCTTGATCTTGTGCTTGACCTCGTCATTGGCATCGCGACGGATATTGCGCACCGCCACCTTTGCCTTCTCGCCGTACTGACGTACCTGCTTGACGAACTCGTGTCGGCGCTCCTCCGTCAACTCCGGCAGCACGATACGGATCGCAGCACCATCGTTCGATGGGTTCAATCCGAGATCGGAGGTCATGATGGCCTTTTCGATGACCGGAATCATGTTCTTCTCCCAGGGTGCGATCAGGATCATGCGCGGTTCGGGCACGCTCAATGTCGCTACCTGATTCAACGGCATCTCCGAGCCGTAGTAGTCGACAGTAACGTGATCGAGCAGTGAAATACTGGCACGGCCGGTACGCACCGTGGCCAACTCCGACTTCAGGGCGGAGATACTCTTCTTCATGCGTTCCTCGAGTGAACCGATCATGGCTTGCCTCCATCCCACACCTTGGTACCGACCGCTTCGCCGCGCAC
The DNA here is from genome assembly GCA_964422615.1 of uncultured Zetaproteobacteria bacterium. Taxonomy (GTDB): domain Bacteria; phylum Pseudomonadota; class Zetaproteobacteria; order Mariprofundales; family Mariprofundaceae; genus DATLWN01. The sequence continues at coordinate 67,449 of CAYRBJ010000003.1, read as the reverse complement.
CAGGCGAAGCAGATCGCCGGACTGAGTGATGTTGAATACGACGATGGGCATGTTGTTGTCCCGGCATAGCGACAACGCCGTGGAGTCCATAACAGCCAGCTGACGATTGATCGCCTCGGTAAAACTCAACTCGTCATAGCGTCGGGCCGATGGGTCCTTGGCCGGATCAGCGGTGTAGACGCCGTCGACCTTGGTGCCCTTGAATACCACGTCCGCCTGTACTTCCATGGCGCGCAGGCTGGCTGCCGTATCTGTGGTGAAATACGGGTTGCCGGTGCCGGCCGCAAAGATGACGATACGACCCTTCTCCAGATGACGGATGGCACGCCGGCGGATATACGGCTCCGCCACCTCCCGCACATGCAGGGCCGAAACCACGCGCACAATCGCGCCCTGGCGTTCGATGGCATCCTGCAGGGCGATGGCATTCATCACCGTGGCCAGCATACCCATGTAATCGGCACTGGCACGATCCATGCCGGATGCCGTGCCCTTCATGCCGCGAAAGATATTGCCGCCGCCAATGACCACTGCCAGTTCCACACCGCTGCGCCTGACTTCGATCAACTCCTCCGCCAGGCGTTCAACCGTCCGGGCATCGATACCATAGCCTGTGGTACCCATCAGGACCTCGCCGGAAAGCTTCAGTAGTACCCGCCGGTAAAGGCTGGCACCACCTGCAGCATGGGACGTGGATCCTGTGGATGGATCAGCCATGGAGTTGGGCAGCTACCTCGGCAGCGAAATCCGATTCCTGTTTCTCGATGCCTTCACCGAGTTGGAATCGCGTCATCGATACCACGGTGGCATCCGGCTGCACGGCTGCCAGTGCCTTGCTCACCGTCACATCAGGATCCATGACGAAGCCCTGCTCCAGCAGGCAGACCTCGGCATAAAACTTGTTCAACTGTCCTTCGACGATCTTCTCGATGATGTTGGCCGGCTTGCCGCTGGCCGCAGCACGCTCGCTCAGTACAGCCTTCTCCCGCTCCACGGCCCCGGCAGTCACGTCACTGCGGCTGATGTACAGCGGATTGGAAGCAGCCACATGCATGGCGATATTGCGTGCAATCTGCTTCAGGGCATCGGAGTTTCCGCCCGAGACCCCGACCAGCACGCCGATCTTGCCGGTGCCGTGCACATAGGCTGCCACCGTTCCGCCCGGTACATGCTGGCGAACAAACCGGCGAATCGACATGTTTTCGCCGATGGTGGCGATCAGTTGTGAAAGTGCCTGCTCCACTGTCTGGCCAGGCTGGAATTCCAGCGCCTTCAGTGCCTCGATATCGACCGGATTCTGGCGATCGATTAATTCAGCCAGCTCTTTCACAAAATGCTGGAACTTTTCATTCTTGCTAACAAAATCTGTTTCTGAATTAACCTCTATCACCACGCCGGAATCCCCGGCCGTCATGGCCAAGACCATGCCCTCAGCAGCCACACGACCGGCCTTCTTGGCCGCGGCCGACAACCCCTTCTTGCGCAGGAAGTCGACGGCGGCATCGATATCGCCATTGGTATCGTCCAGCGCCTTCTTGCAGTCCATCATACCAGCACCTGAAATCTCACGAAGTTTTTTTACATCAGCAGCTGTAAACGACATCCATACCCTCCGTTATTTCTTCACAGTACCCGTGGCTCAGGCCTTCGTCTCGACGTTCTCGTCTTGCAACTCGACATTTTCCTTTTTCACCGGTGCCTCGCCATCCACGTCACCCTCATCGATTTCCTCGCTGGCGTTCTCGGCAGCCTCCGGCTTGAACTCGGCATCTTCGCTATTCTCCACCTGCCAGGATTCAGCGCCTTCCAGAATGGCATCCGCCAGCTTGCTGGTGAACAGGCGAACAGCACGGATGGCATCGTCATTGCCCGGGATGACGTAATCGACATCGGAAGGGTCGCAGTTGGTGTCCACGACGGCCACCACCGGAATACCCAGCTTCTTGGCTTCCTTGACGGCCAGTTCTTCCTTGCGTACATCAATGACGAACAGGCAGTCCGGCAGTCCCACCATATCCTTGATGCCGCCCAGTGAACGCTCCAGCTTGTCCAACTCGTTCTGCAGGCGCTGACCCTCCTTTTTGGTCAACAACTCAAACACGCCCTCTTCCTTCTGGCGCTGTAAATCCTTCATTTTGCGCACGGACTGCTGGATGGTGGAAAAATTGGTCAACATGCCGCCAAGCCAGCGGTGATTCACATAGAACTGGCCGCAGCGCAGCCCCTCCTCACGAATGGCGTCGGCGGCCTGGCGTTTGGTACCTACGAACAACACACGCCCGCCGGCGGCCGCCAATTCACGCATGAACTGGTAGGTTTCATTTGCCATGCGCAGCGTCTTCTGCAGATCGATGATATGGATACCGTTGCGGTTACCGAAAATGTATGGCGCCATCTTGGGATTCCAACGACGGGTCTGATGGCCGAAATGCACACCTGCCTCAAGCAGGTTCTTCATAGTAAACTGGGACATTGATCCTCCGATTGTTGTTTCCTCCACCGCCCGGGCCCGAGGGCACAATCGTTTGGCTGGCGGTGTGTGAAGTGGCGCGCTTTCTACACAAATAGCCTGCAAATGGCAACATTCCCGCCGCGCATGGCCTCCCCCGATCGGTGAATATATTTTACCCTATTCCCCGCGGTCTTCTGACTTATGATAGGTATCTGGTCTTAGCATACTGTGGGGAGAAGAAAAATATGAACCGGATTCATCTGCTTATTCTCGGGGCAGCGATGCTGCTGGCGTTCCAGGCTCAGGCGGCGCCGATCTTCATGTTGCCGCTGGTCGGCAAGGCGCCGAAGGGTACCGACGTGTCGGCTCTGTGGAAGGGAGAAACGATGGCGGATGGCGTCGCCGACAGCACGCGCCATTTCGAGCTCGACCTGCCGATGGGTGCCGACATGCCGTATCATGCGGGCGACAGGCTTGAGATTGACATCAACGGCAAGCCGAGCGGTCAGACGATTGTGCTCGGCAGTGGCAACAAGCCGCAGCATATCGTGCTGTCGGGGGTGAAACGCTAGGCTGGGCCGCCCAGCGCCCAGCCGATCAGCAGCTGGGCACTGCCCATCACCAGCGGGCCGATGATCTGCTGCAACAGCCCGGTCATCAGCAGTACGACGATGATCAGAAACCCGAAAGGCTCAACACGGGACAGCTGGTAGGCAGCCGGTCCCGGCAACAGGCCCACAGCCACGCGTCCGCCGTCCAGCGGCGGCAATGGCAGCAGGTTGAAGATGCACAATACCATGTTGATCAGGATCGAGGCCTGACACATCAGACTTACCGGATGTGAAAACCAGCTGGCTGCAGCGGGCAGGCGCGCCACCACAAAGAGCAGAACGGCGCTGGTGAGTGCCAGCAGCAGATTGGTCACCGGCCCTGCTGCCGCCACCCACACCATATCCTGCTTGGGACGCCTGAGCTTGCGATAGTCGATCGGCACCGGCTTGGCGTAGCCGAACAGAAAAGGCGAACCCATCACCAGCAGCAACAGAGGAATGATCACCGTGCCGATCGGATCGATATGCTTGAGTGGATTCAATGTCAGCCGCCCCATCCAGCGGGCAGTATCGTCGCCCAGTCTGCTGGCCACCCAGCCGTGGGAAACCTCATGCAGAACGACGGCGAACACCACCGGGATGGCCCAAATACTGATGCCACGAATAATGCCGTTGATATCCATGCCGGCTTACTAGGGCCTTCTATGCCTGCGGTCAACACGAATGATTAAACTCTCCGTCACACGCAGCGATAAATAATGCATGAATAATTTGATGCACAAGCCGCTGGCGGAAGCCCTGAGCTAGTTCGTTCCCTTCGTCGAGCGCAATGGCCTGAACCGTGAACTGTTGCTGTGGGTATTGGGAAATGCCATCGCCCAACTGGCCATATGGCAGCGCCGGGGAATCGACATCGGCGTCTGCATCAATCTGTCGACCTCGACCTGATGGATCACGAGTTGCCACACATGCTGGCTGATGTACTGCGCCGCACCAACATTCTTTCTCCCGGATCAAACTGGAGTTGACAGAAACCATGGTCATGGAGGAACACCACCGAGCCATGGAGGTGCTGTCGGCGATCACAGAACTGGGCATCCACACCTCGATCGACGATTTCGGCACTGGTTATGCTTCGCTGAGCTATTTGCACCAACTGCCTTCGCGAGAGCTAAAGATCGACAAAACGTTCGTCACGGACATGGTCGAAAACGAGCATAACATGATTATTGTACAAACCATCATCGATCTGGCGCACAACCTGTCGATGAGCGTTGTGGCTGAAGGCGTGGAGAGCGAAGACGTACTGCACAGGCTGCTCGATTTCGGCTGTGATGCCATGCAGGGCTACCATATCAGCCGGCCAATGGAGGCATCTCAGCTCGGGCCGTGGTTGCACCGCTGGGACGATCAGCACGGCCTGACCCATCAGGTGAAACTCGATCTAGCCGTCTGATTATTGCGGAGCACCACCCATGTCTATGCGTTTGCCTTGGGACAATGAGGTTACATAGCTGACCAGATCCGTGATGGCAGCGCTGTCATAAGCCGGTGGCATACCTTGCAGAGCATTCATGATGCAACGGTGCACCTGTTGCGGCAGCGTGATCACCTTATTCGCCCCCCTGCTGTAGCGCGGGAAGATCGTCGCCGCATTGCTCAGGCTAGGAATAGACTTACCGTTGGGCAGCTGTCCTTCCGCCTTGCCCTCACCGCGGTGGCAGGAGTTGCAGGTGCGGCCATTGCCACCGAAATGGGCCGTTGTGAACAGCTGTTTGCCATGTTGAATACTCTGCTCCAGCGGCCCTGCCGACGCGACCGGAATCGCCACCCCCATAAGCCACAGGCCCAGTCCCAGATAGGTCATCATGCGCTTGGTCAACATACTCTTCCTCCTTGTCTTGAAGCATCGGCGGTGCAGCGTGCTGCTCACCGCACCCGTTCGGACTCGCACTGACGTATAATGCATTGATTCTTGCGCTTGCACAGGGGGAAAAATGCGGCTGCGCTGGCTGGAATGGGGAATGCCGTTCATTGGACTTTTGCTGCGGCTATTCCTGGAACCGGTCGGTCTCTATCTGGCGCTGCGCGCCTATATCGAGGCTCGTCAGTCCTGAGTATCTTCCAGTCTCAAGCGACGATGCCAGTCGGCGATCGATTCCTCGGGATATTCATCGAACAGCTTATCCTTTGGACCAGCCAGTACAGGCACCCACCCAGCCTTTGAACCCAGCATCAGATGCGTACGCTCAGGGGCCTGCGGCAACTCACTGTCGATGGCCGAGGCAAACGGGTGCACAAGCTTCGGCCAGCGCGGATCCCATACCCACAGGGCGCTGCCGCAGTGACGGCAGAAATGCCGTTTCCCCGGGCTGATCGTGGCCTTGCCGGTATCGGGATCCGTAATCCTGGCCTGATAAACGCTGACATGCTCCTCGCCCTCGATGTGCATGCTGTCGTAATCACCGCCGAGATTGATGGCATAGCCTCCGCCCCCGGCCGTCTTGCGGCAGATCGAGCAATAACAGAGGTTGAAGGGATAGGGATGAGCCGAACGCAGCGTAAAGCGCACCTGCCCGCAGTGGCATGAACCATCCAGTCGCATATCAGTCCTCCTGGCCGCTGGTAGCGGACGCCTTTCCAGGCGTGGCCTGCAACAGGTGGACCGAGTACCAGCCCTGGGAATCGGTCCAGACATCAACCGGTTCAAAACCAGCCCTTGCGGCCAGCTGACGGAAACTGTCCAGGGTGTATTTCCATGAGTTCTCGGTATGGATGCTCTGCCCAGCTTGGAGGGTGATTTCTCGATCTCCGAGATGCACGATGGTGTCACGGCAGCAATCAAGATGCATCTCTACCCGCCCCATCTCCTCGTCGTAGAAGGCGCGGTGGACGAAATCATCTGGTGTAAAATGGCAATCCAGGCGTGCATTCAGATGATGCAGAGCATTGAGATTGAATAAGGCGGTAAGGCCAGCATTGTCGTTATAGGCAGCATCGAGTATCGCAGTGTCTTTCTGCAGATCGACACCGATCAGCGCATAACCGCCCGCTCCAACCATGGCCCGGAAACGGCCCAGCAACGCCGCAGCCTCGTCTGGACTGAAATTGCCGATCGTTGATCCGGGGAAGAACAACATGCGCTTGCGTTCAGGGATGGCATCCGGCAACGTCTCACAGCAGGTAAAATCGGCGCACACCGCATGGATATTCAATGCCGGATGGCGCCGAAGCAGCTCCTGGCATGCCTCGATCAGAAAATCAGCCGAGAACTCGATGGGCACGTAATGCGTGATCTCCCCCGCTTCAAGGAAGCGCTCGGCCTTCTCACAGTTGCCACTACCGGGCTCCAGCAGCAATGAACAATGCGATGCTGCTTCCAGCATCTCGGGGAGATAATGGGTGAAAATCTGCGCCTCGGTGCGGGTGGGATAGTATTCCGGTGTACGGGTGATGCGGTCGAACAGTTCGGAACCACGCTGGTCGTAGAAAAAGCGCGGTGAGATCGAGGGCTGGGTGGCGGAGAGCCCTTGTGTGAGCTCGGCCAGTTCATCAATGGGTGATGAAGGCAGATGGTGGATGGTGAGGCGCTCATCATAAGCTCGTAATACGGCCTGCGTGGTCATGTTCTCGCTCCCCTGTTCCCGACATCGCGCGCCAGACGCAAGCCACTGAACTGCCAACGATCAGGAGGATAGAAGAAGTTGCGGTAGCTTGCTCGCATATGTCCCGGTGGTGTCACACACGAGCCGCCGCGCAGCACCTGCTGGTTGCACATGAACTTGCCGTTGTATTCTCCGATCGCCCCCGCAGCCGGGCGATAGCCGGGATAGGCGACATAGGGTGAGGCAGTCCATTCCCAAACGCCGCCGTATAAGCCCCGGATGCCATCCTGTTCACGGCCCACGTCCGGATGCAGGCAGTTCGCATGGACGTACTGCCCGGTATCAGGTGACCGGGAAGCCGCGGCGTGTTCCCACTCCTGTTCTGTGGGCAGGCGCCCACCCAGCCAGCGGGCATAGGCTTCTGCTTCGTAATAACTTAAATGGACCGCCGGTCGGTTGCCGTCCAGCAGCTGCAGGCCATGCAGCGTGAATTCGAACCATTCACCATCGATGAGGCGCCAGTATAGCGGATGCGTCCATCGTTCCCTTTGTAGCCTTGCCCAGCCATCGGAGAGCCACAGCAACGGATCTTCGTAACCGCCATCCTCGATGAAGGCGAGATATTCACCGTTCGTCACCGGCCGGCTGGCCAGCTCATATGGCTCGAGCCAGAAGCGGTGCCTTGGATGCTCGTTGTCGAAGCTGAATGGCTCATCGCCGGTCGCACCGATGTCGGTCATGCCGCCCTCGAAGCCCAGGTAGTGCATCGCCGTGGCCTCCACCGGCACCAAGGGCGCATCATGATAGGCCGGATACAGCGGATTGGCCGCCAGGTTGTATTTCAGGTCGGTCAGCATCAGCTCCTGATGCTGCATTTCATGGTGCAGGCCAATGACGGCACGCCGCACGAGTTCCCCATCCGGATCCGCGCCTTCCAAGATGGGGTACATGGCATCATCCACATACCGGCGGTAGGCATACACGGTTTCCAGCGTCGGCCGTGACAGCAGATGGCGCATGGGGCGGGGAAACGGGCGGCCGACACCGTTGTAATAGGAATTGAACAGCATCTCGAAGAGTGGGTCGAAGGGACGGTAATCCGCATCGAATGCTTTCAGGATGAAGGTCTCGAAGAACCAGGACACATGGGCCAGATGCCATTTCAGCGGGCTCGTCTCGGGCATGGCCTGCAGACCGAAATCATCTGCAGGTAGGTGTGCGCACAATTGTTCGGAGCGTGCGCGTATGGTGATATATTGCCTGGTGATAGCCTGCGCTGCTTCCATTGTACCCCCCAGGCTAGCCGCCGCGCTTGCTCACTCAAACCGCTGTGGGTGTCATGGTCAAGTGGCCATTTCCCTCCTTCGGATCTTTCGGAATCGAATCATATACCGCCAATACCAGGCGTTCATATTAAAGTTATATATTATATTTCATATATAACTGATTGATAAAACTTAATTAACTAATGGATAATATATTCGCCACACATCGTTCATGCGCAGAATATCGAACCAATTAATGCCGTGCGGCTGGCCGGCGATCAATCACTCAGCCAGCCGGCACCGGAAGCTTGCTATTTCACGCTGTACCCCCGCGCGTCGAGGCAGGCTTCGATGGCACGGCGATAGTCGGCCCGCTTTGACGTGAGCTCTGAATCCGTCAGATTCCCAACCGCCTGGCTTGGATCGAAGCCGGTTTGCCCGACCGCCCAGCGGTGGCATTCGTAGCGATCCTTCTCCTGCTGCGCTGTGCTCTGCCCTTGCTTCGGATAGACATAGAACTGATCGGGGCCTTGCGGCTCTGTAACCACGTTGGATGCGGCAGGCGGCTCGCTGATCACATAACCCTGTTGGGCTGGCTGCCACACATAATACGCGCCATTGGCATAATAGTACGGGATGCCCCCCACCCATACCGTTGTGTAATATGGCGGCAGGACTGGCACCACCATACCGAACGGCGGCGCCGCCACGATAAAGCCCGCCCCCGAGTTGAGATACCAGACGCCACCCCAGTAGAAATAGCGTCTGTGATGATGCCGGAACGTCATATAGCCGCGCGGCAACGTCCGCAGGTGATATCCGCGGGGTGGATAGTAGTGGTCGTGGTGGTAGCGCCGGTCCAGAACGTAGCCCGGTCGGCGACCACGATCCCTATCACGACGTACGCCAGGAAAGCTTCGCTTGACATTGCGGCGCTGTTCGACATTGCGGCGCTGTTCGACATTTCTACGCTGCTGGACATTTCTACGCTGCTGGACATTTCTACGCTCGTCA
>CAYRBJ010000003.1:0-58462 GCA_964422615.1 uncultured Zetaproteobacteria bacterium | reverse complement strand
CGCTCGTCACGATCACGGTTCTGCGCCATCAATCCGCCGCGATCATGGCTTTGCGAATAAAAGCCATGTCCATGGTCGCCGTGACCATGCCCGTCTTCAGCCCAGGCGGGCGCGACCGATAGCGGCATCAGTAACATCAATACCGAAGCGAGCGTTACCGATTTCATCATATTCATGGTAAACCCCCGTTATTGCTAAATTATTCTTTCACCGAATAGCCGCGGCCCTCGAGGCAGGCGGCCATGGCGCGGCGATATTCCGAAGCCTGCCGATCAATGCGCGCTTGCTGATCGGCATCGGCCCTATTGTAGCTTTCCTGCAGCTGCTGGGCCTGCTGCTGACGGGCCGAATCGGACATGGCGCCGATCATCGCCCCGGTGATTGCGCCAATAGCGGCACCGCCAGCCCGATTGTCATCGCCGGATACGACGGCGCCGATGGCAGCGCCGGTCAGTGCCCCCACGGCGGTGTTGTGCCCGGGAGCCGGTACCGGTGTGACTTGAACCTGTTGATGCGGCGCAAGATCCGGCTGGCTGGGATCGAAACCGGTCTGTTTCATAGCCCACAGGTAACATTCGTAACGGTCACGGTCCTGCTGTTCCGCGCTCTGGCCGTGCTTCGGATAGAAATATACTTGGGTGGAAGGCCGCGGTGCAGCAGGAACCGCTTGCGGCTGAGGCGCTTGGCTGATCTGGGCGGGCTCGGTGGCGCAGGCAGCGAGCGCAAGCAACGCTCCCAAGGCCAAAAAACGCAGAAACGGAAATTCAGGGAGAAACAATGGAAGTTCGCGTCGTATCGACATGGATGGTATCTCCTTGTATCTGTCTGTTGGTCGCCTCGCCAACGAACGCATCTGTATTCGCATAGTATAGCGCCCATTCCGTAAATGCGGGATTAACTTGGGTAAAGGAATGTAAATTAAGACTGATCGATCTTTTTGCAGAATTGATCCATCAGATTCCTGGCCTGTGTCATGGCCTGATGATGCCGCTGGCGCAATGACAGGTGTGCATCTTTCACCCTTTCATGCCGGTACCGCTGTCTGGAATGGACTTCATTCACTTTCGAAGAAAGCGATTCCTGCGTTTCGCTATCTCCACCATGAGCCAGACGATCCGCATACTGGCTTAATGAGCCTTCGTGCTCGTTCAGCATTTTCTGGTGGGTCTGGATATCCTCCATGTGCTGGGTAAGTCTTTTCCTTTCATAAGGCAGCGTCTTGTCCAGTTCATAAACCAGAAGCATCAGATTCCGCAGTTCCCGGTCCCAGGCGTCAATATCGCGCAGCCATTCGGCATGTTCCTGCTTCCATTGCACGCATTCGTGCAAAATCGGTCCGATATAGGCGTGAGGTTCAAATCGGTGTTCCATGCTTCCCATCCCTGGCTCCTGATGCACAGACCGAACGATCAGAATTCGTACATGTATTCCCGGGTCAGCGGCATGGCCTGTGCCCCTTGCCCATGGGTCACCAGAATCTGGTGGACCGAAATCCAATTCTGCTGGAAGCCGTAGGAGCAACCGGCAAGGTATACCCGCCAGATACGATAGGTTTTTTCATCCACGAGCTGTCTGATCCTGTCGCCGGCCGCATCAAAACGCTCGGCCCAGTATCCGAGTGTCATGGCGTAATGGCGGCGCAGGCTTTCCATATCCACGGGTTCCAGTCCCGCCGCCGCCATCTCTTTCAGTACCAGGCTGATATGCGGCAATTCTCCGTTCGGGAACACGTATCGGTCAATGAATTCACCACCTCCCCACGGGGTTTCGGCTGAATCCGGATCCGTTGATGTAATACCGTGAATCAATGCCGCGCCCTCGGGTTCCAACAAATGATGCACCTTGTCAAAATAGGCGCGCAGATTTTTCAGTCCCACGTGCTCAAACATACCGACGCTGGCGATACGGTCGAACCGTCCGCCGACATCGCGGTAATCCTGGATCCGCACTTCGCATCGGTCCTGCAAGCCGCGCTCGCGGATACGTTCGTTGGCCAAGTCGCATTGATTCTGCGACAGGGTGATGCCCACCGCCCTGGCCCCGAATTTTTCGGCAGCGCGCATGACGAGCGCCCCCCAACCGCAGCCGATATCAAGCAGCTTGTCACCAGGACGCAATCGCAGCTTGCGCAGGATGTGGTCTATCTTCTGTTCCTGGGCCAGATCGAGACTGTCGTGCTCGTTCCGAAAATACCCGCAGGAATACACCATGTTGCGGTCAAGCCACAGGGCATAGAAGTCGTTGGACACATCGTAATGGTACGCAATGTCATCGGCATCCTGTTTTCGGCTGTGCCGTGCCAGACGCAGGACACTTCGGGATTTCTTACCCTCATGGGCATGGGAGGACAGCCTTGCTGCCACATCGATGATATCCATGACATGCCCGTCAACATCCAGTTCACCTTCAACATAGGCATATCCGAGCCTGTCCAGGCTGGGACTGAGCAGATGCCGCAAACCAGACGCGGAGGATGTGGAAATGGTTACGCGGGGGCTGTTTCCAAGCTCGATTTCTGATCCATTCCAAAAGCGGAGTTTAACCGGAACATTCTTGGCTCGCATGGCCGTGGCAAATTGTTGTACCCTCTTCTCCCAAAACACCTCAAACCTCCTGTCTCGATCGTGGCCGGGCCGGACCCACCAGGACTTAACTCCATTCCGGCTACAGGGTTTCAGTATAGCCGCATATATTGGCCATGAGAGCGACAAGAATCAAAATCAGATTTTTTCCCATGGGACGTGAGCCCGCGCTTGAATGATCCCATGAGTTGCGTAACCATGCATGGTCTATTCCGCAGTCAGAAAATCGGTACACAGGGGTTTCAGGAGGCGACCACCGAGGCGATCATGATGCTGAACAGCCATACCCTTCTCTTCTCGCTGATGCTGATTTCCGCCCTGATGTCAATCGGCCTGTTCACCGTTGCCTCCAGATACGAACGCGAAGGACTGCGTCTGTGGGGAGCTGCCATGGCCATGCTCTCAATCGGTTGGATATGCGTGAATGCACGGGGCTCCATCCCGGACATTGTGTCGATAACCCTTGCGAACACCCTTTTCTCTGCTTCGATCTCGCTGGAACTGGCAGCAGTGTACGAATACCGGGGCCTTAGCTGCCCACGCTGGCAGTGTGTGGTGCCGGTGCTGATGACCATGCTGGTCTTTTCGCTCCTCGCTCCGGATGATCTGCGTGACCACCTGCTGGTCAGCAGCTTGATCTTCGGGACGCAGTTTCTGATGTTGGCAATCGCCCTGTACAGAGAGAGCGATTCCCGTTCGGGTCATGCCTGGCAGCTGCTTTTCGCCGCGACCCTGATTATGCTCCCCATGCTGGCCTTGCGCGGGCTTGCATCCCATTTCGGCCATTTTGAATTTGCCAACGTTCGTTCTCCTTATATGCCTAACCCGATTCAACTCACCGCCTACATATGCGTTATGGGCTCAACAACGCTGGGGTCACTCGGTTTTATATTGATGACCAAGGAACGCGCCGATCGCGAAATCCAGCATCTGGCACTCACGGATCCGCTTACCCGTTTGCTAAACCGCCGGGCATTCTTCAATCTCGCAGCCCAGGAACTGTCCTTTTCCCGTCGCAACGGGGTCCCATTGGCCCTGATCATGCTTGATGTGGACCATTTCAAACATATCAATGATCATCATGGACATCTTGTCGGCGATGATGTGCTTATTGAATTAAGCCGGCTCCTCACCACGCGGTTGCGCACGCAGGACATTCTCGCACGCTATGGTGGCGAAGAATTCTGCATCCTGCTTCCCAATACCGATGATGCCGGCGCACACATCGTGGCCGAAGCACTGAGAGCGGCCGTCGAATCCACTGTCTTTGCCCCCGCATGTGGTGGCATCTCAGTCACGGTCAGTCTGGGGGCAACTGCCTTCGATCCATCCGGTACCAATTCTGATGCCAATCTTACCCACCTGGTCGAGGGAGCCGATACCGCGCTGTACCAAGCCAAGCGCAAGGGCAGAAACCGCACGAGCACCCATCAGGTTCTCCTGTTGCCGCAAGGTACTGCTGAGGAAGAACCAAGCGCCAGCTGAGCCTTCGCCCCGGGCTGTCTGATGTGGGCGGCCGTGTACGCCTTCACATCTACCGGCTGCCCTTCACCCGCACAGAGGCATCTTCGCGACCAATGGTCATCAAAGCAGGAAACCCTGGATTTGGATCGGCATTTATGGAGCATGTAGACAACAGAGATGGGGAGAAGAGCAAGGAGCATGCATGCAACCGTTTATCAAGGTCATCCTGATTATATTGGCAGTAGTCCTCGTCGTATGGGGAACGGAATGGCTGCTGACTGAACACGTCGTGCACAAGTTCTCTGGCAACCCGCATCGCGGCATGAGATATGGTGGGTTTCGGTGATTCCAATTACATCGCATCCGTCCGGGTTCCATATCCTGTATTTACCGCAGGGAAACGATCCCCGCAGGAGGATACGATGAAAAACATGGATGGCTTGAAAGAACTTGTCATGGCGATCATTGCCGCCGTCATCGCCTTTTTCAGTATTACTTCCTTCTACGGCTTCGTCGCATCGATCGACTGAGCCCATCAGGCAAAGTTCAGGGAGCCCCCGGTTCCGGTGACTCCCTTTACTTTAGACAAAAAACGCAAGCCACAATCCCACTGTCAATCGAGAGCACGCCACTGCGCAAACATGGCCGCCTGCCCTTGGCGCCTTCCCTGGCAATCAACAATATTCCATACCACGGCATCGTGGATCATGAAACGCCTGCCAGTGGCGGAGATGCGTACCCCTGAATAATCATCGATATAGCCGTGTTCCTTAACGCGTTGCAGCAATGTGGCGCGCGCCTGCTGGTTCTCTGGTTCGGCAGAAAGCCGGGAGGGCATGCACGTAAAGTCCTCCCAGGACATCTCGAACAGCCTCAGGGCGGTCAGATTGGCATAATTGAACACCGGGTCCGCTTCGGTTCCGTGCGAGACCAGGGCGAAGGGCGCCTCCCATACACGGCGAGCCAGACTGCCGGCGACATCCGCCTCGGCTACCAGTCGGTGGCCGGTTAGACGCGCATAGCTGTCAGCCAACAGCACCACGTGATCGACGTAAACATCTGCAAGCGCTTTCACAGGCCGCCTTTGGATGTCGACCTCTACGGCCCGGTTGTTTTTATCCGGGGATGCGGGCGATCAGGTCGATCTCCACCTTTGCCGCCAGTGGTAGTGCCGCCACGGCCACGGTAGCGCGCGCCGGACGGTGTTCGCCCAACCATTCGGCATACATGGCATTGATCTTGGGAAAATCCGCCATATCCACCAGATAGATGTTTGCTTTGATGATGTCCTGGGTGGAACAGCCACCAGCGTGCAATACCGCGGACAGGTTGTGCATCACCTGCTGGGCCTGTGCATCCACCGTATCCCCTACCAAAGAACCCGTGGCTGGATCCAGGCCGATCTGGCCGGAAAGATAGAGTACATCACCATGGCGAATGCCCTGGCTGTAAGGCCCCACCGCCTTTGGCGCATCGTTGGCATGCACCGCATCGATCGTACTCATGAACCCTCCGCTTTTGCCTTTTTGCGGCGGAATACCATATCACGGAAGGCCTCACCAAAGGAACGGGTCATATGCGGTTTCTCAAGGCCCACGCGGTTCTTGCGGCCGACCCGAACCACGCCGTCCAATGCCTTGATTGCGCGCAGCACCGAGGCCAGATGGGTGCGATCCTCGACATCGATCAGGAACAGCAGTTCGGTCACAGAACCGCCACGCTGGTGAATCTTCAGGTCCTCGATATTGGCATTCGTTTCGGCCAGGCAACTGGATACCCTGGCCAGCATGCCCCGTTCGTTGCGTGTAACCACCTCAATGCCGGTCGGATACGATTGCCCCTTCTGCGGTGCCCAGCTGACGTCCAGCCAGCCGGAATCCGCATGCTTGACCTCCGGGCATTTGCGATGGTGCAGCATCAGCCCTTTGCCGGAACGGAACTGGCCAAGCACCGGATCACCAGGTATCGGATGACAGCATTCAGCCGGCACCATCATCGAGCGAGCCATGCCTTTGATGTTCAGTGGTCCCGACTGCTCCTTCTCGACCGCCCCCAGGAACCTGTCCAATGGGATATCGCCGCGTCCAAGGCTCTCTTTCAGGCTATCCACGTCCTCGCATTCCAGACGCTCCAGGACCATGGGCTTGATCTCAGCCTTCCCCATGGCCTCGCGGATGATCTGTTCACCCATGCGGATGCTGGTGTTGCGCTCCTGGCGCCGGAACCACTGGCGGATGCTCTGGCGTGCCCTCGGGGTCCTGACATATTGCAGCCATTGCCGGCTTGGTGTCTGATCGGGACTGGTCATGATTTCGATCTGGTCGCCATTGTGCAGGCGGGTCTGGAAATCGGTGACTTCGCCGTTGATGCGCACCCCTATGCAGTGGTTTCCGACATCGGTATGCACGGCATAGGCAAAATCCAGCGGCCGGGCACCGCGCGGCAGGGCGAAGATGTCACCGTCGCGACTGAATACATAGACCTCCTGTACGAACAGGTCGAGGCGCACGTTCTCGAGAAACTCTCCCGGATTCTCCACCTCCTGGATCAGCTCGGTCAGCTGCTTCAGCCACTGGAAGCTGCGGTCGTCATCCCCGCTATCCTGCCCCTCACCCTTGTACCGCCAGTGGGCGGCAATGCCGTCTTCGGCAAAGCGATGCATGGAGGCGGTGCGGATCTGCACCTCGATGCGGAAATGTTCAGGGCCGATGACCGAGGTGTGCAGCGACTGGTAGCCGTTCGGCTTGGGCAGGGCGATGTAGTCCTTGAAACGCCCCGGAACCGGCCGGTACAGGCTGTGAATGATGCCCAGCGTCTGGTAGCAGGCCGGGGTATCGTCGACGATGATACGGAAGGCCACCAGATCGTAGATGTCGTTAAAATCGATATGCTTGCGCTGCATCTTCTCGTGCACGCTGTACAGGTGCTTCATGCGTCCCTGCACCTGAGCCTTGACACCCTTACGGTCCAGCGCCTGCTGGATAATGGTCTCCAGCCGCCGCTGCACCTGCTGCAGCCCCTCGATATGGTCCTTCATCTGCGCAATCAGATCGTGGTAGGCGCCAGGATCCAGCTGGGCAAAGGACAAATCCTCCATCTCCTGCTTGATCCAGTGGATACCCAGCCGGTGGGCCAGCGGTGCATACAGCTGCATGGTTTCCTGGGCGATGCCGATGCGCTTGTTCTCCGGCAGGAAGTTCAGGGTACGCATGTTGTGCAAACGGTCGGCAAGCTTGATCAGCAGCACGCGCAGATCCTGGGCTGTGGCCAGGATCATCTTGCGGAAGTTCTCCGCCTGCTTGTGCTCTGTGGAGCGGAAGCGGATCTGACCGATCTTGGTCACCCCATCAACCAGACGAGCAATCTCGGCACCGAAGCGCTTCTCAACATCGCCCAGCGTCACGTGCGTATCCTCGACCGTATCGTGCAGCAGTGCCGTCACGATACTGGCCTCGTCCAGCTTCAGGCTGGCCAGGATTTGGGCCACTGCCAGCGGATGCGTGACATAGGGTTCGCCTGAGCGACGCAACTGATCACCGTGCGCATGCGCCGCGAACACATAAGCGCGGTTGATCAGGTCCAGATCGGCTTTCGGCGCATACGAACGGACACGCTCGGTGATTTCGAAGATGCGGCTCATGGCAGGGCGCCCTCAGAACTGAAGAAGGGTCAGGACACCAGGCAACCGCAAGCGGGCAATCAGATCTCGTCTTCTTCCAGACGCTGCTGAGCGGCCTCGGCTGCCTGAACCGCGAGCAGACGCTCGCGTTCGATGCGATCAGTCTCGAATATGCTCTCCCAGGTCACCTGGCCATCGCCGATCTCCTTCAGTGCCTGCACTGCCGGCTTGTGCATCTCACCATCGATGGGCTGGGGCATGGTGCCGAGAAGCTGGCGGGCCCGGCGGGTAGCCAGCACGACCATTTCGAAACGGTTTGGGTAATAACGAATGCAATCTTCAACTGTGACACGGGCCATCCGACGTCAACCTCCGGTCTTCAACATATTGATAAGGGGCATGAACGATAAGCATAGCGGCACCCTGCCAAAAGGCAATCAGCCGCCGTACAGGGCCAACAACTGCTCCAGGGCATGGGAAAAATCGTCATTGACGATGCGTACATGCGCTTCGTCTGCATGCGCCATTTCGCTTTCGGCGGCAGCCAGGCGGCTTGCCACCACATCGGCGCTGTCCTGGCCGCGGCTGGTCAGACGTCGACGAAGTTCATCCAGTGAGGGCGGCATGATGAAGATACGGAAGGCCTCCGGCAGCTTGGCGGCCACCTGACGCGCCCCCTGCCAATCGATCTCCAGCAGTACGTCATATCCTTCGGCAAGCAACTTTTCTACATCGGCACGGCGGGTGCCGTAGCGATGGTTGTGCACCACCGCCGATTCCAGAAAGTCACCGGCAGCCACCTGCTGGTCAAATTCGGCCGGACTCAGGAAATGGTAGTCATGTCCGTCCACCTCACCCGGCCGTGGCGGACGCGTGGTGCTGGACACGCTCATGCGTAGCCGCGGACAGCGCTCCATCCAGGCCCGGCACAGGCTGGTCTTGCCGCTGCCGGACGGCCCGGATATCACAAACAGCCGTTCAACGTGGCTGGGGGAAGCGGACATGTCAGGCCTTGCCGGTCAGTTTCAGGTATTTCTCCTGTAGCTCTTCCCTATTCTCCACCCGATCCGCATCATGGGGAATGCAGTCCACCGGACAAACCAGCTGGCATTGGGATTCCTCGTAGTGCCCCACGCATTCGGTACACTTGTCGGGATCGATCTCGTAGATCTCGTCTCCCTCAAAAATCGCCTCGTTCGGGCATTCGGGCTCGCAAACGCCGCAATTAATGCACTCATCGGTGATCATCAGGGCCATCATGGACTCCTTCGGGAATGATGCTTCGGATGACAGGGCTTGTGCCGGGCGCAATCATGCCGCAAACCCATCACGAGGCCAACCGGATGTCACGGTGTGGGATATGGAACAGATATGGCATGATACGGCCATCACACCCAAGGAGCAGTCATGCACTATCAGGGCGAGCCCGCATTCGATCACCGGCAGATCCCCGCCGTCGGCGTGCTGCTGCTGAACCTTGGCACGCCGGAAGCACCGATCACCCCCGCACTGCGCCGCTACCTGCGGGAGTTCCTTTCCGATCCCCGCATTGTTGAACAGCCGCGCTGGCTGTGGTGGCTGATCTTGCACGGCATCATCCTGAACATCCGACCATCCCGCTCCGCGGCAGCCTACCGCCGCATCTGGACCGACGAGGGCTCGCCGCTGCTGGTACACAGCCGGGGCATTGCCGCCGGCCTCGCCCAACAGCTGGCGGGAAACTATGGCAATCCGGTGCATGTGGAACTGGGCATGCGCTATGGCCGTCCCGCCGTGGCCGAGGCCATGGCCAGGCTGCGCGACAAGGGCTGCCGGCGCATGCTGGTGCTGCCGCTGTATCCGCAGTACTCGGCCACCTCCACCGCCTCGG
The DNA here is from genome assembly GCA_964422615.1 of uncultured Zetaproteobacteria bacterium. Lineage (GTDB taxonomy): Bacteria > Pseudomonadota > Zetaproteobacteria > Mariprofundales > Mariprofundaceae > DATLWN01. Next base: position 48,927 of record CAYRBJ010000003.1, on the reverse strand, counting down.
CCCTGGATGCGGTGTTACTGGAGCTGACCCGTTGGCGCTGGATGCCCGAGTTGCGGACCGTCAACGGCTATCACGATCACCCGGACTACATCGCGGCCCTCGCCGCCTCGATCCGCGCATACTGGCAACAACATGGCCGGCCCGATCGCCTGCTGTTCTCCTTCCACGGTATCCCCCGCCGCTATTTCCTGGCCGGAGACCCCTACCATTGCCTGTGTCACAAGACCGCCCGTCTGGTGGCGGAGCAACTCGGCCTGGAGGAAGGAGACTGGAAACTGGCCTTCCAGTCGCTGTTCGGACGCGAGGAATGGCTGCGGCCGTACACCAGCGACACCCTGAAGGCATGGGGCGGGGAAAAGCTGGGCAAGGTGCATGTGGTCTGCCCAGGGTTTGCTGCGGACTGCCTGGAAACCGTGGACGAGATCGCCGTCGAAAACCGGCATGTGTTTGCGTCCGCCGGCGGCGGTGAATTCCACTACATCCCGGCCCTGAATGCCTCAGCTGCACATATCGAAGCCTTGTCGGCCATTGTCGGGGAAACACTCGGCGATTGGGGTGTCGACCGCGGTGCCTGGGATCAGAATATGGCTGAACGCGAAGCACAGATGCGCGCGGAACGGGCCGAGAAACAGCGACAGACACGCTAGCCACGGCGGCATCCATCGTCTTAATTCCTTACAGAAACGCAGTGTAGTAAAAGGTGGCGGGCGATGAAATCGGATGATTATGCCAAACAAACCGTTGAAGACAGTCTAAGGCTCCTGCAAAGCGACCCGGAGCGCGGCCTATCGGAATCGGAAGCCACCAAACGCTTGCAGCGCTTCGGTTATAACGAGATGGCGGAGCGGGAGGAATCGCTCTGGCACCGCATCCTTCGCCGCTTCTGGGGGCCGATCTCGTGGATGATCGAGGTGGCTGCCATTCTCTCCGCCATCGTGCAGAAATGGGATGACTTCATCATCATCACCATCCTGCTTCTGGTCAACGCCGGGCTCGACTTCTTCCAGGAGCACCGGGCGCTGAACGCCCTAAAGGCCCTGAAGAAGCGCATATCCGCCGAAATCATCGTGCGCCGCGACGGTGCATTCAAAACCATACTGGCGCGCGAGTTGGTGCCGGGCGATATCGTCAAGCTGCGTATCGGCAATGTGGTGCCTGCCGACGTGCAGCTGTGCCAAGGCGACTACCTGCTGATCGACCAGTCCGCGCTGACCGGGGAATCACTGCCGGTCAGCAAGAAACCGGGCGAGATCGCCTATTCCAGCACCATCGTTAAGCAGGGCGAGATGCTGGCCTTGGTCACCAATACCGGTGCCGAGACCAATTTCCACAACCTGGTGGCCTTGGTCGCCAAGGCATCGCTGGAAGAGCGCAGCCACTTCCAACGCATGGTCATCCGCATCGGCGATTTTCTTATCGCGATCTCCGTTGCCCTGGTGGTGTTAATCATCATGGTATCGCTGTTCCGCCATGAGCCATTCCTGGAAATCGCCCGCTTTGCTCTGGTGTTGACGGTGGCCTCCATTCCAGTCGCGCTTCCGGCAGTACTGTCCGTCACCATGGCGGTGGGGGCGATGAACCTGGCCCATCGCCAGGCCATCGTCAGCAAGCTGACAGCCATCGAGGAACTGGCCGGTGTCGACGTATTCTGCTCGGACAAGACCGGGACTTTGACCCGCAACGAGATGCACGTGGCTGAGCCCGTGGTGTTTGACGGATGCAGCGAGGGCGATTTGTTCCTTACCGCGTCGCTGGCTTCGCGGCTTGAGAACCGAGATCCGATCGAGATGCCGATCTTCCATTACATCGACGAGCATTTCCCGGATCTGGACCGTAATGGTTATGTGCAGCTTGGGTTCATGCCGTTCGACCCGGTACACAAGCGTACCGAGGCGAAGATCAGCCGCGGTGATGTGCAATACACGGCTGTCAAGGGTGCACCGCAGGTGCTGATCGGCATGGCGGGGCTCGCCGACGCAGCGGCACGGAACCTGCAGAAGATGGTGGATCTGCTCGCCACCAAAGGCTATCGCACGCTGGCCGTCGGCCGCCGCCAAGGCAACGAACCGCTGACGCTGCTGGGCCTGATCCCACTGTACGACCCGCCGCGGGAGGATTCCAAGGAAGTCATCGCGGACATGCAGAACCACGGCGTTGAGGTCAAGATGATCACCGGCGACAATGTGGCGATCGCCCGTGAAATCGGCGCCCTTCTCGGCTTGCCGCAGCGCACGATGAATTCGACGCAGTTGTCGGGCACGGGCAGCAGCGAGCTTTTAGCCTTGGCTAGCGTGCTTTCCACAGCCATCTACCAACGCCTGCAACCAGATGTCTCGCATAAGCAGGCACAACAGTTTGCCACTGACGTCATGGAAAGTGTGCAGGCCATGTACGACACCGCTCTGCTGGAGCGCGAATTTGTGCATACGCACGAATCGGCCATCGTCGAAATGATCCAGGATATCTCGATATTCGCCGAGGTAGTGCCTGAGGATAAATACCGGATCGTCGATATCCTGCAGAAGGCTGGCCATATCGTCGGCATGACCGGAGACGGCGTCAACGATGCCCCGGCTCTGAAGAAGGCCGACTGCGGTATCGCCGTCTCCAACGCTACCGACGCCGCCCGCGCCGCGGCTGACATCATCCTGACCGCTCCCGGGCTCAGCGTGATCAATGAGGCGGTCAAACAGGCACGCATCACCTTCGAACGCATGAAGAGCTATGCCGTCTTCCGCATCGCCGAGACCATCCGCATCATCCTGTTCATGACGTTCAGCATTGTGGTGTTCAGATTCTATCCCATTACCGCTCTGATGATCATCATGCTGGCGTTGCTCAACGACATCCCCATTCTTGCCATCGCTTCCGATAATACGCCGGTGGACATCAAACCGGTACGCTGGGACATGCCGGAGATGCTCACCATCTCGAGCGTTCTGGGTATTGTCGGCGTGCTCTCGTCATTCCTGCTATTTTTCCTGCTCAAGGAGCATGGCTTCTCCGACGACATAATCCGCACCATGCTATTCCTGAAACTGATCGTGGCCGGACACAGTACGCTGTATATCACCCGCGCCCGCGGCTGGTTTTGGCAACGCCCCTGGCCCTCACCACTGCTGTTCGGGGCCACCTTCGGCACCGAGATCCTCGGCACCCTGATCGCGGTGTACGGCTTGTTGATCACACCCATCGGTTGGAAATATGCGCTGTGGATGTGGGCCTACGCCCTGCTGTGGCTCCTGTTCAACGACATGATCAAGGTAGGAACCATGCGTTATCTCCATGGCCGCAACGTGTAAACCGGGCTTTGTTATGCCAGGAGTGACGCCAGGCTGGTCCTGAGACCTTCGGCGAGGATGCTGGCGGCTGCGCCCGCATGCACGGGCATGATCATCGTCAACGGGCGCAGCAGTCGTGGCTTCAGTGGGCGTGCCACCAGCATGGCATCCCGCCGCTTCAGCGTCAGCTGCGAGGCAAACCCCAGGCCCAGTCCCTGGCGTACAGCTTCCAACACAGCGGCCACACCACCCAAGGAGATCCGCCTGAACGGTGTGATTCCTGCCTGACGGAAGGCATTCTCGACCACTTCGTTCGTTCCCGAACCCGCTTCGCGCCAAATCAGCGGCTGATTCTCCAGCCGTTGCAACGGCACCGCATCAAGTGCCGCCAGCACATGCCCGCGCGGCATCACCAGCACAACCTCATCCTGGCCCAGCGTCTCGACGCGGTAATCGGCCTGAAGATCGCGTTGCAGTGGACTTTCCACGAGACCGATATCATAGGCACCCAGCTCATCGACGACCTGACGGCTGTTGCTGGTATCGACATGCACCTCGATGCCAGGATGGCGCTTCTGAAAGGCAGCCAGGAAGACAGGTATCAGCGAGCCGGAAATGGTTTGGCTGGCGGCGATGCGCACCAAACCGGTGTCCCCGCTCTGCAAGCCAGCAGCGAATGCTTCAGCAGCCTTTAACGACTGTTCCACAGCCAATGCATGCGCGTAAAAGGCTTCGCCGGCAGCAGTCAGGGCCACTCCCCGCCCGGCTCGCTGATACAGGGCCTCTCCCATCGCCTGCTGAAGCTGGCGCAGCTGGTTGGATATGGCCGGCTGCGTCAGGTGCCTGGCATCAGCCGCGCCCCCGACGCTGCCGTTTCGCACCAGTTCGACGAAGGTCAGGATATGCTCCTGCTGCAGTCTCATGCCGCTAATATATCATTTATTTGAATACATTTCATCATAAATCATTATTATTAATGATAATATTGCGACTCTATGATGCGTCCATGTCATTCAAGGAGGACGCTATGAGCCGGAAACCACTGAATCATCTCGAGCATCCCAAGGAGCTCGTACGCCAGTTTACTCCGAACTGGTTCACGATGAACATGGGCACGGGAATCCTGACTCTGTTGATCAACGTCTTCCCCTACCCCTTCATCGGCCAGCACGCAATAGCCACCGGCCTGTGGTGGTTCGACGTGGGCCTTTTCTGTGTGTTCTCTATGCTGTTCACGACCCGACTCGTGGCGTTTCCGGCCACCGTCGGGCCGATGCTTGACCACCCGGTACAGTCGATGTTCCTCGGAGCCATTCCCATGGCGCTTGTGCCCATCATCAACGGCCTGCCTGTATTCTCGGGGCTCGCCCATCCATACACCCTGGCCCATGCCCTGTGGTGGGTGGACGCAGCACTGGCGGTGCTCACCGGCCTGTTGGTGCCATTCCGCATGTTCACGCGACAGCGCCATCAATTGGAGGGCATGACAGCCATCTGGCTGTTGCCCATCGTCGCCTGCGAGGTGACGGCGAGCAGTGGCGGATTTCTGGCCCCGCACCTGTCCACGGAATCGGCGAGGCTGATGCTTGGTGTCAGCGGCGTGTTGTGGTCGCTTTCCGTGCCACTGGCCATGGGTATCCTGGTTATCCTGTTTCTGCGCATGGCCTGCCATAGTCTGCCGCCGCGCCAGATGGCGGTGTCCGCCTGGCTGACGCTGGGCCCGATCGGCACCGGCGCCCTGGCCATGGTGGTGCTGGGCGAGGCGGCGCCAGCAGCCTTCGCCGGCACTCCGCTTGCATCGCTGGCCGAGGTGGCGAAGCCAATGGGCATCGTGATGGGATTCCTGCTCTGGGCCTACGGCTTGTGGTGGTGGATTACGGCGTGGCTGATCACCCTGCGCACCGCGCGCCTCGGCCTGCCTTACAATATGGGCTGGTGGGGCTTCACCTTCCCGGTCGGGGTGTTCGCGATGGCCACCGTCAAGCTGGCCGCCTACACCGGCGCCGTGTCGTTGCGGCTGTTCGCATCCCTGCTGATCGTGCAATTGGCGTGCTTCTGGATGTTGGTGCTGGCGAAGACGCTGCCCGGCATGTGGCGCGGGCACCTGTTCCACGCCCCGTGCCTGCAGCCGGTGAAGGCCTAGAAGGTGCCGCGGTCCCAACCCCACATGGCCCGCTCGGATGCCGCGAACTCGATGTAGATGCGGGACGGATCGATACCAAGTCGCTGTTGCAGCAGATTGCAGAGCCGCGCCGACAGCACACCGGTCCGATCCGTTCCCAAGCCCAGGCTTTTCAGTTCGATGAAGGCCAGCGGCGCATCATTGCCGGCAAAGCGCATCGCCTGGCGATCCGAGCCGTGCACCATCACATAGGACTCGGGCTTGCCCAACGCCTCGGCCGTCTCGGCCGAAAGATCGCGCAGCAGGCCGTCGATGTCCTCGACCTCGATGTTCGTATGCAGATGCAGATAGGGCATCAGACCTCCGCCGCTTCCTGCAGGGTCTTGACCACGACGACCCGGGAGGCGGCGCGGCTTTGCAGCCAGCGGTTGATCAGGCGTACCCCGACCAGGATGAAGCCGAGGGCGATGAAGGCTCCGGGAGGCAGGATGAACATCAGAAAATCCGGGTAATGCGCCCCGAACAGTTGATGGCCGAACAGCGTGCCCTGTCCGATCACCTCACGCACGCCGCCCAGCACCAGCAGTGCCAGCGTAAAGCCCAGGCCGACCGCCAGGCCATCGACGACGGAATCCGAGATGCTGTTCTTGCTGGCAAAGGCCTCGGCACGGCCGAGTACCGAGCAATTCACGACGATCAACGGGATAAACAAGCCGAGCACCAGGTACATACTGTGCATCCAGGCATCCATCGTCATGTCGACCACGGTGACGAAGGCGGCGATGATGGTGATATAGGCCGGGATGCGCACGTTCTTGGGGATGACACCGCGTACGATCGACACCACCAGATTCGAGCCCATCAGCACGAAGGTCGTGGCCGCACCCATCCAGAAGCCGTTCTCGGCCGTGGTGGTCACGCCGAGCAGCGGACACATGCCGAGCAACTGGGCAAAAATGGTGTTGTTGTGCCAGAAGCCATCGGAGAATATCTGTTGTTTGTCCATCATGCTCCTCCCGGGGCTGCGGTGACCTTGTCGGCCGCCGTGATCTGATCCCGATGCCGTTGGTAAAACTCTAAACCACGCTTGACCGCCTTGACCACCGCCCGCGGTGAAATCGTGGCGCCCGTGAACTGGTCAAAATCGCCGCCATCCTTTTTCACCGCCCAATGTGTATTCTGAAGGTTGCGCCCGGAGAAACTGTTCACCCATTTGTGATTCTTGACAATATTATCGCCGAGACCCGGCGTTTCGTGATGGCTGGTCACGCGAATGGCATGCACGCTGCCATCGCGGTCCACGCCCATCAGAATGAAGATATTGCCTGCATAGCCATCGGGCGCCACGACCTCGAAGGCAGCGCCAGTGACCTTGCCTGCCGCATTGCGCGCGAGATACAGCGTCACCGGACCGGTCTGTGCATCGGTGATGCGCAGGGTGTCGTGGATCGGATCATTGCGGTGAACCGGCAGCACCTCGGCCAGGGCAGTGTACAGCGCATCCTGCTCGGCCTTGGCAATCGGCTTCTCCGTCACCTCGTCGATCATTCCCAGCAGCACCGTACAGATTGTGGCCACCAGAAACAGCGCAAACACCATATGCCACTGTTCACGTGTCACCTTCATTTCGGCAGGCCCTGCCCGTACACGCGCGGCCTGAAGTAATGGTCGATCAGCGGCACTGCACAGTTCATCAGAATGACCGAGAACATCGCGCCCTCGGGATAGCCCCCGAAGGTGCGGATCGTCCAAGTCAGGATGCCGCAACCGGTGCCGAACACCAGGCGACCGGCCGGTGTCACCGGTGAGGATACCGGATCGGTGGCCATGAAAAAGGCGCACAGCATCAGACCGCCCGCCATCAGGTGGAACATCGGCGGTGCGAAACGCCCGGGATTGATCGTGCTGAATATGGCGGCCAGCAGCGCCACAGTACCCAGATAGCTGAATGGGATGTGCCAGGTCACCGTATGCCGGGCGAGCAGATAGATGCCACCCAGCAGCAGTGCCAGGGCACTGGTCTCCCCCAAGCTGCCCGCTTCACGCCCCAGAAACGCATCCAGATAGTTGTAGCCATAGCCTCTGAGGGCATCGGTCACGGCGATGCCGCGTGTCCACTCGGTTTTCACGTAACCGAGGGCGCTGGCCATGGAAACGGCATCGATGGAATGTCCCAGCGACTTGATACCGAAGAAGAATACCTGCGCGCAATCCTGCAGGCTGTACAGATTGATCACCGGATTGCCGGCATGCATGGGGATGATCCACGTCGTCATCTGCAACGGAAACGAGATCAGCAGTACCACGCGGGCGGCCAGTGCCGGGTTGAACAGATTGTACCCCAAACCGCCATAGATCTGCTTGGCCAGCACAATGGCCATGAAGCAGCCGATCAATACCATCCACCATGGCGTGGTGGCCGGCAGGGTCAGGGCCAGGAAAAGGCCGGTCAGGGCTGCAGAGCCATCACCTATCGCCGCTGCAGAGCGTCCCATCATGCGCAGGCTGATCCACTCCAGTACCATGCAGCAAACGATGCTGCTGACGATGAGCAACACGGCCAGCCAGCCGAACAGATAGACGCTGACGATGACAGCCGGTGTCAGGGCCAGCATCACCGTGATCATGGTGGCGCGTACCGAATCGCCGCTATGCAGATGCGGAGAGCTGATTAGCATGTTCATGGGGACGAAGGCCCCCCATCGCTCTCCGACACATCTTCCTTCACCCGCGCCCGCTTGGCGGCACGCTCCGCCTTCTCACGGGCAATACGCTCATCACGCGCCTGGCTGCGCTGGCGGGACAGGTCAGCGAAGATACGCTCGCGATTGATCTTGCCGACCTCCCCCTTCGCATAGCGGAAATACTGTACGAGCGGAATGTTCGACGGACAGACATAACTGCAGCAGCCACACTCGATACAGTCGAACAGACCATAATCCTGTGACTTGTCGAACTGGTCCTGACGACACAGGCTGGCCAGTTCGTTCGGCACCAGCCGCGCAGGGCAGACCTCAACGCAGTGCCCGCAGCGGATGCATGGATCGGGGCGGCGATGCGCCTCGACCATCACATCGGTGGTGAATGCCAGCATGCCATTCGTGGATTTTGCCACCGGCACATCCACGTTGGGCAAACGCTCACCCATCAGCGGTCCGCCGTGGATCAGGTGCAGACCGTCAAAGGTCTCCAACCCGTGCTGGGCATAGACGAACCGCATCGGCGTACCCAGGCGAACGTTCATATTGCCGGGATTGGGCACCGCATCGCCGGTAACCGTGACCACCCGTTCCGTCAAGGGCCGTCCCAGAAGCACGGCATCATGCACCGCCTTCGTCGTCCCGACATTCTGACACAGGATGCCGATATGCATCGGCAGCTTGCCGGCAGGGATCTCCCGGCCAGTGATGGCCTGGATCAGTTGCTTTTCGCCGCCCTGCGGATAGCGCGTCGGCAGTACATGCACCGAAACCGCTGTGCCCAGCCTTGAGGCAGCCTCGTGCATACGCTCGGCGGCATCGAGCTTGTTATCCTCGACAGCGATGACGCCGTGACGCGCCCCTGTCATGTACATTAATACGTCCAGGCCGCTGACGATCTGTTCCGCCTGCTCCAGCATCAGCCGATGATCATTGGTCAGGTACGGCTCACATTCGATGCCGTTCAGGATCACGGTATGGATTGGATGCTTCTGGTCGCGAACCAGCTTGATAAAGGTCGGGAACACCGCACCACCCAGGCCGGCCAGGCCACAGATGCGAACCCGCTCGCGCAGTTCGCCCACATCGCGCTGCCGGTAGTCCGGCCAGGGTTCGAGTGACCGATCCCATGCATCCTTGCCGTCGGGCTCGATGAAAATACTTAACCGGCCCAGCCCCGACGGATGCGGCACGGGATGCTCCTCGATCTTGATCACCTTGCCGGAGGTGGGTGCGTGCACCGGCGCTGAGACATAGCCCTGGGCGCGAGCGACCTTTTGGCCGCGCAGTACCTTTTGGCCCACTTCGACCAACGGCGTGCATTCCTCACCGATATGCTGCTTCACCGCCATGATCACTACCGGTGGCAACGGGCAATCACGGATCGGCATGTCGGCCGTCAGCTTTGACTGTTCCGGATGAATTCCTCCCGGAAACCCTCCAGCGATCAGGCCGATACGCTCAAACAGAGTGCGTAGCATGGGCAGAATCCCCTATCCGAATCGGCCCGTGCACCGTTTCCGGAGATTTCCAGGTCCATTCTTCCAGAACCTCCGGCTTCAGAATCATGTCGATGCAGTCTACGGGACACGGCTCCACGCACAGCTTGCAACCGGTACAATAATCGGCAACCACCGTATGGTACTGTTTCGGTGCTCCAATGATGGCATCCACGGGGCAGGCCTTGATGCACAGGGTGCAGCCGATGCACTCGTCTTCACGTACGAAGGCCAGCATCGGCGGCTCCGGCTCCTGGGCCAGAGGCTTGGGCTCCACCCCCATCAAATCAGCGATCTGCAGCATCACGCGTTCGCCGCCAGGCACGCACTGATTGACGTCGGCTTCGCCTTTGGCCACCGCCTCCGAATACGGCTTGCATCCCGGGTAGCCGCATTTGGCGCATTGGGTCTGTGGCAAGACACCGTCGATCTTGCCGGCCATCGGATCCCCCTCGACATGGAACAGGCGCATGGCCACGGCCAGCATAATGCCCGCCGCGAGGGCAAAACCGCCGAGGCTTAAAGCTCCGTAGAGAATATTCGTCATGGCTGCTCAATCATCCGTTCGCTTCGATCCTTCCCGCGGCGGGCATCCGGCATACCCGTATTCTTGCTTTGTATAAACGCTATTTCAATGTGATTTATTTATAAATACAGTACAACAGATGTCTATTGTCTGACCATGCTCGAAAAGCCCATGAATGCAAGGGACATCAGCCCAGCGGTGATCAGTGTAATCGGCGAGCCTTTGAACAACGTTGGCACCGGTGCCCCTTCGATGCGTTCGCGCAGACCTGCGAACAGCACAAGCACCAGCGAAAAACCCGCCGCCGCCCCGAAACCGTACAGGGCCGAAGTCAGGAAGGTCTGTTTTTTCTGCACGTTCAGCAGCGCCACACCGAGCACGGCGCAATTTGTCGTGATCAGCGGCAGGAAGATGCCCAGGGCCTGGTACATCACCGGACTCGTCTTGTGGATCATCATCTCGATGAACTGCACCAGTGCCGCGATGATCAGGATGAAGAAGATCGTCTGCAGGTACAGAAGATGCAGCGGGATCAACAGATACTGCTGCACCAGCCAGGAAACGGTGGCGGCCAGGGTCATCACGAACATCACGGCGAATGACATCCCCACAGCCGTTTCCACCTTGCCGGACACACCAAGGAATGGGCAAATGCCCAGGAACTTGGTCAACACGAAATTATTGACCAGCACGGCAGATAGCAGAACGACGGCGGCATCACCCATGGGCGGCGAGTATAAACACCGACCATGGCGCGGTACACCGGTTAAACTCGTCCTTTTTCCTGTGTGATTGCCCATGCGGTCTCTGCCATCGGATACGCAGGCATTATACTTGACAAAAACGGTATGATTTAGACGATGATGTCTCGGAGGATCATTATGAACCAAGACAGTGCACTGACCAACGACATGGTGCTGGACGCGTTGCGCCGCATCATCGACCCGGATTTCGGCAAGGACATTGTCACCCTCGGTTTCGTCAAAGACGTCCGCATCGATGCAGGCGAGGTCGCCTGCACCATCGAGTTGACCACGCCTGCCTGCCCGGTCAAGGAGGAATTCCGCCGGCAGGCCGAGGAACTGATCGGTGCCTTGCCCGGCGTACGCGGCACCCACATCCAGATGACCTCCCGCGTCGCTTCCCATGCCCCGCAGGGCAAGCAGGCCATCCCGGGCATCCGCAACATCATCGCCGTGGCCTCCGGCAAGGGTGGCGTCGGCAAATCCACCACAGCCGTAAATCTGGCCGTAGCCCTGGCCCAGACTGGCGCCAAGGTCGGCCTGCTGGATGCCGACATCTACGGCCCGTCCGTCCCCAGCATGATGGGCCTGGGCGGGCGCCGACCAAGGGTCGAGGAAAACGCCATGTACCCGCTGAGCAACTACGACGTGCTGACCATGTCCATCGGCTACCTGATCGACGACAACCAAGCCGTGATCTGGCGCGGCCCCATGGTATCCAGTGCCCTGATGCAGCTCCTGAGCGATGTACGCTGGGGGGAACTGGATTATCTGATTGTCGACATGCCGCCGGGAACCGGTGACATCCAGCTGACGCTGGCCCAGAAGATCCCCGTGACCGGCGCCATCGTCGTCACCACTCCCCAGGATATCGCCCTGCTCGACTGCCGCCGCGGCATCGAAATGTTCAAGAAGGTGCAGGTGCCGACGCTGGGCATTGTCGAGAACATGCACGTATTCATCTGTCCGCATTGCGGCGAGGCCAGCCACATCTTCGCCGAGGGCGGCGCCGAAAAACTGGCGGAAACCTACCAGACCGACATCGTGGCGCGCGTACCACTGGACATGCGCATCCGCGAGGATGGTGATGCCGGCACCCCGATCGTGGCCGCACACCCCGATTCGGAACAGGCCGCGATCTACCGAAACATGGCCGGGGAAGTGGCGCGCAAGATCAGCGTCCTGAACCAGAGAAAGATCGAGATCCCGGTCGTTGCCGCCTGAGGCAGTAAGATTGCCATATCCGATCCGACCAAGCTTAAACATGGCGTACGGGTACGGAGGTCATTCCGATGACATACAATATAAGGCAGCGATGGCGCATCTTATGGATGGCCGCCTTGTTCACAGTGGTGCCGCTGATGGCTGAGGCAGCCGGAAACGCCAGAGTCCCAGGCAACGGGCAGGAAACAGCCACCTTTGCCGGCGGCTGCTTCTGGTGCATGCAGCCGCCGTTCGACAACGCCAAAGGCGTGGTTTCGACGCGTGTCGGATATACGGGCGGCGATGTGCCGAATCCCACCTATGCCCAGGTGTCGACCGGCACCACCGGCCATCTGGAGGCGGTCGAGGTGACCTTTGATCCGAAGCGCATCTCCTATGAAGCCCTGCTGAATATCTTCTGGCACAACATCGATCCGACCCAGGGGAACGGCCAGTTCGCCGATCGCGGGCCGCAATACCATACGGCGATTTTCTATCACAACGAGACCCAGAGGGATGCGGCGGAGCGGTCGAAGGCCGAACTCGCGGCCTCTGGCCGGTTCGGCAGCCCCATCGTTACGAAGATCCTGCCGGCGAAGCCCTTCTATCCGGCCGAGGACTATCACCAGCACTTCTCGGACAAGAACCCGCTGCGCTACGAGATCTACCGCAGCGGCTCCGGCCGTGGTCGCTACATCGAACGCACCTGGGGGGAGAAAAGTTCCCACTAGAATGCAGAAACCGCAAAGGACACGAAGTGGCGCAAAGTAGAAAAATGGCGGGTATGTGATCTTTCGGTACCGACCCTCAAATTCAGGCTCGAGTCGAGCAGCCTGCCGATCTACTTCAACAACTTTGCGAAACTCCACGTCCTTTGCGGTTCGCCTCGCTTCCCCTCTGTGCCCTCGGCGCCCTCTGCGGTGAGCACCCGTATGCACGGTCTGCCGGTGTCGGCTACAATTGACGGCGTAGCACGCAAATTCGAGGGAGGTCGTCGTTGATCGCCGCCAAGCTGATGACCCGCAACGTGGTCACCACCAACCCGGACACCCTGGTCAGCGACGCCATCGCACTGCTGCGCCGGCATCATCTGCACGATCTGCCGGTGATTGATGGCGAGGGGCGCCCCGTCGGCGTGCTGACGGCACACGCCATCCTGCACCACGCCCTGCCCGCCTATGCCTCCGAGGACCTGCTGGCGGCCATGCAGGCCAGCCCCGACCTTCCTTCCGTGCACGAACACCTGCATGCCATGGCAGGCCTCAAGGTCGGCGAGGTCATGTCCGCGCGCATCCTCAGCGTCAAGGAGCATGCGCCGACCAATGCCATCGCCGCCATGCTGGTGCTGATGCACAACGATTCCCAGAACATCCTGGTCACCGGCGACGACGGCCGTCTGGTGGGTACGATTTCGGCCCTGGACGTCATCCTCCGCGACCAGCCGAGATAAGCTCCTTCATCGACCCATGGAGCATCACACCTCGTTCTTCCTGAACCTGATCCTGGTCCTGCTCGGCGCGCGCATCCTCGGAGAGACCTCCGCCCGCTTCGGCATCCCGGCCATCATCGGCGAGATGGCCGCCGGGGTGCTGCTCGGATCCAGCGTGCTCGGCTGGATCGATCCGGGGCCGGTACTGAAGATCATGGCCGAATTCGGGCTGATCCTGCTCTTGTTCGAGGTGGGCCTGGAGACGGACATCGGCCGCCTGACCACCTCCGGTGCCAAGGCCGCCATCGTCGCTTTGGGCGGCTTTATCACCCCGTTCGTGCTGGGAGCGGCCTTCGCCTACTGGGCACTTGACCTCTCCCTGCTGGTATCGCTGTTCATCGGCGGCACCCTGACTGCCACCAGCATCGGCGTCACGATCCGGGTGCTGCGCGATCTCAGGCAGCAGCATTCGCATACGGCCAACATCGTGCTGGGCGCGGCCGTGCTCGACGACGTGCTGGGCGTGGTGCTGCTGGCGATGCTGTTCGAGTTCTCGACCAAGGGCACGGTCAGCCTGGTCAACGCCGGCCAGGTATTCATCTTCATTGCCATCTTCCTGCTGCTGGCGCCGACGGCGGCCAAGCTGACGGCCGTCGTCGTGCGCCGCTTCAACGCAACCAGCCTCATCCCGGGCATGATCCCGACCACCATCGTCTCCTTGGTGCTGGTGTTCGCGCTGCTGTCCCAGCTTCTGGGCGCCCCCGAGATCATCGGCGGCTTCGCGGCGGGGCTCGCGCTGTCCCGGCGCTTCTTCCTGCCCTTCGGCGTGGCCCTGCACGAGAGCGACAGCCATTTCGTCGAGCGCATCGAGGGCGAGATGAAGCCGATCATCCACCTGTTCACGCCGGTGTTCTTCGTCATGGTCGGCCTGAACCTGCACCTGCAGGAGGTCGACTGGAGCGAGCCCCAGGTATGGGGGATGGCGGCGGCCTTCATCGCCATCGCCATGGTCAGCAAGCTGGCCGGTGCGATGCTGATCCGCGAGACCTGGCGTAACCGCTGGGCCATCGGCATCGCCATGATTCCGCGCGCCGAGGTGGGTCTGATCTTCGCCGAGCTCGGCAAGCAGGCCGGCGTGTTCTCGCAGGATCTCTACGCGGTGATGGTGCTGACCATCGCCGTCACCACCGTGGTCCCACCATTCATGCTCCGCGCCTTCTATCGACGGGCAGGTGCCACTGGTAGTTGATTAAGGAGAGGGATCATCATGCGCGAAACAAGACCTGACGGCCATACCCCCCATACCCCGCCTTCGGCGCTGGGCGCTCAATAAAAGTCATATGCTTTGAGGGAATGGCATGTCATCGAATACAGATGTTCCAGAGCCAGCTCAAACAGCATCCCTTCGCCAGTGGATCAGTGTGGTTGTTGTGTACCTCTCCATACCATTGGTTCTGTTGGTGTGCGGAGGGGATTTCGGTTGGTGGCAGGCGTGGGGTTATTTTTTGCTGATTGTTGCCGCCGGCCTAGGGGGGCGCATTTGGGCGGAACGGCGGCATCCGGGGTTGTTGGCCGAACGACAAAATATGGAGAAGGCCCAAAGTGCGAAAGCTTGGGACAAGGTGCTTGCGCCGTTGATGGCGCTGAGTGTGAGTTTCCCAATGGTCATTGTGGCCGGTCTGGATCATCGCTTTGGCTGGTCACCGGTATTTCCCTTGTGGCTCATCGTGCACGGCTTCCTCTTGATCTCGCTCGGATACGCTTTCGCTGCGTGGGCATTGATAGAGAACCGTTTCTTCTCCAGCGTGGTGCGTATTCAGGTGGATCGAGGGCATGTGGTGTGTGGCAGCGGCCCCTATCGGATAGTGCGACATCCGGGCTATGCTGGAAATATGTTGGCACTCCCGGGTATAGTGCTGGCCTTAAGCTCAATGTGGACGCTTATTCCGGCGGCGGTGGCGCTAATCATCACGGTGATTAGAACGGCGCTGGAAGACCAGGCTCTACAGGACGAGTTGCCGGGCTATCCCGACTATGCGCGACGCGTGCGCTATCGGTTGATTCCGAGGATTTACTGAAGGGGCTCATCTGCGTAGATCAATGCGGGATCAATGGGGTCAGACGCGATGAATCCAAAATTACGGTGACAGTTTACTATATACACCAATTATACGTGGGGTCTTGTTTCGCGCATTTCAGGCGGAGCGCAGGCGATCCAGCCCTGATTCGTCTCGACTGAAGCGCACCGCATCCTTCGGCCGCAGCCTTACTTCGACCTCCAGCACATCCTCAGCCTGTCGTTGTGCCAACACCGTGCCATGCTGGTGGCAGAAGGCCAGTGAGCGGCCGTCGCCTGCATCCAGTCTCAATTGGAGTACCTGGGCATCCTGTGTTACCCACTTCGACAGCAATGTCAGCAATTCGTCGATACCCTCGCCTGTCAGCGCCGACAGCGCCACGGCGCTGCCGTCGATGGCCTCGTGCGGACGGGACCGGATACCCGGCTTCTGGTCGATCTTGTTCCATACCTCGACGATCGGCGGGCGCGCCGGGCCGTCCAGGCCGATCTCGGCCAGGGTCTCGCGCACCACGCCGGCCTGGGTGTGCGTCTCGGGATCGGCGATATCCCGCACATGCAGGATCAACTGGGCCTCGGTCACCTCCTCCAAGGTGGCGCGGAAGGCGTCGACGAGCTCGTGCGGCAGGTCCTGCACGAAGCCCACGGTGTCGGACAGCATCACGCGGCTGCCGTCGGGCAGGAGCAGCAGGCGCAGGGTTGGATCCAGCGTCGCGAACAACTGGTCGGCCGCATGCACCGTGGCCTCGGTCAGACGGTTGAATAATGTCGATTTTCCAGCATTGGTGTAGCCGACCAGCGACACCGTCGGCAGATCCTTGCGCTGGCGGCCGGCGCGCTGCGTGGCACGCATGCGCCGCACCTGCGCCAGTTCCTTCTCGATCGCCTTGATGCGCGTGCGGATCATGCGCCGATCCAGCTCGATCTGGCGCTCGCCCGGCCCGCCCAGAAAGCCGAAGCCGCCGCGCTGGCGTTCCAGGTGCGTCCACGAGCGCACCAGGCGGCTGACCTGGTAATTGAGGCTGGCCAGTTCGACCTGCAGCACGCCCTCGCGCGTACGGGCGCGAGAGGCAAAGATCTCGAGGATCAGACCTGTGCGGTCGACCACCTTGGCATTCCAGGCCTTTTCCAGATTGCGCTGCTGCACCGGGCTGAGCTGGTGATCGACGAACACCACCGGGCATGCATGCTCGGTTACGAGCCTGGCCACCTGTTCGACCTGGCCGCTCCCGAACAGGGTGCCAGGAAGCGGCCGCCGCACCGTCAGCAGTAGCGAATCGTCGCACTCGCAATCCCCGGCGGCCACCAGCCGTTCGAATTCCTCCTGACGGGAAACCGATGCATGTTCGCCCCAGTGCTGCATGGCCAGGCGGGGGTGCACGGCGATGGCCCGATCCCTGGTCTGATATGTAGAAGACGCATTACGCCCCATGGCGAATCACCTCCAGAATCCGCGACCGCAAGGCAGCGGCATCGTCATGCGCACCCTGCACCTGGCCCCGGAACCACGTCTGCTGCCTCTTGGCATAGCGGCGCGTGGCCGTGATGCCGGCCCGGATGCCCTCAGCAAGCGTCACCTCACCGCGAACCACTGCCAGCAGCTGCCGGTAACCGACCGCGCGCATGGCCGGATGCGTATCGGCAAGCCCCTGCGCCGCCAGCCAGCGCACCTCGTCCAGCCAGCCGGCTTCGATCATGACTCGGAAGCGTGTTTCCAGGCGATCGCGCAGGATATCGCGCGACAGTTCGAGCACGAATACCGGGCAGTCGACCGGCTCGCCGGCATTGCCTCCGGCCTGCCAGGCCGACAACGGCCGACCGGTCGTGTGGAATACCGCCAGGGCGCGCAGGATGCGCTGGGTATCGGTGGCGTGCAGGCGCGAGGCAGTGACGGCGTCCACCTCAGCAAGGCGTGCATGCATGGTCTGCACGCCGGAGGCTGCCAGTTCCGCCGCCAGTCTCACGCGTACTTCGGCATCCTCAGGCGGAATGTCGGCCAAACCGTGCATCAGCGCCTTCAGGTACAGCCCGGTGCCACCACATACCAGCGGTATGCGTCCGGCGGCGTTCTCGGTGCGGATGACCTGCCTGGCCTCCGCAGCCCAGCGCGCGGCCGAATACACCTCGTGGATGTCGGCGCAGTCGATCAGGTAATGCACCACCTGTGCCTGTTCCTCGCGGCTCGGCTTGGCAGTGCCGATATCAAGCCCCCGGTACACCTGCATCGAATCGCAGGAGACAATAACATTACCGGTGTGCTCGGCCAGATCCAGCGCCAGCGCGGACTTGCCCACGCCGGTGGCGCCCATCAAGGCAACCGCATGCACGCGGCTATTCCCTGCGTCCGAACAGCCGTTCAAGCTCCCCGAGCGACAACCGTACATAGGTCGGCCGTCCATGGTTGCACTGGGCGATGTTGGGCGTGTGTTCCATGGTGCGCAGCAATGCCGCTTGCTCCTCGGGTTTGAGCAGACGCCCGGACTTGACCGAGCCCTTGCAGGCACGGTTGCCCAGCCAGCGCTCCAGCACCCGCCCCTGCTCCCCGGCCTGTGCCCCAGAGAGCATGCAGGCTGCCACCAGCTCTGCCACGATCTCGATTGGGGATTCGTCGCGCAGCATGGCCGGGATGCCGGTAATCTCGACTGCGTCATCAGCAAGCACCAATTCGACACCGTAGGCTGCAAGATTCCCGGCATGATCGTGCAGCCAGGCCATCTCCCGTTCCCCCGGATACCATGCCACCGGCGTCAGCAGGCGTTGGACCTTTACGTCCCCGGCCGCCAGCTGTGCCTTCAGCAGCTCGTAGGTGATGCGCTCGTGCGCCGCGTGCTGATCGACGAGCACGATGCCGTCCGGGGTCTGGGCCAGGATGTAGCCGCGGTGGATCTGCGCCAGCGGCTGGCCGAGATCGAGAGGCTCCTCTGCCGCATATGGTCGCGGAGCCTCGGCCGCCAGCGGCACCCTGGCTGGCCGGTCCGCGGCCTGCGGATATCCTTGCCCGGTTGAGCCGCGAAACGGCAGGGGGTGATTTCCGCCGGCTGCTTGCGGCAGGCCGCGCACGAAGGACTGCATGGCCTGGGCGGCCGGCACCGAGGAGACCGTCGTCCCCATGCGGCTTATGGCGGCGCGTGCACAGGCGACAACGCCGGCACGGACCGACTGCGGCCGGCGGAAGCGCACCTCGCGTTTGGCCGGATGCACATTGACATCGACATCCTGTGCATCCATCTCGAGGCGCACCAAGGCTACCGGATAGCGGTCATGGAACATCACGTCCTGGTAGCCGGCACGCAGCGCAGTCATCAGCTGCCTGTCACGAACCACCCGCCCATTGACCAGGAACAGCATGCGTCCGGCATCGCGATGGTGGTAGGTCGGCAGTCCGAAGAAGCCCGCCACATGCATCCCTTCGTACTCGATGGCCTGTTCCAGACTGTTGGCGGCGAAGGCATCACCCATCAGCGCCGCTACCCGTAGCGCCGCATCGCCGGCCGCCAGGTCCAGGCGCGTGCGCCCGTCACAGCTTAGACGCAAGGCCACCGTCGGATGAGCCAGGGCGAGGGCCTTGAACATCTCGACGACGGCCGCCTCCTCGGTGCGGTCGGTGCGCATGAAATTGAGCCTTGCCGGCGTGTTCAGAAACAGATCGAGCACCTCGATGCGCGTGCCATTGCGCGGTGGCAATGGCCGGGATTCCACCTCGCCACCGCCATCCATACGCACTTCGGTACCTTCCTTGGCGCCAGCCAGGCAAGTCATCAGGCGGAAGCGCGATACCGAAGCGATCGACGGCAGTGCCTCCCCGCGAAAGCCATGGCTGGCGATGTGGCGCAGATCATCGAGCGTGGTGATCTTGCTGGTGGCATGTCGCTGCAAGGCCAGGCGCGCATCGGCATGGCCCATGCCCGAGCCGTCATCCTCGACCACGATGCGCCGCTTGCCTGCCTGCTCGATGTCCACCCGGATGTGTGATGCACCGGCATCGAGGCTGTTTTCGATCAGTTCCTTGACCACGGATGCCGGACGCTCGACCACCTCACCGGCGGCGATCTGATTGGCAATCTGTGGTGAAAGCAGGTGAATCATGCCTTCAGCCATGCGCGGTCACCACCCGGTTCCGCCTATCCCGAAAAGCAACGATGGTGGAGAGCAAGGATTGGCTCAAACGATGCGCCGCGGCAAAGGCAGGGCCAAACCGGTGCTGTTGCGCATCAGCAGGCGTTTGCATGGGCCGCCATTGCTGACCAGGCGCATGCCCAGGCCGCGCAGCTGCGCCAACAGTGGCGACTGCCGTGTGAACAGCTGATGCAGGGCCTCCATCGAGCCCATCACCGACACAAGATCCGGCAGGCGAGCCTTCAGATAACGATCCAGCACAGGCAGGCCGCCCCAATCCTCACGGAAACGCTGGGCATTGACGATCTCCTGCGCCAGCACCATGGCATCCCTGAGCCCCAGATTGACGCCGAGTCCGGCCAGCGGATGGATGGTATGCGCCGCATCGCCGACCAGTACCAGGCGAGGGCGAACCAGGTGTGAAGCCATTTGCATCTGCAGGGGGAAGGCCGCACGCTCGCCAACCTCGAGCATGCGGCCCAACAGCGGACCGAAACTCAGATAAAGCTCCTCGGCGAAAGCCGCCTCCGACAGCGCAAGCAACCGCTCGGCCTCATCATCAGCCGCACTCCAGACGATCGAGCACAGGCCATCCGGCAACGGCAGCATGGCCAGGGGGCCGGTGGGCAGGAAGCGCTGGAAGGCTGTACCGCGATGCGAAAGCTCCGGCCGAATGGTCGCCACGATACCCTGCTGCCGATAGGGCCTGGCCTGCACACCAATACCCATGTGCTTGCGCAGCCACGATTGCCCGCCGTCGGCGCCAACGACCAGCGGGGTGGCGATCTGCTGGCCGTCATCGAGACGCACCTGCGCCCGGTCGCTGCCCCAGCGCACGCTTGCCACCTGCACCGGACAGCGAATCTCCACGTTCTCCGACGTAGCCAGCACCTGCTGCATCGCCGCCAGCAGGTGCGAATTCTCGATCAGGTGCCCAAGCGCCTGCTGGCCGATCTCCGCCGCATCGAAACGGATCGAACCGGCATGCTGGTCGTCCCAGACCTTCATGCTGCGGATCGCCTGGGCATCGCGCACGTATGACCAGACCCCGAGCCCTTGCAGCACCTCGACATTGCCGGCCACGATGGCGCTGACCCGGCAATCGCGGCCAAGCGATTGACGCAAATGTGCCTGCTGCCGCTCCAGCACCAGCACCTTGATGTCCCGGCCGTTCAGGGCACAGGCCAGACCCAGGCCCACCATGCCGCCACCGATGATCACCACATCGGCCTGTTCGATACGCTCAGAAGCAGCCCTGGTCTGCGTGGATTTAGACGGCATGGATCTTCTCGGCGCCCGTCAGGGCGCGGCCGGCATCGATGCCGGCAGCCTGCCGCAGCAGCAGGTCGCGCAGTGGCGATACGGCCTGCAGACCGCAAAGTCCCCAGCCTCTCGTCCATCGCATCAGCGGCAGGTCGTTGCCGAATGCCGCCGCCAGCGACTCGGTAAAGCCAGTGATCTTCGCCACATCCAGCCAGCGCTGCTGGGCATACGTCTCCAATCCGATCCTTGCCCCCGGATCACCCCGTCCGGCCCGATCCAGGATGGCGGCCAGGGCATCCGCATCGCGCAGTCCGAGGTTCATGCCCTGGCCCGCCACCGGATGCAGGGTGTGCGCGGCATTGCCGGCAAAGATCACGCGTCCGGCGACCAGGTGCTCGGACAGCGTCAGTTCCAGTGGGTAGACCGCTCTCGGCCCGGTTTCGGACAGCGTCCCGAGCCGTTCCATGACGGTGGACCCTGCCTCACGCTCCAGACGGCTCAGAAATACGGAATCGGGCGCCTGCAGCATGACCGCCGCCTCACGCGGCGGCAGGGTCCAGACGATGGAACAGCGCCCGTCGGCCAGCGGCAGAAAGGCCAGCGGACCGGCAGGGCGGAAGCATTCGTAGGCCACGTCCCCATGGCCCTGGGTGGTCGAAAGCGATGCCACCAGGGCAAAGCGGTTGTGGTCCCAGCCGAGGGTGCTGATCCCGCACATGCGACGCACCGGACTGGCCGTACCATCGGCGGCAACCAGCAGACGGGCAATCAGTGTGCGTTCGCCAGCTTCCGCACTGACCCTCACCCGCACGGCATCATCGCCAGAGTCCACTGAAATGACCTGCGCCGGGCACAGCAGCGCCGCCGCACCGTCCAGCCTCTGATACATGGGCCGCAGCACATCGGCCATCTCCAGCACATAACCCAGGGCATCGATGCCCGGAGCACGCAAGGCATCGGCTGCATCCAGATCGACCCGACCACGGTTGCCGGGCTCGCTGACATGCACATGTCCGATGCGCCCAAAACCGGTGGCGGCGATATCCTGCCAGACGTCCAAGGATTCAAGGTGGCGGCGCGATCCATGTGACAGGGCGATGACGCGTTCGGGGCTGCTGTGCTCGAACCGTGGCGGGCGCGGCTCGATCATGGCCAGGCGGTAACCTAGCCTCCCCAACCTCAGGGCCAGGGCGGCACCGACGGCGCCGCCGCCAGCGATAATGATGTCGAATTCATCGGATTGTCGCTGCATCTCGGGTGACAAAGGCTCCCTATCCCGCGCGGTCGTGACCGCCATGCTTCAGTATCCGAAGCATCCCTGCGATTGCAAGGCCCTACTCCATTCTGGTCACGGTAAGCGCGCTGCCCACGCCGACACCCAGCAAAGCGGCGGCATCGCCCTGGTTTGCGGCGATTTCCACCAGCCCGTGCGCATTGGGATACCACAACAGCTCCCCGGGCTCGGCATCGGCAAAGGTAAGCCCTTGAACCAGCCGGCGGCCTCCGAGGCCGATGCCGGCACCGTCAGGCAGGCCGATGGCACGCAAGCCGGTGAACAGATTGCCGTAATGGTCGACATAGATGACCTCGGCCAGATCGTCCGCCCATTCACGGCCGATCGCCGGCTTGCAGGGTGCCGCATCCGGCATCTGTCCCGTAGCAAGCATCGCCGCCACCGGCGCGAACAGATCGCGCCCGTGAAAACTGGCCGATAGCTTCTGTGGCCTCCACAGGATCTCATGCCATTCGACCTCGGATGCATGGCGGGCGACGATCGCCAGCAGACCATTGTCCGGACCGACAAACCAGCGCCCGTCCGCCCTCAATATCAGGCCTCGGCGTGCGGTGCCGACACCGGGATCGACCACGCACAGAAACACCGTATCGGCGGGAAACGGAGCGGTCAGCGCCGCCAGCAGATAGGCCGATGCCTTGGCATTGAAATGCGGGGCATCGCTCATCAGATGCACGACCCGTACCGACGGGGCCAAACCCGTCAGCACCGCCTCCATCTGCCCCATGTACGGCCCCTGAAGGCCGAAATCCGTGAACATGGCAATCATGTTCCGATCTTGACACATTCCCAAACCGGCACAATGCTTCGCGCGCACTGCTCCGATGCCGAAGTGGCGGAATTGGTAGACGCGACGGACTCAAAATCCGTTGTCCGCAAGGACGTGCCGGTTCGACTCCGGCCTTCGGTACCATATCTTCAATTGTACCCGAACCGTCAGCCGCCGATGCTTGTTGATTCGACGCCCTGACGCTATTTGCAGCCTATTCGCCTCGCCCGCGAGAAGGCACAGATGGATTCAGCTGGTATGCTTTTCGTATAGGTGGAAATATCCCCGGCAACCGCCAGCCTCTCGCGCCAGCCTCTTGCCGTCTTCATCGTCGTGCCTGGCGATGGCATAGGTGGCGATCGCCGGATAGCTATGATGGCAGAATGCCAGCACGGCTAACCCACCCAGATCGGCCGTGTCGATATCGGCAATGACGGTATCGAAACGCTCATCCTGAATGCGTTCATATGCTTGCCCATCGCTGCCCACGAGGCTCGTCTGCCATCGGCAATTTTCCAGTAAGGTGGCGATCTGCTGCCCAAGGCCGGCATCCCCGGCCAGGATCAGGCATTTCTGCCGAGGCATTCCGCGCATCAGTGTATCATTCCCCGGTGGCGCAGATAGCTGTGGCAGGCATCGGAAAACGGGCAGGATTTGATCCGGCAGGGCGCACTCCAGGTCTCGGAGAAACAAGGCATCTTCCCTTCCTGATACTGGATGGAGCGGATCAGCTCATGCACGCTCTTGTCCTGGCTGTCCGCAATGCCCAGCGCCTTTGCCAGCCTGCGGAGATCATCCGATACCATCCCGTTTCCCCTTCTATGAATCCGCTGGCAGAAAGGAACTATTCCTGGCGTGCAAGCCATGAAGCCATTGTTCCTTTTCTCGGTTTCTTGCCCGTACCGGCCACCTCTTCCTCCTGACACCATGGAAACCATGCCGTTACTGGTATCATGAATTTAGAAGGAAGGACCACTAGCAGAAATAGGAATAATTCTGATATTTTTCCCAAAGCCGATGCCGGAGCGTTAAAACAGATGGGCATAAATGCCGTTATCCGGCCGTTACAAATGAATCCCCAGATTGCTTGCGATCCGGGCCAACTCGACGTCGGTATTCACACCCAGCTTGTTCATCAGGTGTTGGCGATGGGTATAGACCGTCTTCTCGCTCAGATGCAGGGCCTGGGCGATTTCGGCCACAGTGTGGCCCTTGACAAGATGCGTGCAGATCTCGATTTCGCGCTTGGTCAGGGGAGGCATGGTCGGGGGACGCCTTGTCCTGCCCCATACCCCCGGCTGGCTCTCGTCCACATCCGCATCGACAAAGATCTGCCCAGCCACGATGGCACGAACGGCCGAGATCAGTTCCGAAGAACCGCTTCGCTTGCAGACAAAGCCCTTGGCACCCATTTGCATGGCCCGCTCCACCACCATGCCGGCATGCATGCTCAATATCAGGACCCGCGCCTGGGGATGGTCTTGCAGGATACGCCGCATGGCCTCCAGCCCGCTGATATCTGGCAGGGAAATATCCATGATCATGATATCGGGATGGTGGGTGTCGTAATCTCGGCAGGCCTGCTTGCCGCTGGCTGATTCCGCCACCACCTGCATATCCCCTTCTCTTTCCAGCAGATGCCGGAATCCGACACGCACGATCTCGTGATCATCGGCAAGCTGGATGCGGATGCTCTCCGTAGACATGCCTAGTTATTTCCTTCATCGGACAGGGGCAGGACCACCTCAATGTGCATCCCATCATGGAGAATGGGCTCCAGCATGAAGGTGCCGCTCAGGGCGTGAACCCGCTCGCGCATGCCGATGATGCCCATGCCCTCGGATATGTCCCTGCCGGTATGAATTCTGCCGTTGTCATGGATTTCGACCCGTACCCGGCCACTCCGCCTCCGACGCGAAGGGAAATATTTCACGCTGATCTCGGCGTGATCCGCATGGCCATGGCGATGGGCGTTGGACAACGCCTCCTGCACCAGGCGATAGATCGTGATGGCATGCAGATCGTCCAATCGATCAATGTTCCCCTCGATATGCAGCGCACAATCCATTCCCATCTTTTTTCCGGCACTGCTGGTGAGCTCCGTCAAGGCCGCCGTCAGGCCCAAGGTATCGAGGGTCGCCGGTCTAAGCCTGTTCAGTGTAGAGTGGCTCGCAGCGAACGAGGCTTTGGTGTCGCGAATGATTTCCCTGGCCGCGGCGCGAAGCTCGTCATTATCCGCATGCTTGACGATATATTCCGCCCGGGCATCGATGCCGGTCAGCAACTGCCCCAGTTCATCATGCAGATCCCGGGCCAGGGAACGCCGCTCCTCTTCCTGGACACGGATCAATTGCAGCAACAGCCTACGGTTCTCCGCAAGCAACCGCTGTTGTTCCTGTTCGGCCCGTCTGCGCTGGGTGTTATCACGCTCGACCGAATACACCAGATCGGTGCCGCCGCGCACCATCTTGGCGACAGCCTCGACAACAAAGGTCGAACCGTCCTTGCGCAGGTGCTCGACCTCGAACCGAACCATCACCTCTTTGCTGAGCATCCTGATCCTTTCGGCAATGTGCCCGGCCGATGCCGCCGTTTCTACGATGCTGATCGGCTGGCCGATCAACTCCTTCCGGGTATAGCCGTGCTTTCTGAAGAAGGCGCGGTTGCCGTCCACGATGATCGGCGGCCCCGACGGCTGAAGTTCCAGCACCAGCGCATAATCGCCGGCGCTCTCGAACAGGGCGCGGAACTTCTGTTCGCTTTCGGTCAGTCTCATTTCCGCCTGGAGACGATCCGTGATGTCGAAATTCACGCCGATCATGCGCCGCGTCCGTCCATCCGGACCACGCTCGACGGCCCGGCCGCGGCTGTGCACCCAGATGAGCCTGCCATCCGGTCTCCTGACGCGGTGATTCAGCCGGTATTCGGAGCTGCCGTTTACCCTGATCGCCCTGATGATCGCCTCCCTGACCCTCTGCCGCTCTTCTTCCGGCACAAGCTCCGTCAGCGCCTGGATGGTGGTATAAGTCGGCCTCTTCTTGCCTCCGAGAAAGGATGACCACATCTCGGACAGATAGACCTCGCCCGTTGTCAGGTCGTAATCCCACATGGCTGCATTGGATGCCTCGACCGCCTGCCTTGCCCTCTCCTCGCTGATGGCAAGCCTGCGGTTGACCATCTCCAACTTGACCTGGTATGCCTGCAGTTGATGCAGCAGCGTTGTTACATCGGTTTCGGCAACCTTATGATCTTTCGGATGATTCTCGATCTTCTTCTCGCCATGCCGGCGCATTGGGATCGAAGGCGATCCTTTGCGCGCGGGTTTTTTCAACAGATTTTCCTGAGCAATGGGATCGAAGATTCCTGCTTTTCCGCTTTGCTGCCGGTGATGGATACCGTCGACCTCTTTGCCATACAGCCGATCCCCTCCGAGGCGTCCCGGATCCAAGTGATCCTAGCCTGATAAGTCTAATATGGTCTCTTTGCCCATGCCGGGCAACTGGCGCCCGCGATGTTCCGGCTTCGGGCGTATTGCGGTGCGGCGCCTGCTGGCCTTAACTCACTGGCATGCCGATTCACAACGAGGATATTGCTCGCGCCTTCGACGAGATCGCCGATCTGCTGGAGATCGACGAGGCCAATCCGTTTCGTGTCCGTGCCTACCGCAACGCCGCCCGCAGCGTGCGCGAACTGGGCCGCGAACTGGCCGACATGGTGGCCGCAGGAGAGGACCTGACCGAGCTGCCTGCCATCGGCGATGATCTCGCCGCCAAGATCGAGCAGATGGTCAAAACCGGCCACATGCAGGCGCTAGACAAGCTGCATCGACGCCTGCCGGCCGGCCTGGAGCCGTTGATGCAGCTGCCGGGCCTGGGCGCCAAACGCGTAGCCGCCCTCTACCGCAAGCTGGGCATCGACGGCCTGGCGGCCCTGCGCCGGGCGGCCGATGCGGGGAAGATCCGCTTGCTGGCCGGCTTCGGAGAGAAGACCGAGGCACGTATCCTGGAGGCCTTGGCCGCACACCGGGAGAGCGAGCACCGTATCCTGCGTCGTACCGCCACCGCCTACGCCGAGCCGCTCGTCGCCTGGCTTCGCCGGGCCGACGGGGTGCGCGAGGTGGTGGTGGCGGGCAGCTACCGGCGCGGGCGGGAAACGGTCGGCGATCTCGATATCCTGGTCGCTGCCGCGGATGGCGAACGCGTGATGCAGCACCTGCTCGCCTACGACGAGATCGGCGAGGTGCTGTCGCACGGCCACACACGAACCACCGTGTTGCTGCGTAGCGGCCTGCAGGTGGACGTGCGCGTCGTACCGCGCAAAAGCTTCGGCGCCGCGCTGCATTACTTCACCGGCAGCAAGGGACACAACATCGCCATCCGCCGCCTGGGCCAGCAACGCGGGTTGAAGATCAACGAATACGGCATCTTCAAGAGCGATCGACGCCTCGACGGAAACGACGAGACGGATGTATTTAAGGCCGTGGGGCTACCCTTCATCGAACCCGAATTGCGCGAGGCGAGCGGCGAGATCGAGGCGGCCCGTCGGCACCGGCTGCCGCACCTGATCGAGGCCGACGACCTGCGCGGTGACCTGCACATGCACACCACCGCCACCGACGGCCACGCCGACCTGCGGCGCATGGTGCTGGCGGCAAGGGATTATGGCCTGGAATACGTCGCCGTCACCGAGCACTCGCAGCACCTGCATATGGTGCACGGCCTCGATGCAAAACGTCTGCTTGCACAGATCGACGAGATCGAGGAGCTCGGTGAAGAGATCGACGGCATCACCATCCTCAAGGGCATCGAGGTCGACATCCTGGAGAATGGCGATCTCGATCTGCCGCGAGAGGTGCTCTCCCACCTCGACCTCGTCATCGGCGCCGTGCACAGCCATTTCGACCTGCCGCAGAAGCACCAGACCGCGCGCATCCTGCGCGCCATGGATGCCCCCTGCTTCTCCATCCTCGCCCATCCCACCGGCCGCCTGCTCGGAGAACGTGAGGCCTATGCCGTGGACATGGAACGCATCGTCGAGCATGCGCGGGACCGCGAGTGCTTCCTGGAGCTCGATGCCCAGCCCCAGCGCCTCGATCTCGACGACCGTCACTGCCGCCTGGCCCGCGAGTACGGCGTGCTGGTGGCCATCGATAGCGATGCCCATCGCCCCGAGGATTTCGCCAACCTGGCGGACGGCGTCATCCAGGCCCGGCGCGGCTGGCTGCAGGCGGAGGACGTGCTCAACACCCGCAGGCTCAGCGAGCTCAGACGCCTGCTGCGCCGCACCATGGCATGAGGATTCGTTGCTCTCGCATCGCTTGAAAAAACGGGGCGATCGGCTAGAACGACCACAGGGGAGTGCGTGATGCCACAAACCGTGAAATTGATACTCGCCTGCCTCGTCTGCCTCGGCACCGTCGTCGGCATCGTGCTCCTGATCCGTTGGCTCGGGTAGCGGTTGTGCCGGCTGGGCACGACGACATAACGCAGGGACGTCATCGTCATGCCACAGAAGCTGCAGAGTATGGATGTCTGGCCTGAGCTCATCGGCGCAAGCAACAGGGGTGAATCGACAAGGATGGATGCCATGAAACCAAGACTTCTCACTGCACTCGCCGTCTGCATGGCATTGACCGCCTGTTCGGGCGGGCCGAGCAATTCCCGCATGGCCTCGCAGATCGCCGAACAATTCAATCAGGAATTCGGCATCAATTTCGTGCAGGTCAATGACCTGGGTGTCAGCAAGGGCCACAAGGATGGCGACAAGCGCTACGTCGCGGACGTTCATTACATACTGACATTCACCCGGAGCCTGGCCGAGGTGCGTGATAAGGCCGGGCCGGTGCAAGCCATGGAGTTGATGGTCTTGTATGGCGATTTCCATGCCGGCGATACCAAGCACATCAGCAACAGGGTGGTGTTCGACAAGACCGGCAAGGGCTGGGTACTGACCGACAGCCGGCGCGAGGAATAAACACCAACCGATTCAAGCGGTTCGAATCCTGTATGAGACACCATCAGCCTGATGCCATAAATGACGAGGTCTTTCGGCCAGAGATGGACATGCAAATGCATCTACAAAAACTGGGACGATTTAAACAGGGACTGACGACATTCGTAACAAATTGAAAATGGGCTACGCATGCAGCCCATTTTCATTCCTGTCCGGAGTGTGCTTCTAGTCCTCATTTCACGTTGATACTACATTTTGAATTTGTGCCGAAGATTTTCAATTAATGGACTTATCTCCCTTACAAATCCATCGAAGTCCGGATCATTGCCCATTTGACTAAATTCATCTGCATAGTCTTCAATCATATTAAAGACAACCACAACCTTTTCCATGTCTTCATCATCATTAGAATGATTTTTATCTGCAGAATAAATCGTATCTAATAGGCTATTGCGGATATGGTGCACTCTCTTCACAAGATTTTCATCGCTTTTCTCAGTGAGCTTTTGCAATTTATCAAGGCACATTCTTTTATAATTACTATTCAATTTATCCTCCATAAAAAATTGACATTCCGAGCATCAATACATCTATAGGCTGTTTATATCTAATCATCTTACCAACGTTGGCCTGTTGTTTGATCGTAAAGGGTTCCTGCTCCATGCTTTCTGATGACCCAATCGAAAAACACCCTTGATACGATAACATATGCTGGATATTGGAAATGGCAAACGCGCTCAGTGGAAGCCATATCGAATGATTGCTTATTATCCAAAAGCATGCGTAGGCTACTGCAATGACTCCAGCCAGTTGAGATCACCCCCTGTTTTGGGAGCCAAACAGGATCCGAACAAATGACCACTGAATGCCCCGCATTGGAGTGAAGCTGCCGGACTGATACCATCGCCGATCCGAATTCGGGCCTTGGCCCCTTCACAGGATGAACGATGACTGACCATTCGGCACGCACCAAAGCCCTGCATGATGCACTCTCGCAACGCATCCTGATCCTCGATGGTGCCATGGGCACGATGATCCAGCGCCACAAACTCGAGGAGGCGGATTTCCGCGGCAGCCGCTTCGCCGACTGGCCTCGCGAACTCAAGGGCAACAACGATTTGCTGACGCTGACCAGGCCCGACATCATCCGAGGCATCCACGAGGCCTATCTGGCGGTCGGGGCCGATATCATCGAGACCAACACCTTCAACGCCAACGCTGTGTCCATGGCCGATTACGGCATGGAATCACTGGTCTACGAGCTGAACCTCGAGGGTGCGAAGCTGGCGCGCGAAGCTTGCGATGCCCATGCCGCGGGCGCCAAGATCCGCTTCGTGGCCGGTGTGCTTGGCCCCACCAGCCGCACCTGCTCGATCTCGCCGGACGTCAACGATCCGGGCTACCGCAACATCACCTTCGACGAACTGGTGGCGACCTACAGCGAGGCCACGAAGGGCCTGGTGGACGGTGGCGCCGATTTCATCCTGATCGAGACGATATTCGACACCCTGAACGCCAAGGCTGCCGTGTTCGCCGTGAAGCAGTATTTCACGGACCATGGCGTTGCACTGCCGATCATCATCTCCGGCACCATCACCGATGCCTCCGGCCGCACCCTGTCGGGACAGACAGCCACCGCCTTCTACGATTCCCTGGCCCATGCCGAGCCGATCTCCTTCGGCCTGAACTGTGCGCTCGGTCCCAGGGAGCTTCGCCAGTACGTCGAGGAGCTTTCCGGCTGCGTACCCTGCCACATCAATACCCATCCGAACGCGGGCCTGCCCAATGCCTTCGGCGGCTACGACCTGACGCCGGAGGACATGGCCACCGAGATCCGTGAATGGGCCGAATCCGGTTTTCTGAACATCATCGGCGGCTGCTGCGGCACCACTCCCGATCACATCCGCGCCATCGCCGAGGCAGTGGCCGACCTGCCGCCGCGCCAGGCACCTTCGCTCCCCGTCGAATGCCGGCTGTCGGGTCTGGAGCCGCTGCACATCGGCGAGAAATCGCTGTTCGTCAACGTCGGCGAGCGCGCCAACGTCACCGGCTCGGCCGTGTTCAAGCGTCTGATCATGGCCGACGATTACGCCACGGCCCTCGACATCTGCCGCCAGCAGGTCGAGAACGGCGCCCAGGCCATCGATATCAACATGGACGAGGCCATGCTCGACGGCAAGAAGGCCATGGTCACCTTCCTGAACCTGATTGCCAGCGAGCCGGACATCTCCAAGGTGCCGGTGATGCTCGACTCCTCCAAATGGGAGATCATCGAGGCCGGCCTGAAATGCGTGCAGGGCAAGAGCATCGTCAACTCGATCTCACTGAAGGAAGGCAAGGATGCCTTCGTGAAGCACGCCAGACTGTTGAAGATGTATGGCGCGGCGGTCGTCGTCATGGCCTTCGATGAGCAGGGACAGGCGGACTCGTTGGCGCGCAAGACCGAGATCTGCGAACGCTGCTACCGCATCCTGGTCGATGAGATCGGTTTCAACGCCCAAGACATCATCTTCGACCCGAACATCTTTGCGGTGGCCACCGGCATCGAGGAGCACAACAACTACGCCGTCGATTTCATCGAGGCCACCGGCTGGATCAAGCAGCACCTGCCGCATGCGCTGGTATCCGGCGGCGTGTCCAACGTCTCCTTCTCCTTCCGCGGCAACAATCCGGTGCGCGAGGCCATCCATTCGGTGTTCCTGTACCACGCCATCGCCCAGGGCATGGACATGGGCATCGTCAACGCCGGACAGCTGGCCGTCTACGACGAGCTGCCGACCGAGCTTAAGGAGCGGGTCGAGGATGTGGTGCTGAACCGCAGGGACGATGCCACCGAACGCCTGCTGGAGATCGCCGACGACTATCGTGGCGAAGGGGTTCAGGCCAAACGAGAAGACACCGAATGGCGTTCCTGGCCGGTAGCGAAAAGGCTGGAGCATGCACTGGTCAAGGGTATCGACGCCCATGTCGAGGCGGATGTCGAGGAGGCGCGCCAGCAGTTCGCCCATCCGATCGAGGTCATCGAAGGGCCGCTGATGGACGGCATGAATGTGGTCGGCGACCTGTTCGGCGCCGGCAAGATGTTCCTGCCCCAAGTGGTCAAATCGGCACGCGTGATGAAAAAGGCCGTGGCCGTGCTGCTGCCGTTCATCGAGGCGGAGAAAGCCGGCGGCGGCAGTTCCAACGGCAAGGTACTGATGGCCACCGTCAAGGGCGATGTGCACGACATCGGCAAGAACATCGTCGGTGTGGTGCTCGCCTGCAACAACTTCGAGGTCATCGACCTCGGCGTGATGGTACCGGCCGCCACCATCCTGGAAGAGGCAAAGAAGCACGATGTCGACATCATTGGCCTGTCGGGCCTGATCACACCGTCGCTCGACGAGATGGTGCATATCGCCAGGGAGATGAAGCGCCTGGGCTTCACGCTGCCGATCATGCTCGGCGGTGCCACCACCTCCAAGGCACACACAGCCGTCAAGATCGAACCGGAGTACGACGAACCAGTGGTCTGGGTCAAGGATGCATCGCGCGCCGTCGGCGTGGCGCAGAATCTCGTTTCCAAGGCCAACCGCGCCACCTTCGTCACCGACCTGAAGAATGAATATGCGAAAGTGCGCGCACTGCACGAGGGGCGCAGCAGAGCAAAGGAGTTCCTGACCCTCGAGGCGGCACGGGCCAACCGCACCGAGCTCGATATCGCCGCCGTACCCCCAGCCCCGAAGCGGCTCGGGGTGCAGGTATTCGAGGATATCCCGCTGGCAGAAATCCGGCCGTTCATCGACTGGTCGCCGTTGTTCGCCGCCTGGGAGCTCAACGGCGCCTACCCGCGCATCCTCGACGACCCTAAAAAGGGCGAGGAGGCGCGCAAACTGTATGCCGATGCTCAGAAGTGGCTGGATACCATCATCGCCGATAAGTGGCTACAGGCACGGGCCGTGATCGGCCTGTTCCCGGCCCATGCGTCCGCGGACGACAGCGTTACCGTCAGCGATCCGGACAGCGGCAAGGAGATCGCACGCTTCCATTTCCTGCGCCAGCAGCAGGACAAGAAGGACAATCGCGCCAATCTGTGCGTGGCCGATTTCGTGGCCAGGGAACACGACCACATCGGCGGATTCGCCGTTGCCGTGTTCGGGGCCGAGCAAAAGGCAGCGGCGTTCGAACAGCAGCACGACGACTACACCGCCATCATGATCAAGGTACTGGCCGACCGCCTGGCAGAGGCCCTGGCCGAATATATGCACCTGAAGGTGCGCAAGGAATACTGGGGTTATGCCCCGGATGAAAAGCTGAGCAACGAGGAACTGATCCACGAGAAATACCAGGGCATCCGCCCGGCCTCCGGCTACCCGGCCACCCCCGACCACACGGAGAAACAGACGCTGTGGCGGCTGCTCGATGTTGAGAAGCGTATCGGCATGGGCCTGACCGAATCCTATGCCATGACGCCGCCATCGTCCGTCTCCGGCCTGTACCTGGCGCATCCGGCCGCCCACTACTTCACGGTCGGGCATATCGACCATGACCAGGTGGAGGATTACGCCCGGCGCAAGGGCATGACGATAAGCGAGGCCGAAAAATGGCTGGCGCCATTGCTGGCATAGGCAGACATCGCTTCCCTTATAACGTATCATTCATCGGAATGCTTAACCCGATAGGGCTATATTTTTGGATCGCCGGATCCATGAAGTGCAAAAGAGAGGATATGACAAAGCATCGTCACCATGGATGGCTGTTTCTCAGGAAATGGCTGAAAGAACCCTTGAAGATCGCAGCTCCGTGGCCCAGTTCCAAATATCTGGCCGATGCCATGTGTAGGCTGATCAATGGCAGTAACGATGGCGTGGTGGTGGAGCTGGGTGGGGGCACCGGTGCGGTGACGCACTCCCTGCTCAACCACTGTTTCAACAAACAACGGTTGTACATCATCGAAAAAGACAAGACGCTGGCCCGAATACTCGCCGATAAATATCCCGAGGCCACGGTCATCGAAGGCGATGCCGGCGAACTGGATACCTTGCTGCGTGCACAGGGCGTGACCCGGATCGCAGCGGTTGTCTCCAGCCTGCCGATGTTGCTGATTCCCGAACGGACACAGCTTGATATTCTGAAGAAAAGCTTCGCGATGCTCGATGACGATGGGATGTTTGTGCAATACACCTACGGTAGTCGTTCCCCCATCGCGCTTAGGGTGTTGCGACGACTTGGGATCACGGGAATTGAAGGGAAATCCGTCTGGCGTAACCTGCCGCCTGCCAAGGTATGGTCATTCCGCCAATCGAAACCAACGTGAATCCGTGGGATGTCCCACTTTTTTGCTGAATCATCCACAGGCATGGCCGACACCGCATCGCTGACACATTCCATACGCGAAGTTCATATTCCTGCAAGCACGAACCGCAGGGCGGCGCTGATCTCGGTTTGATGCTCCGCCAGGCTGCCGACAGGCTCGGCGAGCATCGCCCTGGGGACGCCCGCCAATTCGGCGGTGGAAAGAACAAGCCGCTCGCCACGAACCATGAAAACCGGATGTACATGTTGGATAGGCCTGGGTATCACATCCTGTCGATAGAGCGGAATGACCATACTGGTCGCCAATGTGCCTAACAAATCAGCCTGCACATCCAGCAGATACGGGATGATGACCGAGGTTTCAGGATTGGTGTTTCGATAGACGTCATACTGGGTCATCAGAAGCGCCGTAGTCCGCGGCCGTACATACCCCGCGTTTCGACACGTTGATTGTACGCATCAATGGCTTCTCGGTTATCGCTCATCCACATGTCCTGCCGCTTACGGCGCAAAATCTCAGCCAGCGACGTCTCCAGCACCTGTGACAGATTGATGCGCATCCCCTTCGCTTGTTCGATCAAAGCCTTATCGATGCGCAAATTCACAGCCTTTTTGCTCGTTTCACCCATCACAACCCCCCTATTTATGCGCATATTATATGCGCATATAAATGCAAGCACATCCGCAAGGAAAATTCAATGGGATATCTTGGCCATGGCCAAAATCTTTTGGGAATTCAGGCAAGACAGGCAGTCAATTGGGAGACGATAACATCACCGTATGTCGGAGAGCCTAGGTTTCAGGATCACCCTTGGGCGAAAAAAGCCTTTCCGCGATTTTCTTGCCATAGATAAGCAGCATAATACCCCCCGTTTCGACCACCAGCGCCGCTGCGACCAGTTCAAGGCCCGACATAACAAAATGATCGATGGTTTTCAGGGACGGATCGCTGGCCATTCGCCAATGGTCGATCAGGTGAATGAAGACGCCGCCGGCTGCGACGCCACCAAGAGCGCATACCAGCGCCCCGAGGACTTGCAGCGACAGGGTGACGGTATGTGTTGCTCTCCTCTCCACCGGCAAAGATTATCATGCCGGCAGGGGATCGTCCCCATGCATTTCCGCGTAGTGGCATGATCCCACAAAACCTGTCCATGTTCCTTAACGCAAAGGCATGCCATGATATGGGTATGTTCATGCTGACCAGAATGCGCAGGATTACCTCCCTGCTGATACCAATGCTGCTGGCTGTGACGCTCGCAGGTTGCGGGGATTCAGCCAAGCCGGTGCCGGTCAAGGACAACCACGCTCCACCACCGTATGCAGGGCACGGGATGGATGCTGTGGGCGTGGGGCGTGACCCCTCGCACCATTCTCCGTTCGGTGCTCCCACGGATGCCGACCAATCAGGAAACCTGCAAACCTCCCGCCCTGCTGCATCCAAATAACAGCCATCTCTAACACGTTGTAATAATAACGTTTTCCCACAATTTTTCGTCGGCATGATTTCTATTTCCGTACATTCATTCCGGAAATATATTGCCGCCCATTCGGTCAGAGACCGAGATGAACAAGGAGCATATATGCGTTCATTGATGGTGGCGTTGATTGCACTGACGACCCTGGCTTTTGCCTCGGCCCCGGCGGCCATGGCAAATGAAGCCAAACCTGCTGCGCATGCCGCGGCTGAAAGGCACGAGGCCCATAAAAGGGCTGAGCACAAAGAAATGCGAAGGCATCACGTGAAGAAACACAGAAAACATATTGAAAATAAAAGGAAATAAAGATAAAAGAAGCTATATAAGGTCCAGTGCGTTTTCGCAAAAAAAGCCCCCGCAATCCTGCGGGGGCTTTTTTTGTGTCAGTGCATATCACTCAATGCTGATGTCCGCCCGGGCCGTGCACATGGCCGTGCTCCAGCTCCTCTGACGTGGCATCCCGGATTTCAACGACCGTGACATCGAAATTCAACGTTTCGCCGGCCAGCGGATGATTGCCATCCACCGTGACCTCGTCGCCATCAATCGACGTGATCGTAACGATGTGCTGACCATTATCGCTTTCGGCCCGAAACTGCATACCCACTTCCAGATCGTCGATACCCTGAAAGGCCTCACGCGGCACCACCTGCTGCAACGCATCGTTGCGCTCTCCGTAGCCCTCGGACGGCGTAATCGACACCTGCACCCGATCACCGCTCGCCTTGCCTTCCAGGGCCTGCTCCAGTCCCGGCACGATATTCTGGTTACCATGCAGGTAATGCAGCGGCTCTTGCCCCTCGGAACTATCGATCACCTCTCCGGCATCGTTTTTCAGCGTGTAGTCGATGGCAACGACCTTGTTCTTGGCAACCTGCATGTGCTCCCCCTGGATTCGGAATGCCTCCACCCTAGCCGCTATGTTGGCACAGGCAACGGATTGTTTCCCCTAGCGCCAACCTCAGTTGTTGCCCAGCATGCCGCTCAGGCGCTGAAGGTCGTTGATCACCCGCCATTTGCCGCCTCCGGCCTCCACCTTTTTCTGCCAGGCAGCGAGGCGGTCCATATATAAGCGCGGATCGACGTTGTCACTGCTGAGCTTGGTGACGTTCAGGGCCACCACATGGAAGCCGTCCATTTGAAACGGAATGTTACGCACATAGCCCTTTTTCAGATCCTGCTTCATATCGGAGAAGATCAGGATGGTCTTCGTGCCCGGATTGATCTCGTTCAACCATTCGATCGCCTGCAGTACGCCGCCGGTAATATCGGTATAGCCACTCGGTCGGACATGCTTGACGAACTTATCGATGGCGTCGCGGAATTGCCGCTTCTGTTCATTGGACACACTAGGGCGGTCATCGAAGGTCACCTTATCAATGATGTTATTCTGGGAGAAACTGGCCGTATTTATGTCGGCCACCGCGAACGAATCACCGGGATTCAGCTTGGCCAGCGTATAGTTGATGATGCGCTGGGCATGGTCGAGTTGGTGCGTATAGGTTCCGGAGGTGTCCACCAGCATGTAGACGCCCTGGGTATGCGACTTGGTATCCGCGCAGCCGCCGAGCCCGATGCCCAGCAGCAGTATGGCAACGACCGGTAAGCCGAAGATACGTTTCATGGTGTTACCTCCCAGCCGATCCCAGCTCCAGGGAGCTGTCGCTGTCGAAATGCTGATCACCTTGCTTTGCCGTTCCGGCCGTACGCCCCTTGAGCATGCGTTCCACCCACAGTGGAGCGAAGATGACCAGATCGTAGATTTGCACCAGCGTCTTGCCGCCGATGTTGAACACATTGCCGATGACGCGAAAGATCACGGCCAGGGCATTGAGCAGGTAGCTGCCGGCAATGCCGAGCACCGTGCGCAACGAATGAATGAAGCTCTCCAGTGGAATGGCCACGAAGGTCAGGGCGAAGGGCAGCACGAAGCCCATGCCCATCTGCGCGGCCGTGGTGATCCAGCGGCTACCGGCGGCGGCGCTGCCGGCGGCAGCAGTCGCATGCTGGCTCGCCAGGCTGGCCAGCAGGGCTGCATCGTCCTGGGACAGGATATCGCGCATATAGGCCAGACTGGCCTCGATGGTGGCCAGGATGAACAACATGACGAAGGTGGCCCAGATCATTCTTACCCGCTTCTTATCGTCGAGGGCGTTGATGACCGGGAACAGACGGGTGATGCGCATCGATTCCATCAGGAACAGACCCATGGCCATCTCGACGAAGATGATCACCAGCGCCGCCACGTTCGCCGTCTTGAAGCCCATGATGTAGCTGTTGCCGCCCACCATCTCCTGCATCGGCCGCATGATCAGGTGGAAATTGATGACGGCGCCGCCCACGGCGATGCACAGCACCAGTGCCGCGATAAAGAACTGGGTGATCGACGATGAGGACAGCATCTGTTGCGCCCGGTCCGAGCCCTTGAGGATATCCTCATGATCCTGCATGTGGCGGTCGATACTCTTGGAACGGTTCAGCAGGGTGGCCACGCTCTTGTCCATGCGTTCCATGATATGCTCCAGTCTGCGGCAATGCGGCAGCATCTTGCCCAGCACCTGGTGGCGCTTGTGGCTGCTCTTGCGGTACTCATCGACCGTCTTGTCCTGGGCCTTGACCATGGACTTGTGGATCTCCTCCAACACGCCCGCCACCATCGAATCCCCCGAAGACGGGATCTTGGCCACCGCTTCCACCGCCTTGTGCCAGGCCGGTGGCGTCGGGGGCACCTCGCTGCTCTGCTTGTGTTCCTCCTCGATACTGGTGATCTCCTCGCTGGCTTCGCGCTTCAGGGCCGGAAATTCAGCCAGGCTGTGATTGACGGCGGCCCCGATACGGTCGAATTCGCGTTCGACCATCCGCTCGGTCGCCTCGCGCCCGGCAGCCAGAAGCACCTCTCGGTTGCGCATGGATAGGCGGGCCTCCGCCTTGCGCAGCGATATCGCGCTCAGGCGCATGCCGTGATGCAGGATACTACAGAAGGACAGGATGGCCCGATGGGCAGGCTGTCGCGCCATATAGAGTAGGATTGAACCTAGGATCAACCACACTGCCACGGACAGTACGGCATGGCCCGGCACGATAAACAACAGGTCCGAATAGTGCATATTGCCTCCTCACAGTACCCGGTTAAACAACAGGACCGTGAAGGAGCTGGCGTCGAGAATCTGTCAGCGGCGTCACAATTTAGCACCGGCCAAACCGGCGCCCGATCCTTGCGCTAGGACCGGAACTTGGCGTCTTGGCTGAGGATGACCTCCCCCATATTGCACACAATCAGGGAAAATATTTTCATTACGAGTGCCGGCTGGTCCCGCATCAGTTGTTCAAAGGCATCGCGGCCGATTTTGTACAGGATACAGGGATGATCGGCAATCACACTGGCACTTGTCGGCAGGCCACTGAAAAAACTGATTTCACCCAGCACCTTCAACCGGTTGTTGCGGGAAAACATGATGTCCTGGCCATTGACGCTACGGCCGTGGACCTCGACATTGCCCGATTGCAGCAGAAACAGCGCTTCCGGGGTGGAATGCTGGTGGATGATGGACATCCCCTCGGAGATGAACAATACCTCGATCGCTTGCTGCAGGGCATGCCGTTCATGCTCCCGCAGCGAACTGTCCAGCTGCATCTCCAGCCAGTCGAAATCGATCTGCATATTCTCCCTGCCCCCTTGCCGGGTTGTCGGAATCAAAGAACAGCGGCAACGCTGCGCACAATGGCAGCCTCCGAAATTCCATGCACGGAATCAACCCCCGGCCCGGAGAAGGTGCTCGCCACACCCACGATGTCCCATGACGGCCGTCAGCCAGCGCTGATGTCGTCCTCGCTACCGCTCTTTTCCTTTTTGGCGCGGATACGCGCCTTCTTGTCCTCAACGGCATACGGATCGCGGGCCTTGCCAGGCAGGGCGCGATAGATTTCCACCCGATCACCCTCATGCAGAACATGATCGAGCTTGACCAGTTTGGCGAACACCCCGACCTTGTTGACCGACAGGTTGATGTCCGGGTATTTCTCCAGTATATGGCTCATGTGCACGGCCTGTTCCACGGTTGTGCCTTCCGGCACGTCCAGATCCTCCAGTGACTGCGCGTGTGGCAGGGCATACGCGATGACGATATTCACCGGCTCCTCCCGATCTCCACCGCCCGTCGCTCGAACGCGTGTACCATCGATTTGCATGCCGTGGAAAACACCGGCGTGGCGAGCATGCGCAGCATCATGTTATGGAATTCGAATGCGATGGAGAAATGCGCCCGGCAGGAGTGATCGTCCACCGGCTCGAAGCTCCACAGGCTTTCCAGGAAATTGAACGGGCCGTTAAGCAGGCGGATTTCCACCATTTTTGCAGGCACGAAGCGATCCACGGTCTGGAACGCATGGCGCATGCCGGCAAGGTCGGCCACCAGTTCCGCGGTCAACTCCCCTTCCCCACGCGTCAGGATTCGGGAATCGGCCACCCACGGCAGGAATAGCGGATACGCATCGATATCCATCACCACATCGAACATGGCCTGAGCGCTGCATGGCAGTATGCGGGTTTCCTCGAAACGGTGCACCGTTCAGGCCTTACGTTTTGCACGCCGCCCCGTGTCCCTGGCCGGGGCATAGGGATTGTCACTGGCCGTGAACACGAAGCGCACGGGAATACCCGGCAACTCGAAACGACTGCGAAAATTCTGCTCAAGGTAACGCAGATAGCTGGCCTTGATGCTGCCGGGCCGGTTACAGAAAACCTTGATGGTCGGCGGGTAACGGTCGATCTGGAATGCATATTTCAGGCGCACTGCGGCGCCGCGCTCGCTCGGTGCCGCCTGTTTGCGCTGCGCCTGTTCCAGCCAGCGGTTCAGGGTGCCCGTATTGATCTCGGTGCCGTTGTTGTGGGCGGCACGCACGGCCTCGGCGAGCAGTTTGCGCACACCCTGCCCCTTTTTGGCCGAGATGCGGAACACCGGCACGCCGGGCATGGCCCGCATGCGGTAGCTGAGTCTGTCGGAAAAGTAAGACCACTGCTCATCGGACATCAGATCAACCTTGTTGGCGGCCACCAGCAACGCACATCCCTCCTCCTGAGCCAGGGTCATCAGGCGCATATCCTGTTCGGATACGCCCTCGCCGCCGTCCAGCACGAGCACCGCCGCATGCGCTCGCCGGAATGCCTGTACCGCCTTGACGCGGGCGACGAACTCAATGATATCGCTGATGCGCCCGTGCTTGCGCTGGCCCGCGGTATCGACCAAACGTACGATACCCTCCTGATCGCCGAACCGATAGGGCATGTCAACATCGATGGCATCGCGGGTGGTGCCGGCAATCGGGCTGACCACCACACGCTCGCGGCCGAGCCAGGCATTGATCAGGGTCGATTTGCCGACGTTGGGGCGCCCGATCACCGTGATCTGGGCCAGGGGTTCGGGCCAATCCGTTTCAACAACGGCCGACTGCTGATCCGTTTCGGGCGGCAGTGCACCCTGTATGCGTTCGATGAAATCGGCGATGCCATGACCATGGGTGGCCGAAACGGCGACCGGCTCGCCCAGGCCCAGGGCATAGAAATCGGTTGCCGCTCCAGGCTGTTCGGCCTTGTTGACCACCAGTATCACCGGCAGGCCATGCCGTCGCAGTCGTTCGGAAATATCGCGATCCACCGGCGTGGCCCCGGACTGGCCATCCACGACGAACAGCACCAGATCGGCCACGGCCAGCGCCGCTTCCACCTGGGCGTCGATGTCCGCCTGCATCTCGCCGTGCTGGGTTTCGCCGATGCCTCCCGTATCGACCAGCAGCACCGCCCGCTTGCCGAGCACGCAATCGCTTTCCAGGCGATCGACGGTAACGCCAGGGCGATCGCCGACAATCGCCCGGCGCTTGCCAACCAGACGGTTGTACAGGGTGGATTTGCCTACATTCGGCCGGCCGACAATGGCGACGACCGGCAGACTGACAAATGATTGGTCACTCACACCGCACCGAACCTGTCAGTGAAGAAAATACAGGGACCCCAGATCATTGCGCACAATGACACCCCGGGCCTGCACGATCGGTGCACGGTCGAAATGCCCGAGCAGACTCAGATGGCCGATCACATGCCCCTGTTCATCCACGCGGTAGACCGAGCCCCGGTCATCGGCGACCCACAGAGCGTGGTTCCACAGCACCGGCCCCACCAGTTCGCCCGGCGTTAACTGTGTCTTCCACAACGTGGCGCCGCTGGCGGCATCGAGCGCCCGCAGCACGCCGTGGCTGTCCGCCGCGTAAATGACCTTGCCTACCACCAGAGGGGTGGATTTCAGCGATATCTGACGATGCAACTGGCGACTGCCGTCCTGTTTGGACAGAAAATAGCTGTCACCCTGGTACAGGGACACCAGATAGGCCCCGGCACCGTCCTGGAAGCCCGGCACAGCCACCGCCGCTGCCAACGGCACCTTCAGTTGGCTCAGCACCATGGCATTGTCGTTCAGCAGCAGTTGCTGGCGCCACAGCAGATCACCGGTATCGGCCTTGATGGCATCCACATCGCCATTGTTGAACAGCGCCACGATGGCATTGCCGTCGACCAGCGGTGACGGGGACATGTACATGCCCAGGCCACCTGGGATGCCGGCGTAACTCCAGCGCTTCTCTCCCTTCGGTGACAAGCGGTAAATGCGATTGTCCACAGTGGCGGCAATGATATCCCCGTGGATCAGTACCGGATTGGCCAGCATCAATGATGACAGGGTCTGTTTCCAACTGATCTTGCCTGCCACCACATCGATGCAATACAGGGTGCCTTGCTGATCCCCGGTCACGACATGGCGGTCATCCAGTGCCACCATACCCGAATCGGAGGAGGCATCGATCGGGATGCGCCGGACCTCCCAACCATCCGTGTTGTACACGTGTACCCGGGCGTCGTGTCCGGCCACGACGATCAGGTCACCGCCAGTGGCATGCACGACAACGGGTGCACTGAACGCCCGCGGCGAGGCAGGAGGGCGCTGATCGACGTTGACCTGCCAGGCTTCGCTAATACCGAAATCTCGCCCAAAGGCAGGGAGTTGTGCTTGTGCGCCCCGGCCCGTGGCGCAGGACACCAGCAGCACGGACAACACAGCCATCTTCAGCGCTGGAAGAAGCTTCGACTTCATCATGAATCCGCTTCGCCTAGCTTCCGGCCAAGGGGTTCTTGGCTTCAAGCGCCTGCAATTCGTTATCGATACGCTGTTTCAGGGCATGATCATGGGACTGGGCTGCCTGAGCCAGCTTCAGGTGTTTGATCTTGTCTGCCGGATCGACACTGGCCTGGGCCAGCAGGAACTGGCGCAGCTGCTCGTAGGCAGCACCGACGCTGCGCTGCAGCAGTGGCATGGCAGCCGACAGTTTGCCCTTATCCAGAAGCAGATTGGCCAGATCGAGCCTGGCCTGCCATACCCATTCCGACATGCTGTCGGAATTGTTGATCACTGCCCGCAGGTGCGTCTGTGCATGTGCGGGGTCCAGCCTAGCCAGTTGCATCTGCGCCAGAGGCGTGTAGACGGTGCCGAGATGCCTGGAGAGCAGCGCCTGCAGCAACTTCTCCTTGTCTGCGTCATTGACCGTAGCCAGGGCCTGATCATAAATGGTCGCCGCCGTATTGCGCTCGGCCCTGTTCTTGTTGATCCACATTGCCGTAGCGACCAGCAGGACCAGCAGGATCACGACGGCAGCGATCAGTTGCGACTGATGCTGCTTGATCCAGTCCACCAGCTGGGCATTGCGCATGTCGCGCTTGATTTCATCCAGATCGAAGGCCGCATGCTCCCCAGCCGTGACGCCTCCCTGCGGGGATGACTTCGCTGCACTGCGCTTAGAAATCTTGTCGTTCACGTGGATCGCCTTCCTCTGTTTGGGTTCAGACTGAAAAAACGCGCCGTCCGTCGGCGCGTTTGCAGCCTAGGGCCCGTTGCCCTGCTGTCAATGTCATCCATCTGCCGGCGCTGGCTCTTCCGGCTGCTTCGAGCGTTCGCCGATAATGACCAGCACGCTGTGAATCAGGGCCGCCATCGGGATGGCGATAAATACACCGACCACACCCCACAGGCTGCCAAAGACCAGCACGGCCACGATGATGGCGATCGGATGCAGGTTCACCATCTCGGAAAACAGCCAAGGAATCAACACATTGGCATCGATGGCCTGGATGATGGCATAGGCGAGGATGCTGTAGGCTGTCATGTCCGACCATCCCCACTGGAAAAAGGACAGCAGTATGACAGGCACTGTCACCACCGCAGCCCCGATGAACGGGATCCAGACCGAGATGCCGGTCAGGGTACCGAGCAGCAGCGCATACTCATGGCCCATCAGCCAGAAGACCACGCCCATGCTGCCGCCGATCACCAGCGACTCCCAGAAACGCCCGCGGATATAATTGCCGATCTGCACATCCACCTCGCTCCAGACACGCCTGAGTAGCACATGTTCGCTTGGCAAAAACTGCAGGCCCCAGTGCAACAGCTTCTTCTTGTCCTTGAGCAGGAAGAATACCAGCACCGGCACCAGCACCGCATAGACCATCAACGCGATCAGTCCCGGGATCGACGACAGTGAGAATTTCAGCAGTGCCCCACCCCATTCCTGAACCTTGACGGCCATGGAGCCCAGCATCTGCTGCACATAATTCGGATTCAGCCAGCTCGCATAGTGTTCCTGGAAGGTATGCAGCAGATCGCGCAGGGATTGCACATACAAAGGCACCTGGGAGATCAGGCGGCCGACCTGATCGGACAGCAGCGGCACCACGGTCAGCAGCGCCACCAATACGATCAGCAGGGCTCCGAAGCAGACCAGCAGCACGGCCGGCAACAGCGGCATGCGCAGGCG
The DNA here is from genome assembly GCA_964422615.1 of uncultured Zetaproteobacteria bacterium. Classification (GTDB taxonomy): domain Bacteria; phylum Pseudomonadota; class Zetaproteobacteria; order Mariprofundales; family Mariprofundaceae; genus DATLWN01. The sequence continues at coordinate 4,328 of CAYRBJ010000003.1, read as the reverse complement.
TACCAGCAGCGCCACCACGCCGTCCAGCACATAGGCAAAGGCCAGCGCCACCAGCAGCGGTGCCAGGATGTCGGCAAACATGATCAGCAGCGCGAAGATGACGGACAGGGACAGCAGCAACATCAGCAACTGCGTGTCGGCCAGTCGGTTCTGCAGCCAGCCTAGGATTTGCTGCATGCCTCACCCCGACGGCCACCAGAGGCCACCAGCCATGCCGCACCGAGCGTGGCGATCAGATGCAGGGTAGCGCTGACGCCATGCCAGTCACCGAATCGCTCCCGCAGCGGATTATGCTTCGGCAGGGTATCGAAACCATGGCCGATCTGCGCCTTCAGCGCCTCGATCACCGGCGTGATCGCCCATTCGTTGACAGCAACAAGCAACAGGATCATGGCCAGCACCACCCAGGCGGACCGGGCCGCGCCGCCCTGACGCCACCAGAAGGCGGCTACGGCAAGGGCCAGGATCACCACCGTACGGTTGGTTACATGGAAGATATAGCCGGCCAGCATGCCGGCCAGGTAGGTCGAGCCAGCCTTGGCGAACAGGACCGGTGCCACCACGAATCCCGGCACCAGCAACAGGGCCAGCAGCAGGGCCAGGCATAGGCGCAGAGCACCGGCGCGCAGGCAGGAGGCACTCAACGCCAACGCGCCCTCCCACGCCGGCACTTTCGCCGCCTAGAGATAACGCACCTCTTGCACCTCGTACTCGCGTTCGCCGCTGGGGGCACGCACCACCACGGTATCCCCCTCCTCCTTGCCGATCAGCGCCCGGGCGATCGGGGAGGTGATGGACACCCGGCCCTGCTTGATATCGGACTCGTCGACGCCGACGATCTGGTACTCCACTTCGCTGCCAGAGCTCAGATCGATCAGGGTTACAGTAGCGCCGAAAACGATCTTTTCGGCATCGATGGACCCCGGATCGATGATATGGGCTCGGGCAAGTTTATCCTCGAGCTCGGCGATACGACCCTCGTTCAGCGCCTGGTCCTCCTTGGCAGCGTGATATTCGGCGTTCTCCGACAGATCGCCATGGGCACGCGCCGTCTCAATTGCCTGCACGATCTGCGGGCGCTTGACACTCTTGCGCTCGCTCAGCTCCTGGCGAAGTTTCTCGGCCCCACGCACAGTCATCGGTACACGTTCCATGTCAGGCTCCTCTCTGCGCGTGGTATTCCTGGATGCTGCACACCGTCGTCACGTCGGCGGTACTGAGAATGGCCTCCGCCGCCGCCAGCCCACCCTCTATGGTGGTATAGTAGGATATCTTGCGCTCCAGTGCCGCCTGGCGGATCGATTTCGAATCACGCACCGCCTGCGCTCCCTCGGTGGTATTGACGATCAGGTCAACCTCGTCGTTCAAGAGCCGGTCGACAATGTGCGGGCGCTGGCCCTCGGTCACCTTGGCCACGTGCGTGCTCGGTATGCCGGCCACCTGCAACGCCTGATGGCAGCCGGTGGTCGCCAGCACATCGAACCCGGCCGATACCAGCATCTTGGCCAGCGCCACCATGCGCTCCTTGTCGGCATCGCGCACGGACACAAAGGCCCGTCCGCCCTTCGGCAGGCGCTGGCCGGCACCCAATTGCGCCTTGGCGAAGGCTGCCGGGAAATCGGTGGCCACACCCATCACCTCACCGGTGGATTTCATTTCCGGGCTCAATAGCGTATCCACGCCCCGGAACTTGGCGAACGGGAACACCGCCTCCTTGACCGCACGGTAGGTCGTCGGCTGCGGCACGGCGCTGATGCCCTGCGCCGCCAGGTCCTGGCCCACCATGATGCGTGCCGCCACCTTCGCCAGCGGCACGCCGGTGGCCTTCGACACGAATGGCACCGTACGGCTGGCGCGCGGATTGACCTCGAGCACGTACAGCACGTCGCCCTGCAGCGCGAACTGGATGTTCAGCAGGCCCCTGACGTTCAGGCCCAGGCCAAGCAGCTCGGTCTGGCGCTCGATCTCGGCGATGACCTTGTCGCTGATCGAATGCGGAGGCAGGCAGCAGGCGGAATCGCCCGAATGCACGCCCGCCTCTTCGATGTGTTCCATGATGCCGCCGATGACCACCCGTTCGCCATCGCACAGGGCATCGACGTCGATCTCCACCGCATGATTCAGGAAACGGTCGATGAGCACCGGATGCCTGGGGCTGACCGACACCGCCTCGCGCATGTAGCGCAACAGCCCTTCCTCATCAAAAACGATCTGCATGGCGCGGCCACCCAGCACATAGGACGGGCGCACCACCACCGGGTAACCGATACGCCCGGCCACCGCCACCGCTTCGTCGACCGAACGCGCCGTGCCGTTGTCCGGCTGTTTTAATTGCAGCTTGTGCAGCAGCTGCTGGAAACGTTCGCGGTCCTCGGCCAGGTCAATGGCATCCGGGCTGGTGCCAATGATCGGCACCCCGGCCACCTCGAGCTGGCGCGCCAGTTTCAGCGGCGTCTGACCGCCGAACTGCACGATGACGCCGTCCGGCTGCTCGACATCGACGATGGCCATCACGTCCTCGAAGGTCAGCGGTTCGAAGTACAGGCGGTCGGAGGTGTCATAGTCGGTGGACACCGTCTCCGGATTGCAGTTGACCATGATGGTTTCAAAGCCATCCTCGGAGAGTGCAAATGAGGCATGCACGCAGCAGTAATCGAACTCGATGCCCTGGCCGATGCGGTTCGGACCGCCACCGAGCACCATGATCTTCTTGCGCCCGCTCGGCCGCGCCTCGCATTCATCCTCGAAGGTGGAATACAGGTACGGTGTCTGCGCCTCGAACTCGGCCGCACAGGTATCCACGCGCTTGAACACGGCGGCGATGCCTGCCGCCTTGCGGGCGGCTCGCACCACCTCCTCGTCGCTGTCCATGAGCTGGGCCAGGCGTTCATCGGACAGCCCCTCGCGTTTGGCCGCCCGCCATGCATCATGCGTCAACCTCTCGGGTTTCTGCCCGCGCAGGTCCTCCTCCAACTCGATCACGGCGCGGATCTCGCGCACGAACCACGGGTCGAAGCGGGTCAACTCACACACGCGTGCCTCGCTCCAGCCGCCGGCCTCGCCCTGCCTCAGCGCTTCGCCGACCCACCAGATGCGCTCCGCACCCGGGACCGCCAGCCTCTCGTGCAGAAAGGCATCGGTATCGGCATCGGCCGGCAGCTGCGCATCGAAGCCGGAGCTGCCGGTCTCCAGGCCGCGTAGCGCCTTGCCCAGGGATTCGGTGAAGGTGCGGCCGATGGCCATAACCTCGCCGACCGACTTCATCTGCGTGGTCAGGCGGGTATCGGCACCCGGGAACTTCTCGAAGGCGAAGCGCGGAATCTTCGTCACCACGTAATCGATCGACGGCTCGAAGGCGGCAAAGGTCTCACCGGTGATGTCGTTGCGGATCTCGTCCAGCGTGTAACCGACGGCAAGCTTGGCGGCGATCTTGGCAATCGGGAAACCAGTGGCCTTTGAGGCCAGCGCCGAGGAGCGCGACACGCGCGGGTTCATCTCGATGACGATCAACCGCCCGTTGTCCGGATTGACCGCGAACTGCACGTTCGATCCGCCCGTCTCCACGCCGATCTCGCGCAGGCAGGCCACCGAGGCATCGCGCATGCGCTGGTATTCCTTGTCGGTCAGGGTCTGGGCCGGCGCGACGGTAATCGAGTCTCCGGTGTGCACGCCCATGGCGTCGACGTTCTCGATGGAGCAGATGATGACGCAGTTGTCATGCTTGTCGCGCATCACCTCCATCTCGTATTCCTTCCAGCCGATGATCGATTCCTCAATCAGGATCTCGTCGGTCGGGCTGGCATCGAGACCGGATTGCGCGATCTGCTCGAACTCCTCCGGGTTGTAGGCGATACCGCCGCCGGTACCGCCGAGTGTGAACGATGGGCGGATGATCAGCGGGAAGCTACCGATCTCGCGCGCCAGCTCGCGCGCCTGTTCGATGTTGTAGGCGAAGCCACCGCGCGCGCATTCCAGGCCGATGGATTCCATCGCCTCCTTGAAGCGTTCACGGTCCTCGGCCTTGTCGATGGCATCCGGCTGCGCACCGATCAATTGCACGCCGTAGCGCTCGAGGATGCCTTCCTTGTGCAGCTCCATGGCCGTGTTCAGGGCGGTCTGCCCGCCCATCGTCGGCAGGATCGCGTCCGGGCGCTCTCTTTCGATGATGTTGGCCACCACCTCCCAGGTCACGGGCTCGATGTAGGTGGCATCGGCGAACTCGGGATCGGTCATGATCGTGGCCGGGTTGGAGTTGACCAGGATGACCCGGTAACCCTCCTCCTTCAGCGCCTTGCAGGCCTGCACCCCGGAGTAATCGAACTCGCAGG
>CAYRBJ010000002.1:0-132091 GCA_964422615.1 uncultured Zetaproteobacteria bacterium | reverse complement strand
GGGAATTGAATTGTTGCATACGGGGAAAAGAACTCCTGATAAAAAAATGCCGGGGATATCCCCGGCATCATCCAATTGATTTCAGCGATGCGCTTACCCTAGCAGATGAGGGCGGGCAGCTGTCAATTCCGGCGTGACGGCATGATCCATCCCGCCGCCCGGGCGTGGGGTACGGTCCATGGTAATCACGGGCGCACCCCACGCCACCGGGCATGCCGGGCGTTAGGCGGCAAACATGCTCATCATCTTGCCGACGACGGCGCTGCCGGTGAGCAGGATCGAGGCGCCGAGCGCCAGCATGGCCACCAGCGTCAGGGTGGAAGAGGCGATGCCGACCAGGGCCAGGATGCCGAGCACCACGGCAGCCAGTCCGACCAGGACATCGGTGCCAGTGGCAGTGGTCATCGCCTCTCGGGCAATGCGCTTGGCCAGTTCATGCTCATCCGATATCTCGATCTTCAGGGCATTCAGGCGTGTCGTAACCCCGCCGCTGGACACCACGGTGATACCCAGCACGATGGCCGCGATGGCCAGCAGCGCCTGGGCTTCGATGTTCAGCAGCGCCAGCACACCGAGCGCGACCGCGGCTGCGCCGCCCACGATCTGGGTGCTCAGGCCGCCTCCCAGTTCCGCCTTGCTAGCTTTGCCATTGCCGCTTTCCGCCAAAATGCGCGAATACTCCGCCGCCACCGCGGCGCCATCCATGATCAGGGCAGCACCCAGGGCGATTGCCGACACTGCGGCCATCATCTGTGGCGCAATATGCGCCAGGCCCAGGATGGCCAGCACTACGGCACCAGCACCGGTAAGGGCCTCTGTGCTCGAGCCGCTGATCAAGGTGCGTTCGAGCACCTTATCTTCTTTTTGTATTGTCGTATCCATCGTCGATCCTCCTTGTTGATTTTCTCGACGTTCGGCCCCCAACATCCGGGGCCACAACAGTGCAGGCTTGTTTCGCTCCGCATCCATTCAGGAGCATTGTTTTACATCTACGCCGATTTTCGGCACAAACAAACTTACGCGTTGCATAAAGATTAGATGCCGACGGACGGTGCCGTTATCCGAATATTTCTGAAATTTTTCATAGATATATTACGTCGATTTTGTCGTAATTCAGCGTGTTTTCTATGCACTATACATGTGACATATTGCCCCATCCGCAAGGGCATCTGTTGTACTAAGTCATGGCATGGCGCCCTGGCCGCCAGTGATGTTGACGACCAGCCGGCCGCGCACGTGCCCGGCCAGCAGCATATCGGCAGCGGCGATCGCCTCTTCCAGGCCGATGTCGTGCCCGATCGCCTCCAGATCCTCCGCCTTGAGCAGCTTCGCCAGCCGTTGCCAGGCCTTGAGGCGATCGGACATCGGGCGCATGGCGCTGTCGATACCTGCCAGGGTGATGCCCCGGAGGATGAACGGCACCACTGTGGCCGGGAAATCCATGCCCTGGGCCAGGCCACAGGCAGCGACCGCTCCCCCGTGACGGATACTGGCGCAGATATTGGCCAGCGTATGGCTGCCCAGCGCATCGATCGCCCCGGCCCAGCGCTCCTTCATCAGCGGTTTGCCGGGTTTGGCCAGCTCATGCCGACCAATGATCTCGGCCGCACCGATGCCCTTCATATAATCGTCCTGATCGAAGCGGCCGGTGGCAGCGATGACGCGGTAGCCCAGCCTCGAGAGCAAACGGATGGCGAAACCGCCGACGCCACCGCCGGCGCCGGTCACCAGCACATCCCCGCTTTCCGGTGTGATGCCATGGTGTTCGAGCGCCATGATGGCCAGCATCGCCGTGTAGCCGGCGGTACCGATGATCATCGCCTGGCGCGCCGTCAGCTCCTGCGGCAGCGGCTGCAGCCATTCACCGTGCAATCGCGCTTTCCCGGCCAGGCCGCCCCAGTGTGTCTCGCCCACGCCCCAGCCGTTCAGCAACACCGGATCGCCCGGCTTGAAGCCCGGATCAAAGCTTTGTTCCACCGTGCCGGCCAGATCGATGCCCGGCACCATCGGGAATCTGCGCACCACCGGCCCCTTGCCGGTGATCGCCAGCGCATCCTTGTAATTCAATGAACTGTAGGCAACGCGCACCAGCACATCGCCATCGGTTAACCGCTCCTCATCAATCTCCCGCAGCCCAGCCCGGTAACCGCCATCATCCTTCTCGATCACTATGCCCTTCATCCGCTCTCCTTATTGATGATCAATGCATTGTAGCCGAACGAGGTGTAATTCGAGCACCGCCCGCCGGGTTCACAATTGCCGGTCAGATGGTTAACGTGGTGGAAAGGGGGTTAAATATGCATGCAGAAGTACATGGCCATGCGCTGGTTGTTTTTGGCGCCCTGCTGATTCTCAGCATCCCCCTGCTTCTGGTCTCCGTGTTTATCGCGGCCAGCCGTACGCACCGGAAAAACCTGGCCGAATGGCGCCAACTGCCGACGTTCGACGAATACCTGGCGCAGAATCCGGATTGCAAGACGGATCAAGGCCCCCCAGCCTGCAACCAATGCCATGCCACAGGCCTTTTAAACCGCGGGCTGAGCAGCCCCGACTCCAAGCAACGCATCCTTACCTGTGACAGCTGCCACGCACCCCTATTCCGCGCCGAATCGTAACCAGGCGGGAGTAACATCTACACCCGGCCAAAAGCAGCCATGCAAGTGTGGCCACCGCTTATCATTCCAACGCAATGCCAAGATGAGTAAACCGATGATGATAAAGCTACCAAGAGGCCTTGATAGCGACTTTTATTTGCTAAGCTTAATATGAACGGTTGAGGGAATCCCTCAGCCTGGGAGGCTGCCATAAACATCGTGAGTGGCATGAAAGAACTCATCTACACGACCATTGCCGCCATCATCGCATTTTTTGCCAGCGTCGACTTTGTCGCATTGATCGAGTAAGCGCAACACGCTAACTGAAGGGAGCCTCACAGAGGCTCTCTTTGTTTATCCCTGTTATACCGACTTGGCGCTGTTCATTCGCGGTGCACTGGAAATGCAAGTAACTGCTAATGGCCGATATCGAACCCTAGGCTGCATATATGTAATTGGTGGCCATTCCAATCTGCGGTTGTCTGGACACTTCCCATGGATTTGGCGAGTGTGTTTTGCTGCCTATACTTCTTCCTGGAGAAGCATCATGCGCATGACCCGATTCCGCTGGATGATTATCGCGCTTATTTTCTCCATCACCCTCATCAACTACATTGACCGATCGGCCATTTCATATGCGATCGGCGATATCGCGCGCGATCTGCAATTCAGCCGGCACGACAAGGACCTGTACAGCGGATTTATCCTTTCGGCATTCAGCATCGGCTATATGCTGACCACGCTATTCGGCGGCGTCTTTGCCGATCGCTATGGCGCACGCGTGACCCTGTTCTGGGCCGCGCTGATATGGTCGCTGGCCAGCGGCCTCACAGGCATGGCGGTCGGTTTCACGATGCTGGCCGGCATGCGCGTGCTGCTGGGGGTGGCGGAAGGACCCAATTTTCCATCCATGAACCGCGGGGTTGCCGATTGGCTGTCCAGCCGTGAACGCGCCATTGCCCTGTCGAATTCCCTGGTGGCGGTGCCACTGGCGCTCGCCATCGGCGCGCCGATGTCCACGGAACTCATCATCCATGTCGGCTGGCGCGGCATGTTCATCGTGCTCATGCTTCTCGGTTTTGCCTGGCTGCCGTTGTGGTGGTTCCTGTTCCGCGATTTTCCCGAGCACAGCCGGTTTGTGAACACCGCCGAGCTTGAACACATACGCGATGGTAAAGCAAGCGATCGCGGCATCGACAGCCAAGCCCTGCACCAACGCCGCCGACAGATACGGGGCCTGTGGAAGTTCCTGCTGTCCGATCCCACGCTGCTGGCAAATGACTGGTCGTTCTTCGTATTCGGCTATTTTCTGTTTTTCTTCATGACCTGGTTGCCGACGTACCTGGAAACCGTATACCACCTCGATGTAAGGCAGGTCGGATTGTTCAGCATCCTGCCGTGGCTGACGGCTGCCCTTTTCCTGTGGATCTTCGGCTATGTATCGGATGCACTGCTGCGTTCAACAGGCCGGTTGCGGATCGCACGCTCCCATCCCATCTGGATATCACAATTCCTGGCCGGACTTTGCATCCTGCCGGTGATCTTTATGCACAACCTGACGGTGATGTTGGTGTTCATCTCCCTGGCGGTGGGGCTGAGCATGAGTGCAAATGCAGCGTTTTATGCCATCAACGTCGATGTTGCCGGGGAGCGCTCCGGCACGGCGCTCGGCATCATGGATACGTTTTTTGCCATCTCCGGTTTCGTGGCGCCATTGGTGACCGGATGGCTCGTGGATCTGACGCATAGTTTCAACGGTGCATTTTGGCTCATGTCGGTATTGGCCCTATCTTCGGTGGTGGTGGTGATCCTGTTCCATCACCCGGATCGTGGTGGCCGCCTGGAAACGCCGGGTGACGATTCCTGAATTGCGTATCGGGAGCATGCATTGATCGGCGCTGCGAGCCTGTTAAAAGGTACAATGGAACAAGGGTTTATTGGATCTTCCACTTATTTTGCATGCCGGATATTCCTATTCCCTTTCATGTTGTTCACATGTGTAATTGTTGGAGCATGTGATTCTTGGTCGAGATAAACAGCCAGGGATTGGACTCAGTACCTACCGGCGGCCAAAGAAGCGTGCCCATCAGGCAAGTGCAAGTGAGCCGTCTGATGCATTCGTTAACGGAGGATAGGGATGATGAAACGTCAGGAGATGTATTTTAGTGATATTGCCATTGTCGCGATGCTGATTGTTGTAACGAACGCTGTCTGTATTCCAGATGCCAATGCAGAAGCCAAACAAGGAGGCATAGCAGTATTCGATCAAATAAGCTGCGGTGACTATGTGAATGACTATAACAATCGAAATAACCCTAACATTAGCGGTTTTCAGTCGAAGGAAAATTATTTAAATGCAATGATATTTGTTGAAGGATATTTAACTGCAGTCAATACAGCCAGTTGGAAGAGTGGGGGCCAACAAGGCACATATGGAGACCGAAACTCCAGGGCCTCGTTTCTACACAACTACTGCAAGGCACACCCTATGCAAAGCTTTTCCACAGCAATAGAAGCATTAGCGCATCAAACTTGGCGATGGTGGCCATTAGTCCGTATCAACAAATAAAAGAAGTCGTCAGTTATTAATTATTCTGAACGTCTGCTTTTGGCGTTATCGGACCTACGAACAAAAAAGCGCCCGTGATGGACGCTTCTTAAGGTTGGACGGAGCATTACTTGAGCTGATCCAGATCGCGAACACCGCCACGGTCGGCGGAGGTGGTCAGGGCCGCATAGGCCTGCAGGGCCTTGGAGACCACGCGGTCGCGGGCGATTGGTTTCCAGGCCGAGGCGCCCATCGCCTCCATCACCTTACGGCGTTCATCCAATACTTGATCAGAAACATCCAACTGTATGGAACGATTGGGAATATCGATTTCTATGGTATCGCCTTCCTCGACCAAGCCGATGGCACCGCCCTCGGCCGCCTCCGGCGAGGCATGGCCGATCGAAAGCCCCGAGGTGCCGCCCGAGAAGCGGCCGTCGGTGATCAGTGCGCAGTCCTTGCCCAGGCCCTTCGACTTCAGGTACGAGGTGGGATACAGCATCTCCTGCATGCCCGGCCCGCCCTTCGGGCCCTCGTAGCGGATCACCACCACGTCGCCGGCCTTGATCCGATCGTTCAGGATGGCGTTCACCGCCTCCTCCTGGCTCTCGAACACGCGCGCGGTACCGGAGAATTTCCAGATCGATTCGTCCACGCCCGCCGTTTTGACGATGCAGCCGCGCTCGGCAATGTTGCCGTAGAGCACCGCCAGACCCCCTTCCAGCGAATAGGCGTGCGCCAGATCGCGGATGCAGCCCGCCTCGCGGTCCAGATCCAGCGTCTTGTAACGCTCGGCCTGCGAAAAGGCCTCCTGGGTCGGGATGCCGCCGGGGGCGGCACGATACAGTTGCCGCGCCTCCTTGTTTCCGGACTTCATCACATCCCAGCTGTCCAGGGCACCGCCCAATGTTGAAGCGTGCACGGTCGGCGCCTGGCGGTTGATCAATTTTGCCCGATCCAGCTCGGCCAGGATGCCGATGACGCCGCCGGCACGGTGCACGTCCTCCATGTGATACTGTTGCGTGGCCGGCGCCACCTTGCACAGGTTCGGCACCTTGCGGCTGAGCCGGTCGATATCGGCCATCGTGAATTTCACGCCCGCTTCCTGGGCGCAGGCCAGGATGTGCAGCACCGTGTTCGTGGAGCCGCCCATGGCAATATCGAGGCTCATGGCATTCTCGAAGGCCTCGAAGGTGGCGACCGAGCGTGGCAGCACCGTGGCATCCTCCCGTTCGTACCAGGCACGGGCATTCCCGACGATCAGGCGTCCGGCCCTCAGGAACAATTCCCTGCGATCCGCATGCGTGGCTAGCAGGGAGCCGTTGCCGGGCAGCGCCAGGCCCAGAGCCTCGGCCAGACAGTTCATCGAGTTGGCGGTGAACATGCCGGAGCAGGAGCCGCAGGTGGGGCAGGCCGAGCGCTCGACCGCCGCCACGTCCTCATCGCTCTCGTTGGCATCCCCGGCCATGATCATGGCGTCGATCAGATCCAGGTGCAGTTCGCGGTTCTTGATGGTGATCTTGCCGGCCTCCATCGGCCCGCCGGAGACGAACACGGTCGGGATGTTCAGGCGAAGGGCCGCCATCAGCATGCCCGGGGTGATCTTGTCGCAGTTGGAGATGCACACCATGGCATCGGCGCAATGGGCATTGACCATGTACTCGACCGAATCGGCGATCAGGTCGCGGGAAGGCAGGCTGTAGAGCATGCCGCCGTGGCCCATGGCAATGCCGTCGTCGATAGCAATGGTGTTGAACTCCTTGGCCACGCCGCCGACGGCCTCGATCTCGCGCGCCACCATCTGCCCCATATCCTTCAGGTGCACATGCCCGGGCACGAACTGCGTGAAGGAGTTGACCACGGCAATGATCGGCTTGTCGAAATCGCCGTCTTTCATGCCGGTGGCGCGCCACAGGGCGCGGGCGCCAGCCATGTTGCGGCCGTGGGTGGTGGTGCGGGAGCGGTATGCGGGCATGGATCAAACCTCGTCTGTGATATCGAAGCCAACAGTGTAGCCAATCCCCATGGCGGCCGCGACACCCGGCAGCCTGTGGGCCATGCGCACACATTGACAGGCCCATGCCCGCCCCTAAGACTCCCACCAATGCATACCGAATCCCTGCTGCAGCAGCTCTACGACACCCCGGAAACCGACCTGATCGAGTCCATCCACCGTCTGCGCAGCGAACTCGACGGCCAGGTACTGATCCTCGGCCATCATTACCAGCGCGAGGAGGTGTTCGCCTTCGCCGACATCAGCGGCGATTCGCTGAAGCTGTCCCAGGAGGCGGCCAAGACCCGCGTGCCGTACATCATCTTCTGCGGCGTGCATTTCATGGCTGAAACGGCCGATATCCTGACCAGTGATGAGCAGACGGTGATCCTGCCCGATCCGGCCGCTGGCTGCTCGATGGCCGACATGGCCGATAGCGCGCAGGTCGAGGAATGCTGGCGGGAGCTGGCGACGGCGCTCGATCCCGACACCACGGTCACCCCCGTCACCTACATCAACTCCGCCGCCGCCCTGAAGGCCTTCTGCGGCGAGCACGGCGGCATCGTCTGTACCTCGTCGAATGCCCGGCGTGTCATGGAATGGGCCTGGCGGCAGCGGGAAAAGATCCTGTTCTTCCCGGACCGGCACCTGGGCGAGAACACCGCCGTGGCCATGGGCGTGCCCGATGATCAGATGATCGTCTGGGATCCGGGCCAACCGATGGGCGGCAACAGCCCTGAGGACATCGAGAGGGCCAGATTGATCCTGTGGAACGGCTTCTGTTCCGTACATCAATTGTTCCGCCCTGAGCATGTGGACACCATGCGCCGGGCCCATCCCGGCATCCGCATTTCCGCGCACCCGGAATGCAGCCGCGCGGTGTGCGACAAGGCCGACTTCATCGGCTCCACCGAGGCCATCATCAAGGACGTGGCCGCCGCCCCCGCCGGACAGACCTTCGCCATCGGCACCGAACTGAACCTGGTCAACCGCCTGCGCCTTGAGCACCCGGACAAGCCGGTATATTTCCTGTCGCCGATGGTGTGCATGTGCTCGACGATGTTCCGCACCGACCCGCAGCACCTGTACATGACATTGAAGGCGATCCGCGATGGCACGGAGGTGAACCGGGTGGCGGTACCGACCGACATCAAGCAATGGGCCAAGCTGGCCCTGCAACGGATGCTCGACCTTGGCTAGGCTGCTTCTCCAGCGCATGGCCCTGCCGCTGATGGCACTGCTTCTGCTGGCACCCTTATCCGCTCTGGCGCAGACGCAGACGGCCGACCAGCTGCAACAGGCCGTGCAGGCCTTCATCGATTCTCCGGATCACATCTTCGCCCCGGATACCATCAGCAAGGCCCAGGCCTATGTCGGGGCGGCATTGCTGGCCAGCCAGCAAAACAACAAGGAACAACTGGCCTCCAGCCTGCAGGCGGCAGCCACGGCGCTGGACGAGGCCAAGCAGATCGCCGCCGACTACAAGAAGCACCATCACGACCTGCTGCTGCTTCGCCAGCACACCAAGGAAGCGATCGATCTTGTCCACGACCCATCCAGCGTCAGCAACTTCGATACGCTGTTCGCCCAGGGTGAACAGGCCCTGACCGCCGCCATCGCCGCCAATGAGGCCGGACAGCTGAATACCGATGCGCAGAAGGCCGGTGAGGCCGCCTCGCTGTACAAAAAGGCATTGCTGGCCACGCTGCCGTACATCGTGCAGCAGGCCCAGGACGCGCTGAGCGACGCCCGCCATGATTACGCCAGCAATTACGCGCCGACGCTGTATGGCGCCGCCAAGCAGGAGACCTACAACCTGCAGCAGGTCATCGATGGCATCACCTCCACCGTGCCCGAACAGCCGGCGCATGCGCTACTGCTGGCACGCCGGGCCCTGAACATGGTTGTGCGCATTCGCAAGCTGCGCCGTCAGTCCGATGGCTACGAATCACTGATGCTGGAGGCCTCGAAGCATCGCAAACAGGTGGCGGCGGCTCTCGGGGAAGACATCGATGTCAACGATCTCGCCACCGATATCACACCCGCCGAGCTGGTCCAGGAGGCCGCAAACCTGCATGACGAGCTGATACAGCAGCGCCAGCAGTATCAGCAGGATCTGGCGGAACTGAAGGCAGAGGATGCCACCACGCTGCAGCAGAGCCTTGCCGCGCAGAAGCAGCAGTTGCTGAACGCGCAGAATACGCAGTTGAGCACGCTGAAGAACGCCTTCCAGGCCAAGCTGGCGCAGGAAACCTTCGAGACCAAGCGCCAGGCCAAGCTGCGCAAGCTGTTCAAGCCGGGCGAGGTGAAGATCTACATCAATCTCGACGGCTCGCTGCTGATCCGCTTGAGCTCGCTGAAGTTCGCCCCGGGCCAGAGCACGGTGAACAAGGCCAAGTACGGACATCTCATTCGGCGGCTGAAGCAGGCACTGGATCTGTACAGCGACCGCCGCTACCGCATCGAGGGCCACACCGACAACAAGGGCGACCCCAAGGCCAACCAGGTACTGTCTCTGAAGCGGGCGGAGGCGGTGCGCAACATGCTGGTGGCCGACGGCCTGGATGCGTCCAAGGTCAGAACCTTCGGCTACGGCGAGGTGCGTCCGATTGCCAGCAACGCGTTCGCCAAGGGGCGGGCGATGAACCGGCGCATCGATGTCATTATTGAGGCTGCGGCCCCGGCCAAATGACCGACACGGATACCCTCGCCGACCTGCCGGAACACCTGCACCAGCCGGCCGCGATGCTGCTGCAGGCGTTCGCGGATGAGCCGGTTCACAAGCGCCGCGTCCTTGTGGAAACGCTGCATCTGCTGGCCGGCCACCATGACACTCCCGACATGAAAATGGTCGCCAACATGATCAACGAAATCCGGCGCGGCCTGGAGGTGTTCGCGCCCTATAAGCCGTTCCGCAAGGCCACCGTCTTCGGCTCGGCCCGCATTGGCAATGATGACCCGCGCTACAGGCAGACGCGGGACTGCGCCAAGGCACTGACCGAGGCCGGCTTCATGATCATCACCGGTGGCGGCGGTGGCCTGATGCGGGCCGCCAACGAGGGGGCCGGAACCGATCAGTCCTTCGGCATCAACATCAACCTTCCCATGGAGCAGTTCCCGAATCCCTTTGTCGACGGATCACCGCGCAACTTCTATTGCAAGTACTTCTTCACGCGCAAGCTGTTCTTTCTGAAGGAGAGTGATGCGGTGGTGCTGACGCCCGGCGGCTTCGGCACTCTGGACGAGACCTTCGAAACGCTGACACTGCTGCAGACCGGACGCAACCCGCCGATCCCGGTGGTGTTGCTGGAGGCTCCGGATGACGATTACTGGGGTCCGTTCCTGCAATCGTGGATGCGCCGACTGGTCAACGACCACCTGGTCAGCCCAGACGATTTCCAGATGCTGTTCCATACCGACAACGTGGCGTCGGCGGTGGAGCACATCAATGATTTCTATAGCAATTACCACAGTTTCCGCTATGTCGGGGATATGATTCTGCTCAGGTTGCTGAACCCGATGAGCGCAGAGGGCCTGGCACGCCTGAACGCCGAATTCGCCGATGTGCTGAAACAGGGCGAGATCGAACAGGTATTAGCCTGGCCCAACAGCGACGATGCCTGCTATGCACACCTGCCGCGCCTGCGCATGCATCTGGACCGCGGCCGCATGAATGTATTGCCGATGTTGATCCGACGCCTGAACGTACTTTCCGAGACTGTCCGGGACGAGCTCAGCCGCGCGCGGCCGTCTTCTCCTCCGGACGCAGTATCCTCGCCAGATGATCGAGTGCGCCGTTGATGAAGCCGCGCGGCGCTTCGCCGACATAGTCGCGGGTCAATTCCAGGGCCTCGTTGATGATCACCCGGTATGGCGTTTCCAGCTTGTGCATCATCTCCCACACAGCCAGGCGCAGCACCGTATGTTCGACATGGGCGATGCTTTGCAGGCTGCGTCCGCCGACGGCGGAGGCAATCTTCTCGTCGATGCGGGCCACATCGGTGATAACGCCGTGCACCAGTTCGCGCGCAAAATTCCGATCCTGATCAGTACGCTTTCTTTCCCGCAGGCGATCAGCCAGCAGCGATGGAATCATCGCATCATCCTGGCCACCGTTGTGCCAGGCATACAGCACCTCCAGCGCCGATTCTCGCGCCTTGTGACGATTTGGCTTCTTGGCCTTGTTGGGCTTCAGCAATCAGGTCTCCAGATGCTGCAGCAGGCGGGCCACCTCGACCGCGGTCAAGGCGGCCTCGGCCCCCTTGTGGCCGTGGATGCCACCAATGCGTTCGCGCGCCTGCTCAACGCTGTCGACGGTCAACACGCCGTTGCCAACACCGACATCGCCACGCTGGGCCACGCGACCGATGGCATCCATCGTTCCCTGGCAGACGTACTCGAAATGGGCGGTGTCACCGCGGATGACGCAACCCAGGCAAACGATGGCGTCATAGGTCCCGTTGGCGGCCATGCGCGCGGCGATGGTGCCGATCTCAAAGGCTCCCGGCACATGCACGACGCGGATCGACTTCTCGTCGGCACCATGTTCCTTCAGCACTGCAAGCGCCCCATCCAGCAGCCGTTCGGTTATGGAAGCGTTGAAACGGCTGACGACAATACCGATGCTCAGGCCGGCGGCATCGACATTCCCTGCCAACTGCGGCGCCTCAAGACTCACTTACCCTTGCTCCCGGCATCCAGGCCAACATTCAGGATATGTCCAAGCTTGTCGCGCTTGGTAGTCAGGTAGGCGATGTTGTCGGCATGCGCGAGTGATTGCAGCTGCACGCGTTCAACCACTTCCATGCCATATCCATCCAAGCCAATGATTTTCTTTGGATTATTCGTCAGAAGCTTCAGCTTGCGCAGGCCAAGATCTCGCAGGATCTGCGCCCCGATGCCGTAATCGCGCAGATCTGCGCGGAAACCGAGCTGGCGGTTGGCCTCGACCGTATCGTGGCCGGCATCCTGAAGCTGGTAGGCACGAAGTTTGTTCAACAGGCCGATACCGCGACCCTCCTGACGCAGATACAGCACCACGCCCTCGCCCGCCGCGGCCACCTGGCGCAGGGCCGCATGCAGTTGCGAACCACAGTCGCAGCGTCGGGAGGCAAACACATCACCGGTCAGGCATTCGGAATGCACCCGTACCAGTGTCGGCTTGTCCGGTGTGGGGTTGCCCATCACCAGGGCCACGTGTTCGGCCTTATCAATCGCATTGGTGTAGCCCACCAGGCGGAACTCGCCGAACTCGGTGGGCAGACGCACCTCGACCTCGCGCTTGACCAGTGAGTCGTTCTGCAGGCGATGGCGGATAATGTCGGCGATGCAGCCGATTTTCAGGCCGTGCTCGGCTGCGAAGGCTTGGAGTTCAGGCATGCGGGCCATGGTGCCGTCGTCGTTCATGATCTCGCAGATCACTCCGGCCGGCGCCAGTCCGGCCATGCGTGCCAGATCGATGCTGGCCTCGGTATGGCCGGCGCGCACCAGCACGCCGCCCTCGCGTCCGACCAGCGGGAACACGTGGCCGGGCATGATGATATCGTCCGGTTTCGCCTGCGCATTGACGGCAGAGCGCACGGTATGGGCGCGATCATAGGCGGAGATGCCCGTGGTAATGCCCTGGGCCGCCTCGATCGACACCGTGAAATTGGTCTTGAACTTGGCATTGGAGTCGCTGACCATCATCGGCAGCTTCAGGCGGTCGGCCTGTGCCTGGGTGATGGACAGGCAGATCAGGCCGCGGCCAAAGCGAGCCATGAAGTTGATGGCCTCGGGGGTCACCCATTCGGCTGCCATCACCAGATCGCCCTCGTTTTCACGCGATTCGTCGTCGGCAAGGATGATCATGCGTCCGGATTTCAGTTCCTCGACCAATTCCTCGCATGTGGCCAGCGTCATGCCTGATCCTCCTTCACCTGCATCAGCCGCTGCACGTAGCGGCCCAGGATATCGGTCTCGAGATTGACCTTGTCCCCGGGGCGCAATGCCCCAAGATTGGTGTGCTGCAGGGTATGCGGAATGAGGTTGACAGAAAACCGACATTTGTCCACCGCATTGACCGTCAGGCTGACGCCGTTGACCGTCACCGAACCCTTCGTCACCACGAAGCCCGCCAGATGCGTCGGTACGCTGAAATCCATGCGCACATGTTCCCCTGCAGGCTCCACCGACGCCATCGTAGCCACGTCATCAACATGCCCGGTCACCCAGTGGCCGCCCAGCGCATCTCCCATGCGCAGCGCCGGCTCCAGGTTCAGCCGCCAGCCCGATTCGGCGGCGGAAAAGCGGGTCTTGTCCATCGTTTCGGGTGACAATGTGGCCGCAAACACTCCACGTTCGGGAAACGCCGTGACCGTCAGACAACAGCCATCGACCGCCACCGAATCGCCAATACGCCAAGCACTGACGTCCAGATGCGTGGAAACCTGCCAGTCGGCGCCATCCATCCGCGCCGTGATCTTTTCCAGGCATCCGACATCCTGAATGATTCCGGTGAACATCAGCGCATGCTATCGCGGGCGGCGGACGAAGTGCACTACAATCCGCCGTGCATGGCGGGCTCCGCCTGGGGCGCAAACTCGCGCCAGGCATCGATCATCGGGAAATACAGCCCAAGGCGCAGTGGCCGATCCTCGATGGGCGCCAGCAGCTGGGCATAGCGTTCCAACTGCGGCCGGTGGCGCTGCACCTCTGCGTCCAAAAAGGATTCCACGTCACCACCGGCATGCTCACCGGTCTTGTAATCGACGATCCAGCGTGTCCCCTCAGCGTCGATGAAGCTGCGATCGATGATGTGATGGGTGACCGTGTCTCCACGTCTGCTGCTTAGCGCCCATTCCGAACGACCATCACGATGCCCCACCGACAGCAGCCAGGCACCCCGGGTACTGGACAGTACGCGCGCCAGAGCCGATGCACAGCGTTGCAAGGCGTTTTCCAGCATAGCGCCGGACAACCCTTCGCCCACCAGCATCCCTCGCATGAGCTTTGCCTCGGCGGCACTGTCGTTATCGGTCCAGTTCTCGATGCCCTTCTCGGCCACGTGCTGCAGGGCCGCGTGCACGGCAATGCCGATGGGGGCGGCTTCCGGCCCAGCCCAGAAATACTCGCTTTCGCCCGCATCCGCCTCGGGCAGCCATGCAGGCGCCGCATCAAGATCGAGAATGCGCGTCAACGGCCGGCGTTCGTGGGCGTTCACATGCCCCTGTGCTTCCAGCGAATGCACCACAGCACCGAAACAATCTTCAGCCATGCCATCGGGTAGCAGCAGATGCAAGAGCGATCCCTTGGCAGCCTCGCCGCTTTTATCCGAAACATGTCCGAACAGGTGCAGCGCCGTTTCGGCACGTGTACAAGCCACATAAAGAAGGCGTGCCAACTCATTGTTCTCACGAATCTTTTCGACATTCTGGACCATACTGAAAACGGCATCCTGCCCGCGTTTCGGCGGACGCACCGCGATCAGTGATTGCACGCCGGTTTCAAGCGGGACATCGGTCATCACCAACAGCGGCGCATCGCTCTTCGCATTGCCGTGCCCCAGACCCGGAAGGATCACCACATCCCACTGAAGCCCCTTGGCACCATGCATGGTCAACAGTTCGACGCGTGCCGCCTCAGGCGACGAATCGGGCGCGGCAAACAGCTTCTCCATCCGCTCATCGAGCAGCGCGAAATCGATCAGGCCGCCCTGCTCCAGTTCGTCGACCAGATCAAGCATGGCGGAAACGTTTCGACCCGCATCGCTATCGATCAGACCCGGCATCTGCAATCGATGCCAGGCCGTTTCGAGCAGATTCCGTACCGGCAGGCGTCCTGCGACGTTCAGGCATGGTGCCAGCGCCTGCCACAGATGCTCGGTGCGGCGACGGGCATCGGCATGCAGCCGATCAAGCGATTCACCATCGCCAAGAATCTCGCTCACCCGTCGGTCATCCCCGGCCAACAGGGTATGCAAATCGGCCGTCGTCAGGCCGCAGCAGCGCGCACGCAGCAGGGCTGCCCAGGATTCACGATCGGCAGGGTGCAGCAAAGCCCGCATCAGTGCACGAAGCAGACGGATTTCTGGACGCGCGTTCAGCGGCAGGATGTCGACGGCTCGGAATGCAATTTTCACCTCGACCAGTGCCTGCATAATGGCATGCAGATGCCTGCGCGCCCGGGCAAGCACGGCGATACGCGATCCATCCGTCTTCAGAGACTGATATATCGTCGTTACAACGGCTGCCGCCTCACCGGCGGCATCCTTTTGATGCTGCAGATGCAAATGCACCTCGCCGGCATGGGTGAGTGCTGCGTACGCCTCGGCATGCTCGACCGCCCCCATCAAGGGATCCGCTTCGCCCGGAAAGATGCGCGAAAAGGCTCGATTCACCCAATCGACGATCGTCGGCGCCGAACGGAAGTTGTGCGTCAGGTTCAATGACCGTACCTGCGGCAATCCGACCCGGTTATTGGAGGCCAACAGGAACAGGCCCACCTCGGCCTTGCGGAAGCGATAGATCGATTGCATCGGGTCGCCGACCATGAAAAGCGTGCGGTGCGTGCCGTCGCCCGCCTGCCAGCCCTCGGTCAGGTTGCGCAGCAGGCGCAACTGCAACAGCGAGGTATCCTGGAATTCGTCGACAAGGATATGGTGAATGCGGTAATCCAGCCGCATCAACAGATCGGTCGGATTGCCCTGTTCGTCCTCCAGCGCCCGCATCGCGCGCAGGGCGATCTCGATGAAATCCGCTTCACCGCGCTGTTCGAACAGGCGCTGCAACGCTGCATCCGCCCTGAGCAGCAACACCAATTGCGCCTCCAGCACCTGCCATTGCATATCGTCAAAATGCGGCTCAGGCGGAAAAGATCGAACCTCGTTCAGCAAAACAGCCAGGCCATCAATACCGGCAAGCATTGTCAGGCCTTCGATGAATTCCTGCTTCTCTCCGGCAAACTCCTTGCCGGGCGGGAACCCGATACTCTTGTCTACCTTCGACCTGAATTTCGGATCTTTTTTGGTCATCAGCAGCTCGGCAATGCGCTGCCATATGGCGAGCTGATCGATATCGGCATCCGGCCAGCCACTTAGGGTACCGAGCATGTCGTCGTTCATATTCGAGCCGGCGAAGCGCAGCAACGCCGGCATGCCCAGGCGGATTTCCTCGGGAATCAGGAATGCACAGTGACTCAACTTCCGCGCCATGATCTCGGCCAATCCCGCTTCGAGCACATCGCGCAGCGCATCCGGATTATCGGCATGCGGTCGGATATCGTGCAACCACTGGTCCCGTTTACCGAGCATATCGGCCACCAGTTCGATCAGGGCCGGCAAATCGTGATCCTGATGCAGCAGCACCGCCGCTGCCTGATCACGATTACGGCGTTCCAGTTGCGCGAATGCCACCTCGGCGGCTTCCCGATAAAGCGGCACCACATGCGTGGAGGGCGTGGGCATGTCGCCAAGCCCTGAGAGCAGCGGCAACTGCTGCGCCAGTGCATGCGTGAAGCTGTCCAGCGTCATCATGCGCAGTCGCATCGGGTGTTCGGCCAGATGCCAGCCGCGCTCCACGGATCGCTCGTTCGCTGCCTGTGCCAGCTGCCAGGTCTCCACCCTGTGCGAGGATTCATCCGAGGGCTTTTCCATCGTCAACGCCTCGATGACGCGGCTGCGCATCTCCGCCGCCGCCTTGCGCGTAAAAGTGAGCGCCAAAATCTCCTCGGGCTCCTCAACCACGGCGAGCAAGCGCAAAATACGCCGGGTCAGCAGTTCCGTTTTGCCGGAGCCGGCCGGAGCCTGCACAAGGAACGATCCGGCCGGATCGATGGTGGTACGACGAACATCGATGCTCATGTCTCGTCCCCCACATCATCTTCATCAACCTCATGTGCAAAGCCGATTTCGTCAATGCGGCACACCGACTCCAGACCGCAGTGCTTGCAGGCATTGTCATCGCGTGGCGACACATCGGAACGCCCACTGACAAACTCGGAGGCCAGCGCATCGATTCGTTTTCGCCACAGTGCGAGCAAATCCGACCAAGTTTCGGCTTCGGGATCGTTTCCCTTGTACAGGGTGATCTTTTTGATGCCAAGCGGCTCGCCGCTCAGGCCCTCGAACTCCATTTCTCCGCTGCGCACCTGAGCAAAACAGACTGCATCGTTCTCTCCCAGGTGTTCAGCGATGGCATACAGCGGCAATTGCGGCTGCTCCATCCGCTCGCCGATCCACTTTTTCACGCCCTGCTTTGCACCGGTCTTGTAATCGATGACCATGCTGTGGCCTTCGCCATCACGGTCGATCCGATCGGCCTTCAACTTCACCGCTATCCTAGCCTCGCCCTCGACAGGAAGTTGCAGCTCGTAGGGTTTCTCACAGCAGACCACCTCAAATGAAGGACGTTCCCGCTCCACATCGAGCCAGTCGTGCAACACCGCGGCCATGCGCTGTCGTTCGTAATCCCGGGTTGTCTCCGTGACCGGTATGCGCGTCTTGCCCCAGGCATGATCGATCGCCGCCCCGACCAGAGATGAGGCGGCCTCCTCATCGAGCGCCAACAGAGCCTGCTGCGACTTCAACTGCTCCCAGATGTACTGCAAGGCGTGATGGATCAGCGAACCCTTTTCGCGCGGCTCGATGCCGGGCCGGGTTTCGCCGAGCGGCGCAAGCGCCAAGCGGTGCGTGGCGAAGGCCCGGAACGGACAGGCCGACTGGTTGCGAATGATATCGCTGCCGCCGGCCACCGATTCGTCCGGAACCAGCGGTACAGGCGGCGCATCGTCGTAATACTCCGTGATGAGCGCCGTCTGTGCCTTTACCTCCACTTTCGCAAATCCGGCAACCATGCCGGCCAACAGGGGGGAGACATTCAGATCACGCTCATCGCGACTGTGCGCAAAACTGATATGCAATCGAGGCGCAGCCTGCCTAAGCTGTTGCCAGAGAAACACCGATTCATCAAACGCCAGCGCAGGCGTAGCACAAGGAAGCGCATAACGCCGCTGCACGGCAAACGGCAGCAGTGGCGACGGCTGCGCCGGCAGGGGCAACGCATCCTCATCGAACCCGACCGCGAAAATGCGGTCGAATCTCAGTCCTGCGATCTGTTCCATCGGCACGACCGACACCTGTGGATAATGCACTGGCTGCGCAAACGGCGTCTGCCGACATACCGATGACAACAATGACAGGAACGCGCCCCACGCCAGTTTGTCGTGAATGGCATCCACGGCCACCAATGAAGCCAGACTTTCCCGGAAGGCATTGAGCTGGCGGATCTCGCTGCTGCTGCGATCGGCTGCGGTGGTCTGAAGAAAACCGGTTTCCTGAAGCAGGGTATGTACCGATTTCACCCACTCGCTTGCCGGCCGAATCGTGGAATCCCAGTCGGCCAGCAGCCGCACGACTCCGGCCAGCTTTGGCATCGCCTGCATTTCCGGCTGATTCAATAGGCTGCCGAAACTAATGTAGTAGCGATTATCTTCGCGCAGCCGTGCATCGAACTGCGCCCGGGCCATGCGCTCGGTGGCAAAGCCCCGGATGCCGGGCGAGAAAAGAAGTGATGCAAGGTCGGCCAGCCGTGCCCCCCGGCGCCCGGTTAGCCTCAACAGAGCCAATGACTGATAAACCAACGGCTGGTCGGCCAGCGGCCTTCCCGGCATGTTCACGGCCTGCAAGGAAAAGGCCGCTTCCGACCCTGGCAGCAGGGCCTCATCCAAGATGCGGCATAGCGTTTCGGTATCGTTCGCCTGCTTGCTGGTCACCACGGCGATACGGGCATGTGCATCGGCTTCGATGCAGACGGCGATGCGTTCGGCAAGATGGCGGTATTCGGCCTCAGCATCGGTACAGACCGTCAATGTCATCTCCGTCGGGGTATCTCCGACCTCGTCGACCGACGAAAGGTTCGTGCCATGCTCGGACAGAGCGCGCAACAGCGCCTGCTGCATCGGCGTCAAACGCTCGAAGCCGTCGAGCAGGATATGGCGCACCGGTACCAGGGATCCGATTTGCGGCAACAGGCGCTCCGGCACGTCGGCCACAAGCATCCTTCCCTGCTGTTCGACAGCCCGCCCCATGGCCACGATCCAACGTCCCAGTGCCCCGGCCTCCTCGCCGGCTGCATCCAGTTCCTGCACATCGATGCGGAATTCCCGGATCAGGGCATAGGCCGTACTGGCATGACGGGCCAAGCCTGGCATGGCGTGACCGATGGCAGGCATGTCGTCGTTGATGATCCGCTCCCACAGCTGCAGTTCCTGCAGCGTAGTCAGCGGTACAGGAAGTCCTGCTTGCCCACGGGCAATCCCAACCAACCAATGCTGCCAGCTTTCGACCGGCGGAGTGGAAACGACATCGGCATCGGAGGTTGCGACAAGCCGGCGTTTCCATTCGGCGGCGAGACGCGGGGATTGCGCAAGTAGCCATGCCCCCTGCTCCAGGGCATTCGGAACCTCAGCCAGACCGAGCTTCGCCATAGGCATGATCGGATGACTTGATTTCATGTACGTTCCGTCCTTGAATTACGGTACAGTGCGACAGCGGATCCCCGGCACTCCGATCCGGTTGCCCGTTGCCTACGAGGAGAAATCATGAGCGAAGTCACGATCACCTGTCCACGGTGCAAAGAAAAATTCAAGGCCGAAAAGTCTGACCTGTACGAGTGCCCGCATTGTGGCACGAATATCCGTCCCAAGAAGAGCAATACGGATCTCGACAAGACCCAGGTTTTCCCTGCGAACTAACCAATCTCCCATGGGCTCACTGGGCTGAATCGGAATCCGGCGTCCCGGGCCGGGGCACCAGTTTACCCGGAATCACGCGCCCATGATCATCCAGATGTGCGGGCACATATTGCAAGTTGAGCTTATGGCCCGTCTCCTGCCGGGTGTGATACCAGGCCGTATAGGCAGACAGGATGCCGACCAGGATTGCCAGGGCCACAAATGCAAGCGATGGGCTCCGATCCACGGTGGGACTGACGTCGATAACCTTCGGCTGTAATCGCTGC
This sequence comes from uncultured Zetaproteobacteria bacterium, assembly GCA_964422615.1. Lineage (GTDB taxonomy): Bacteria > Pseudomonadota > Zetaproteobacteria > Mariprofundales > Mariprofundaceae > DATLWN01. The sequence continues at coordinate 111,961 of CAYRBJ010000002.1, read as the reverse complement.
TGCCGGCGCAACACCAGCCACAGGCTGAACATCGATGCCAGATTGCGCAGCACGAACATCACCAGCATCGGACCGAAAAAAAAGACAGCCGCCACCAGCAGATCCCGTATCATGACCGACCAAGTTCCCGTAATCGGCGCGCATATTCACCCACATCCGGATCATCGCCCCGCCGCTGGGCCAGATAGACGGTTTCCGCCAGGATTTCGAGCAGCAGATGCAGCGCAGCATGCCGATCCATGTGCCTGACAGCGACCATTTGTTCCAGTGCCATTGCCACCTCGGGGGGTTGTCGCGTCGCCACCTGCTCTTCCAGAGCCATGTGCAGCGACAGGTGCAGATACGGATTCATGCCGTCATCGACGTGAAAATCCCGTTCCAAGAACAGCTCCATATCATCGAACAGCGCATGATACTCGGGATGCATGCGGATCACCCGCACGATACGAACCTCCAGGGCATTCAGCGGCAGTCCGGCCTCGGACTTCTGCCATGCATCCCAGAAAATCTGGCGATGAGCACGCAGTTGCTCCCGGCTCGGCCGCTGTTCGGGATCCGCTCTGCTCATCCGGGCTCCATGGCTTGATCATCCTGCCGGCCATGGTGAATTGCAACCCTGGCAGGCTGACGACTGCACCCGCACAGAGGCCTCACTGGTCCACCTCGATGCCTATGTCTACAATCATGCACCGATGATGTCGTGTCGTTATCCATTCTGTTCCCTGCCGCTGTCAGACCAGCGGCGGAAACGTAGGGCCGTGCCCCCATGCAGATGATCCGCATCGCCAGACACTACCTGTCCATCGGCATCCTCCTGTTTACCCCCACCCTGGCATTCGCCTTACCCGAACAGTCCGGGCAACCCATCCATCCGCGTGCTTCGGAATACGCGCTGGAAGCCGCCTATATCTTCAATTTCATCCAATTCACGGAGTGGCCGAACAAGAAAAGGAACATGCCGGTCACCGTGCTTGTCAGTGGAGACGACATGGTGCGGGGCGCCATGCAGAGAATCGCCACCGCCTCGGATAAGTCGGGACGCACCCGGCTGCGCATCGACCCCTGCACCGACCTCACCTGCCTCGGCCGGCCACAGGTGCTTTTTATCGGTAGCGATCAACAAGCCCACCTGCAGCAATGGCTCGACAGTTCAAAACAGCTTCCGATATTGACTGTTTCCGATATTCCGGGGTTCGCCGACAAGGGGGGCATGATCGAGCTTATCCGCAGGGGCGACAGGCTGAGCTTCCGCATCAATAGAAAGGCCATTGCAGATTCCGGCCTGTATGTCAGCGCCCAGCTCTTGCAACTGGGCGAAATCGTCGACGGGGAAAGCCCATGAGCAAGCCGCCCTTATCCTCCATCCAGCGCAAACTGCAGCTCTCGTTCATCTTGACCCTTGGATTGGCTATCCTGGTCATGGGCGGGGTATGGATCAGCAGCAATCAGTCGATGCTGGAGCATGAGGCCAAGCAGGTGCTGATTGCACGCGCCGAGGTGATCGGTTTGGCAGCCAAACCCGCACTGCTCTTTTCCGACAAGCGCCTCGCGCAAAAATTACTGGATGGTCTGAAGGGCAACAAGGACATCGCACGCCTAAGGCTGTTCTCGGCGAATGGCGATGTGCTGGCCGACGTTGCTACCGGCAACAACGGCACCAAGGCACAGTTGGTGCCATTCGAAACCAAAGGGTTCCACATCGTGGGACACCACATGGAGCTGTACGAGCCCATCATGAAAAGGGGCGTACCCATCGGTGTCATCTACATCGAATCCAATCTCGATGCCCTATCCAACAGCAAACGCACAAGCATCATCACCATCAGCCTCGTCATGACGTCCAGCCTGATCCTGGCATTGATTATCGCCATGAGTCTGCAGAAGAAAATCACTTCTCCCATCGTGTCCCTGGCCCGGCTGATGCGGCGTGCCAGCGACCAGCAGGACTATTCGTTGCGGCATTCGGAAGTCTCCGACATCCGCGAAATCAACGACTTGCTTTCCGGATACAATATGATGGTCCGGAAGGTAGAGGAAGGTTTTATCGCCACAGAACACAGCCAGCAGCAACTCAGGGAAAGCGAGAAGCGCTTCCGCATCATCGCCGAGGCCACCCCGATGCCCATCATCATTTCGCGCCGGGATGAACAGGGCAGCATCCTTTTTATCAACCAGGCCGCCCTGCATCTGATGGCAGAGGGTCATCCGCCGGAGGATCTGACCGGTACCACCATGCTTTATCAGAACCCGGCCGACCGCCAGCAGATCCTGGCCATTGTCTCCGCTCAGGGCAGCCTTCACTCCTTCGAACTGCCACTGCGCAAGCTCGATGGTTCGACGGTCTGGGTCGAGTTGACCATCGTGCCGGTCCAGTTCGAGGACGAACAGGGGATGTTCGGATCCTTCGTCGACATCACGGAGCGCAAGCTTGTGCAGCAAACCCTGGCCAACGTGAATGAGGAACTCGAAAAACGCGTCCTGGATCGCACGCTGGCCCTGCAAGAGGCCAACCGGCGACTGCTGGCCAGCCAGGAGGAGATCGCACGGGCGCACGACGAACTGCAGTCAACTCTCGACAACATGCTCGACACCTATTACCGCGTTGCGCCAGACGCCACCCTGGCCTGGGTCTCGAAATCTGCCTCCAGCCTGCTCGGATACACACTGGACGAGATGAAGAACATGCCCATGGCGAATATATTTGCGGATACGAACGGCCTGCGCTCGTTCAGGGTGGCCTTCGCCAAATCGGACGGATCTCTGATGAACTTCGAAACCCGCTTGCGGCGCAAGGATGGCAGCATCATCTGGGTAGCTGCATCGGCCAACATGATCCGCGATACCAGAGGGGAGCTCAGCGGCATCGAGGGTGTCCTCCGTGACATCACCACCCAGATCGAGGCCAAGGAGGAAAAGGCCGATATGGAACGGCGCATGGCCCATGTCCAGCGCCTGGAGTCCTTGGGTATTCTCGCTGGCGGTATCGCCCACGATTTCAACAACCTGCTTTCCGCCATTCTCGGTAACGCCGAACTGATGAGACTGAAACTGCATGCCGATAGCGAACTGGAAAAGGAGATCGGAAGCATCACCGTTTCCTGTGAACGGGCTGCCGATTTGTGCCGGCAGATGCTCGCCTACTCGGGCCAGGGAAAGACCATGGTCGAGCCGGTCAATCTGTCCGAACTGGTCGAGGAAACGGCACAGCTTCTGGACGTGTTCGTGTCCAAAAAAGCCACGCTCGACACGGATCTCGATCCGGTTCTGCCCATGGTCGATGCCGACAAAACGCAGCTGCAACAGATCGTGATGAACCTGATCACCAACGCATCGGAAGCCATCGGAGACGTCTCCGGCACGATATCGATATCGACCCGCCGCATCGGAGCGCTGGCAAGCGATCTGCACAGCGAATATCTCGAGCACACCCCGCTTCCGGGACCCTATGTCTGCCTCGAGGTGCGCGACAGCGGCTGCGGCATGGATGAGCAAACCTTACAGCGCATCTTCGACCCATTCTTTTCGACCAAGTTCACGGGACGGGGGCTGGGTATGAGTGCGGTCCTTGGTATCGTGCGCAGCCATCAGGGCTCCATCCGCATCATAAGCCAGCCCGGATCCGGAACCACGGTCCGCGTCTATCTTCCCGTATCCTCCGTTCAGGACAAGGTCTCTCTGTCAGCTGCCGGCCTGAAGCCTGTGGACGCCGCTGCGCCGACGACCGACAACCGTACCACCATCCTTCTGGTGGACGACGAGCGCGTCGTCAGATCCATTGTCGAGGCTATCCTGCAGCGCATGGGATACAAGGTGCTGACCGCCGAAAACGGCCATGAATGTATCGATACCTTCCGCAAATACCACAAGGATATTGCTGTTGTTCTCCTTGATCTTACCATGCCGGTCATGGACGGGAGGGAGGCCTTTGAACAACTGCGCCATATCGACGCCAATGTGAAGGTGATTCTGTCCAGCGGCTACTCACGTGAGGAGGCCTTCCAGCAGTTCAAGGACATCTCTCCGGCCGGATTCCTGCAAAAGCCGTATCTTTCCAAGCCCCTGCAGCAGGCCATCCAGAACGCGATCGGCAGAGCATGAACGGCAATAAGCAACGCTTCGCGCCCAGCCTGCAGTTCTGCCTGATGTTGCTGGCGGCGGCATTGATACTGATACCGGCGACCGCCAGGCGGGCCTCGGCAGCATCCAGCGCTTCGGTGACGGACTTGATGGAACTGAGTCTGAAGGATCTGATGAACGTCACCGTCACCTCTCCCTCCAAGCGTAAGCAGAAGTACTATTCAACGGCCGCGGCCCTGTTCGTGATCACGCAGGACGACATTCGCCGTTCAGGCGCCCAAAGTATCCCGGAAGCCCTGCGCCTTGCTCCAGGCGTCAACGTGCAACAGATCAACGCCAACCAGTATTCGATCTCCATCCGCGGCCAGAACGACCTGTTCTCCAACAAGCTGCTCGTGCTGATCGATGGCCGGCCGGTGTATTCGCCCACATTTGCCGGGGTGTGGTGGCCGGCCTTGAACTATCCGATGCAGGATATCGAACGTATCGAGGTACTGCGCGGACCGAGCGGTGCCGTGTGGGGTGCCAACGCCGTCAACGGTGTCATCAACATCATCACCAAGAACGCCCGTGACACTCAGGGACTGATGATCTCCGGTGGTACGGGCAGCCATGAAAAGGGCTTCACCACCATCCGTGTAGGCGGCAGCAGTGGCCATGCCGCCTACCGTGTCTACGGCATGAGCGAGAACAGGGGCGGCTTCCTGTTGCCATCCGGCCAGAAGGCGCCCGACCACCGGAACCTCAGCCAGGGAGGCTTCCGACTCGATTGGGACAAGGGGGATACCCACATCTCGCTGCACGGAGACAGCTACCGTGTCCTGGCCGGCGCCTTCGGGGCCATCGAAAGCCAGCCCGGCACCTATCCGGTACCGTACACCAGCAACAACCTGTATACCGGGCGCAATGTGGTGATGAAGGTGCAGAACAGCCTGTCGGCGGACACGCAGATGGTGACGCAGGCGTTCTACGACCAATACGCGGTGTCCACGCCGTTCTTCGGGGAGAAGCGCGATACCTACGATCTCGACCTGCAGTTCAACCTGTCGCAGTTGCCGCACCAGCTGGTGTCGCTGGGCTACGACTTCCGCGACTCCTACAGCGACTTCACCGACACCGCCGTGATGCAACTGGCCAGCCGGCGCAATGTGCTGCATTCGTTTTTCCTCAATGACGAATACCGGCTCACGGACAGGCTGCACCTGATCCTCGGCACCAAGGTTGAGCGGAACCGGTATGCCAACTGGCAGAACGAACCGAGTGCACGCCTGATCTATACGGCGGACACCTGGGCTTTGTGGGCCGCCTACTCGCAGGCCGTGCGCTTCCCGGACATGGTGGAGAACGGCATCAGCTTCAATGCCGGTGGCGGACCGGGATATGTGGTGCGCCTGCTGGGCACCGGCATCGTCCATCCCGAAAGGCTTGTATCCTACGAGGCGGGATACCGCTTTTTCCCTACCAACGACCTGCTGCTGCAGGCCACGGTGTTCCAGATGAACTACCGGGGCATCGCCGATGCCCATCTGCAGCAAGCCGATGCCTACCTCCCGTTTGCTGGCGCCCCGTATATGGTGGTGCCGGACTATCTGATGAACCTGCTCGACGGGCGGGTGATGGGCATCGAGGGGGATTTCACCTACCGCTTCAGCGACTGGGGCAAGATCAAGGGCACGGTCAGCTACCTGGATCAGCGCTATTGGCCCACGCCGATCCAGGATTTCGAGGCCCAGGGCACCGCCTTCTCCGTGTCCCAGAAAACCCCGCGCTGGCAATACACGGCGGGCCTGAGCCTCAATCCGCTTACGCATCTCGAGATGGACATGAACCTGTATTATTTCGGCGCCATCCGCTGGAGCGCCGCCGGCAACCGCTTCGATGTGCAGCCCTATACGCGCCTGGACGCGCGCATCGGCTGGATACCGAACAAGAGGATCGAGGTCGATCTCATCGGCAAAAACCTGCTGCAGGCGTCGCACTGGGAGGAAAACAACAATTTTCTGGAATACGCCTCACGCATCCAGCAAAGCTATCTGTGCAAGCTGACCGTCCACTACTAGCCCGCATGCCACAGTAGCCGATGCTATAGGCGACGGTGGTGCAAAGCCGGGATCATGCCCCGCACCTCCTCGATCCTGGCCAGGTCCAGCTCGGCCAGCACCAGCCCCTCGCCTTCTTCCCGGCATCCGAGCACCTCGCCCCACGGATCAGCGATCATGCTGTGCCCCCAGGTGCGGCGCCCGCCCGGATGTTCGCCGGCCTGTGCGGGCGCCAGTACATAGGCCTGGTTCTCGATGGCCCGGGCCCGCAGCAGCGTTTCCCAATGGGCCTTGCCAGTGGGCACGGTGAATGCCGAGGGTACGCTCAGCACTTGGCAGCCCGTCTCGGAATATCGCCGATAAAGCTCGGGGAAGCGCAGATCGTAGCAGATGGATAAGCCGACTTTCCAAGGTCCGATCGGTACCGATGTCGGCGCAGCCCCGGCCAGGATCGTCGCCGATTCCTGATAGCGTTCGGGCCCGAGATCGACATCGAACAGATGCATCTTGTCGTAGATCTCCAGCAGCTTTCCATCCGGCGCGAACACCGGGCAGGCATTGCGCAGAAGCTCGGAATCCCGCTGTTTCAGCAGCACACTGCCACCGATCACATGCATGCGGTGACGTTCGGCCTGCTCGGACAGAAAACCCAGCACCCAGGACTCTTCGGGGTATTCGGCGGCTGCGCGCCGGCTTTCGTCATCACGCCCCATGAAGGAGAAATTTTCGGGCAGCGCGACCAGGCGCACGCCCTCGGATGCCGCCGCATCGAACAGCCGTTCCGCCGCGGCCAGATTGCGCAACCGGTCATCGCCGGAACACATCTGCACGCAGGCCACGCGCAGCCGCTGATCGCTCATTTCGCATCCAGAATCAATACGTGGTGCTCGTGATCAATGGTCATGCGGTAGGCACTGAGGAAGTTCATGCCGAGCAGGCCCATCTGTCCGCCGGCATCGATGTTATGCACCACGGCACTGATGCCATCGACGTGTAGCGAGCCGAGATCGAAGCTGTCGAGTTTCACTACAGGCGCATCCACGATGCCATTGGCGGTCTGGATGCTGATGCTGGCCGCACCCTCGGTGGATATTCCTGCCTGGTCGGCCACGGTCCGAGGAATCACCACCATGCTGGCCCCCGTATCGACGACGAAATCGACCGATACGCCATCGACCTGGCCCTCCACATGCATCTGGCCGCCGACATCGCGGTAGGGAACGGATTTGCGCATCAGCGCCTGGTTGAAATTCGGGTTACGCACTGTATCGGCAGGCCCCGTTTCGACCTTGGTGGCCCGGGACGATGCCGGGATATCGGAATAATGGATGTTGCCGTTGGCATCCTTCCAGGTGTAGATTTGCGCCTGCGCGGCAGACGGAATCGCCAGGGCAGCCGCGACAAGCATCACCAGGGCACTATGCGGCAAAGCGCCCCAGGCCCAGAACCGATCCGACATTGGCATTCTCCTCCAGCACGGGTACCAGACGGCCCGGTGTGCTGCTGCTCATCAACGTCATCATGCCGGGACCATGGCCGGCCAGTGGTGAATCGGAATGGATGACCACGCCGATGGTAATCGCCCCCTTGCGGTAGGTGCGCCCGTAGCGGTTGTCATGGTCGAGCACCGCCACGAAATCCCCGAAGCGCAGGCGATCCAGGCCATATTCGCGCACCGTTTCCTCGTCATGGCACAGGATATCGTAGTCGCCGGTGGTCACCGACAACGAACCGATGCCCGAGCCCATGGCATGCCCAGGCACCACCACGTGCACGGGTACGGCCAGCGAGCCATCGCCCTGCTCGTGCAGGCCCCAGCCCTCTAACAGGCCCGGATCGAGGTTGTAGATGTGCACATCCGGGTAATCGACGAGGCGCAGGCCCTGGCCGTAGCCACGGATCAGAAACTTGTCGTCGCAGGTCAGCCTGTCCAGGATGGCATCGGGGAAATCGAGCATCAGGTGCTCCACCCCGCCGTGATGCCCGATCACCGTGCCCGCCTCACCCTTTGCATCGCCGGAAATAACGCGCGCCTCGTTGCCGCAGCAGGACAGGAACTGGAAGCCGGCCTCCGCCTTCTTGTTCGCGTGTTTGAGCGTGGCCGACACGCCGGGTTCGATGTGCTCACCGGCCCAGCCGAACACCGAATCGCCGACCTTGACGTTGTAGGTGATGCCGCCGGTGGATGGCCAGGCGAACACCTCGCCGTTGGCCCCCACCTCGAACGGAGCCCACTGGTTGGCGGGCGATACCGTGCCCTGCACCGCCGTCATCACCAGTTGTTCGCGGTTGGTCTTCAGGCTCATGCATCCTCCCGGACATAATGCAGAAAATAGCTGTGGCGCCCCTCGCGCAGGCCGCGCTGCTCGAACTTGGTATAGGGACGCTCGACATCGCGTGGCGCAAACAGGCCCCGGCCCGCGACATTGCGCAGTCCCGGCGTGGCATCGAGGATGTCGCGCATCCACTCGGCAAGGTCGGGCTTGTCGCTGGCCAGCTTCATGAATCCGCCCGGCTTCAGGCGCGATGCCAGCAGCATGGCAAAATCCTTCTGGATCAGCCGGCGCTTGACATGCTTCGCCTTCGGCCACGGATCCGGATGGTTGATGAACACGCCGTCTAGCTGCCTCTCGCCAATCTGCTGTTGCAGCACCACCTGGGCTGGGAGCTGGGAGATGCGGCAGCGCTCGATGACCCCGGCCTCCGCCAGCCGGCCCACCGCCTTGGCCACGCCCGGCAGGTAGATCTCCACCCCGACGAGGTACCAGTCCGGATGCGTCTGGGCCAGGTGCACCAGGAAATCGCCGTTGCCGAAGCCGATTTCCAGCACCACCGGCGCCCCTTCCGGGATATCGGCCTCGGCCAGGGCTCTGTCCTTGGGCAGGCCGATGCGCGGCAGCCACTTGGCCAGCCGTGCCTCCTGGCCCGTGGTCACATAGCCGTTCTTGCGCCCGAAGGTGCGCATCTCGTGCTGGATATGCTGGTCCCTGAATTCACGGCTCAAACGCATGCGCCGTATGTTATGGATTCGCAGCCAAATGTCATGGATGCATGCCTGCTACGCTCTATTCGTATCTGCTGTGCATTTAAGAATCGTCAACGTGGGTAGGGTGATTATCTTATGAAGACCCTTCATATCGTGTCGCTGCTTTTGCTATCGCCACTGTTTGCATCAATACGCAAGTCGCGGCTCGGGCTCAGTAGGTCTGCATCGGGCCGTAGGTCCTGAAAGCAAATGCTGGGCACAATACTCGTTGTCCTATGGGTATCAGCCCTTGAAGCTTTCGATATCTCCGGGTTTTCGCAGCATCTTGTTGATCTCGTCGAGGTCCATTTCTTCCGTGGCGACCATCTCCCGAGCATATTCCTCAATGAGCACGGATTTGCCCTCCGCGGTTTTCAACAGTTCGTGGTAGAGCAACACCGCTGCTTTCTCGTGTTCGAAGCTCTCGCGCAGGATATCCCCGATGTCGTGTTTTTCCGTTTCCAGCAGCGGCCCAATCTGCAGCGACGGATGGCCACCTAGCAGGGTAATCATTTCGCCCGCGCGCTGCGCGTGATCCAGGCTTTCGCTGGCATTGTCCCGCAGCCAGGAGATGATCGGGATGCGGCTATAGCCGAAGACCATCAGAGAGTAGTGCGTATAGCGCACAACGCCTGCCAGTTCCATTTCCAAAATGCGGTTGAGGATGGTGATTACGTTGGCATTGTCTTGCTCGTGCATGGGCTCCTCCTGGGTGAATGACTGGCCCTATGGCGCGACAGGGCTCGGAAGATTCATGAATGCGCTCGTCAAGGATTGAAGTTGATTGAGGCACGCAGTGCAAGGCATGGCGGGATCATCCGGCGTCCCAAACGGGATGCAAACAAAGAACCCAAAGTGCCGAATTGGAGATGGAATCGCGCCTCTCACGGGGCGACGATGGCTGTCCTCACCTCACTCGCCTTGTCTTCGCCGCACAGGCGGGCGACGAGGCGCAGGGCGAATTCAACGGCCGTGCCGGCACCGCGACTGGTGGTCAGAAAGTCGTCCTCGACCACGGCCTCGTCGACATAGACGGCCGCCGGTGCCCGCGTGCGCACCTCGTCGGCCACCCCCGGATGGGAGGTGACACGCCGGCCATCCAGCACGCCGTAGGCGGCCAGCGCCGTCGGGGCCGCACAGATCGCCGCCACCGGCTTCTGCTGTTCACGTAGTCGGGTCACGACCGCCTTGACGTTGGCATCGTCGCGCAGCAGATGCGCATTCGGAAGACCGCCAGGCAATACCACCATATCCCAGGCATCATTGATCACCTCGGCAAGTGGCGCATCGGGCTGGATGGTGATGGCGGAGCGCCCGGTCACTGGCCTGCCGTCGAGACTGGCCAAGCACACCTCGACGCCGGCCCGGCGCAGGATATCGACCACGGCAATGCATTCGATCTCCTCCACCCCCCTGGTGAACGGAACCAGTACCCTTGCCATTGTCATACCTCCATGATCACCCAGTCTGCCGGCAGCTCGCCGCCGGCGGCCCAGCGGAAGGCAGCGCGCATGCGTGCCAACGTTGCCGTTTCGCGCGCATCCATCTCCCCGTTCAGTATAGCCGCGAAACGCGCCGCCATGGCCTCCGCCCCGCTCCTCTGCTTCGGGTACGGATCGCAACCGCTATCGGGCAGGTCGAGCAGGCGGATATCATCGCCGCGCTGCATGGCCACCAGCTTCTGCCGCTCGGCATACAGCTCGGGCTCGCCCTCCGCGCCCATGAAGATCAGCGAATGCGCCTGACCGAGCAGCGCATTGGCGCCGGCCATCCTGTCGGCATAGGGGGTATGGAAACAGCCGTTCAGCTGCCCCGCACAGCCAAGCGGATTGAGCAGGCGCGCCACTGTATGGGCGAACGAGCGCACGCCGAGCTTCGGACGCAGGCCGTAAATGTGGAACAGCGCCGGACACAGCTCGGCCAGATCGGCATAGACGATGCCGTCGCGCCGCAGCACCGCCTGCGCCTGCTCGAGGCTCCCTGCCCGGGCCACGCCGGCGGCTGCGAGCGCCTGCCAGGCGCTGAGTCGCCCCTCGATGTGCGCTACACCATGCACAAATATGGGGATTCCAGCATCGCGGGCCTCGAGCGCCGCCGCCAGGTGCATGGGGGCGGCGCGGCGCTTGCCGGCATAACAAGGCAGATCGACGCAGCCATCCGCCGCCCGGATATGCCCGTATCCCGTGACCCTGTTTCGGGCCGCGCGCACGAAGCCGGCCAGCTCCGGCGCCGTTTCCCCCTTCATGCGCTGGGCGATCAAAAATGCTCCCAACTGCAGCGGATCGGCATCCGGTTCGAGCAGGGCGGCGAGGATACCCTCGGCCTCGTCCATACTCAGATGTTCATGGCCATGCCTGCCTCGCGCCACCCGGCGCAGCAATGCGGCCACCGCCTTTGCATCCATCGGCATGCCCATGTTGTACCACGGCCCGGCGTTGTTAAGCTAGGGTCCGTTCACACAAAATCCGAACGAAGCGCTGCTGCCAGAAATATGGTCAGGCAAGGCAAGAGGAGCGAAGTTTGGTGCATCCAAATGAAAGACGAGTAACGCAGCATCGTTTAAAAATCGCCTCGTCGCTGCGCTTGGCTTTTGTGTGAACGGGCCCTATCGATGAAATTCCTGGTCCTGCAGCATAAGAATATCGAACCGCCGGCCAGGCTGGCCGATGCGCTGTCGCAGGCAGATCATGTCATCGACTTCTGCCATGTGGAGCAAATGCCGGTGCCGGAATCGCTGTCTGGATATCACGGGCTGATCGTCATGGGCGGCCCCCAGTCGGCCAACGATGAACTTCCGTATATCCGGAACGAACTGGAACTGCTGCGGCTGGCCATCGCCGAGGACTTTCCCGTGCTCGGCATCTGCCTCGGAGCACAATTGCTGGCCAAGGCTGGCCAGGCGCACATCACGCGCTCCCCCGTGTGGGAGCTGGGCTGGTACCCGGTATTCCCGACACCGGCCTCCGGCGAGGATCCCCTGTTCTCCGCCCTGCCCGATGCCGGCCTGCAGATCATCCAATGGCATGGGGAAACCTTCTCGCTGCCACCCGGGGCCATGCTGCTCGCCCATCACCCGAACGTACCGAACCAGGCCTTCCGCCTCGGCAGTTGCCAGTACGGACTGCAGTTCCATGCCGAGGTTGACGAATCGGTGATCGAGAGATGGATCGGGGCCGGCGACGATGAGCGCCGCCATCTGGGCCCCGAGGGTATCCGGGAAATCCGCCACCACCTGACGCGGATCGCACCCATGCATGCCTTCTGCGATACGTTGGTGCAGGCCTGGCTTGCCCTGTGCAAATCCCGCGCAGGGACGTAGCCAGGCCGCTCCTACAGCTGGCTCATATCGTCTTCGGGATAGGCGGAGATCTGGTGGATGGAAAGATCGGCGCCGCGGTGTTCATCCTCTTCGTTCAGACGGATACCGATCGTGGCCTGTAATAGACCGAAAACGAGGAAACCGCCACCAACCGCGATGGCCAGGCCGGTCAGGGTACCGATCAGTTGCGACATGAAGCTGACACCGCCGGCTCCTCCCAAAGAGGTCTGGCCAAAAATGCCGGCGGCGATGCCGCCCCAGATACCGGCACCGCCGTGCAGCGGCACCACCCCCAGCACATCATCCAGCTTCAGACGACTCTGAACCAACTCGAAACCATAGACGAAGGCCGCACCGGCCACCGCGCCAATCACCAGCGCCCCGATGGGGTGGACAAGATCGGAACCGGCACAGATGGCCACCAGCCCAGCCAGGGCACCGTTGTGTACGAAGCCCGGATCGTTGCGCCCTGCCACCAGGGCGGCCAGCAACCCTCCGACCATGGCCAGCAGCGAATTCAGGGCCACGAGCCCGGACACGGCATCGACCCTGCCGGCGCTCATCACGTTGAACCCGAACCAGCCGACGCAGAGAATCCACGAACCCAGGGCCAGAAAGGGGATGCTGGACGGCAGGATGGCATTGACCCGGCCGGCAGGCCCGTAGCGCCCCTTGCGCGCCCCCAGCATGACGACGGCCCCGAGCGCCAGGAATCCGCCCATGGCGTGCACGACCACCGAACCGGCGAAATCATGGAAGGGAGCGCCGAACTCACCTTTCAGCCAGTGCTGGAACCCAAAATTACCGTTCCATGCCAAGCCTTCGTAAAACGGATAGATCAAACCCACCAGAATGGTGGTCGCCAGTACATTCGGCCAGAAACGGATGCGCTCGGTTATGCCGCCGGAGATGATCGCCGGCACGGCCGCGGCAAAGGTCAGCAGAAAGAAGAAGTGCACCAGCTCGTAGCCGTGACTGCCGCCTTTCAGCACATTCAGCTTGGCGACCGGGGCAAAAAAGTCCACGCCGTAGGCCACGGTGAATCCGATAAAGAAATAGGCCACAGTGGCGAAACCAAAGTCGGTCAGCACCCTGACCAGGGCATTGACCTGGTTCTTCTTGCGTACCGTACCCGCCTCCAGAAAGGCAAATCCGGCATGCATAGCCAACACCATGGCCGCACCCATGGTCAAAAAAAACACATCTGAACTCGATGAGTTCATGATCCCTCCCCCCCGCTTGTTCTTTGATCCCCCAGATCAAGTCAGCTCCCATTTGCCGGATGGGTAGCCTCGGCACATGGCCGTCCCGGTCCTGCTGACGACATCGGCACAGCAGGATGCGCCATGGTACAGTCTGGCCGGGATTTCATCCAGCCAGGCCGTGATCACATCTGTTTCAGGAAAACCAGCGTAGAAAGGCGGCAGCGGTCAGGGCGGTGCAGCCGAGCACCAGCGACAACACCCAGACGGGGATGGAGTTGCGGAACCATCCCCTGGGGCCGAGTTCGAAATAGAGGATCGAGATCAGCAAGCCGCCCGAGGCACAGGCAATCTTGACGGACAGGGCATCGACCGCAATGCCGTGAATGTCCGGAAAATGCCCATAGAAGAAATAGCTCGTCGCCCCGAAAGCGACACCGCCGGCCACCTGGACTGCCCAGGCGACGGCCAGCCACATGGCCAGCCGCCGCTGTATCGGCAATTCCCGGCGCAACCAGCCAATACCGTAGACGGACAACCCGATCACGAATACGGCGCCAAAATTATGGACGACCTGGATCAGGGCATAGATCAGGTTTTGCAGGTTGGCGGAACTCACAATAGTGCGTCTATTTGACGGTAAACATCACCATGGCCTGCACACCGGTCAGTACATGGTTGACCATGGCCTCCTTCACCGCCACCCGATGCTTGCCCGGCGAAAGATGCGGCAGCGTCATGCTGCAGGGGCAATTGCTGACATCACGATCAATGATCGGGTCGTGGTCATCGACATAGATGTGCAGGTGATTGCCGCTCGGGCTCAGATGCACATTGTAGCTCAGCTTGATGTTCGAACCGCTGTGCAGCACGGCACCGTTCTTGGGAGACAGGATCGTGATCACGCCATCATGGGTGTCCATATCCTGGGCCATGGCCGGCGCGGTGCAGACGGGAACCAGCAAAAACATGGAACAAACAAACAGATATACCTTCAGCTGTTTCATCATACCCTCCTTTGGGGGAGCAATATGCTCGGACCCCAGAACATGAAGGAGACAGGGATATAGATGCCGGCATGTGCATTGTCAAATCAGGCGAACGCGCGAAATCAGATCATAAACGGCCCATCTTCGGCAGTTTGCCGACCAGAGGGCGCACATAGTCCAGCCAGGCCTTGGTGATGTCGTTACCGGCGGCATTGATGAACGCATCCTTCATATGCGTGGCCTCGCGCGCCACCGAGTGAAGCGGTGTGATGAAACAGGTACTTTCATAGGGTTTGTCCTTCAACCGCCGGATGGCCACCGAGCCGTTGTCCCTGCTTTTGACGGCATGCCTGACCGCGAATTTGCCGACCATGCGTGCCTCCTCGGCATCCACCTCGGAGACGATGGTGGGGAAGCTCCGTTGCAGATAGCCGAAGGTATCGGCGCGCACGCGCACCTTCTCTCCGGCAAAGGCCTCCTTGACCAGCGCTGCCAGCGTATCGCCGAGTGCCCCGGTGCCCGAGAGCTGCACATTTCCGTGCGAATCCTTTTCACCGGTGCTGACGATCGGCTGCCCGTCGGCATCGGCCACACCCTCGGACACCGCGATCACGCAGCGGCCGAGTTTCCCGTATATCTTCTTCACGTCCGCCTTGAACTTCTCGCGGTCGAACGGACGCTCCGGCAGATAGATCAGGTGTGGCCCGTCGTCGTCGTCCTGCCTGGCCAGGGCCGAGGCAGCGGTGAGGAAACCGGCGTTACGCCCCATGACCACATTGATTTTTACGCCGGCCAGGGCGCGGTTGTCACGATCGTCGCCCATGAAGGCCAGGGCCACGAAGCGTGCCGCCGAGGCGAATCCCGGACAGTGATCGGTAACCTTCAGGTCGTTGTCGATGGTCTTCGGAATATGCACGGTGCAGAAATCGTACTGCGACGACTTGGCCATGTCGGCGATGATGCTGGCGGTCTCGGCCGAATCGTTGCCCCCGATGTAGAAGAAGTAGCGCACATCGTACTTGCGGAATACCGAGAAAACCTTCTCGCATTCGGCCTTGCCGGGCTTCAGGCGTACCGAGCCCAGAGCCGCGGCCGGCGTGTTGGCCACACGCTCCAACTGCCCTTTTGACTGCGTGGTCAGATCGACAAAATCCTCGTTCATGATGCCGGCGATGCCGTGACACGCCCCGAGGATGCCGGTGATCTCCGCTCTTTTTCTCGCCGCCAAGACCGCGCCGACCAGTGACTGGTTGATCACCACCGTCGGCCCGCCGGATTGTCCAATGACCATCTTCCCTTTGAGCACGTACCACCTCCCTGTAAGGTTCTGAAATTGCGTGCCTTAGCCTAGCACGCCTTACACATAAAAGGGGGGGGATGAATTTGCGCCGGGAAACCAGATACTGCGAGGCTGTCATCGAGCTGTTGCGCGAAGCGGGACAACGCATCCTTCTCCCTGCTTTCCATGAGCAGGAAGGAACGACAGTCACCAAATCCGACGGCTCCGTCGTCACCGAAACCGACCTTCACTGCCAGGCCTTCATTCGCGATCGTCTGCAGGCGCTGGCTCCGGAGGTCCGTTTTCTCGGTGAGGAAATGACGGAAGACGAACAGAATGCCTGTCTGCAGCAGGACGGCCGGTTCTGGTGCGTCGATCCGCTGGACGGCACCAGCAATTTCACGGCCGCATTCCCCTGCTTCGCCTCATCCGTGGCTCTGATCGAGCATGGGCGGACGGTCCTGGCCTGTATTCACGACCCGGTACGGGACGAGAGCTTCCATGCCATCAAGGGCGGTGGTGCTTGGCTGAACGGTTCGCTCATCCACACATCGACCACGCAGGTGCTCCGGCAAAGCATCGGCTTTATCGATTTCAAGCGCTTGCCCGAGCAACTGCGTGGGCTGCTTGCCGGCAATAAGCGTTACCGCAGCCAGCGCAACATCGGCAGTTGCGCCCTGGAATGGGGCTGGCTGGCAGCAGGACGAGGCCAGTTCATCATCCATGGCAGCGAAAAACTGTGGGACTACGCGGCCGGCTACCTGCTCGTCGAGGAGGCCGGCGGTATCGTCAGTGATTTCAACGGCTACCACCCCTCCGATGCCAGCCGGTTGGTTTCGTCCATCGTCGCCGGCGCCAATCCGGAGGTTCATGACACCTTGCTGGCCATGCTAGACAACGACTAAGCCCAAAAACTTTCCGGTTACTATACGCTCGCTTTTCAACCTGCCATCCGCTAGTATTCCCGGCCCCGCTGGGAGCAATTCGGGGAGCATTTTGGGGGAGAGTTTACATGGCCAGTGTTGCTGATCTGAAGATTGACCTCGTCGAAGTCTGCGAGGCTGCCGCCCGCGCCTGCGCCCCGTTCGTGGGCTCAGGGAAAAAGGACGAGGGCGATGGTCTGGCCGTGGACGCCATGCGTGAGCGCATCAACCACGTGCACATGCGCGGCATGATCGTCATCGGTGAGGGCGCCAAGGACGAGGCTCCGGCCCTGTACGACGGTGAGGTCGTCGGCACCGGCGAGGGTATCGGCATCGACATCGCCGTCGACCCCATCGAGGGCACCAACCTGTTTGCCAAGGATATGCCGGGCTCCATCGTGACTCTGGCCGCCGCTCCCGAGGGTGCGATGTACCGCCCGGGCTCCTGTTTCTATATGGACAAGCAGGTCTATCCCAAGGCCGCACGTGGCAAGATCGACGCCGAGGCTCCCACTGCCGAGCGCCTGCAGCAGCTGGCCCGTGCCTTGGGCAAGGACATTCGCGACATCAAGGTCTTCGTTCTGGAAAAGCCGCGGCACAAGGACCTGCTGCAGGAGATCTACAGTTGCGGTGCCAAGGTGCGCCTGGCCTCGGATGGCGACGTCAACGGTGCGATTCAGGCGATTCTAAACATGGGATGCGATGCCCTGTTCGGCATCGGTGGCACACCCGAGGGCATCGTCACCGCTTGTGCTGCACGCGCCATGGGCTCCGAGATGTTCGGCCGCATGGCACCCCAGAAGGATTTCGAGATCGAGGCCTGCAAGAAGGAAGGTATCGATACGACGCGCGTACTGGCCCGAGATGAGTTGGTGACAAGTGATGACGTGCTGTTCATCGCTACCGGCCTGACCAGCGGCGCCTATGTCCAGCACGTCAAGGTCGGCAACGATGCCGGCGGCAAGTTCATGACCACCGATACTGTCGTGCTCGACGGTGGCGTGGCCAATATCCGCCGCGTCCAGACCACGGTTCACGTCTAACTATTAAAACTGTATTGAAGGGGTATTGATCGATGACCAAGAACAATCGCAGATATTTGGCCAACGCCATCCGCGCCTTATCGATGGATGCGGTACAGAAGGCCAATTCGGGCCACCCGGGCGCCCCGATGGGTATGGCCGATATCGCCGAGGTGCTGTGGAACGATTACATGAAGCATAACCCGGCCAACCCGAAATGGGCCGATCGCGACCGCTTCGTGCTGTCCAATGGCCACGGCTCGATGCTGATCTACTCGCTGTTGCACCTGACCGGCTACGACCTGCCGATGAGTGAACTGAAGAACTTCCGCCAGCTGCATTCGAAAACCCCGGGCCACCCGGAATACGGCTATGCGCCGGGCGTGGAAACCACCACCGGTCCGCTGGGCCAGGGCATCACCAACGCCGTAGGCATGGCCATCGCCGAGCAGATGCTGGCCGGCCGCTTCAACAAGCCCGGGCACACCATCGTCGATCACCATACCTATGTGTTCCTCGGCGATGGCTGCTTGATGGAGGGCATCTCGCATGAGGCCTGCTCGCTGGCCGGTACGCTGGGGCTGGGCAAGCTGATCTGCTTCTATGATGACAACGGAATCTCCATCGACGGCCATGTCGAGGGCTGGTTCACCGACGACACGCCGAAGCGTTTCGAGGCCTATGGCTGGCAGGTCATCCCGAACGTCGACGGCCACGATGCCGACGAGTTGATCCAGGCCATCGAGACGGCCAAGGCCGAGCAAAGCCGGCCGACGATGATCTGCTGCAAAACCATCATCGGTTATGGCTCGCCGAACAAGGCCGGCAGCCACGACTGCCACGGCGCCGCCCTCGGCGACGAAGAGGTGGCGCTGGTGCGCAAGGAACTGGGCTGGGATCACCCACCGTTCGAGATTCCGGCCGACATCTACAAGGGCTGGGATGCCAAGACCAAGGGAGCCAAGGCCGAAAGTAACTGGAACGCCGCCTTTGATGCCTATCGTGCTGCGCATCCGGAACTGGCCGCCGAGTTCGAGCGCCGCATGAACGGCGAGCTACCGGACATCTGGGGGGCTGCCATCGACGGCTGGGTGAACCAGTTGCGCCAGGAAAAGCCGAACTGGGCCAGCCGTGTGGCCTCCGGCAAGACCATCGGCACCATCGCCAAGGCCCTGCCCGAGATGGTCGGCGGCTCCGCGGACCTAGCGCCGTCGAACAACACCAAATGGCCGGAGGCCGTGGCCTTCTCCAAGACTGAGCGTACCGGCAATTATATGCACTGGGGCGTGCGCGAGTTCGGCATGTCCGCCGCCATCAACGGCATGGCCCTGCACGGCGGCGTCATCCCGTTCGGAGGCACCTTCCTGATGTTCTCCGAGTATGCCCGCAATGCCCTGCGCATGGCGGCGCTGATGAGTATCCAATCGATCTTCGTCTACACGCATGACTCCATCGGCCTCGGTGAGGACGGTCCGACCCATCAGCCGGTCGAGCAGACCGCCACGCTGCGCCTGATTCCGAATATGCGCACCTGGCGCCCTTGCGACGCCGTGGAATCCGCCGTGGCCTGGCGCCAGGCCGTGGAGCGCAAGGACGGCCCAAGCTGCCTGATCTTCTCCCGCCAGAACCTGCCCTGCCAGGAGTACAGCGATCAGCAGGTCGCGGACATCGCCCGTGGCGGCTATGTGCTGTCCGACTGCGCCGGCACCCCGGAGGCGATCATCATCGCCACCGGCTCCGAGGTGCAGCTGGCTATGGATGCCCAGGCGGAACTGGCCAAGAAGGGCAAGAAGGTACGCGTGGTCTCCATGCCATCGCCGGACACCTTCGATCAGCAGGATGCTGCCTACAGGGAAGGCGTGCTGCCCTCCTCCGTCAGCAAGCGTGCGGCGGTCGAGGCAGGCGTTACTTCCTGCTGGTACAAGTACGTTGGCCTGAACGGCAAGGTCATCGGCCTGGATCGTTTCGGCGAGTCCGCGCCGGCTGGTGCCCTGTTCAAGGAATTCGGCTTCACGGTCGAGCATGTCGTGACCGTCGTCGATTCCCTTTAAGTTTTAATTACTTGACTGCAGAAGGAGACTGACATGACTATCAAAATTGGCATCAATGGATTCGGCCGCATCGGGCGCATGGTATTCCGTGCCGTGGCGAAGGATTTCCCGGACATGGAGATCGTCGGCATCAACGACCTGCTCGAGCCCGACTACCTCGCCTACATGCTGAAGTACGACTCCGTGCACGGCCGTTTCAACGGCGACGTGTCGGTGGACGGCAACACCCTGGTGGTCAACGGCAAGCGCATCCGCCTGACCGCCGAGCGCGACCCGGCCAATCTGAAGTGGAACGAGGTGGGTGCCGATATCGTCATCGAATCGACCGGCCTGTTCCTGACCGAGGAGACCTGCCAGAAACACATCACGGCCGGCGCCAAAAAGGTGGTGCAGAGCGCACCGTCCAAGGATGCCACGCCGATGTTCGTCTATGGTGTCAACCACGACACCTACGCCGGCCAAGCCATCGTATCCGCCGCCTCCTGCACCACCAACTGCCTGGCGCCTGTGGCCAAGGTGCTGAATGACAGCTTCGGCATCAAGCGCGGTCTGATGACCACCGTGCATGCGGCCACCGCCACGCAGAAGACCGTCGACGGCCCGTCCATGAAAGACTGGCGCGGCGGCCGCGGCATCCTGGAGAACATCATCCCGTCCTCCACCGGTGCCGCCAAGGCTGTGGGCAAGGTGCTGCCGGAGTTGAATGGCAAGCTGACCGGCATGGCCTTCCGCGTACCGACCTCCGACGTCTCCGTGGTCGACCTGACTGTGGAGTTGAACAAGGATGCTTCTTACGACGACATCTGCAAGGCCATGAAAGCGGCCTCCCAAGGCGAGCTGAAGGGCGTGCTCAGCTATACCGACGAGAAGGTCGTCTCCACCGACTTCCGCGGCAACTCGGCGCCGTCGACCTTCGATGCCGAGGCCGGCATCGCCCTGGACCCGACCTTCGTCAAGATCGTGTCCTGGTACGACAACGAGTACGGCTACACCTGCAACATGATGCGCATGGTGGCTCACGTAGCCAAGTAAGCCTATGGCGTGGGGACGGGTTGATCCCGCCCCCACGCTTGTCCCTGTCCGTTTGCCAGCCAAGCCGACAAAGACAAGCGTTTTGCCATCCCTGTTTTTCTGGACTCAGCTAGGACATGCCGGCGATGGCCCACGCTCGACAACCGAAGGGGGATATCATGTCCATTATCAAAATGACCGACCTCGATCTGAAGGGCAAGCGTGTGTTCATCCGCGCCGACCTGAACGTGCCCGTCAAGGACGGCAAGGTGACATCGGATGCCCGCATCACCGCCTCCATGCCCACCATCGAATTCGCGCTGAACGCCGGCGCCCGTGTCATGGTCACCTCGCATCTGGGCCGCCCGGAAGAAGGCGTTTGGAGCGCGGAGAACTCTCTGAAGCCAGTGGCCGATGTGCTTGCCGCCAAGCTTGGCAAGCCGGTACGTCTGATTAAGGACTGGGTCGATGGCGGTTTCGAGGTTGCCGAGGGAGAACTGGTGCTGCTGGAGAATTGCCGCATCAACAAGGGTGAGAAGAAAAACGCCGAGGAGACCGCCCGCAAATATGCCGCGTTGTGCGACGTGTTCGTCATGGATGCCTTCGGCACCGCCCACCGTGCCCAGGCCTCGACGCATGGCATCGCCCAGTATGCGCCGGTCGCCTGCGCCGGTATGCTGCTGACCGAGGAGCTGGATGCGCTGGGCAAGGCGCTGGCCAACCCGGCCAGGCCGATGGTGGCGATTGTCGGCGGCTCCAAGGTCTCGACCAAGTTGACCGTGCTCGAGGCGTTGTCTGAAAAATGCGACCAGCTGGTGGTCGGCGGCGGCATCGCCAACACCTTTTTGAAGGCCGCCGGCCATCCCGTCGGCAAAAGCCTGTGCGAGGACGACCTCGTCCCCACTGCCAAGAGCCTGATGACGAAGATGAGCGCCCGCGGCGCCACGATCCCCATTGCCGTGGACGTGGTGGTCGGCAAACGCTTCGATGCGGCCGAGCCGGCGGTGCTGAAGAATGCTGATGCGGTGGCCGATGACGACATGATCTTCGATATCGGCCCGAAGAGTGCGCAGGAGCTCGCCGACATCATCATGAAGGCCGGCACCGTGGTGTGGAACGGCCCGGTCGGCGTGTTCGAGTTCGACCAGTTCGGCGGGGGCACCAAGACCATCGCCAACGCCATCGCCGAAACAAACGCCTTCACGCTGGCCGGTGGCGGCGATACCATCGCCGCCATCCAGAAGTACGATATCTACGACAAGGTATCCTACATCTCGACCGCCGGCGGCGCCTTCCTCGAGTTCCTCGAGGGCAAGAAGCTCCCGGCCGTCTCTATGCTTGAGGAGCGTGCCGCCCAGTGACCCATATCCGCAGAACAAAAATCGTAGCCACGCTCGGCCCGGCCTCGGAGAGCCCCGAGATCCTGGACCGGCTGATCGCGGCGGGCGTCAACGTCGTGCGCCTGAATTTCTCCCACGGCACCGCTGATGAGCATATCAAGCGGGCTGAGTTGGTCCGCTCCACAGCACAGAAGCACGGTGTCGTCGTCGGCATCCTGGCCGACATGCAGGGACCGAAGATCCGTATCGGCAAGTTCAAAAGCGGCAAAACCCATCTGAAGCCAGGCCAGAAATTCATCATTGATGCGGCACTGGCGCTGGATGCCGGCGACGATGACCGCATCGGACTCACCTACAAGGAACTGGTCGGTGATGTCGAACCGGGATCCCGCCTGCTGCTCAATGACGGACTGATCGTCATGGATGTCGATGCAATCCTGGGCGAAGAGATCCACTGCACCGTCGTTGTCGGAGGCGAGCTGTCCAACAACAAGGGCATCAACCGTGCCGGCGGCGGCCTGTCGGCCAGGGCTTTGACCGACAAGGACAAGGAAGACATCAAGACGGCCGTGCAGTTGAAGGCCGACTACATCGCCATCTCCTTCCCGTGCGATGGCACCGATATCGACGAGGCGCGGCGCCTGGTGCACGAGGCCGGCGGTCATGCCGGCATTGTCGCCAAGATCGAGCGTGCCGAGGCGGTGGACAATCTCGAGGACATCCTGGCCGCTTCCGATGTGGTGATGGTCGCCCGCGGCGATCTGGGCGTGGAGATCGGCGATGCTGCTGTGCCGCCGGTACAGAAACGCATCATGCGCCTGGCACCGAAATACAACTGTCCGGTGATCGTTGCCACACAGATGATGGAATCGATGATCAGCAACCCAATCCCCACCCGTGCCGAGGTCAACGACTGTGCCAATGCCGTGCTGGACGGCACCGACGCCGTGATGCTTTCAGGCGAATCGGCCGCCGGCAAGTATCCGGTCGAGGCCGTCATGGCCATGCACCGTACGTGCATCGAAACCGAGCGCCAGAACGTGTTGCCGTCAACAGCCACGCGCGAGCCGAGGCATCCGCCGCGCTCCGTAGACGAGTGCATCGCCCGCATGGCCATGGAAACGGCGAATACCATGCCGATCAAGGCCATCGCGGCATTCACACAGAGCGGCAACACCGCGCTGTACATGTCGCGCTCGATGAGTTCGGTTCCGATCTATGCCCTGACCCCGGAAAAGGACACGCTCGGACGAGTGGCCCTATACCGCGACGTCATCCCCAAAGTGCTGCCGGGAAGCTACAGCGAGGCCACCGATGCCCCGCGCGCCACGATCGAGGTGCTCGAGATGATGCACAAGGATGGCCTGGTCAATAAAGGCGACATGGTGGTGATGACCATGGGCACACCGATGGGGCGGGCCGGCTCCACAAATACCATGAAACTGGTAAGGGTGGATTAGGCCCCGGACGAATTGCTTTTCGGTCCACAAGCGGACTAGGATGGATTTCTGATTTGTGAGGAGGAGACAATGGCACTTATCTCGATGCGACAGCTGCTCGACCATGCGGCCGAACACAACTACGGCATGCCGGCATTCAACGTCAACAACATGGAACAGGTGCATGCCATCATGCAGGCCGCCGATGAGACCAATTCGCCGGTGATCATGCAGGGTTCGGCCGGCGCCCGTTCCTATGCGGGTGAGCCCTTCCTGCGCCACCTGATCATCGCGGCGCTGGAAATGTACCCGGATATCCCGGTCGTCATGCATCAGGACCACGGCTCGGAGCCTGCGGTATGCATGCGCTCGATCCAGTCGGGTTTTTCATCGGTGATGATGGATGGCTCGCTGATGTCGGACATGAAGACCCCGTCCAGTTATGAATACAACGTCGAAGTGACCCGCAAAGTGTCCGAAATGGCCCATGCCTGCGGCGTTTCCGTCGAGGGTGAGCTTGGCTGCCTGGGTTCGCTGGAGACCGGCATGATGGGTGAGGAGGATGGCCACGGCGCCGAGGGCAAGCTGGATCATTCCTCGCTGCTGACCGATCCCGATGAGGCCATGGACTTCGTCGCGAAAACCAACGTCGATGCCCTGGCCATCGCCATCGGCACCAGCCACGGCGCCTACAAGTTTACCCGTCCGCCGACGGGCGACATCCTGTCCATCGATACCGTCAAGAAAATCCATGCCAAGCTGCCGAACACGCACCTGGTGATGCACGGCTCCTCGTCGGTGCCGCAGGACTGGCTGGAGATCATCAACAGCTACGGCGGCGACATGGGCCAGACCTACGGCGTGCCTGTGGAAGAGATCGTCGAGGGCATCAAGCACGGCGTGCGCAAGGTCAACATCGATACCGATCTTCGCATGGCCTCGACCGGTGCGATCCGCAAGCATCTGGCCGAGAACACGTCGAACTTCGATCCACGCAAGTTCCTGAAGGAATCGACGAAGGCCATGAAGGAGATCTGCAAGGCCCGTTACGAGGCCTTCGGTAGCGCCGGCAACGCCTCTAAGATCAAGCCGGTATCGCTGGAGAAGATGGTCTCTTACTACAAGTAATCATTCTCTCACGACCACGGAAAAGCGGGCCTTCGGGCCCGCTTTTTTCATGGACGAATCAGTTCAAGGTTGAAGAGGCTTGGCAAGAATCAGGTTATCCTCCACCAACCGGCCGCCGATCAGGTGCTCCTGGATGATGCGCTCGATGACCTCGGGTGTGCAGGAGTGGTACCAGGCACCCTCCGGATAGACCACGGCGATCGGTCCGTCCCGGCAGATCTGCAGGCAATTGGCCTTGGTGCGGTAGATGCCGCCCTTGCCAGCCAGCCCCAACTCGGCCAGCCGACGCTTCAGGTAATTCCAGGATGCGAGCCCCGCCTCACGATCGCAGCACTTGGGCTTGGTCTGGTCGGAGCACAACAGGATGTGGCGCCGCAGATGCCCGATAGCCCGTTTGTTCACGACCTCCGTCAGCTTCTCGTCCATGAATCTCCCCCTCTAGACGCTCACTGACTGAATATCTTCGAAGCGCATTCATCCTTCCACATACAGGCCTCTTTCCATTCCGGCTTGCACCAGTTGGTGCCGTAGCACGGCGAATGCCCCTCCTTGACCTGGATGGCGCGGACCAACTGCACGCGGTCCATCGTCTCGGCACTCTTGATGCCGAGCGTCTTGGCCTTGGCGATGATTTCATGGAGAGGGACCATAAAGCCTCCATGCGAATTCCATTGCCTGACCGTGTACTCCCCCGAACCAACACAGCAAGCATAAAACCCGACTATAGATGAAACCGCGCAGTTGGGACAAATATGCTGCCCAGACATTGCGTGCGGCCGCGAATGGACCTTACATTCCTGCATGGCCCTTCACCCCAAAGGCATGCCATGCGTGACGCACAAGAGCTGAGATTCCTCTGCGACGAGATGCTGCGCCGCCTCGGACGCTGGCTGCGCGCCTCGGGTTACGACACCGTGATCGCCGAGGCGGGACAGGCCGACCGCCAACTGGTCGAGCAGGCCTGCCGCGAGGGGCGCTGGCTGTTGACGCGTGATCGCAAGATGGCCGAGTTCAAACAGGCGCGGGAATGCGTGATCCTGATGACCGGCAACGACGTGCCGGCGCAGGTGGATGAACTGGGCAGGATTTTCTCCGTGGACTGGCTGCATGCGCCCTTCTCACGCTGCCTCGTATGCAACGCCCCGCTGAAGCCAGCCGACGCCGCGAGGCTCGCCGAGGTGCCGGAATTCAGCCGCGAATCCCTCGATACCCTGTACGAATGCCCCGGCTGCCACCGCCTGTACTGGCACGGCAGCCATGTGCGGCGCATGCGCGCCAAACTGCATCGCTGGAAGCACCGCTCCTGAAGGGATGACCCCGCTACAGCGGCTGGATCAGGCGGATGGCGGAAGGATGCCCGGCATCGTCAAAGCTCACAGCATACTGGCCGCAGCGTTCGCGCTCGGTGATGTCGCATTCCGAGATCTCCATAATGGTCTCATCGAAACGGATGTTGACGATCCATTCCTCAGGTGTGCGACTGCACACCTCGACCTGCAGCCTAGTATCGTCCGGCCAGCCGCCGAACTGGCACAGCTCGGTCAGCGGCGCATGCCGCTTGATCCAAGCAATCGTACCGTGGACATCTTCCCCCATCGACGGACGGGCCTTGCTATCTGCGGATGTACGCATTATGAACCCAGCCTAGGCCGGCGTTTCCCGCCCGTAAACCTCGTGTGGAGCATCGGCATCTTGCGTCCATCGGACATTCCGCTTTAATGGAACCGGATCAAGTCAGGATGTTCGGTGATCGGAGGCATCAGGTAACGTGTATATCGAGAAGCGGTACGAGGAAACACGCGTTGAGGTGTTGCATGCCCTGATCCGCGATCACCCGCTGGCCACCCTGGTCACGCTGTCTGCGGACGGGCTGGATGCCAACCATATCCCGATGGTGATTTCGGAATCGCCCGCCCCGTTCGGGACACTCAGGGGGCATATCGCCCGCGCCAACCCGCTATTAAACGACATCGCGGCGGGTAGCGAGGCCATGGCCGTCTTCCATGGGCCCCAGACCTACATCTCCCCATCCTGGTACGTCACCAAAGCGGAAACGGGAAAGGTAGCGCCGACTTGGAACTATGCCGTGGTGCATGCGCATGGCCCGCTGCGCGTCGTCGAGGATGCCGCATGGATACGCACGCAGCTCGAGGCCCTGACCGCGCATAACGAGGCGTCGTTCCCGGAACCATGGGCGGTTGCGGACGCGCCGGACGATTTCGTCGAACAGTTGATCGGCGCCATCATCGGCTTCGAGATGCCCATCGAACGCTTATACGGAAAATGGAAGGTCAGCCAGAACCAACCGCCGCGGAACCAAGCCAGCGTTATCGAAGCATTGCGGGCGAGCGGTCACCCACATGCAACAGATATGGCTTTGCTGGTCGGGGCGGCAGCGAAGAAACCGCAGGGCTGAGACGACGGGACAACGTCCCTGCCACGCGAGTCCGCATCAGCCGGGAAGCTCGGCATTGTGGTAGACCTGCTGCACGTCGTCGAGATCGTCAAGAGCGGCCAGGAAGTTTTCCATCATCTCGGCATCCTCGCCAGCCAGCACCGTCGAGGTCTTCGGCACGTAGGAGATATCCTCGACCTCGAATTCGATATCCGGGAAGGCCTCGCTCAGGGCCGTGCGCGCCTTGTAGAACTCGGTGGTCGGCGCAAAGACGGTGATGATGCCGTCCTCGTCCTCGATGTCTGAGACGTCGACATCGGCGTTCATCAGCGCCTCCAGCACCGCATCCTCGTCCGGTCCCCTGAAGGAGAATACGGCCAAATGGTCGAACATGTGCACCACCGCGCCCGGCGAGCCCAGCTTGGCTCCGTTCTTGCCGAAGCACAGGCGTACGTCACTGAAGGTGCGGGTGTTGTTGTCCGACAGGCAGTCAACGATGACCATGCACCCGCCCGGCCCGAAGCCCTCGTAGCGGGCCGGGGCAAAATCCTCACCGCCGGCACCCTTGGCCTTGTCGATGGCCTTGTCGATCACATGCGACGGCACCTGCTCCTTCTTCGCCTTCTCGATCAGGCGACGCAGCACCAGGTTGGCCTCGGGATCGATACCGCCGTTCTTGGCAGCCACATAGATCTCGCGCCCGTAGCGCGAATACACCTTGGTCTTGGCCGCTGCCGTCTTGGCCATCGAGGCCTTGCGCACTTCAAATGCTCTTCCCATCTCACTCACTCACTTCGCAATCTCTGCCGCCGCTGCCGCCGCGGTTGACGCATGCTAACCGTTAACGCTGCAGGACGGTACGCCGCGGATGCCATGCTCTAGAAATGAAGAATGGGCAGGCTTACACTGCGGGTCTTGCCGACCCGGTTTGAGCCGGGCCGCGACAACAGGGAGCATCCGCTGGAACGCCGTTTCTCCAGAACCTGGTGGCAGACCAATATCCTTGCAGGCGTCACCGTCGGCATCGTCGCCCTGCCGTTGTCCATGGCCCTCGCCATCGCCAGCGGCGTGGCCCCGCAATATGGGCTGTACACGGCCATCGTCGGCGGTATCGCCATCGCCCTGACCGGCGGCAGCCGCATCAACATCTCCGGCCCCACCGCCGCCTTCGTCGTCATCCTGCTGCCGATCGTGCACAGCTATGGCCTTGGCGGCCTGCTCATCAGCGGCCTGATGGCCGGCATCATCCTGCTCGCCATGGGCCTGGCGCGCCTGGGCAGCCTGATCGAGCTTGTCCCTTACCCTGTCACCGTCGGTTTTACGGCCGGCATCGCCGTGGTCATCGGCACCTTCCAGATCCCGAACCTGCTCGGGCTTCATCTGACGCATCCGGGCGTGCACTACCTCGATCGGCTCATGGCCATCGTCCGCGCCCTGCCCGGCACGCGATGGGACGAATTCATCATCTCCGCCGTCACGCTCGCCGCCCTGATCCTGTGGCCTCGGCTGAAGACCCGGGTGCCGGCGCACCTGCTGGCAATGGTGCTCGGCACCGGTGTCGCCTGGCTGTGTACCCACCTGATCCCCGGCTTCCACGTCGCCACCATCGGCTCCAGCTTCCATTACCATGTCGATGGTCTCAGCGGCAATGGCGTCCCACCGGTGCCGCTGTCCTTCGTCTGGCCATGGGAGCTTCCCAATGCGCACGGTCAGCCGATCGGCCTGTCACCAGCACTGATCTACGGCCTGTTAGGAAGCGCCTTCGCCATTGCCATGCTTGGCGCCATCGAATCACTGCTGTGCACTGTGGTCGCAGATGGCATGACCGGCCGCACCACCGATCCGAACCGGGAGCTGGTCGGCCTGGGCATCGGCAACATCCTTGCCCCGTTCTTCAGCGGCATCCCGGCCACCGCCGCCATCGCCCGCACCGTCACCAACATCGGGGCCGGTGGCAATTCTCCACTGTCCGCCGTAGTGCATTCGCTGTTCGTGCTGGCGTCAATCCTGCTGATCGCACCGCTGCTGGCCTATATCCCGATGGCCACGATGGGTGCCATCCTGCTGATCGTGGCCCGGAACATGAGCGAGGCGAAGCATTTCGTGCATATCCTGAGGGCGGCGCCACGCAACGACGTGTTGGTGCTACTGACCTGTTTCGGCCTGACGGTGCTGATCAATATGGAGATCGCCGTCGCCGCCGGCATGGCGCTGGCCGCCATGCTGTTCATCAAGCGCATGGTCGAGCTGACCGAGGTGCAGCTGAGTGGCAGCGGCCGTGCGCGCGAGTATCCCGAACATCCGAATACCGTAGCGATCTATGACATCAACGGACCGATGTTCTTCGGCGCCGCCCAGCGCGCCCTGAAGAATATCCTGAACCTGCGCCAGGATATCCGCGCCGTCATCCTGGATATGAGCGATGTGCCGATGATGGACATGACCGGCATCGTCGCCCTTACCTCGATCATCGACAACCTGGCCAAGAAGCGTATCTATCTCGTCATCAACGGCCTGAAGCCACAGATCGTGGACAAATTGCACAAATCCGGGGTGATGCCGAAACCCGGGGAGATTACCTTTGCCCGCGATATCCACGAAAGCCTACGGGTAGCAACAGAAGCGACGACCTGATCATCGTATCCTGTGGATGCTAGGCCGCCGATAGCTTTCCGGATGCAGGCAGGGGCGGTAGCGGCACGCCGATGGCATCGGCGATAATGCGCAGCAGATCACCCTCTGAATCCGAAACCTTATCGTTGGTGAATACGGTGGCCAGACAGGCCGAAAGCAGCCGGCGCTTTATCTCCGGATCAGCCACGGAGAAACGGCGAAGCGCCTCGTCGAAGGCACGCAGGGTGCAATCCTTGGCATCGGGACGCCGGTAGATCTGCTCGGGCGCAAACAAGGCGATGCCATGCCGGAAGGCCTCGTTGCGCATGGCTTCATTGATCTGCCCAATCTCGGCCAACATCGTTAATAGGCAGATGGCATCGGCCAATTCTCCCCGGCCATCCGGCACCGGCGGCGCCTGCAGGCCGAAGGCGTGATCTAAATGGTGCAGCAGCATGCGATGCATCGCATATTCGAACAGGCTGACGTGGTGATCGGCCTTGATCAGCATGTTCACATTGGCGCGGAAGTCACGGTATTGCGCCTGAGAAAGCTGTCGCAGCGTCGGTACGATCATTTCAACCAAGGGCAGGCGCAGGCCCGCGATCATCTGCTCCAGTTCTGGCTGTATCTCCAGCATTTCCCGGAATACCGTCGGGTCGGCCTTCTTCTCCAACAGCTGCAGTTGCTGGCTGCGTACCTTGCGATCCCTGCGTGCCAGTAGCAGGGCGTAGACGGTAGCGCGTGCCAGATAGGGATCGTGCGCACACTCGCGCAGATTGGCCGGCAGTTGCTGCAGTAGATCGCGGGCCCGGGCCAAATGCGTCGCACTTGGCTGCCCGGCATCCTCGATCTGCAACCGTCCACTTGCCGTGCGCTCAGACGAAGCCGCACCGACCAGGCCTGTGGCCAGATCCGAAGCCATGGCGGCGTTGGCGGCATTGGCCAT
The DNA here is from genome assembly GCA_964422615.1 of uncultured Zetaproteobacteria bacterium. GTDB lineage: Bacteria > Pseudomonadota > Zetaproteobacteria > Mariprofundales > Mariprofundaceae > DATLWN01. Next base: position 81,160 of record CAYRBJ010000002.1, on the reverse strand, counting down.
CACCGTCGGCTCGTGAGCCACCTTGTCGAAACGCCCGCCGAAACCCGGCTCCAGGCGGCGGATGCGATCGGTAAGCGGCGGATGCGTGGCCCACCAGTCGCGACCGAAATACGACCTGATCGCCTGGCCGAAAAAGATGTGGCTGGCCTTCTGTGCCTCCGGATGGCGTATGGCTGAGCCCTCGGCGAAACCGCCGATGATCTTCAGTGCCCCGGCCAGGCCCGACGGCAGACGCGTGAACTGCACCGCCGCCGCATCGGCCAGAAACTCGCGCTGGCGGGACACCGCCCGTTTGATCATATCGGCGAAGACCAAACCGACGGTACCGGCGGCAAACACCATGATTCCGGCCACCAACATCACCGGCTGTACGCCGCCACGGTTGCCGCGTTCATAATAGCGGATGCCGGCTCGACGCATCGTCATCATCGAGATGCCGATATCGCCGATCAGCGTGATACCGGCCAGCCAGCCCATCAGCTGCATGTTCAGATGCGTGTCGCCGTGCAGGATATGGCTGAACTCATGGGCGATAACGCCCTGCAACTGGTCCCGGTCCAGCATCTCCACGCAGCCGCGCGTGACACCGATGACAGTGTCGCCGGGCTTGAAGCCGGCAGCAAAGGCATTGATACCGGCCTCTTCCAGTACGAACACCTGCGGCACCGGCAGGCCCGAGGCGATGGCCATCTCCTCTACCACGTTCAGCAGTCGTCGCTCCAGCGGCATGGACGTGGAGGTCGGCAGCGGCCGGCCGCCAAGCATGCGCGCCACTGCCGCACCACCCCCGGCACGAATGTGATTGATGCGCTGCCAGCTGCCGAAACCCATCACCATCAGGCAGCCGGCCGTCACTGCGGCAAACAGTTCTCCATCCCATAGCCCGGGCGAATGGCGTCCGACAAAGGTCTGGGCCCACCAGACTACAAAATAGATAGCCAGGATGATCAGCGTCACGGCCAGCGCGAACAGGCCAATCAGCAACGCGCTGTTACGCTTGGCCAACGCTTGATAGCCGAAGAAATCCATGGTGGAGGTGTTCACCGGGTCACGTGGTTCCTTCTCCGCTGCAGGATCGGGCTAGAAACTCACCTTGACCGGCGCCTTGGCCGCGCTGTCGGGCATCTCGAACAGCGTGGCTGCGGCAAAGCCGAAGGCGCCGGCCAGCATCACGTCCGGGAAGCTCTCGCGCTGCGTGTTGTAGACCATGACGTCGTCGTTGTAGGCCTGGCGCGCGAAACTGACGCGGTTCTCGGTGGATACCAGTTCCTCCATAAGGTCGGCGATGGTTTTGTCCGCCTTCAGATCCGGATAGTTCTCGACCACCATGCGGAACTGCGACAGGGCAGAGCCAAGTAGCGATTCGGCCCCGATCAGTTTCCCCATGGCCTTGGCATCGCCCGGCTGGCGCGCGGCCTGTTTCACCGCCGCCGCCGCTTGGTTGCGTGCCTCGATGACCTTTTCCAGAGTCTCGCGCTCGTGCGTCAAATAGGCCTTGGCCGATTCGACAAGGTTCGGGATCAGCTCATAGCGCCGGGTCAGTTGCACGTCGATCTGGGAAAAACCGTTTTTGTAGCGGTTTCGCATCTGCACCAACCGGTTGTAGATCAGAATGGTATAAGCGATCAGCACCACGACGATGGCGAGTACGATCCAGCCTGTGGACATAAACTCCTCCAATGCAAGAGTAATTTTTACACCCCGTAATGTGACACAGGCAGGAACCAGACGCCAGTCAGACGACGGATTGCCCGTCACCCTCCCTGACACGCAGCAGCAAAATGGCACCGATGGCGAACAGCGGTATGATGGACAGGATGGACAGGCGCACATCGCCGGTGACCAGGCTGGTGATACCCATCAGCGTCGGGCCGAGAATGGCGGCGAATTTGCCCAGCATGTTGTAGAAACCAAAGAACTCGCCGGCGCACCCCTCCGGGATCAGGCGTGCGTACATCGAGCGCGACAGCGCCTGCACGCCACCCATGACCAGGCCGATGAGCCCGGCCAGCATGTAAAAGTCCATCTCCACCTGCATGCGGTAGCCCCAGATGCAGGCCAGTACATAGCCGCCGATACAGAACAGGATGGTGGGACGGGTGCCAATGCGCTCGCCGACATAGCCTAAAGCGATGGCGGCGGGAAAGGCGACAAACTGCGTCAGCAGTAGCGCCGTCATCAGCACCCCGGCGTGGAAACCCAGCGACAGGCCATAATCGACGGCCATGTGCGTCACGGTGCCGACACCATCGATGTAGAAGAAATAGCCGAGCAGGAACAAGAAGGCCATGCGGTAGCGTCGCACTTGACGGAAGGAGGTGATGAGCTGCTTGAAGCCGCCGCGGATGCTTGCGGCCAGATCCACATGCTTGGCCTCATTGCGCTCGTGCACATACAGCCCCAAGGGGATTGTGAACACCGCCCACCAGATCGCCACCGACATGAACGACCAGCGCACCGCCGCGGTCTTGCCGGCAAGGCCGAACCAACCCGGATGCAGCGTCATCAGTACATTGAGAGCGAACAGCAGACCTCCACCGATGTAACCCAGGCCGTACCCGAGCGAGGACACGCGGTCCAAGTGCTTATACTCAGCCACGTCGATAAGCAATGAGTCGTAAAAGGTATTGGCGCCGGAGAACCCCAGGGCGCTGAGCGCATAGATCAGCGCCGCCCACGCCCACTCTCCCTTTTCTACCCAGAACAACGCTGCCGTGGTGACGACACCCAGCGTCATGAATTGCAGTAGGATGCGCTTCTTCAGTCCGCCCTGGTCGGCGATGGCGCCAAGCACCGGCGCCATCAGCGCCATCAGCACCGCTGCTACCGAGTTAGCCAGACCCAGCCAGAAGGTGCTCTCGTTGACCGACAGTCCCGAAGCCCAGTATTCTTTGAAAAACAGAGGGAAAAAGCCAGCCATGACGGTGGTGGCATAGGTGGAGTTGGCCCAGTCGTACATGGCCCATGCGGTCGTACGTTTCATACCCCTCCCCGGCAGTTGCCGCGCCATGGTAACAAGAATACGTGGAACGAGAAGCCGCTTCGGCCTACCATGCGACCCCGCTCGAAGACCGCCTCGCTGATCCGATCCGTTTTTCAGGCCGAAACCCATCCCGAGAGAGACGCATGACCAACACTTCGCCCACGGACAATACCATCGCCTTCGATACGCTCGGGCTGCATCCTGACATCCTCGCCGGCGTCATCGAGGCCGGATTCCGTGCGGCCAGCCCCATCCAGGCCCAGGCCATCCCCATCGTCATGGCCGGCCACGACCTGATCGGCCAGGCCCACACCGGCACAGGCAAGACGGCCGCCTTCGGTCTGCCGGCCATGAGCCGCATCGCCCATCATAAGGGCGTGGGCCTGCTGGTCATCACCCCGACGCGCGAGCTGGCCACCCAGGTCAGCGATGAGTTGCATCGTCTGGGGCGGCATGCCCGGATCCAGACCGCCACGGTCTACGGCGGCCAACCCTACCGCCGCCAGATCGAACACATCGAGCGCGGCGCCCAGGCGGTGGTCGCCACCCCGGGGCGCCTGCTGGACCTGTTGAAAAGCAAGAGTCTGCGCCACTTTTCCCCATCCATCGTCGTGCTCGACGAAGCCGACGAGATGCTCGACATGGGCTTTCTCGACGACATCAAGGAGATATTCACGCATCTGTCCGAACCGCGTCAGACCTTGCTGTTCTCGGCCACGATGCCAAAGCCGATCCGCCAGCTGGCCCAGAATATCCTGCATGACCCGGTCACCGTCACCGTCGCCACCTCGGAGGCCACGAGCAAGGACATCAGCCAGCATTACTATGTGATCGAGGAATCAGAGCGCGACGATGCCACCATCCGCCTGATCGACAGCCTGGAGGCGGAGAAGAGCATCATTTTCTGCCGCACCAAGAGCGAGGTCGACCGGGTCAATGCCCTGCTGCAGGCCCAGGGATACGCCTCACTGGCGCTGCACGGCGACATGGACCAGCGCCAGCGCGAGAAGGCCATCGCCGCCTTCCGGCGTAGTGCCGAGATCCTCGTCGCTACTGACGTGGCGGCGCGCGGCCTCGACGTTTCCGATGTCACACATGTCTTCAACTACCACATCGCCTTCAACCCAGAAAGCTACGTGCACCGTATCGGCCGCACGGGACGGGCCGGGCGCAAGGGCATGGCCGTGACCCTGGTGACGCCGATGGAGCTGCGCGAGATCCAGCGCATCCAGCACCGGACCGGCAAGGATATCATCCAGTCTTTCGTCCCGACCCGCGCCGAGATGCAAGCCTCGATGGCGGAAAGGCTTGCCGAGGCGATCCGCCGCCAGCCTCTGAACGAGAACGCGGCACCGATGCTGCATGCACTGGCGGATGAGATGGATCCGGCGCATCTGGCGCACAAGCTGCTGTCGATGCTGCTGGAAAAGCAGCCGGTCGCCGGACCGGAGACCATCGGCCTGCGCGGCGAACGCCTCAAGCGTACGATGGAACGGCTGCACACCCGCCCGGGCAAGGGTGGACGCGGCGCTCCCCATCGCTATGGCGGACGCCGCCATCCCGGGCAGAAGCACGGCCGGAACAAGGACTTCGGCCGTCCGGCCGGCAAGGGTCGCAAGAAACCGTACTGATCCGGGTCCGGCCCGGGATCAGGGCTCCAGAACCAGCCCCTCGTGGGCCATAACCAGCTCTAAGTTATTGTTTCCATGTTTTTTTCTTATCTCCAGGAATAGCTCATCCAGTTCATCGTCGGTGCGGGTCGGCTCGTGATGGGTCATCACCAGGGTTTTCACCCCCGCAGCCTTGGCCAGATCGATGCTCCTATCATGGGTGCCGTGCCCCCAGCCACGCTTGGATGCAAGTTCATCCTCGGTATAGGCACTGTCGGCGATCAGCATGTCCACGCCGCGGATAGCCTCAATGATCGCCTGCCGCCTGTCTTGCTCGTGCGCTACATCGGTCGGCTCGTGATCCCCGGTGAAGAACAGCGTCTGGCCGTCAGCCTCGATGCGGTATCCGAAGTCGATGACCGGATGGTTCATCATCACCGGCGTGACCACAGCCTCGCCGACGCGCAGCTGCTCCCCGTCCTGCAGCGAGAAGTACCGCACGTTTGCCTTCAGATCGCGTTCACCCACCGGATAGAAACGGGGCTGCATCTGCACCGAAAGGATGTCGTCGATGCCATGCCCAGACTCTGCATCAAATGCCCCATAGATGCCGATGCGGTTGCCGGGCACGAACAGCGGCGTGAAGAACGGCAGTCCCTGGATATGATCCCAGTGCGTATGGGAGATAAAGATACCGGCTGACAGCGGCATCTCCGATGTCAGCGATCGCGCCAAGGGAAAGATGCCGGTGCCCGCATCCAGGATCAGACGCTCGCCTCCGTTCAGTATCACTTCGATGCAAGTGGTATTGCCACCATAACGAACCGTGTTCGGGCCGGGCACGGCGATCGAGCCGCGTACACCCCAGAATCTAACCCGCATCCATCCTCCTTCTTCCCACCCAGTCACACATACTGCCCGTCCATCGGCATATGCGTAATGTCCCGTAGATTAAAAAGCAAAGATGATGCCATACCTTCGGCCGGTGTTGATCACCTGCCCGCCGATGGCACACTGTTGGCATGCATCAGCAGGACGATCAGGAACTGGTAGCCTCATGGCTGGAGGCGCATGGCGATTACCTCTTCCGTTTTGCATTGTCGCGACTGGCCGGCGATACGGAGCAGGCACGCGATATGGTGCAGGAAACGCTGCTGGCCGCCTGGAAGGGAAGAAAGGGTTTCGCCGGACGTTCAGCGGTCCGCACCTGGCTGGTCGGTATTCTCAAGCACAAGATCACAGACCACATCCGCCTGCAGATTCGCAGCCGGCAACTGCACGAGGATATCGAAAGTGATCCAACCTCCGACTGGTTCGGGGCCGACGGCCACTGGCTAGAGGCGCCAAAGGCCTGGCGGGCCAATCCGGAATCCCTGTTCGAGGATAGCGATTTCCGTCGTGTACTGCATCGATGCCTCGATGCCCTGCCTGCCCTGCAGCGGGATGTGTTCGTATTGCGCGAACTGGGCGGCGAGGATTCCGGAACTATCTGTAATTCCTGCAATATTACAGCGACCCATCTGCATGTGCTGATGCATCGGGCCCGCATGGCGCTGCGTGGCTGCCTGGATCTGAACTGGTTCGGGCGCAGCGCCTGACGAAGCAAGGAGGCAAGCATGTATTCGTGCCGGCAAGTCAGCTACATCCTATCCGACGCACTCGAGCGCAGGCTGAAACCCGTGGAATGGCTGAATTTGCGCCTTCACCTGACAATTTGCGGCATGTGCCGGAACTATGCGCACAATATCCGCGTCCTGGAGGACGTGCTGGTGCGGCTGCGCCAGCAGGTCGATGATGGCACGCAGCAACTTTCTGTACGGGACAGAGAGCTGATCCTGCGCAATCTCGAAGCGATCACCGGTCATGCCAGCGGGGAGCCGCCCGCAACCTAAGACCGGGCCTCAGGCCGCCTTGCGCTCAGCATCCCCAGCCAGGGCGCCGCCGCAGCTGGAGCCCTGCCCGGCTGTGCAGCCATAGCAATGATCCAGCACTGCGATCGGACGCCCGGCAAGCGACTGGCCGATCCATTGCCGCAGGTGCGTCCGTGGTCGGGCTCCGTGGTCAAGCGGCAAGCCGAGCATCTGGTTGAAATCGCAATCGTAGACATAGCCCTGCCAGTCGACGCTGATCAGGCTGCGGCACATCACCTCCTGCAGGTTCTCTTCGCGGTAGGCGTCCTTCAGCAACTGCATATAGGACTCAAACCTGCCCTGTGAAACCAGCCAGCTGCCGAATCGCCGGATCGGCATATTGGTCAGCGTCAGCAGGCGGTCGAACACGATGCCGTGGCGATTCAGCAATTCCCGCTTGTAGTCCTGCTGCAATCCGTGCTGGCTTGGAGGCAGGCTGGTCCCCTGCGGGTTGTATACAAGATTCAGTACCAATCCGTTGCCCTGCCCATAACCCAGCGCATTCAGGCGTTTAAGGGCGGCGATGCTCCTGGCATACACCCCCTTGCCGCGCTGGGCATCGACGTTGTCTTCCAGGTAACAGGGCATGGACGCCGTAATCTCGACCGCCTGATCCGCCAGAAACCGCGCCAGATCGGCATGGTCATCCTCCTCGAGGATGGTCAGGTTGCAGCGGTCGATCACATGCACGCCCATCGCCTTCGCCTCACGCACCAAGGAACGGAAATGCGGATTCATCTCCGGGGCACCACCGGTAAGGTCCAGGCGCTGTATGGCGGATGCGCGGAGGAATGCAAGCACACTCGCCACGTTGCCGGCATCCATCAGCTCGGTACGGCGCGGCCCCGCATCGACATGGCAGTGCTGGCAACTCTGGTTGCACAGATATCCGAGATTCACCTGCAGGGTTTCCAGCGAGCGTCGCCGGATAGACGGAAAATCCGTATTCTCGAGCAAAGGCAGCGTGGCATGCATCAGCGTCTCCTGTCCCGGGGGAGCATACATTATTGATCCCATCTTGGTCAGACGACGCGTGCAAACCTTACACCCCCTTGCGAACCGTGCCCGTGAACGTAATATCAAGCTGGCCGTTGAGGGGAATGCCATTGAGCCGGGGGGAGCCAATTCCATGAACAGAGAAGCGATTGTGGATGCCATCCGCAACGGGCAGACCCTGCCCGACAAGAATCTGGCCGGAATCGATCTGAGCAACCTCGATTTGTCGGGCGCCAACCTGGCCGGCTGCGATCTTTCCGGCGCCAACCTGCGCAATGCCAATCTACATCGGGCCGACCTGTCCGACTGCAGGCTGTGCAAGGCGGATCTGCGTGGCGCCGATCTGAGCCGAGCCAACCTTTCCGGCGCCGACCTGATCGGAGCCCGCCTGCGTCGGGCAAATCTGACCAGCTCCATCCGCATCCGCACCAAGGTCCGCAAATGGGCCATGAAGGGTGCCTACATCGCCGGTCCGACGGCCTATACCGACTGATGCCCATGGCAGCAAAAAGACCCGAGGCCTTTCCGCTGGATGAAGATCGTCCCTTCCTCAGCGAACGTGAGTGGACCTGCCTGCGGCTGATCTGTCATAGCGAGGCAAGCATCGCCGACAGCGATGCGCAGACGCTGGCCGAGGCTACCGCCCACCAGATCGACGTTCGGCGGGCCGGCCAGATGGTCGAGATTGCGCGCATGGCCCGCCTGCCTGGCCTCGGCACCTGGATGGCACGCCTGCTGGTCGAGGCCGGCATCTCCATGCATGATCTGACCGCCAGTTCTGCCGACGATCTGCTCGCACGCGTCAACGCGCAAACGGGGTACCCCATCTGCAATGCAGCCACCATCGCCGCGTTCTCCCTGCTGCAGGCCGCCTGGAGGAACATCGCAAACGTGAACACGCATTGATTGCCGGTGCCCCCGGTCTATAATCGCCGCGCATGAACGAACGTATCCTGGTCACCGGCGGCGCCGGATTCATCGGCGCCAATGTCGCCGCCGCCCTTGCCGGGCACAGCCAGGCCGATGTACTGGTCGTCGACGACTTCTCTTCCGGCGACTGGCATACGCTGATCGATCTGGACTGTGAGGTGCGGGCCTGCGAGGCCAACGACCCCAAACTGCTGGACGAAATCGCCGCCGGAGCCTTCTCCGCCGTCGTGCACCAGGCCGCCATTACCGATACCACGGTGATGGACCAGCGCCGGATGATCGAGGCCAACACCAATGCCTTTGCCGAACTGCTGGCCGCCAGTGCAAAGTCGGGGGGCACGCGCATCGTCTACGCCTCCTCGGCCGGCACCTATGGAAATTCCCCGGCTCCGAACTGCATTGGTGCAGGCGAGCAGCCGACCAACATCTACGGCTTCTCGAAGCTGGCCATGGACCGCGTGGCACGCCGCTGGCACGACCGCCATCCGTCCCCAATCGTCGGCCTGCGCTACTTCAACGTCTACGGTCCGGGTGAGGCGCACAAGAACGAAAGGCAGGGTACGAAGACCGGCTCGATGATCCTGCAACTGTACCAGCAGGTGCAGGCGGGCAAGACCCCGCGCCTGTTCAAGCATGGCGAGCAGATGCGTGATTTCGTCTATATCCGCGATGTCATCGGCGCCAACCTGGCGGCGTTGAACGCGCCCCGTTCCGGTGTCTGCAATGTCGGCTCAGGCCAGGCACGCACCTTCAACGATATTGTGACCATTCTGGGGCGCGAACTCGGCCGCGGCCTCGATATCGAGTACTTCGATAATCCCTATCCCTTCTACCAGATGCACACCGAGGCGGACCTGACGGAAACCCGCTCTCTGCTGGACTGGGAGCCCGCATGGTCGCTGGAGGAAGGCATGAGCGAATACATCCGTTTGCTCTCTCAGGGATATTCAGGGCCGGTGGAGTTGGCATGAAATCGATAATGCGCACCCTGGCACTGCTGCTCGTCATCGCCGCCGGCACCACGGGCTGCATGCCGCATGTCATACAGCAGGGCAACGTGCTTGATCAGCAAAAGGTGGACCAGGTGCAGGTTGGAGATACCCGCTATGCCGTGGAAACATTGCTCGGCACGCCGGTCCTACATGATGTATTGCATCCGAACAAAGCTACGTATGTCGAAGAATATGATGATACGAAGACCGGCAAGCATTACATCCGTGGCATCGTGATCACCTACGACGATGCGTTGCGCGTGACCTCCATCCGCACCTTCGGCTTCGATCACAAGAACGGAGCACAATAATGGCCCTGCGTCGCCCCGGAATGCGCTCCAACGCCTCGTTACTGAGCTCGAGTGCATTGGCGATGGTACTGTTGACCATCCTCATCGGCGGCCATGTCATCCTGGCTTACCTGGTCATCGCTTCGATTTTCGGCGACGGGGGCCTGAAAACCATTGCTGCGCACACCAATGTCCCCGCCTGGGTTCTGGTGGTGCTGGTCGTGGGAGCCATCATCATGGATGTATGGATCGCCCATTCCATGCGTCAGGCGCGCAAACGCAGGCTGCAGCGCTGATGCTGCTCCGGTACGGCTGCTGAAAGCGAGTCGCTGCCAACAGGCGAAGAAGGAATGAACGCATGCAGATTCGGGTCATCCCCACATCCCTGCTGATCGCCATGTCATTGATTTTCGTGCTGCAGAACACCCAGGTGGTCGAGACCCGTTTCCTGTTCTGGACGTTGACGATGTCCAGGGTGCTGCTGGTCCTTGGTATCGGCTGGCTGGTCGTCTGGCTGGCGCATGGTCTGATCGCATCGAAAAAGGCAAGACAGCCATGGGAACACGGTGCCCGCAGCACATCCAGCTATTTGTACATCCAGATGGTGAAATCGTTGTCCAGGTAATCGTCGTGCAGTTGGCAATGCAGCGTCAGCGAGCGGCAATGGGCCAGCATGTCGGCCGGATCGAATTGCTGCAGGCCGAAGCTGAACAAGATTCTGGTCCGAACATCAAGCAGATTGAAGGCTGCTCCCTTGCGCGCCAGTTGGAACATGCGGGCGATGACGGCCTTGGCATAGCGCCCTTCGTCGCTTAAGGGCTCGCTCAGCGCCCCGGACAGCACCACCCAGTCGTACGATTCAGGCTGGGCGCTGAGATCGAATATATCCCCCCGCACCAACCGGGCATCCGGATATTCCCGAGCCGCCACCTCCAGCAGATCCGGCGACAGATCGATGCCGGTGTAGCGCACCGGACAGCGCCACCGCTCAATCCATCCCTTCAGGTCGGCGAACCCGCAGCCGACATCAAGCACACTGTCTCCCGGCGAGACGCCGATGTCGCACAGCATGCGGAATCGGAGCTCCTGCACCTTGCGGCTGCTCCAGTACAACGCAGCCGGCGCATGCCCGAAGCGAGTCAGGCTGTCCCGGTGCCGGTCGACGATGCGCTGGCGCTGTTCATCGCTCAATCTGGGTTGAATGTCCTCAGGCACTGCGATTCCCGAAAGGCTCCCGAAATGCTGTGTATTCTGGTAAGGCTTACGTCGACGCGTCGTCGTCGCGCTGGGCCGCCTTTTTCCTTTCCTGGTATAGAATGATGATGAGTTTCGTAATGCTGACCAGAAAGACCCCTACGGCCAAAGCGATGATCGCCCCGATGAGCTTATGCTCCGTGACCAGATCGACGAAGCCCAGTGGATGCATGGATGTTTTTTCCGGCACAACGCTCCCCTTTCCTGTGCCCATTGGAATCGGTATTGCTTGAAAGCGCAAGCAATAAATGCCTTATGCAGAGCTGTAAAAAAGCCATGTCTTCGTCTCCGTTTTCCCTCTGCAAAGCCCTGGAAACAGGACTAAGATCAAAGACATATCATGCAAAGGAGCCCGCCATGAACATCGAATCCCTGCTGGGTGACCAGGCCAAATCCCTGCTGACGCACAAATGCACCACCATCGACAAAAGGATGCTGCATCTGCCGGGACCGGACTTCGTCGACCGCGTCGTGGCGCTCAGCGACCGCAAGCCGGCGGTGATGCGCAATCTGCAGGCGATCTTCGACCATGGGCGCCTGGGCGGCAGCGGCTACCTGTCCATCCTGCCCGTCGACCAGGGGGTGGAGCATTCCGGTGGCGCCTCGTTCGCACCCAACCCGATCTATTTTGATCCGGAGAACATCGTCCGCCTGGCCATCGAGGGCGGCTGCAACGCCGTGGCCTCCACATTAGGCGTGCTCGCGTCGGTCAGCCGCAAATACGCCCACCGCATCCCCTTCCTCGTCAAGCTCAACCACAATGAAACGCTGACCTATCCCACCATCTACGACCAGACGCTGTTTGCCAGCGTGGAGCAGGCCTTCGATCTCGGCGCCATGGCCGTGGGTGCCACCGTCTATTTCGGTTCGCCGGAATCACGGCGACAAATCATGGAGATCAGCGAAGCCTTCGCCCACGCCCACGAACTGGGCATGGTCACCGTGCTGTGGGCCTATCTGCGCAACAGCGCCTTCAAGCATGAAGGAACGGACTACCACACCGCCGCCGACCTGACCGGCCAGGCCAATCATCTGGCCGCTACCATCGAGGCGGACATCATCAAACAGAAACAGGCACAGACCAACGGAGGCTATACCGCCATCGATTTCGGCCACACCCATCCGCTGGTGTACGAGAAGCTGACCAGCGACCACCCGATCGACCTGGTGCGTTATCAGGTGGCCAATTGCTATATGGGCCGCATCGGCATGATCAATTCGGGTGGCGCCTCGGGCAAGCATGACCTGGCGCAGGCGGTCACCACGGCGGTGATCAACAAGCGGGCCGGCGGCACGGGCCTGATCTCCGGGCGCAAAGCCTTCCAGAAACCGATGGCCGATGGCGTCGAATTGCTGAACGCCATCCAGGATGTCTATCTGGCGAAGTCCGTCACCATCGCCTGAAAGGGATAGATCGCAACCAACGCACCTTAGGCGGGCTATAGCGCCTAAGGTGCTTAAGAGGGATGGTCAGATGTGCAACCGTCAAAAATGACACTTAAACAGAAGAGGGTTCACCTGTGCTAACGTAGACAATCAGGAGCATATCATGCTGAAGGTTCTGCTCTTCTCGGCCTTGCTGCTCTTGGGTTTGTTCGGATCCCAATGGCTGCCCGGCGTCATCGGGCCTGCGTACGCTACCGTGGGCGATGTGGTCCGTGTCCTGACGATGGTGGGGCTCTCCTTCATCATGATCCGCGTCGGTTATGAATTCGACATAGACAAGTCGAACATCAAGCAATACGGCTGGGACTATGGCATCGCGTTCACGGCCGCGAGCTTTCCCTGGGTCCTCGTGACGATCTATTTCGTCTTCGTTCTGTTGCCTGCGAACTCTTGGCAGAGCTTAGCCGCGTGGCAGGAGACGCTGCTAGCAGGGCGCTTTGCCGCGCCGACGTCCGCAGGCGTGCTGTTCGCGATGCTGGCCGCGGCCGGCCTGGGAAGCACCTGGCTGTTTCGTAAAGCGCGAATCCTCGCCATCTTCGATGATCTGGACACCGTGCTACTGATGATCCCGCTCAAGATGCTGATGGTGGGCATCGCTTGGCAACTGGGTCTAACCGTCGTGTTCATGGTTGCGATGCTGGCGATTGCCTACGTATTCCTCCACAAGGTGCGTATTTCGATCGCATGGCCGTGGGTACTTGGTTACGCCGTCGTGATCGCGATGCTAAGCGAGTTTATCTATAAGGGTTCCAAGCTGATCGACGAGTCCGTTCCGATTCACATCGAGGTGTTGCTTCCGGCATTCGTGCTCGGATCGATCATCGCCTACCCGCGTAATGGCGAGGCTGGCGCGAGCGATCACCACGCCGAGATCGAGACACCGACAGAGCGACGCGTTACGACGCTGGTGGCTGCGATCTTTATGGTTCTCGTGGGCCTGTCTATGCCGAAAATCCCGGGGGCCGAGCTTGCCCAAGGCGCAGCGATGACCGCACCGGTCGAACCAACGCTCCACGCTGCCGGAACGGCGGCAGCGGAGGCGGCTGCTGCTCAGATCGGCAAGGCGGAAAGCGTTGGGCGCATCACGGCGGCCCAACCGCCGATGGACTGGCTCGAACTCGCATGTCACGTCCTGGCCGTCACGATTCTCGCGAACCTCGGGAAGATGTTCCCGGCGTTCTGCTACCGGCGGGAGGCGCACTGGCGAGAACGGCTGGCAATCGCCATCGGAATGTGGCCACGTGGCGAGGTCGGTGCAGGCGTGCTGGTGATCTCCGTAACCTATGGCATCGGCGGGCCCGTCGTGACGGTCGCAATGCTCAGTCTCGCACTCAACCTGCTGCTGACGGGCGTGTTTATCTACGTCGTCAGACGCCTCACACGTCCTCTTCCAGCTTATGCGGAACTTGGCACATGAGAGCGCGGCCTAACAACGGCATGCAGTGGACGGCGCTGCGTGCCGCTGATCCGGGGAGATTAAAGAACAGCCTATTTGGTCAATGAAATAAACAGCTCCGGCAGCTTCTCGGGCAGGCGGTCGATGTGGTCGATGATGGAGTAATGGCGGCCGAAGATATCGGACACATACGCATCCGCTTTCGCATCGAGAGAGATGCAATAGCTGTAGATACCGTCGCGGTCCAGCTCGTTCACCGCCTGGTGCGCATCCTCGATCAGCATGCGCTCGTCCTTGCTGTCGATATCGGAAGGCTGGCCGTCGGTCAGGATCAGCAGCAGTTTTTTGTCCGCCCTTTGGCTCTTCAGGTAGTGCCCGGCATGGCGCATCGCCGCACCCATGCGCGTCGACCAGGCTGCATCCATCGCCGCCAGGCGGCCCTTGACCTCGTCGTTCCAGGGCTCGGAGAAGCCCTTGAAATGCAGGTAGCGCACGTCGTGGCGGGTGTTGGAATGGAATCCGCCGATGGCGAACGGATCGCCGAGCTTGTCGATGGCCCAAGCCAACAGGGATACCGCCTCCTGCGACAGCTCCAGCACCGTCTGTTCGCAGCCTGCCGCCTTCTCGCTCAACGATTCGGACAGGTCGAGCAGCAGGGAAACGGCGATATTGCGTCCGGATGTCGTATGGCTCATGTTGATGCGCGGATCGGGCGATGAGCCACTCCGGTAATCGATCAATGCGCGCAGCGCCACGTCCAGATCCAGTTCGCTGCCCTCTTCCTGAAAACGGATGCGCACCTTTTCCTGCGGCTTGAGCATGTCGAGGATGCGTTTCATGCGCTTGGCAATATCACTGTGCTTGTCCAGCAGACGGTCGATATCCGCGGCATTTTTCTTCGGATGCAACAACTCGTAGACGCTGACCCAATCCGGACGGTAGCTCTTCGTCGCATAGTCCCACTCGTCGTAATGGCGTGGCGGCAGCGCGTGCAGTTCCTCCTCCTCTTGCTGCTTCTTGTCGAGATGCTCGAACATCTCCTCCTCGTCGCTGTTCTCGATGTAGATCCACAGATGACGGTTGTCGTCGCGGTAATCGACCTCGGTGTTCTCGAACAGGATCTTCGGCGACAGATCGCTCTGCCGGCGCGTACGGGCGATGAACGCCAGACCGAGATCGGCCATCGCCGGGCTGCTGGACTCGCCGTCAGCGAGAGCGGCATGGAAGCGTTCGGTGAACTCGCGGATATCTTTGTTATGACAGGTGAAATCCGGATCAAGGATAGCGCGGGACAGCACGGCCAGGCGCACACGGATCGTCGATGCCTCGGTATCAGCGAGCATCGCCTCGTCCGGCACCGGATGCAGGGCCAGCAAGATGTGCCTCAGGCCCGGGTAGCGACGCATGGCAAGAAAATCGACGCGGCAGTCCTCGAAGATCTCCACCCCAAGGCGCTGGAACGGGCTCCAGTTGTCGACGACCATCCTGCTGCTCCACCGCCGGTGCGCCGCCATATGCGCCAGCGTAGCGCGGTAGCGGTCGATGCCGGACACGCCGTTCTGGTCGTCGTAGACGTCCGGCAGGCGGATACCGAGATCATCGAAATACGGCATCGGCTTTCGCAGCTCATGGAAGGCCAGTGAATACGGGACCATGTGGTCGTGGTCTCGCCACAGACTGCGCAGATACAGATCGAGCTGCCGTTCATGATCAATGAACAGCGTGCCGTGGCGCTCGCGCTGCAGCACCGCATGCGCATCGGCCGACTGCATCGAGAAATAATCCTTCTGGCGCTCCGGGTGATCGCTGTAGTAGCGCACGCCGTAGTCCATCCAGTTCTTCAGCCCGTCCAGCGTTACCAGCGTCAGCAGACGAGGCATCTGCTTCAGCAGATCCGGCAGGCCGGGGCTGGGGAAGGTGGTGTGATGACCATGTACCGAGCCGGCGGTCTTGTCAGCGAAATCCCGGATCAGTTCCATGTAGTGCTGGAACAGGTCGTGCGCCTTCAGCTGGCGGGCTACCGCACCCGTGGTTTGCAAAAACGGCACGATGGACGGCACATTGGTATTTCTGGACAGGTAATAGGCGAAATCCTTCAACAACGGCAGCATGTCCTCGCCGACGATGGCGGCCACGCCCGGTGCCTCCTCCAGGTAGATCAACATCGGTTCCACGCCACGGCCCATGCGCCCGAGGAAGCCAGCGCAATCGAGGTAGCTGTCTACCCCATCCGGGCTTAACAGCCGCAAGGCCTCGCCCATGCGGTCCTCGAACACCCGCTCCACCTCCGTAAAACGGGTGCCCAGCTTGGCCCAGTAGGGCTGCATCTGCTCCGAAATGACCGTCGCGGTTTCAGCCATGAGCTACTATCCCCGAACCAGCAGGATCAATCGAAGCTGGCGTTGATGGCGTGGCCCAGCGTCTCCCGGATATCGGCATCATCGGTGATCGGGTGCACCAGCGCCATGGTGCAGGCCTCGACGGGTTCGATATCACCCTTGATCAGGGTCGCCGCATAAACGAGCAGGCGTGTGGAAATGCCTTCGTCCAGGCCGTGGCCCTTCAGGTTGCGCGCCGCCTGTCCGATCTTGACCAGCCTTGCCGCCAACTCGGTATCGATACCGGTCTCCTTGGCCAGGATCGACGTTTCCAGTTCCTCGTCCGGATAGTCGAATTCGAAGCCGGTGAAACGCTGCTTCGTCGACTGCTTCAGATCCTTCATCAAGCTCTGATAGCCGGGGTTGTAGGAGATCACCAACTGGAAATCGGCATGGGCATCGAGCAGTTCGCCCTTTTTATCGAGCGGTAGCTGGCGGCGGTGGTCGGTCAGCGGATGGATGACCACGGTGGTGTCCTGGCGTGCCTCCACCACCTCGTCGAGATAACAGATGGCACCGATGCGTGCCGCTGTGGTCAGGGGCCCGTCGAGCCAGCGCGTGCCATCGGCATCAAGCAGATAGC
The DNA here is from genome assembly GCA_964422615.1 of uncultured Zetaproteobacteria bacterium. Classification (GTDB taxonomy): domain Bacteria; phylum Pseudomonadota; class Zetaproteobacteria; order Mariprofundales; family Mariprofundaceae; genus DATLWN01. The sequence continues at coordinate 64,392 of CAYRBJ010000002.1, read as the reverse complement.
GACCGACCAGATCCGAGGCCGTCATGTCCTCGTTGCAGGCCACGGTGATCAGCGGCCGATCCAGCTTCCACGCCATGTATTCGACGAAGCGCGATTTTCCGCAGCCGGTCGGCCCCTTGACCATTACCGGCAGGCGCGCGTCATAAGCGGCCTCGTACAGCCTGACCTCATTGCCCTTCGCCTGATAGTACGGCTCCTTCTTGACCTTGTATTGAGTCCTGATGTCCATCGTCTTCCCCTTATTGTTCACGTCCGCCGATAAACGAATGCCCCCGCACGGGCGGGGGCATTCTACGCTTGCTGAAGGGCAGCTCCCCTCTCTTACTTGTGCACGCCCAGCTTCTCGCGCCAGTCCGGATACAGCTTGTCCGCGTCCTTCGGGAAGGATTCGAAGGCGCGCGCGAATTCCTTGTGGGTCTTCGCGTATTCGATCGGGTCTGCGCCGGACTTCCAGCACTCGTAGGCCTGGCCGAGGGAAATGCCGCCGGCAGCCGGGCTGTCGATGTGGCCGAAGGAACCGCCACCGCAGGTGTTGATAACGTTGCCGTGGCCGAGGTTCTCGAAGAAGCCCGGAAGACGCAGCGCGTTCATGCCACCCGAGATGATCGGCGTGGTCGGCTTCATGCCGTGCCACTTCTGGTAGAAGTACGTTCCCTGGCACTCGTCGCGCTCCAGCATGTAGGCCAGCACGCGCTCGTCATGGTGGCCCTCCATCTTGCCGTAGCCCATGGTGCCGGTATGGATGCCGGATGCGCCCATCAGGCGGGAGAGCTTCATGTAGCACAGTGGATCCATGCCCATCGGGCTCTTGTACGAGGTCACGGCACCGTGGCCGGCACGATGGAAGTGCAGGAAGGTGTCCGGGAAGGCACGACGGCAGGTGGTGACGCCTGCAGGCCCCGTGACGAAGCCGTCAACCAGGAAGGCCAGATGCTTTTCGTTCCCGTACTTGGCGAACTCGCTCAGGATGTACTCACCCCGGGTGATCATCTCCTGATGGAAGTCGGCGGTGACATTGGCCGAGAACAGCTTGGCCTGGCCGGTTTCCTGCTGGGCGCGGTCCATGGACTGGGCAATCAGCGGGATCACATCCTTCATGGCACAGAACGGCTGATTGGCCTGCGGCTCGTCGTTCTTGATGAAGTCTCCACCCAGCCAGAAGTCGTAGCAGGCCTTGGCGAACGGTGCGGGACGCAGGCCCAGCTTCGGCTTGATGATGGTGCCGGCTATATAGCCGCCATCCACCTCGGGGCGGCCCAGTACCTTCCACATGTCCACGATGTTGGCGGACGGACCATCGAAGCGCTTGATCATGGACTCGGGCACGAGGAAATCGAGCATGCGCAGCCCCTCGTGATCACCCATGCCCTGGTTGTTGCCCAGGATCAGCGACCACATATGGGAAACGTTGTAGATGCCGTCGGTCAGGTTGGGATCAAAAAGGTCGACCGGATAGGCGGCCTTCATCAGGCCACCCTTGTCGCCGAAGGCGGTCTCGTCCACATCGTAGACCAGAGCATCCACGCCACGCGTGAAGTCATCGGTGGTGGAAACCTCCACGTTGGTACCGGTCGAGGATTCAGCAGCCACATGCGCCGCCACCTCCAGGAAACCATAACCCTTGGCCGGCTTCAGACGATAAGCCACCAGCACATGCTTGCCACCGGCGATCAGATCCGCCTCTTGCAGGCTAAGATCCGCATAACGATTCGATTGATCCATGTTTATCTCCCCTCGTGCGTATTAAGGATGCGCGATCTGCGCCCCCATCCCCTATTGATCGGAAAAAAGACCATAGAATTATGGATATAGTTGGCCATCCTATATGCATGTCTATTTCGATCAATAGACAAAAAACTACGGGTATTAACCCTGTCAAAAAAAGATGGGCGTATCCGTGTCCGAGGCACGTTGCGTATCGTATGGGCGATTGATTAGGCTGAATGCATGGATATCACGTGCTATCGCAAGACCGAACTCGCCCGTGAGCCGCACAGCCTGCCCGCTGCGGTATACAACCTTGCAAAAAAGCTTATGGCGCGAAGTCAGACGGGGATTGTGTTCGTGCCTATCCGCAGCATGCAATACCTGGCCATCCTCGACCAAGAGGAATTCGTCTTTGTCGACCATCAGTACAAAAGCTGGATTGAAATCGCCTGGCAGCATTTCCACCCACAGGCGCGCGATTCACTGGATGATCCGGTGCCTTACGAGGCGGTATTCTACGATTCGGACGGGCTGGCGCTGATGCCGCGCCTGATGAGTGAGTTTCCGAAGGCGCTGGGCTTACTGGATGCGAAGGGAAGGATCGACGGGCCGGGCCGGGTGCTGAAATTCGAGAAAAAGCGTTCCGAAACCTAGTCGTCCTCACCAAGCTCGGGATCCCAGCCCCTCGCGCGGGCCTGATGCATGGCCTTGTCGTAGAGAGCGGCATGGCGCTGGCGCAGGTCTTCGGGCAGATGGCTGGGAAGGTTGCCGTACTTGTCCCACTCGCCCTGCACTTTGTCCATGAGCATCTGCATACGTGCCAGTTCCCAGCCGGCGCAATCCTCGCTCTCCGGGATGAGACCAAACAACCAGCCATCCAGCACGATGCGGCCAAGCTGGGTGATGCCATGCTTGTCCTTGTGATACCCGCAATAGATGGATACGCCCTCAGTCATCTTGCTCGATCCTGTAGTCAATGCTCAAGCGATCCTTGGCGGCGGGCCTGAACACCTCGTCGGCATAGGCAACATGCGCCGGATGGTCGGCATAGCTTGTTACCACATGCTCACTGGCGAAACGGATGTTCCAGAAGCGACTATAGCGCATCCCATCTTTCAGTGCAGTGCCGACCTCGACCGAACGCACGCCTGGAATGGCCGACAGATCGGACACGCCGCGGGCGAGAGCCCTTTCTTGCCATTGCGCGTCCTTCGTGCCGTCGAAATTGAAGGCGATCGCATGGATAACCTCCCGCCATGGCCTGCACGCCGACCTCGCCTCGTCCGCGCGGCCACTCGCACCAAGCAATGCGTTCATGCGCGACACCTCGTCTGAAATGGCTTCACGCACGCCCGACAACAATGCCGTGTAACCGGCGTCAGGGCGGGCCTCTGCCATTGTGCGAATGCTGCGAGCGGCGGCATCGGCCAACGCCGTGTAGTAATTCAGCTTGGTCATGCCGGCTGCCACCAGACCACGGTATTGCGCATCGCTGAGCCCGGTGCCGCCGTGGATTACCAACGGCACGCCGACGGCATCCCGTATGCGGCTCATACGTTCCAGGTCGAGCGCGGGCGTACCGCGCATCCGGCCATGTACCGTACCGATCGACACCGCCAGGCAGTCGACCCCGGATTCAGTAGCGAAATGTGCGGCCTCCTCGGGTTCGGTCATGCGCACTTCGCCGGGATGCAATTCGGCGTCTTCGCCTTCCACGCCGGGCACGTAGCCCAACTCACCCTCGATCGGTACACCGCAGCCGTGCGCCAGCGTGGCAACATCGCGCGTCAGATCCAGGTTATCATTGAATGGCAGATGGGATCCGTCGACCATGACCGCGTTGCAGCCCAGGCGTATGGCCCGTGTCACGGTCCCGATGCTGGCGCCATGGTCCAGATGTACCGCCATCGGTACCTTCGATCGGCGGGCGGCTTCCACCACGGATGGCATCAGCATGTCGAAGTCGTAATGGCTGAAATGCGATTCGGCCAGACTCAGGATGGCAGGCGCTCGGTCGCGCTCGCAGGCAGATACGATGGCCTCCAGGAATTCCAGGCCGACGATGTCGTACCCCCCGACCGCATATCCATTTGCCTGCGCGTGGCGCAGCATATCGCCCATATGAACGAGCATGGTCGGCTCCTCAGCGCGTCAGGCCGGCGTAAAGCAGCGGCAGCTTCTCCGGCAGACGCTCGACATGGTCGACCACCATGTAATTGCGCTGGCCGAAGATGCGCGATACATAGGCGTCGGCGCGCGGATCAAGGCTCATGCAGTAGGTGAGGATGCCCGATTTCTCCGCCTCCTCCACCGATTTCTTGGTATCAAAGCGCAGGTACTGCGGATCGCGCACGTCGATGTCCGCCGGCTCGCCGTCGGTGATGACGATCAACAGCTTCTTGGATGAGCGCTGCAGCTTCAGGTAATGGCTGGCGTGCCGAATGGCCGCCCCCATGCGCGTGGACAGCTGCCCGCTCATGCCGGCGAGCTTGGCCTTCGGCTGCTCGTCGTAGGGATGGTCGAAGTCCTTGAAGCGGTAGTACTCGACATCATGCCGCCCGTCCGAGCAGAAGCCGTGGATGGCGAAGGGATCGCCGACCTTGTCGATGGCGTCGGCGAGCAGCACGCAGGCCTCGCGCGTCAGATCCAGCACCGAGTAGTCCTTGCCCGCCACCTTGTCGTTGGTCGACTCGGACAGGTCGAGCAGCACCAGCACCGAGATGTCGCGGGTCTTGCGCACCGAGCGCATCATCACCCGCGGGTCTGGCTGGTTGCCGCGGCGGATATCGGTCAGGGCCATGATGGCGGCGTTGATGTCCAGCTCGTCGCCGTCCTCGAGCTTGCGGATGCGCTGCACGCCCTGCGGTTGCATGGCATCCAGCAGGTATTTCATGCGCGAGATCAGGCGCTTGTTGCGCGCAACGATGTCGTCGATGGCGTCCAGCTCGCCCGAACGGGTGCGTTTCTCCTGCACCGTCACCCAGCTCGGGCGCTCCAACTGGATCTGGTAATCCCATTCCGAATAGTGGTAGGGCTCGGCGAGCGGCTCCTTGCCCTCGAGCTCGTTGAAGGACTTGCCGCCGCTCTCATCGCCGATGTCCTCATAAGGGAACAGCTCGGTGCCCAGCACCCAGATCTCCTGGGCATCGTCGCCGGCCGTCTCGGTATCGATCTCATTGGCCATTTCCATCACATTCACGTACTTACGCACCTGCTTGATGGTTTCGTAACCGGCACTCGCAGCCTTGCCGGGATCGAATTCCTCGAATTCCCAGAAGTAGCGGTTGTCGTCCAGGTACGGTGCCGTCAGCACATCGGTGCGCGGGTTGAAGGCGATCTTCTTGGCTTGCAGGGAGTGCGCCAGCTGCACGCCGATATCCCAGGACGCCTGGTTCGAATCCAGGCGCCCGGCAGCCTCGGCGAAGGCGGCACGGCCCTCGGCAATCCACGCATCGCCGTCCTCATAGGTCTCGTCGAGCAGGGCGCGGGCCAGCCTGTTCAGGTAATCGCCAACGCTGGCCGACTGCTCCGGAGTCGCCATGTGCAATGACGCCCACAAGGGCTTCAGGCCCGGAAAGCGGCGGATGGACAGCGCCCCGACGCGCGCGTCCTCGACCACCGAGATCACGGCCATCTGCATCGGATTCAAGGCCTCGGCGGAGATCGGAGTCTTCGTTTCCACGATATGCGCCGCGGCATGGGCGGCGGCGGCCCGGTAGAGCGACAGCCCGGACACGCCCTCGAAATCATCGAAGGCATCCGGCAGATGGATCAGGTATTCCTCGATATAGGGCTTGTAGCCTTCACGGCTCTCGAAATCTCCGGAAGTCGGGCGCATGAAGAAGTCCCGGCCCCACAGGGCGCGCAGATACATATTGATGCGCCGCTGCACATCGACGAACAGCGTGCCCTTGCGTTCCTTCTGCAGAACCGCCTGTGCCTCCTTGGATTCCAGGCCGAAGTAGCGGATCTGCTCCTCGTAGTCGGTGCGGTAGGCGTGCGCGCCCCACATGGCCCAGCGGCGCAGGCCGCCCAGCGTCAGCTTCTCCACCAGCACGTCCAGATTGTCGAGCATCGGACGGATGCCGCGCGGCGCCTGCGCCAGCAGGGTATTGAGGAACTTCAGATAGTTCAGGAAGAGATCGGCATCTCCCAGGCGCGACGCCGCCGTCGGGGCCGTGGAAATCACCAGCTCAATGACGGCACCCGAGGTCTTCGAGGCCATGTTGAGCGCCGCATGCGCCAGCTCGCCGACGACATCCTCGCCGACCTCGGCCGCCACATGCGGGGCCTGCTCGATCCATGTGATGACCAGGGACGAGCCGCGGCCCAGGCTCTTCAGCGCCGCCGCACCCTTCAGGTAGTTATCGAGTCCCCGCGGCGAGAAGACCCGCGTCGCACCGGCCCACTCGGCGTGCAGGATCTCCTGCTCCTCCGAAGAGAGCCCCTCGAGCAGCTCCTTGTAATCGTCATCCAGCAGAATCGACATATCCGATCTCTCCGCAGTTACCGGTCGCAGCGATTAAAAGAACGTCGTGACAGCGGCATCCAGGGCATCGCGCATGTCCGGATCGTCGGTGATCGGTCGCACCAGAGTCACGCGGCAGGCGCTCTGAGGTGCAACACCCTTGGCGATCAGGTTGCCCGCATACACGAGCATGCGGGTGGAGATGCCCTCATCCAGGCCATGGCCTTTCAGGTTGCGGGCACGCTCGGCGATCGACACCAGCTTGTCGGCCACATCGGCGTCGACACCGCTTTCGTGCGCCACGATTTCGGCCTCGACATCATGCTCCGGGTAATTGAAGTCCAATGCGCCGAAACGCTGCTTGGTCGACTGCTTCAAATCCTTCATCAGCGACTGATAGCCGGGGTTGTAGGAGATCACCAGCTGAAAATCGGGATGGGCATGCACGAGTTCACCCTTCTTCTCCAACGGCAGCACCCGGCGGTTGTCGGTCAGCGGATGGATCACCACAGTGGTGTCCTGGCGGGCCTCCACCACCTCGTCCAGATAGCAGATGGCACCATGACGGGCGGCCACGGCCAATGGGCCGTCCTGCCAGGTCGTACCGTTGGCATCCAGCAGAAAGCGGCCGACCAGATCGGACGCGGTCATGTCCTCGTTACAGGCCACGGTGATCAGCGGCTTGCCCAGCTTCCAGGCCATGTATTCGACGAAGCGGGTCTTGCCGCAACCGGTCGGCCCCTTGAGCATCATCGGCATGCGCACGGAGTAAGCCGCCTCATACAGCTCCACCTCATCCGCCACCGGAAGGTAGTAGGGCTCCTTCTCGAACATGTACTGTTTGACGACGTCGTTCATCCTCAGGCTCCTGTCAATAATGGTGTTCTATTCCCGTTGCATCCAACGATGCCGGGCTATCAAAACAAAGCGCTCCCGCCGCCTTGCGGCCACGGGAGCGCTGTTGCATTGGACTCCCGTACGGGGACTGATCAGACGGTCTTGCCGCGGTAGATCACCATGGCCGCACCCTGGCTCTGCGCGAAGTTGTCATAGCCGACCAGACGCACATGGTTGTCGGGGTTGGCCTTGTGGCAGGCCTCCGCCTCGGCGAGGATCGCATCCACATCGGTCTCGCCGAACATCGGCAACTTCCACATGTACCAGTAGTTGTCCATCAGGTGTTCCGGCTCGATATGCTCGATGGCCGGGTTCCAACCCTTCTTCACGATGTACTCGACCTGCTTGCGGATCTTGTCGGCGCTCAGGGCCGGCAGATACGAGAAGGTTTCGAATTTGCGGCTGGCGGGATCGTTCAGCCGCGACTTGTAGTCCTGCATTGCACTCATGTTTTTTTCTCCTTAATAATCGATTCGTTTGAGGGGCCGGGGGCGCTCATGGCGCCCCGGTATCGCCATTACTTGTGCTGGACATCCAGCTTGTCGACGGTGTCGAACTCGAACTTGATCTCCTTCCACGTCTCCATGGCGGTCTTCAGCTCGGGGCTCGACTTCGCAGCCTCGGTCAGGATGGCCTTGCCCTCCTTCTCAATCTGCACACCCTCGTTGCGGGCCTCAACGCAGGCCTCGAGCGCCACACGGTTGGCTGCGGCACCGGCCGCGTTGCCCCACGGATGGCCCAGTGTGCCGCCGCCGAACTGCAGCACCGAGTCGTCGCCGAAGATGCTGACCAATGCCGGCATGTGCCAGACATGGATACCGCCGGAGGCCACCGGGAACACGCCCGGCATCGAACCCCAGTCCTGATCGAAGAAGATACCGCGGCTGCGGTCTTCCTTGATGAAGGAGTCGCGCATGATATCAATCCAGCCCAGTGTCGCTTCGCGGTCGCCCTCGAGCTTGCCGACCACGGTGCCGGAATGCAGGTGGTCGCCGCCGGACAGGCGCAGGATCTTGGCCAGCACCCGGAAGTGGATGCCATGGTGCGGGTTACGGTCCAGCACGGCATGCATGGCGCGGTGGATGTGCAGCAGCAGGCCGTTGTCGCGGCACCAATTGGCTAGGCCGGTGTTGGCGCAGAAGCCGCCTGTGATGTAGTCGTGCATGATGATCGGGGCACCGATCTCCTTGGCATACTCGGCACGCTTGTACATCTCCTCCGGGGTCGGGGCAGTGACATTCAGGTAGTGACCCTTGCGCTCACCGGTCTCGCGCTCGGCCTTCTCGATGGCCTCCATGACGAAGTCGAAACGCTGGCGCCAACGCATGAACGGCTGGGAGTTGACGTTCTCGTCGTCCTTGGTGAAGTCCAGACCACCGCGCAGACACTCATAGACGGCGCGGCCGTAGTTCTTCGCGGACAGGCCCAACTTCGGCTTGATGGTGCAGCCCAGCAGCGGGCGACCGTACTTGTTCATGACATCGCGCTCGACCTGGATGCCGTGCGGCGGGCCACCGCAGGTCTTGACGTAGGCGATCGGAAAACGGACATCCTCCAGGCGGAGTGCACGCACGGCCTTGAAGCCGAACACGTTGCCGACGAGCGAGGTGAACACATTCACCACCGAGCCTTCCTCGAACAGGTCGATCGGATAGGCGATGAAGGCGTAGAAACAGGTATCGTCACCCGGCACGTCTTCGATGGCATAGGCACGACCCTTGTAATAGTCTAGATCGGTCAAAAGATCGGTCCACACCGTCGTCCAGGTACCGGTGGAGGACTCAGCGGCCACAGCGGCGGCAGCCTCCTCGCGATCCACGCCCGGCTGCGGGGTGATCTTGAACACCGCCAGGATATCGGTATCCAACGGCGTGTATTCGGGCATCCAGTAGGTCTGCCGGTATTCTTTCACACCGGCGTTGTATGTTTTCGCTGACATGACGTCTCCTCGATAAAAACTCACCCCGTGACCGAGGTGGCAGTCTCTGTGACTTGTCCCCAACTTTAGACAATTCCTTCCATAAGGTATATTCAGTTGTTTTGATAATTATCATAAGATATACTTATACATATCCAGCTCCAGCTCGGGAGACGCCATGCATCTGACCTTGAGACAACTCGCCGTATTCGAATCCGTGGCCAAACATATGAATTTCTCACGCGCCGCCAAGGAGATGCATCTGTCGCAACCGGCCGCCTCGATGCAGATCAAGCAACTGGAGAATAATGTCGGGCTGCCGCTGTTCGAACAGCTGGGCAAGCAGATTTTCCTGACCGAGGCCGGACGCGAACTGCTCCACTACGCCCGCAGCATCCACCAGCAACTCGAAGAGGCCCAGCAGACGCTGGAGGAGCTGAAGGGCCTGAAGCGGGGCACCCTGCATCTGACCATGGCCTCCACCGCCAACTACTTCGCGCCGCAGCTGCTCGCCGCCTTCCACCAGAAGTACCCGGACGTCAAGGTACAACTCGATGTGACCAATCGTTCCGGCCTGATCGAAGCCGTACGCAACAACACCACCGACATGGCCATCATGGGTCGCCCCCCCGAGGGACAGGGACTGGTCGGCACCCCGTTCATGGGCAATCCGCTGGTGATCATCGCCCCGCCCTCGCATCCGCTGGCCAAGCGCAAACTGATCAGATTGGCGGAACTGGCCCAGGAGCCGTTTATCGTACGTGAAAGCGATTCAGGAACGCGTATCGCCGCCGAGCGTTTCTTCTCAGAGCATGGCATCCGCATGGTGGCCGGTATGGAGATGAGCCGCTCCGAGGCCATCAAGCAGGCCGTGATGGCCGAGCTTGGGCTCGGTATCGTGTCCCTGCACACGCTGGAGATGGAACTGGCGCTGAAACACCTGGTGGTGCTGAAGGTGGAGGATTTCCCCATCATGCGCCAATGGCACATCGTCTACCGCCAGGGCAAGCGCTTCGCCGCCATCCCGAAGGCCTTCATGGAATTCGTCGAGGAACATGCGCAGGAGCTGACCAGTCCGCCGAGATTGTAGTCACTGCCCGTCATGTGGCCCACCTGTACTTGCGCATTCGAATGCCTTCACGCATCTTCATACCATGAATGATATTGATCCGTCGGACTTGGAAAAAACCCTGAAACTCCAACTCCCCCAAGCCTCCGATCGGAACCTGCGTCGCTTTGCCAACATGCTGGCCAAGCCGGACGCAATTCCGCAGCAGGAGATCATGGCCAGCCTGCTCGCGGACGGATGCGACCCAAACAGCCTGCATGCGGCCATCCTGTTCGGGCGGGAAAAATTGATTGAAAAACTGCCCGATAGCGACAGATCGACTCCGCCGATCCATGTCCTGTCCCGCTTCGACCGCATGGTATCGATCCTGATGCACCTGCTCGTCGGAGGGCTTGAGAGCCGCCTTCATACGACCGAGGACCGGCTGTCGAGCCAGGAACAGGAAGCCCTGCTGATCAAGGCCATGGTCCATTGGATGAGGCAGGGGAAGATCGACCTGTACAACTATTTCATGGAGATGCCGATCAAGGTGCAGGCCACCGTGCATGACGTGCATGAACAAACACTGTCCGTGGAACGCAGCAAGAGCCTTGTGTACACGATCGCCGCCGGTGAATACGGCCGCTCCGCCTTGACCATCCTGCCGGGCAGCGATCGCGTCCTGATGCTGGAGGTCGCCGGCGCGTTCCGGGACAGAATCAACTTCAGGCATGTCAGAATGTCTTCACAGGTACGTGAGCGCCGGCGTCACATGCGGGTCCAGCCCGATCCGCCACTGGACATCACGATCAAAATCACTGATGGCAATATCCTGACGGGCAAGGCCCTGGATTACTCAGAAAACGGCATGGGGTTGCTCATCAACCGCAAAGTCAGCATCCATGTCGAGCAGACCATGGATGTCGACTGGATGCTCTTCGGCAAACAGATGCAATCGGCCGCGGTTGTGCAATGGACACAACGGAATGGCAACAATCTGCGTATCGGCGTCGAGTTGATCCCGAACGGCGACACCCGTCTGGAACTTCAGCAAATGGTCGCGCGCACGCAACGAAGCATCATGTCGCGCCTCAGGATGAAGGGCATCCCGGATGCACTGCTCTAACGCCCCGCAAGATGCCGGGTCAGCGCCACCACGGCCGCCGGCAGAATGAGGATATTCAGTGCCGGCACCAGTAACAGCAGCATCGCCACCCCGCCGAACCCGAGATGGTACCCGCGTTCGTTCCGCAACGCGTCCCGGCGCCGGGAAAAGCCCCACTGCCGGCGCGAGGCGGGCACATCCAGCATTTCGTAATTGAGAAAACGGATGCCGGCATATCCCCAGATCACGGTCGCCGCCAACTGCCCAATGACCGGGATGACCAGGCAGGCCACCGCCACCAACCCCAAACCGACCAGACCGAGCAGCGGTCGTATCGTTGCCACCAGACTCTGCGCGACCTGGGATAGCCAGGAGGCTTGGTTTTCCTCGACTGCCAGGCCAGTAAGCGCTTCCGCCCGTGCCGCCAGCATGTCCAGCCAGGGACTGGCTACAGCCGATGCCAGCGCCACGAAAGCGACCACGCCAGTGACCAGCGCCAGTATAAAAGCCAGCAGCCATGCGAGCGCACCAAGTACCTGCCAGTACCAGGCATGGCCTTGCGGAATCCACAGATGGGCGAGGAAATCGGAAAACCAGAACACACCCACGGCCATCAATGCAGCCAGCAGCACAAGCAAGCCGAGCATGCGCCACAGCACGCTGCGCAGCGTGGGCTCAACCAGCAACAGACGCAGGCCGTTGAGAAGATCCAAAGCTCCGCGTATCACGTTGCCATACCGAGATCGTCGAGGATGCGCCTGGCGGCATCCGCATCATCGTCATCCACCATCACATGCACATCGATCAATCCAGGCAGCGGCAGCAGGGCATGGACACCCGCATGATCCACCCGGAAGGGAATGCGCCGGTCGTCCAGGGCATCGCACAGCACCTGCAGGGCGACCGGATCCGACAGCTTCTTCAATACATGCATCGGCCCAGGCTAGGGGCTGCGGCTGGTGGCGTCATCCGATATGCGCTTGACAGCGGATGGCATGCATGAACGATTGTCGACCATGCCCAACCATCTGAGCCCAGAAAATCTGGCGCGCGCCCTGAACACCCTGGTTCCCGCCGGCGCCGATGACGCCGACCTCTACCTGCAACACTCGACGAGTGAATCGATGTCTCTGGAGGAAGGGCGGGTCAAACACGTCTCCGCCTCCACCCAGCAGGGCGTCGGCGCCCGTGTCGTCAAGGGCGAAGTGGCTGGGCATGCCTATACCGACCGTCTGGAAGTTCCGGCCCTGCTGGAGGCCGCCAGGGCAGCGCGTACCATCACCGACGATCGGCAGCACCGCCCACCTGTCGCCATCGCCGTAAGCCCGGCACCCACCGCGCTGTATACCGCCGCCAACCCGGCACAGGACATCGCCATGCCTGAACGCCGGGTCCTGCTCGAGCATGTTGACCGCTTCGCAAGAAGCCTCGATCCACGCGTGGTGCAGGTGTTCGCATCGCTGTCCTGCAGCCATACCGATGTGCACATCGTGCGCATCGACGGCAGCGAACTGCATGATGTACGACCCCTGGTGCGGCTGAATGTCTCGGTGGTGGTCGAGCATAATGGCCGCCGCGAATCGGCAAGCGCCGGCGGCGGCGGCCGTTTCGGACTTTCGCGGCTGTTCGACAAGCAACAGGCGGAACACCTGACGCGCGAGGCGGTGCGCATCGCCGTGCTGAATCTCGAAGCCATCGCCGCCCCGGCCGGATCCATGCCGGTCGTGCTCGGCCCCGGCTGGCCTGGCATCCTGCTTCACGAAGCCATCGGCCATGGTCTGGAGGGAGATTTCAACCGCAAAGGGACCTCGGCCTTTTCCGGACGCATCGGCGAGCGCGTTGCTGCCCCCGGGGTGACGGTGGTCGACGACGGCACCATCCCCGAACGCCGCGGCTCGCTGACCATCGACGACGAAGGCACGCCGACACACCGCACGGTGCTGATCGAGGACGGCATCCTGACCGGCTATCTGACGGATAAGCAGAACGCGCGACTGATGGGCATGGCCCCGACCGGCAACGGCCGGCGCGAATCCTACGCCCATCCGGTGCTGCCGCGCATGACCAACACCTTCATGCTGGCCGGCTCTCACAGACCGGACGATATCGTCGCCTCGCTGGAGCGCGGCATCTATGCCGTCAATTTCGGTGGCGGCCAGGTCGACATCACTTCCGGCCAGTTCGTGTTCACCACCAGCGAGGCCTATCTGGTCGAACACGGCCGCATCGTCGCCCCGGTCAAGGAGGCCACGCTGATCGGCAACGGACCGGAGGTACTCAAGCATGTATCGATGATCGGCAATGACCTGGCCCTGGACCCGGGTGTCGGCACCTGTGGCAAGGATGGCCAGAGCGTGCCGGTCGGCGTCGGTCTGCCCACGATCCGCATCGACCGCATCACAGTCGGTGGGGCTCAGGCATGACCATGGAGACCGTTGCCAGGCAACTGGTCGACATGGCTCGCAGCCGGGGAGCCGCGGATGCCGACGCCCTGGCCATCGCCGACACCAGCGAAAGCATCCGGGTACGGCAGGGAAAACCGGAATCGGTCGAACGCGAGGATTCCCGCGGTGTTGGTTTGCGCGTATTCGTCGACACACCTGACGGTCTGGCCTTCGCCTCGGCCTCCACCTCCGACGTGTCGGAACCGGGATTACAGCAACTCGTCGATCAGGCGTTGGCCATGGCCCGCATCTCCGCCGCGGACCCCGACGCCGTCCCCCCCTCGGGGGCAAAGCATCCGGAAACGGAGGAGTTACGAGCCTGGAAGGCGCGCCACCACGATCAGGCCATGCCATGGAGCACCGAGGCGGCGCTGGATGCGGCGCTCGCCTGCGAAGCGGCGGCTTTGAGTTTCTCGCCGGAAATTAGCAACAGCGAGGGAGCCGAGGCCAGCTTCGGTTTACTCTCCGTCGCCTATGCCTCGGCCGATGGCTTCGCCTCGCATTACAACCGTGGCTCACTCGGCCTGGCCCTGTCGGTGCTCGCTGGCAGCGGTACGGGCATGCAGCGTGACTATGCCTACGACCAGGGCCGTCACCTTGAGGATATGCGCCCGGCAGCCGACATCGGCCGCGAAGCGGCACAGCGAACCGTGCGCCGCCTGCACCCCGACAGCCTCGATAGCGGGCACATGACGGTGGTGTTTGAACCGCGTTGCGCTGCATCGCTGTTCGGGCACCTGGCCGGCGCCGCCAACGGGCGCGCCGTGCTTCAGCAACGCTCCTTCCTTGCCGACCGGGTCGGGCAGGCCATTTTTCCCGGATTCGTGCGCGTTCTTGACGATCCCGACCACAGCAAGGGCACAGGCAACCGCCTGTTCGACGGTGAAGGCACCCGCTGTGAGTCGCTGACCCTGATCGAGGATGGGCGCCTACAGGGATACCTGACCGACCGCTATGCGGCGCGGCGCCTCGGCACGACATCGACCGGCCATGCCCGGCGCGGCCTGACCGGTGATCTCGGTATCGGCACTTCCAACCTGATCGTGGAACCGGGCAAGATCCCGCTGGATGAGCTGCTGCGCGAGATCGGCAATGGCGTACTGGTCACTGAATTGATGGGCTTCGGCGTCAATGCGGTCACCGGCGATTATTCGCGCGGTGCAGCAGGGTTCCTGATCGAGAACGGGCAGGTGACCCGCCCGGTATCCGGGTTCACGATCGCCGGCAATCTGGTCGATATGTTCGCGAACACCATCGCTCTCGGTGATGATCTGACATGGTTCGGCTCTCGGGCGGTACCGAGCATCGCCATCGCCGGTATGACCGTCGCCTGCCAATAAAACCTATCCCGGGGGCATGATGAAATCCTACAACGTCTATGGCATCGGTAATGCCATTACCGACCTGCAACTGCGTACCGATGATGCGTTCCTGACCGCCATCGGTGCGGACAAGGGTATCATGACCCTGGTCGACGAAACGCGGCAATCCGACGTGCTGCAGGCCTTGGACGGACATACGGTTAACCGCTGTTCCGGCGGTTCGGCCTGCAACACCATCGTCGGCATCGCCGATTTCGGCGGTCGCGCCGCCTATGCCTGCAAGGTCGGCACGGACGACTTCGGTCACCATTATGTCGAGGAGCTTCGCCAGTTCGGCATCGCCGTCGAGGTACCGCCGGCCCCCGGGACATCGGGCACATGCGTCGTGCTGATCACGCCGGATGCCCAGCGCACCATGCTCACGAACCTCGGCATCTCATCCCAGCTGTCGGAGGCCGATGTCAGCGAGTCGGAGATCGCCAAGGCGGAATACATCTATGTCGAAGGCTATCTGTTCGCCGGCGACACCACGCGCGCGGCGGCACTCAAGGCCATCGACCTGGCCAGCAGGAACGGGGTCAAGGTGGCACTGACCGTATCCGATCCCTTCCTGATCCAACTGTGCCGCGATATCTTCTGGCAACTGATCGAGGGCCCGGTCGACCTGCTGTTCTGCAATCATGAAGAGGCCAGGGCCCTGACCGGTGTGGATGATCCCATCGAATGTGCACGTAGCATCCACCGCCATGCGGAAAACGTGGCGCTGACGTTGGGAAAAAACGGCTCCATCATCATGCATCAGAACGAAGCCATCCCGATCGAGGGGGTCAGCATCAAGGCGGTGGACACCACCGGTGCCGGCGACATGTATGCCGCCGGCGTGCTTTACGGCGTTACCAACGGACTGTCATGGCAGCAGGCCGGGCATCTGGGCAGCCATGCCGCCGCGCGCATCGTTGCGCAGCTTGGAGCCCGCCTGGGCCGGCGCTTTTCGCCCATAGAGATTCTGCAGCTGTTGTCCTAACCCGATGAGGGGAGGGGCCATCCCCTCCCCTGCATCCAGGCATGGCACGAGCCGATATTCTTGCCTATCCCTGGGTTCCATGATGGCCGCTGATGTCCAACGACGGCATCGCCAGGAACCGGTCCGCGCGCCATTGTGCCGGAATTGTCAACTGCCCGCTGGCCTGTTCCTGCCCCTGGTTTCCATGGCCCCCGCTGACATCCAACGACGGCGTCGCCAGGAAGCGGTCCACGCGCCATTGTGCCGGGATCATCAACTGCGCGTTGGCCTGTTCCTGTCCCTGGGTTGCATGATCCCCGCTGATATTCAACGACGGCGCCGCCAGGAACCGGTCCGCGCGCCACTGTGCGGGAGGTGTCGGCAACGAACCGGCGATATCCAGCACCGCCGCCCGCTGCTGATGCTCGATGCCCTGCTCCCCTGCGACAGCCACCTGAGCCGCCATCAATACCGACACGAATGCGCATACCGAGGTCAAAACATGGGTTTTCTTCATGGGTCACTCCTTTGACACAGAATCATCACCGATCCACCGGTGTGGCGGCAGCATAGCGGGAGCCTTACTGTTTTTGCTGGCGCAATATCTACCTCCTCCGGCGCAGCCATTTCTCTATCTAGCCAGCAGAATACGGCATGGCTGGCAACGGGGATCAGCAACCTATGGTCCAAAGAGTTCCTGATGCCGCCATCCTGATGCGACCAGGGGAGGAGATGCTCCTCCCCCTGCAGCTGACCATCAGCGACCGGGCCCCATGCCACCACCTCGTCCCATACCCATCCCCCCTTCGGGTGGCTGGTCGGGCAGGGTCTTGCCTTGCTCCTTGGCGCGCTGCTGCATCTTCTCATGATGCTCGCGGCGATAGGCCTCGCGCTCCTGCTTGGTTTTGCTGCGCATCATGCGCCGATGTTCTCTTCGTTCCTGTGGCGTCATCAGTTGCGAACCGGTGGTCCGTTGCTGTTCCGTTATCCGTTGCTGCACCCGTTCACGATCCTGTTCCTGATTCTGGACGCCCTGGTCCTGGGCGCCGGCCATCTGGGCCGATAGCAGAACCGACGCAACTGCAAGTGCGGCAATCAAGGCAAACCTTTGTTTCATTGCTCGCTCCTTTCTCGGTATGTTGTACAAACCGCGCCCCGATTCCGGGGTCTACATGGAGCTTAGCAAGACAAATCTGACGTCGAGCCCGTTTTGGCAAACAATCGATCGCCGCCGCTTCGCCCCGGAGGAGATCCGGGCACTGCTGGCCTGATAAGCACAGGGGAGAGGCCTACCCTCCCCCCTGTTACTGAACGTGGGATGTTGGAATCGTTTACCGGCAGCCCTGACGCTTCACTTTACCCTACAAAACGTCATGACCGGTAATCAAACCGCCCCACCAAGAGTCAGCACTTTCCCAGGGCCATACACCGGGTCTGTTTCGATTCTGCCTTATCCCCAACGCCAGCTGTGGGCAACATTGCCGACAACCGATCCTCACGCCACTGTGCTGGGGAAATTACCTGTGAGCTCACCACCCTTTCTGGGAACATTCCCTGCTCCCGTTCCTGGGCATTAGCCGCATGGGCCGCCGTCGTCATCGACATCAATGCAAGTACCGCAATCAAGGCATGCGTGCGTTTCATAGGTCACTCCTTTGACAAAATTACGCATCAACCCTCCCTCCGGTGTGGCGAGAGCATAGCACAGACAATCGCCCGCCTAGGACGGCCGCGAGGGGGAAAAATCACGAGTGCCGGCGCAGCCATTTCTCTGCCCCGACACTGACGTTAACGACCAGGGCGGCAGCAAGGGTCAGCAGCCAGGCCATCCAGCCGACGGGGGCGCTGCCGAAGGCCTGATTCATCCACGGAACATAGGTGAAGACCAGTTGCACCAGCGCCATCGCCGACACGCCAACCAGAAGCCAGCGATTCGTGAACACGCCAATCCGGAACATCGAATCGCGCAATGAACGACAGTTGAACAGGTAGAACATCTCTCCGAACACCAGGGCGTTGACGGCTACAGTGCGCGCCGCCGCTTCGCTGCCACCCCTGGCAAACTGCCATGCATACAGGCCAAAGGCAGCTGCGAACAGCAGCACGCCGACCAGCAGGATCCGTCCCACCAGTTCCCGCGTCAGGATCGGGCCCAGCGGATCCCGCGGCGGTCTTTGCATGATGCCGGCCTCCTTGGGCTCAAAAGCCAGCATCAGTCCTAGAAACACCGTGGTGGTCATGTTGATCCACAGGATCTGTACCGGCAGGATCGGCAGCGCCAGGCTGGCGAAGATCGCCACCAGGATCATCAGTGCCTCCCCCAGGTTGGTCGGCATGACCCAGGCAATGAACTTGATGAGATTGTCGTAGACGGCACGCCCCTCTTCGACCGCTGCCTCGATGGAGGCGAAATTATCGTCGGCCAGCACCATGTCGGAGGCTTCCTTGGCCACCTCGGTGCCGCCCATGCCCATGGACACGCCGATATCGGCCCGGTGCAGCGCTGGCGCATCGTTGACCCCATCCCCGGTCATCGCCACCACATGCCCCCTGGCCTGCAACGCCTCGACCAGACGCAGCTTCTGGTCCGGCGTCACCCGCGCAAAAACCGCCGTCCGTTCGGCCAGGCCGATCAGTTCCTGATCCGTCAGGGTCTCCAGGTCACGGCCACTGAGCACCTGCGGGCCATTGTCCCCGGACTCGAGAAGGCCAATCGTCCGGGCAATGGATGTGGCTGTGACGGCGTGATCGCCCGTAATCATCTTCACCAGAATACCGGCTTGACGGCAGGCTCGCACCGCGGCCACTGCTTCCGGCCGCGGCGGATCGATCATGCCCTGCAGGCCGAGCATGGTCAGTCCCGATGCGACATCCGCATGCGTTACCTGTTGCGCTGTTTTCTCGGCCGGCTTGACGGCGATGGCTAGGACGCGCATGCCTTCGCTCGCCATCGCCTCCATCCGGTCAAGCCACGCCGCGGCATCGAGTACTGCCCGGCTGCCGTCCTCGGCCAGCGCGTCTCGGCAACGGGCCAGGATGGCCTCCGCCGATCCCTTGATGTAGATCCGTTTCTCGTCGCTCTGCGCATGCACGTGCAGCGTCGCCATATATTGATATTCCGATTCGAAGGCGAGCATATCGATGCGCCGCCACTGGGTACGCATCTCTTCGGGATCGAGGCCGGCCTTGTGGGCGGCGGTGGTCAGCGCCGCCTCGGTCGGATCACCCTCCATGCGCCACTGCCCGTCGACCTGCCGCAGGCGGGAGTCGTTGCACAGCACGCCCGCAACCAGGCACTCGCGCAACACCGGATGCTGCCGCGCCTCGAAATCGCTGCCTTCGTGGGTAAAACGCCCGTTCGGTGCATATCCGACGCCGGAAACCCAGTACATGCGCCCGCCGGCATATACCTGTTGCACCGTCATCTGATTCTGGGTCAAGGTGCCGGTCTTATCCGAGCAGATGATGGTGGTGCTGCCCAGGGTTTCCACCGCCGGCAGATGCCTGATGATGGCATGCGCCTGGGCCATGCGCCCGACGCCGATGGCCAGGGTGATGGTCAATACCGCCGGCAACCCTTCCGGAATGGCGGACACCGCCAGGGCTACCGCCGCCATGAACATCTCGAACCATGATTCGCCATGGAGGATTCCGACAACAAAGGTCAGGGCGGCCAGGGCCAGGATCGCATACAGCAGGATGCCACTGAAATGGGCGAGCTTTCGTGTCAGTGGTGTCGCCAGCACCTCGGTGGAGGCGATCAGTTCACTGATGCGCCCGATCTCCGTGACGTCGCCGGTTGCCACCACCACGCCCCTGCCGGTGCCGAAAGTGACGAGTGTCGACGAATAGGCCATGTTCATGCGATCCGCCAGCAGGGTTTCGTGAGCCATGACGCTCGCCTGTTTCTCCACCGGCAGCGACTCCCCGGTCAGCGCCGACTCGTCTACCCTGAGCCCGCGCACCTCAAGCAGGCGCAGATCGGCCGGCACCTTGTCACCCGATTGCAGATACACGATGTCCCCCGGAACCAGTTCCCCCGCGGCGATGCGCTGCCGTACCCCGCCGCGCAGTACCGTGGCCACACTGGTCATCGAACGGCGCAGGGCCTCAATCGCATGCAGAGCCCGCGATTCCTGCAAGGAACCGACGATGGCATTGATCACCACCACCCCGAGAATCACGCTGGTATCAACCCATTTCTGCATGACGGCCGTAACCGCCCCGGCGATCAGCAGGATATACACCAGCGGTTGGTTGAACTGCTGCACGAAGATCAGCAGCGGCCCACGCTGTTTCCTGGGCATGAGACGATTGGGGCCGAATGCGCGCTGCCGATCGGCTATTTCCAGGCTATCCAGGCCAGCAGAGGCATCGCTGCCCAAAAGGTCGAGAACCTCCGAGACGGGCAGATGGTGCCAGTGTTCGTGTATCCGCGCGTGCATACCGCATTCCCCACGTATCCAGGTGCCGCGGCACCCGTCTAATACCTATGTTTAGCACATACATACCCCAATCCGGGACTTGCCATGACCGATACAACGCGGTGAAATATCATCACTGCCTCGCCAGGAAGGCGATCGAACAGTCATGGACCCGTTGATGATCCCAAACCATCGGCGAAAAACAGGAGGTTGAATTGACATCTTCAACATGGTTCAAGATCGGTTTGACCGGCGCGGGGATATTCGTGGCAGCCGCCCTCGCCCCTCTCCTTATGGCCATATTTGGCCACCCGAAATTCAGCGAGCGCCTGGGCGTTATCCTGAATGAGAAATCGTTAACGTTCATCCTCATCATCTTAAGCGCCATCTTCTTCCGTGCCGTCATGAAGAAGCGAGAGGAATCCTTCCTTGCCTATCTCGAAAAACAAAAACTGGACGAGGAGAAGCACTGACGGGTGCCCCGCTTATGCGGCCGGCATTTCCAATAACGAGGGACGGATATCCACCGGCGGCTATAAGGCCGAGCATCACAAACAAAGTGGCCGCGATCGATCTCAGCCCACGCATGCGCCAACGCCGAGCTTGCCATGACCCCAGCAACGCGGTGAAATTACCCTGGATCGAACAGCACGGACTCGCCGATGATGCAACATCCATCGGTGACGGACAGGAGCCTGGATTGAAATCTTCGACATTGTTCAAAATCGGATTCATCGGCATGGGCTTCGCCATCGTAGCCGCCATAACCCCTGTCATGCTAGCCGTGCTTGGTTACCCGAAAGTGAGTGAAGATATGGGAGACATCCTTGACGAGAAAACGCTTGGTCTGATCCTGATCATCTTCACCGGTGTCATCCTGCGCGGCATCATGAAGAAAAAAGAAGAATCCATGCTCGCCTATATCAAAAAGCAACAGGCCGAGAAGCAGTCCTGACGTCGCCTACCGGGCATTAACTAGCCGTCGTTTCAAACAGGGAAGGGTTGATATCCTCCGGCGGCTGCATGCCGAGCATCACGAACAGGGTTGCCGCGATATTTGACAGCCCGGGCACGCGCTGCGGATCCATGCTGCCTCCAAGCTGACGCAGGGCATAGGGCCGTTCCGCCGCCGAATCGAACAGGATGCATGGGACCGGGTTGAGTGAATGCTTGGTGCTGGGCTCTTCTCCCTGCTTTGTCTTAACCTGCATGACCTCAACATTGCCATGATCAGCCGTGATGATGGCGCTGCCGCCCGCCGCCTGCAGCGCCTCGATGATGCGCCCGACGGCAGCGTCGACGGCCTCAACCGCCCGGATAGCGGGTTCCATCCTGCCACAATGCCCGACCATGTCCGCATTGGCCAGATTGATCAGGCCAAAGCCGTAGCGGCCGTCGGCGATCAACTCCACCGCCTTGTCGGCGATCCTGTCGGCCTGCATGAGGGGATGATCGGCAAAGGACACCCCCTTGTCGGAGGGAATCAGGATGTAATCCTCCATGTCAGCATCCAACGGTTCGCGGTAACCGCCGTTGAAGAAGAAGGTGACGTGGGGAAACTTCTGCGTTTCGGTCAGGCGGAACTGCCGGATGCCCAGTTCCAGGATGCGCTTTCCGAACGGATTCTCAAGCTTAGTCGGCCCCATGAGCTGCAGTTCGGGCAGGTTGCGATCCTCGTCATACACCATCATGCCGGCATAGCACACCTGCGGCCGCCGCCCGCGGTCAAACCCATCGAAATCATCCAGGCAGAAGGCTTCGGTGATCTCGATGGCACGGTCTCCGCGGAAATTGACGTTGATCACGCCGTCACCATCCCGGATGGGACCCACCGCCTTGCCGTCGGCATCGACGATAACAAATCCGGGCATATCCTGATCCACCAGCCCCGGGGTGACGGCACGAAAGTGGTCGATGGCCTCCTGCATGCTGGTGAAGCGGTGCTCGCCACGCCCGTGCACATGCAACTCCCATCCTTCCTGCACCTTGTTCCAGTTGTGATCGCGATCCATGGTGATGGCCTCACGCCCTCCGCCCGAGGCAAACCGGTAATCGCGCCCCCCTAGTTCGCTGTTGATGCGGTCGAAAAGCTGCTGGAGTTGCGCCACATAAACCTGCGCCGTCTGGATACCGACGTCGCGCCCATCCAGCAGCGCATGCATGCGCAGGCGCGCGATCCCCTGCCGGTCGGCATATTCGATCAGCGCCATGATGTGATCGATGTGGGAATGCACATTGCCATCGGAAAGCAGACCGAGCAGGTGCAGGGTGCTGCCGTGGTGCAGACAGTTCTCGGTGACGGTGCGCAGAGCCTCGGAGTGAAAAAAGGAACCATCGGCGATGGCCTTGCTGATGCGTGTCGGGCCCTGGTCGAGGATCTTTCCGGCCCCCATGGTAAAATGCCCGACCTCGGACCCGCCCAGGTCATTGGTGGAGGCAAGCCCGACATAGGGGCCATGGGTCAGCAGGCGGGTGTGCGGATAATCCCGCCACAGACGGTCGAAATTCGGCGTATCCGCCTGGGCGACGGCATCCTCCGCCCCTCCCGTGCCCAGACCCCAGCCATCCATGACGATAAGCAACACGGGACGGTGATCGCGAAAATGTTCCGGCAAGCTGACCATGGCCATCATGAGTTCTCCATTCGGTGCGAATGGTAGCCGAAACCTTATCCGGCTTCATCCGCAAACATAAACCGAATCACTACTCAGTGTGGCGTGAATGTAAAGGCGTCGGCGTAAATCTCCTGCATGGCCGCCCCTGCCAGGAAAACCCTGCCCTGAAGCTTGCGCACGATTTCCGGATCCCCGCACAGATAGGCACGCCATCCGGCAAGATCGGGGATGGCCCGCAGTACGACATCATCGATTGAACCCACGGCCCCACCGGCGGGTGCATCGCCATGCAGCACGCAGGGTGTAT
Organism: uncultured Zetaproteobacteria bacterium; assembly: GCA_964422615.1. Classification (GTDB taxonomy): domain Bacteria; phylum Pseudomonadota; class Zetaproteobacteria; order Mariprofundales; family Mariprofundaceae; genus DATLWN01. The sequence goes on along the minus strand of CAYRBJ010000002.1, from coordinate 41,134 downwards.
AACGGATGTTGTCGTGATCAGCGGCCAGTTGCTGCAATACGTCGACCATATACAGGCCATCCAGGTGCAGGCTGCCATGAAACAGGTGAATGGCTCCCGTATGCCCCTGACTGATCGCATCGCGAAGGATGCCGTACAAAGGCGCAAGGCCGGTACCCGTGCCGACCAGCAACAGCGGCTGATCCCGATTCCCCGGTACATAGAAGCAATCACCGGCAGGGCCATAGAACGCGATAGGATCATCAACCTGCAGTTCCTGATGGACCCATGAACTCATCCGCCCATCTGGGACAAGCTTGATATGCAGCTCCAGTTCTCCCTCCTGAGGCAGGCTGGCAACGGAGTAACTGCGAATCACGTTCTGATGAATGAGATTGATGAACTGCCCCGCCTGGTACGGCAACGGATTCTTCGGGCGCAGACGCAGGCGCACCACGGAAGCATTCAACCGATCCAGGGCGGATACCGCTCCTTCATGCAGCCGACCCTCGGTATCGGCCTGGCGAATTTCCATATCATCATCAGGCTTGCACACGCAGGCCAGAAAATAGCCCTGGATCTTCAGCGTATCCTTCAGCCCCTTCTGGGCCTCTTCGGGGATATCACCATCGATGGCATGCATCATGCAGGTCTGGCAAACGCCGTTCTGACAAGAGGACGGGAGGAGCACGCCATACCGCATCAGGCAATCCAGTACCGATTCGCCCGCCTCACAGGCATAGGCCCGTTCTTCATAGACGATCGTCGGCATGGTGCGCCCCTCCTCTTTTCAGTTAGCGATCAAGAACGTCGTTACGGGTGGACTCCGCCACGTCGATCACCGTCTTGATCAGATCCTCCTTGACGCCGAGCTCGGCCAACGTCGAACGCAGATGACAAACGACATGATCGAAATGCGCGCCGTTCAGCCCCATATCGTGCACCAGGCGCTTGTGGCCCTCGCGCATGTCCTTGCCCGTGTAGTTGTTCGGACCACCGGTCACCATGGTTAGAAAGGCCTTTTGCTTGTTGGACTGCATCTGCATGTCTACACCGTCGAAAAAGCGCTTGATGTAGGCATCCGCCAGTACGCGGCGATAAAAGACATCCACCGCAGCATTCATGGCAGCCTCGCCACCCAGTTGTTCGTAGACTGTGCTCATCATTTCCCTCCTCGTGTGTCTGTTTGCATACAGCAAAGCTGTATTTCAAATGAAACATTAGGCAACCTGGACAAAGATGTCAATCGAATATATGTTATAAGCATGCAATTAACCCTGTATACGGATTATTCGCTGCGCGTGCTGGTCTATCTCGGCATGAGGCCCGAAAGCCAGGCGACCATCAGTGAGATTGCTGAGGCCTACGGCATTTCACGCAACCATTTGGTCAAGGTAGTTCACCACCTCGGACAGACCGGCTACGTGCACACCACGCGCGGCAAGTCGGGCGGTATCCGCCTGGGCAAGCCGGCGCATGACATCATCATCGGGCAGGTGGTCAGAACCACCGAACCTCACATGAACCTGCTTGAATGCTTCGACAATGAAATGAATACCTGCCCGATCACCTCCGCCTGTGCACTGAAGCGGGCGCTATATCAGGCCAGAAAGGCATTCATGGATGTACTGGATCAGTACACGCTGGCCGACATGCTCGGCAACCGGCATCAGCTAGAACGGATGCTGACGGGGAGAATCCCCGCTAGACCGGGACTATCTGCCGGATCCGATGCGTCCGAATGACGCCGGAATGAAACGGGAAGGCGATGCTTCGTGACGTTCGATCATCGATCTGACCTGACGGATGGCCCTGTCATCCAGCGCGGGCGGCTCTTCACCGGCAGCATATCGGCCATGCTCCAGCCGCTCCAGCCATGGTCCGAACTGGCTGTCTTTAAGCTGTGGATACATATCCAGAAAACCGAGAGGAGAAAGCCTCGGTGGCAGCCCGAGCATGACCTTCAGCCTGGTAAATTGCTCAAAGGCGTCCCGAGCGGATAACACCTGACGGAGGGAAGCACTCCTGGTCTTTCTGTTTCTGAACCATGCCGCGAGTCCACGGCCCGGTAACAACCACAAAGCCAGGGTCATCAGCCACAGGGTCAAGGCAGCCACGGCGATCCATTTCCACCAGCGCGAGGCATTCAGGACCAACTGTTCGCCGTGACCGGCCATGGCCGAGTTGGCCTGGAACACCACGTCCCCCTGATGCTGTCGGGGCGGGGCCACGGCCAGATCGACGGCTGGCGAGGCCGCCCGCTCAATGCGCCCGTTCTCGGGATCGAAATATGACAACGAGATCGGAGGCAGCTTCAATGCGCCCTGCTTCTGCGGAAGTATGACCTGCCGCCATATCGCATCGGTAATCACGCCGCTACGCCGCTTGATCTGGGAAATATCGGGTGTTTCGGGATAGACCTTGAACGACTTGCCCAGCGTCATCATCTGCTTCAAGTCCGGAAGGTATTCACTGGAGATGCCTGTGCCCTGTATCTTGACGGTCCAGGTCAACGGCTCGCCGGCGATGGCCTGCGTCTCGGTGATGCCGGAGTGCACCTTCAGAACTCCCACCGGCAGACTCATGGCCGCCGCGGGCAATGGCCGAACCTGGATGCTCTGGGCCTCGCCCACGGCCGATTTAAACAGAAATTTTTGTTTCTCGTCGTCGATGCTGGCTTGGCCGGCAGCCATGCGAAAATTCTTTACCGACTGCACCAATGTCGCCTTGATGACCGGACCCGGAATCGAGAGCTTCCCCGATTGCTCCGGAAAAAGCGCATACACGTAGTTTGCCGTCTGCAACCGGCGACCACCGATGATTCGCTCGCCGGGTACGTTTTTTTTCACTACATCCACCGTAAAACCGCTGAAATCGGGCGGGAAAAGGCGAGGTGACACGAGCTGATTCGTGCTGAAGACGGTGAAACGATAGACAATCTGTTGGCGCTGCCAGGCAGTGGTTCGGTCCACGTGTGTTTTGATCCACAGGTGTGTGTCGTCGATATTGCCGGAACGGTTCAGCACGGTGATCTGAAACGGCTGGCTAAGCAGGGTCTGACCGTTCAACGACACCTGCAAGGCAGGGATCGTCAGCACACCGGCATGCTTCGGCCCCAACTGGAAACGTTTTTCACGCCATTCACCGGGCTTGCGGCCGGTGCCCTTGGGAATGACATAGAAATCCTTATCCAGCGGGCTGGTATCGAGCTGAAAATGAGCGTCGCTCCCGGTCAGACGTACGGACAACATGACCAAGTTATCCTTGCCGATCCGGTTATGGTTCACCGTGGCCACAAGTTCCGCACCCGCGGCATATGCTGGAAACAGCAGCAGGGCCATCCCGACAAAAAGCCATCGTTTCACCACGCATCACCCCCTGGAGGCGTCGCAGACTGCGACGATTTTCCACCCAATCGATGGCGGAGAAACAAGCTCACCCCATCTTCCACCATGCGCAATTCCTTTACCGCCTGCCGTGAGCTCATCCTCTTCCCATGTTCCGGCCGCACACCCCGATGGCCACCACCCGCCTTCGGCATGGATGCACGGGTTCGATGCCCCGCGGTGCGGTGAGTCTGGGGGGATGTCGGGTGCTGAAGCATCTGCCTTTCTGCCATGGAAGTGATGTGAGCATTGCCGGTTTTTTTTCCTCCTTTCGAGCCCTGGGACGCATCTGACTTCCGGGACAGGTTCGGTAGTTGGAACGGCAAGTGGTGCATGGCCTGCTGCTTCCGGTGCTGCGCGCCGCCGCTGGCCTGTTTTCCGCCCTGACCCGGCTTCTTCTGCTTGGCTGCGGTCAATCCGGCAAGTTGCTGCCGTTCTTGCCGCTGTCTTTCATTCAACAGTCGGTTGACGATTTCCAGATTGTGACGGGCCTTGGCATGTCCGGGCTGGTAGCGCACCGCCGCCAGCCAGGCCTGACGTGCCTGCACCAGCTTCCCCTGGGCATACAGGGCATTGCCCAGATTATACCAGACACTGGCCATGAATCCCGGCCGACTCACCAGGGGCATCGCCAGATTGTCCGAAAAACCGGTCTTGTGCGGGGCCAGCGCCAGGCTTTGACGAAAAGCGTGCTCGGCCTGCCGCAACCGCCCAAGATGCAATAGGGCCGTTCCCCTGCCATACCAGCCCGTAGCACTTCCATCCCAATAGTGCAGTGCCTGGTGGTCATGCCCTCGCCGTGACAGCTGATAGGCGACCTGGTTGTTGCTAACAAACCATCCAGCATCGGCTACGCCGGGCCATGCCAGCAACAGCACCAGCACTTGCATGGCGAACAGCCTTCTGCTGAAGCAAGCGAAGACCGGCACGGCCCTTATGCCTCCACCAAATGCTTGCCGCCACGGCAACCGCATCCTTTTACATCGCATCGGGCATGATAGCCCCGGGAGGATTGTGTGGAGGGAGACTTCACGCCAGCCATTGTCTGAACCTCCTCCTCCACCACCATCCGAGCATCAGCATGGCGGGAAACAGCGCCCACCCGTATTCCTCGCGCCATCGGGTGCGCGCGTGCGATGCGGTGCGCGTTCGTTTGACCATGCGCGCGATTCCATGATCATAAAGCGCCTGCCAGTCAGCGTCATCCCAGCGGATGCGCGCGTACACCCCGCCTGCTGCCTGTGCCAGGAGCTTCAGATGATCCTCATGCAGACGGCTCAGTACGGCCCGCCCATGGCTATCGTGGACATACCTCCCGCCGCCAGCCGGAATCAAGCCTCCTGCGGTCGTACCCACCCCCAGAATGAACAGGGGGATGCCATCGCGACCGAGCCGGGCTGCGGCCGCCAATGCCACCGCATGATCATGGTCTCCGCCATCGCTCATCAGCACCACAGCCCTGCCGCGACCGCGCGCCGACAGCAGGGCTTCGCGCGCCTTCAGCAAGCCGGCAGCCAGGTTGCTGCCCTGATCCGTGGCCATATCCGGATTCAACTGGTCGGCAAATCTCGCCACCGCACTGTAGTCCGTCGTCAGCGGCACGATCGTGAAGGCCTTGCCGGCGAACGCAATCAGCGCCACTCGGTCGCCATGCAACCTCGCGAGCAGGTCATGCAACTCTTCCTGAGCTCGCGTCAGGCGATCCGGAAGGATGTCCTTGGTATCCATCGAGCGCGAAATATCCATCACCACTGCGATGTCGGCGCCCTGGCGGAACACCGTCTGTTTTTCATGCAACCACCGTGGCCCGGCCAGGGCGATCACCAGTAGGCCGACAGCGATCCAGGGGGAGAAGCCTGTCTCCACCATCTGCGGGCGGTTGGATATTTTCTCGATGCTGCCGCGTATCACAAGCGGCCAGAAACGCGCCTCGGTATACAGGGCGAGGCGACGGAGAATGCCGGAGGATGTTCCAAAGCGATACCGCCACCAGATAGCTGCTGCAGTGATAATTGGCAACAGGCCGAGCCAGCCGGGCGAACGCCAGTTGAATTGCTCAACCGCCAGCGACACCCATTGCATGAATGCATCCATTACGGCAGGGCCGCCATGCTGCGGCCGCGGATGAAGGCCACAGCCAGGACGATCAGGCCCGTAATGATAAACCCCGGATACAGTTCGACGGACTCGAAATAGGATGTATGCTTGTCAGGGACCTTCTCCAGGCGATTGATCTCCGCGGCTACGTGGCTAAGGGCGGTGGAATCCGTGGCCCGGAAATAACGGCCGCCGGTGATGCTGGCGATCCGCTTCAACTCCGGTTCATCCAGATCTGTAGATGCATCGTTGGCATTGGTGCTCGAACCGACGCCAATGGGATAGATTCGGATGCCGAATGCTTGCGCGAGTTGTGCCGCGTGTTCAGGGGTCATCGTACCGGCGTTGTTGCGCCCGTCGGTCAACAGGATGATGACCTGTCCGCCACCTGCTTTCCGCACATCCGCAGCATGCTTCAGATGCTTGACTGCCAAAGCGATGCCGTCGCCGATCGCCGTGCGATCCCCCACCAGCCCAATCTTGGTTTTCTCCAGCAGTTTCCTGACCAGGGTATGATCGTACGTCAGCGGCGTCTGTACATAGGCCTGCTCGCCAAAGACCACCAGACCGAAGCGATCTGTAGCCCTTTCCTCGATAAATGGAACCATCACCTGTTTGACGGCCTGCAGGCGGCTGATATCACCGCCGGGGCCGGAATAATCGTGAATGACCATGCTGCCGGAGAGATCCACCACCAGCATGATGTCCCGACCAAATCGACTGACGGAAACCTCACCGTTGACCCATTGGGGTTCAGCCAGTGCGACGCACCACAGTACCCACGCCACGCCTACGAGCATCATCAGCAGTCTCGGACTGGCCATGCTGCTCGTAGCGAAGGATTCTTTCAGCCATATCGTACCCGGATATACCAGGCTGCGCGGCTCAGAAATGCGACGGGAGCCGATCCATAACAACCCCGGAAGCAACAACAGTGCCAGCAACCCCCATGGGTGCTGCAGATGCAGGCGTCCCAGCTCTTCCATTATGGCTGCATCCGCATGCCATCATAGCCGGGAAGCTGTTCAAGCCACCTGCGCGCCACCGCCAGCCATCGCTGTCGGCGGCTTATTCCATCATCCAGTGTCGCAGACGGCCTGTAGCGCATCTCCAGTTCGGCCCAGAACGCGTTCCATTCCATCTCATCCACGTCGATATCGTCCCTGGGTGCGAACGGACGCCAACTGCCAGCCGATGCGTGGGTATCCAGCAATGCCGCACGCAATATCTCGTTTAGTCGGTAAGCCGTTTCACGTTCACTGGCAGATTCGCGGCGCTCGAGTTCATCCAGCGCTGCCAATGCCATTGTTCTGAGATCGGGCTGCCGCTTTCGGCGTTTGCGCAGCGGGCCCATCCGCCGCAGCAACCTGGAAGCACCCCATATCGCCAGCATGAATATGGCCATGCCAACCAGCCACCAGCCCGGGGGCAACGGCCACCAGCCCGGCGCCATCGGCGCATCGGGTGGAGCAATGGCCGGTAATACAAAAAGTGGCATCAATGGACAAACAGGCCGGCCATGTGTCCCAGACTAGCGGAGGGGTCTTCGATGGTGGATACAGCCCAATAGGGTACCCGCGCCAGCGAAAGCCTGCTGAACAGTTGCCGCCGATGTGACTCCCAACATGCAGCGAATTTCTCCCGCGCTCTCCGATGTCCGGTATTGATCAGGAAGGGGGAACTCCCATCCGGGGCCGACATGCGCGCCAGGCCCATATCCGGCATCGTACACTCGCGGGGATCATAGACCTGTATGGCGGAAACGCGGTGGCGCATGGCCGCATAGCGCAGACCCTGCCAGTTTTCATCGTCCCAGCCGATAAAATCGGAAATGATCACCACCGTCCGCCCGCCGGGCATAGAGGCCAAGCGACGCTCCCATATGAGGGAATGCCCCGCCTCCCTGTTACCACCGGCCAGAAAATCCAGCATCCGCCACATGGCGTCACGCGGGGAACAGGGAGGGATCTCGACGCCTCCCAGATCACCCGGAAGCAGCACACTGACCTGCTCCCGACGACGCTGCACCGTGAATGCAAGCAGTGCCGCCATACGAGCCGCTTGTGCCAGTTTGGTGGTGCCGGACGAACCGAACAGCATCGAACCCGACGTCTGTACGAGCAGCGCCATCACCCGTTGCCTTTCCTCCCGGTAGACCTTCACATGAGGTTTGCCCGTGCGGGCGGTCACCCGCCAGTCCATGGCCCGGATATCATCCCCCGGGGAATAGGCACGAACCTTCTCAAGATCCAGGCCACGTCCGAGGAAATGGGAATGCGACTGATTGGGGAGCCTCTCGCCCGTACGGCCATGCTGTTGGTTACGGATGTGCGCCGCCTGAATCTCCAGCCTGGCCAGTTCCATCTGGTCTGGCAGGAAATCTCTATGGGTTTGCAGGCGATGGTCCATCATATCAGGGGACGGGTACCAACTCCACCAGACGCTGAATCATTTTCCTGCGGTCCCATCGGGAAGCGATGCCGTTGAAACTGAGCACGATCCTGTGCTGCAGCACATCGACAGCAATGCTCTGGATGTCATGCGGACTGACATAGTCACGGCCGTGGATGGCCGCATGGGCACGCGCACAAAGAGCGAGGGCGATGGAGGCCCTCGGGGAAGCCCCCAGTTCGACGGTGCCTGCAAGTTCGTCATCGAGCTGTCCGGGATCGCGGGTCGCCGCTACCAGATCCACGATATATCCTTTCAACTCGGGAGCCATGAATATCTTCCGAATCCCCTTGCGCAGGGCAAACACGTCTTCCGGGTGAATCACCGGCTCGAGTGGAGCCTCCTCGACGTTCTGCTCATGCATGTCGAGGATATGAAGTTCATCTTCGCGATTGGGATAATCCAGACGCACCATCATCAGAAAACGGTCCAACTGCGCCTCGGGCAAGGGAAAGGTTCCTTCCTGCTCCACGGGGTTCTGGGTGGCGATCACCCAGAAAAGATCCGGCAGTGCATAGGTGGTGTTGCCCACAGTGACCTGGCGCTCCTGCATGGCTTCGAGCAATGCCGATTGCACCTTGGCCGGAGCTCTGTTGATCTCGTCGGCCAGCAGAATGGAATGAAAGATCGGACCGCGCACGAATTCAAAACTGGTATTCTGCGGCCGGAACACTTCCGTGCCGATCAAGTCTCCCGGCAACAGATCCGGGGTGAACTGGATACGGTGGAAATCCACATCGATGCAGTCGGCGATCGCCCTGACCGCCGTGGTCTTGGCCAAGCCGGGAGCGCCCTCGAGTAGCAAGTGACCTCCGACCAACAGGCCGATCAGCATGCGGTCGATAACATCAAGCTGCCCCACCACGCGGCGGCTGATGTTGGTTCGCAATGCGGATAAAACGGCTAGATCGAGTTCCTCTTGGGAGGCGCTTGCTTCCTGCACAGGTTGCATCCACTCATATTAAGAATGGGCGATGTTTTTGCAAACAGAATCCAGGGGGACACTTTCCCCCTGTCAGGCTGCTGCCGTGGCGGTCGATACTGCTTGCTTGGACACAGCGGAACGGATGGGTATGATTTTCGCATCAGGGGAAGACATGAAACAGAAAAAACCCGTCACCCGGGAAATCTGGAAGATTATGCTACGGCGTTACCAGATCGCGGCCGTCGTGGGATTTGTGCTGTGCATTTTCTTCTTCTGGAAACTGGACCATGTGCTTCCCGGCAAGGCCCCTCCCCTGTGGGTATGGTGGGGAACGGGCCTCAGCGGCCTGATATTTTTCAGTGGTTTGTTCGGCCTGGCAATTTCCTACTTCTTCCAGCTTATGACCACGGAAAAATGACCGCCTATCCATGCCGGCTGCTGGTCTCATTCGGCTTTCACGGCTATGATGCGCGGCCCGATGCCTAAGAGGAGTTTCTTCCATCCATGAACCGGATTCTGCAAATTCCGCCAAGGTGGGTAGGGCTGGCCGCCCTGTGTCTGCTTTCTCTCGTCTATCTCGCCCTGTTTCACTACAACCGTTTCGGTATCGATGAAGGAGCGGCGCATGGCCTGTTGCTGGACTGGACCATTGGTTCCGAGAAAATCAGCGCCGTGGCCACATTTGGATTTCCCGACTTGCGGGCCCTTCTATTCGCGCCGCTAAATTTCAACTGGGTCGGGGACCTGACCGCCGCCAAGGTGCTGACCATGTATCTGACCTTCGCCACGGCATTGATGCTCTATCGCTGGGCGGAGAAGACTCTGGATGACGAAACCGCCCTGTTTGCAACGGGATTGTGGCTGGTGGCGCCTCTGACCATCGCACAGACCGACAGCATCGGTACCGGCAACTACCTCGCCTTCTGCGCCATTGCCAGCTATTGGCTGGATCAATACCTGCGTGCCTCGACCCGCACGATTTCCGGGTACTATTTCATCATCGTCATGGTGATGGCGCTGGCCGTGAGCATGCATCCGGCGGGTCTCGGCATGGCCCTGGCCATGGCCTGGTCATGGTGGCGCCACGGCGGCGGCAATGCCCGCAGGCGCTACGCCATGATCGGCGGTCTGGGCGTCTTTATCTCCTTCGTCCTCTTCAGCCGCATGGGTTGGCCGGAAGTTGAAACCTTCCAGCCGATGCGTGCCCTTGCTGGGATACTGATCGGGGATTTGTCCTATTTTAAATCGCTGCCAATCGGCTTCGCCCTGGTCTCCGCCGTGCTGCTGTTGCTCTCCGCCATCGCTGCCGTGAAACGCAGCCGTGATGTCTTCTCCATGATGCTGATAACCGGGCTTGTGGTCGGCCTGATAGCACCTGACCATGGCTGGGCCCAACTGGCGTTGCTGCTGATCCTGTACGAAGGCATCAAGGCGCTAATCACCCTGAACTCCCGCGTCAACGTCACGAGCGTCATGGCCCGGCGGGGCCTGGTGGCAGTGGCGGTGTTTGCGCTGTCGTTCCTTTTCATGATCGGTGACAAGGAACACTTTCTGCTTAAGGAGCATCACCGTTTGCAACCCACGGATCAGGTGATCTCCGATCTGGCCAGACTCACATCCGCCACCAGCAAACCCATCTATGTTGCCTCCCAGTGGCCAGCGCGCACCATGCTGGCTACCCGCCGCGATGCCTTTCCCATTCTCCGTCCCGTCAAGGATGATCCGGAGGCCTATCTGAAAAGGATGCAGGGCATCACCTATATGGTATTCGATCAGTATGACAATCGTAACAAGCTGCTGCGCCGGGTGGTGGCGGAACTGAGCGACCGCATTCAAACCATCGCCATCCTGAAGGGTGGCGTGATCTTGCAATTGCCACCGAGCAAAAAACAGCAGAAACGGTAATTCCGGCTTAGATTTTCTCACCCAACGATCCGTCCCGTTTCTCCGCTCTATAGCGTCATCAACGGCGGCGAAATTTTGGTTATAGAGCGTCAATTACCTTTTCTAAGAGAAGTCACGTACCAATTACCATCGGTCTTGACGAGGGTGGCCGTTATATGATGACCGTTATTTGCGAGAGCATGAATTTTTGCACGGGATCCATTGATCTCGCTTTTAACGATCTTGAATGTAGCGGGCGTCTTCAAAAGCATATGGTCTTCTTTCTCTGATTGATTTGCCGCCGCCTTGGCCGCGCCTTTTGAAAGATTTTCGGCTTTTAGGAACTCCCCTGAACCCATATCATTCATATAGTTAAGAGTAACTGTCTGAGGTGAGCCGCTCCCGCAGGCACTAAGCACCAAGGCTGTTGCTGAGATCAAGACCATTGATTTTATATTCACAATTTTTCTCCATTGTTATGAATCTCTTTCATACCTTGTAGACTGGGTTGCTGATTTCCCCGTCCTCCGTCCTATCAAGGATGATCCGGAGGCCTATCTGAAAAGGATGCAGGGCATCACCTATATGGTATTCGATCAGTATGACAATCGTAACAAGCTGCTGCGCCGGGTGGTGGCGGAACTGAGCGACCGCATTCAAACCATCGCCATCCTGAAGGGTGGTGTGATCATGCAATTGTCACCAGCCGACAAACGGCAAAAGCGGTAATCCAACCCTGCAAAGACAGACCGCCCCTCGGATGAGGGGCGGTCCGTGAAGCTCCGGATGTCCCGGCTTACGGCAGCCAGGGCCGGTGAATATGGTTCAGCCTCGGATCGGTCAGGCTCTTCAGAAACGCGATCAGGTCCGACTGCTCATGCTGCGTCAGATGCAGCGGCATAATCGCCGGATCCTGGTTCTTATCCTTCGGATTGCCGCCCATATTGTAATGCGCCACCACCTGTTTCAGGGTCGAAAACACCCCATCATGCATGTAGAACAGGAACGAGGCCGAGTTGTACAATGACGGCGTCTTGAACTTGCCCTTGTCCTTGGGATCGTGCGTCACCGCCTCCCGCCCATCGTCCACCTTCAGCGGGCCCACCTGCGGCACCCCGATGTTGTGGAAGCCGTTGTCCGTCAGCAGTGGCGGCGTGTGGCAGGCAACGCATGCCGCCTTGCCCTGGAACAGTTCGAAGCCCCGCTTCGCCGCTGCACTCAGGGCCTTCTTATCCCCGTTCACATAGCGCTGGAACGGCGAACGCGTTGCCACCAGCGTGCGCTCGAAGGATGCGATCGCCATGGCGATGCGCTCCGGCGTGGCCGGGCCGCCGAACACCTTCTCGAACTCCTTCCTGTACGCCGGTATCGCATTCAGGATCTTCGCCCCTTCCTCGGGGATGCCGGCCTCCTCGTTCGGGGCGCTGATCGGACCCAGATGACCCGGCAATTCACCCGTCTGCTCCTCCAACGAGGCCGCACGACCGTCCCAGAACAGCGACGTGTAATAGCCGGAATTCACCCATGAAGGAGCCCAGCGCCCTTCCTCTCCCTGATGGCCAAAGGCCCGTCTCGTGAGGCCGCTGCCGCCAGCCGCCGGAAGATGGCACCCGGCACAGCTCATCGAATCGTTCTTGGACAGGCGCGTATCAAAAGCCAGCTGATGGCCCAGTCGGATCTTCGCCATCGTCTGTGGATTGTTGGCCGGAATCGGTACCGCCGGCAACTTCCACATCGATAAATCATCGGCATGGCTAGCAGGAACATAGGCTAGCCCGAAGGCCAGTCCGAGCATCGCCAATACGGCACGCCTGCATGGGTTCTTTAACATGTTGGACACCCCCTCATACGCTACGTGCCAGGTCGCGGGGGGACGCTTGGACGCGTACCCCCCCATACCTTCCCGGCTGAGCAGGCAGAATAAGCCAGCAGCTTGTTTAAAGATAATTGATTGTTCTCATTTCAATAATATATTATATAAATAATAAAAGGTGGCGGCAGCGGAGGTGCACATGGAGCAACCGACGATCAGGCAATTGTGCTTTTTACTCGCCCTCAACGAGCACCGCAATTTCGGCAAGGCGGCGGCCGCCTGCCATATCTCGCAGTCGGCATTCAGTCTGGCAATCAAGGAACTGGAAGCCAAGCTGAATGTTCGCCTGGTGGATCGTACAAACCGGCGCCTGGCATTCACGGAGATCGGACGCGCCATCACGGATCAGGCCCGCCTGTGCATTGGCGACATCGACACCCTGATGAGCATTGCAGCCAGCAGTTGGGAACCGCTGAGCGGGCGCCTGTCTCTCGGCGTTATTCCGACCATCGCTCCCTTCCTTCTGCCTGCCGTGTTACCGGAGATCCGCAAACGTTTCCCCAGGCTGGAACTGTATTTGCGTGAGGACAAGACCCACGTTATTCACGAACAACTGCTCGAAGGCCGGCTTGACCTGATCCTGGTCGCACTGCCATACGAGATGCGCAATGTGGTGAAGATGCAGCTGTTCGACGATCCATTCCTGTTCGCCTGCCACGAGCATTCGCAATGGCTTGCTGATGACAAGCAGCACATCGATATCGATGCCCTGCCCGAGGAAAGCATTCTGTTACTGGACGACGGCCACTGCCTGCGCGACCACGCCCTGCATGCGTGCGAATTGCGCAATGCCGACCAGATCAGCCGCTTCTCGGCCACCAGCCTGCAAACACTGCTGCAGATGGTGGCCAACGATATCGGCGTGACCTTCATCCCTGCCATGGCGCGGGATTCCATTATGCTGCAGGGCTCGAATATCGCGCTGCATGCGATGCCCGCACCCAGTACCCGTCAGATCGGTCTGGCCTGGCGCAAGGGCAGCGGACGCGAAAAAGAATTCATGGCATTCGGATCATTGATCCAGGAACTGTATGGTCACATGGCACCGTAGAGCGTTATCCGTGTGCTGGTGAACATAAAAAAGGCGGGGGATCGCTCCCCCGCCTTCAATATCAGCCATTTCAGGTCAAACAGTCATTACCATTCCTCACGCGGCGGCTGTTGCGGATTGCCCGGCGTGAACGGCACGGCGACGGTCAGGTACGAAGCAAGATCCAGAATATCCTGATCCGTCATCTTGGCCGCGACCTTTTCCATCATCTGCATCGGATCATTATGACGGGTCTTGGCACGCCAGTAGTGGAGCTGATTGGTCAGATACACAAAACGCTGACCACCGATCATCGGGAAAATACGGCCGGCGCTGCGACCATGGAAACCATGGCAGCTCTTACATGCCGGGAGGCCGTCCAGACCGTACTCCACGATCATGCGTCCACGCGACCGGTTACCGATCTTCGTTCCTGCGGCGGCCAGGGCACGCAGGTCAGAGCCAACGAACTTGGACTTCAGGGTATGAACGTAGGCCGAGACATCACGGCGCTCCTGCGGGGTCAAGGCCTTCGCGATATCATTCATCGCCTGCAGGGTCAGGTCCGTACGTTTGCCTGACGCGAAGTCATCCAACTCTTTCACCTCATAAGTGAACACCTGGGCAGCAAGCCGCGGCGTTCCCAAGTCGTCGCTGCCCGTACCATCGGCACCATGGCAGGACGCACAGGCAGGAACGGCATCGCCCTTGCCCTGGGTAAAGATTTTCCGTCCAATCTGAATGTTTCCCATCTTGGCCCAACCCGCCGGAAGATCCGGAAGATCGCTGGCCTGTGCGGAAACAGATCCCGCCAACATCACAACCACCATGGCTGCGGCGCTGGTCAATGACGCCAAATATCGCATGAAATTACCCCCCCTAGACTGATAAGTTACGCTGGAACCAATAGCCAAAAGATCAAGCCTTTTTCCAGCTATCACATTTCAAAAATTAATCTGACGAATTAGTCCCGATTTTTTTTGGCCTTATTCATGCCAGCCTTCAGCATAATCAAGGCCCAGCAGCAGAAAAACACAACAATAACGAGGTAAAACGTCCAAATGGTATCGGTCTGAAACCCAACGGATCTGGTAAGTAAATCCACTCCTACACCTCCTCACAGCAATTACAGTGGCCCATACTTACGCGTCTACGGACACAATGCAAGCCTTCATTTGGGCGCAAGTAGCGCACCGCTCAGCAGTACCAGCAGACGCACAACGATGATGACATTGCCCTGCTGCCGATGCACGTCCCGCACGCCGGGCACCTTGCGCCACACCTGAATACCGACACGGATCTGCATGGCATAAACAACAAACAGCATGATATCCAGTCCGACGTGAAACCATACGAGGAAGTCGAGGATCTCTCCCTTGTCAAACAGCAGATGGATCCAGTGCCTGGCAAAGAAGAGGTAGAAGGGTACACAGACGTCATAAATCATGCAGATCGCCATGATGAAGACATGCAGGATGCGCGGACGATGGAACCACCAGGCATAGAGCATGAACAGATAAGTCAGGGCAGAAGCAGTCACAACCGGTGATGAAAACACGCATCCTCCTTTGATCCATGATCACCCGGAGACAGCCGGTGTACAACGCTTCATGTGTTGCATCGGGACAGGCCGCCGTTAGTATCGCCGTCCATGCAATCCGAGCATCGATACCTTGTCAAATTTCTTGTTACGTCTTGTGTTGCATTTTTCATCGGAACATTGCAGGGATTGCTCCAGGTTTTGCCGCCGATCCGTGCCTGGCTCGATTCCATCGGCAGTCCGTACGGCGGACCCGGACACATGATCGACCCCTTGGCACATGCCCATATTAACCTGATCGGCGGCGTCACGCTGCTCACCATGGCCGTCACCTATTACCTGTTGCCCACCATCCTCGGCCGGCCCATTCATTCCCTACGCATGGCCGAGCACTCATTCTGGTGGACCACGATCGGTGTCGGCTCCTTCTATATCCTGCTATTGATTTTCGGCATCTGGGAAGGCCTGCTGTGGGCGGACAATCCAGCCGCCGTACCGGCGGTGCACCGCTATTACGGCCCGCTGATCTCCATCGCCTCTACCGGTCTGGCGTTAGGCTTCTGGATTTATCTGCTCAATGTGCTGCTGACCATCAGGGACGCCCGGCGCGCCGAGAAGTCATGACCGCCCTACCCTGCGGCTGCCCGCAGCATTATCCCAAGGAATGGGACGGGCAGGATGTGGATATCGGAGGCTGGCTGGTCCATACGCAACCGGCCCCGATGCTGCTGCATTTTCCCATCGCCTTCGATCTGTACCGCAAGCGCCAGGACGAGGACATCACACGCCTTGGCCTGAAAGAACGGTGGCCGGGGTTCGCCCTGACACTCTCAGCCGCGTTTCGCGGCAAACACCTGCGTCTGCTCGAGGAGGAAGAGTGCGCCGCCAGAAGGGTTAACCATCTGCCCAGCCCGTTCCGTCTGCGCGTGGCCATGCATCGTGGCGATATCGGCAGCGTGAAGCCGGTGATCCGGAACATGCAGACCGAACTGATCCAGGAGGGTCGCATGCCGCACGAACTCTTTCTGGCCTATCTGACCTGTCCGCTGTGCTCCGATGACAGAGGGGGCAACAGGATGATGGTGTTGCGCCGCTGGAAGCCCAGCAAGAAGCTCAAGGAACGCCTGGAGAAGAGGCAGGAGCGCCTGGAGAAGAAGAGCCGCCAGAGTCGGAGCTGAGACGCCGGCTCTGCTGCTTGAAATAGGCGATCACATCCGCCCTGTCCTGGGGCGGCAATGGCGGCAGGATCATCAGGGTATTGGTCTTGATCTTGCGGGGGCCGCTAAGCCACGCATTCAGGGCTTTCGCATCCCAGCGCTTGAACGGCACCCCGCTGATGCTCGGCGCACGATCGTAAATGCCGAGCAATCCCGGGCCGAGTTTCTTTTCAGGCCGGTTCAGGAAATGGCAGGCCGAACAGCGGACCCGCGCCACGATCGCGCCGCGGGTGGCATTGCCGACGTCAGCGGCATGCGCGACAGCCGGCGTCATCAGCAGCGGGCTCAAAACCGGCAGCAGGCGCAGCAGGCGCCATGCGCCCCTGCCTGCCCATGTCATGGATGCGCCAGTGTCTTGGACAGATCAAACACCAATTGCGTCTGCTTTTTGAAAAGCTGCAGGTGCACATACAGCTTCGCATGCTTCGGATCGGGAATCGTCAATGCCCGCCTGAAAACATCGCTCAGGCCATCCGGCATGGCCTGAATCCAATGATCCTTGGGGCTCAAACGATAGCGGACGATCATGCCTTCAGGCAGTGTATGGTGGGGCCCTGTGATGTGTACCAGGAACTCATCATGCCCCGCCTGGATAGGATGCGGCCTGGTCTCCAGCTTGATTTTCCAGCCATCCCAGTGTTTCGTGATATAGAAATGGGCATCACTGCCGCAGCCGGCCAGCAGGCCAGCAAGCAGAAGGCAGAGCAGCAGTATCGGGCGTCGTTTATTTTTCCGCATGGGACTGAAGGTATGCCAGCACTTGCTGGCGCTCGGGATCGGTCAGTGCGGTCATCCTCGCCTCCACGCGGTGCAGGTTCATCCGGGCCACAACCCCGGGCCACTCACTTTTCGAATGCAGTTTGGGGGAAGGCGGCGCATGGCAGGCGGAACAGTATTTTCCGAGCACGCCGTTCCGGCTCTGCACGCTTGCAGCGTCCGCAGCATGATGGTCCGCAGTGCCACCATTGCTGCCGCATCCCGCAAGCAAAAGGCAATACAACAGGGCCCTATTTCTCTTCATGCTCGCCTTCGGCCTTTTCATCTTTGTCCTTCTCCACATCGCTATCCAGTCTCCCTCCCATGCCGGAGCCGTACATGCGTACCATGACCAGCACAAAGATGCTCATGACACTCAGGTAGACGATGGCGGCGATGACGCCGAAGCCCCAACCGCTCCAGTTGAACATGATATCGGCCCGCCGCCCGAAGAATGGGAAGCTAAGGCTGATGGCCACAAAGGCCACGGCCACAATTATCCAGATGAACCATTTCGGCACCGGCTTCTGGGAGGTCGGGATCGAATCGACCAGTTCCCAATCCTCAAGCCCCCGCTTGAGCTTACGTTCCTCGTCCGAATCGTACCCGAAATGATCGTCGGCCTTCTCGCCCCATGTGCTTTCCACCGGGGTCGAGACGTGCTCCTCTTCCTCCGGTTTTTCCTCCGGAATTTTCTCAGCCATCAACTATCCCCCACATCCCAGTACTGAACGGGAAAAGTCTTGCTCCAGCCATCCGAGCTCCTTACGCGCACGGAAAACCGGTGCAATCCATGGCCGATGCTATGCCAATTTACGTGCAGTTTCACATCCTCGATGCCGGCGGAATCGAAGTGAACCGCACGCTTCTCCAGCGTATACTGTCCCGGCTTCAGCCCCCGCACGGCGATATGCAGCTCGGCCGGCTGATAGCGCTTGTTGGCCACATGCACCACGTAGGTATTCAGGCTGGTACCAAGGCCGCCGATATTACCGACGCTGAAATGATACGGCTGGTACGTGGCCACGCCGTATCCGAACATGATGGCGCCGACGGCCATGGCCGGAAGCGCGCCGCGCAAACGGCTCACGATAGTAGCCCTGTTCGACCCGCCCCGCTCCTCAGCCTTCGGGAACACGAAGCTCAGCAGTCCATCTCCGTCCTTGCGCGCGTGCAGCTTGTCGCAGGCCACGATACATTCGCCGCAGGCCGTGCAGCCCGAATACAACTCGGTATCCCTGGGATCGAGATCGACGGAGCAGGCCGTCATGCAATAGCCGCACTTGATGCACTCGTCTGAGCGGCTGGCATCATAGCCGATGCGTAGGGTGTCGGCCGTCTTGAAGGAGTGCTGCCAGATGCGGTAGATGCAGAAATAACGGCACATCAGGTGCCGGATCAGCGCCGCATCAATCAGCAACACCACCACGAACACAAAGTAGATCCAGTAGATGGACAATGGCATATGCGGATCGTGGGTGAAGGTGACAAAATGCCAGACCGCCTTCGCCGGATAGAAGTACAACAGAGGGATCAGTCCCATCAGCATCGATCCGACGACGAAGGCCAGGCCCAGCTTGATCCAGTTGCCAACCCCCTTCTTGCGCTCGGCCACCTTGACCGAGGAGCCGTCGATGCCGAGATCGGCG
Source organism: uncultured Zetaproteobacteria bacterium (assembly GCA_964422615.1). Lineage (GTDB taxonomy): Bacteria > Pseudomonadota > Zetaproteobacteria > Mariprofundales > Mariprofundaceae > DATLWN01. The sequence continues at coordinate 22,347 of CAYRBJ010000002.1, read as the reverse complement.
TTCCGGCCCAGCAGGCGCCGCATCAGAGTCGTGCCCAGTTCGGACAGGAAGCCCTGCGGGCACAGCCAGCCACAGAACACGGCGCCGAAATACGAATAGGTGAGGACCAGGGCACTGGCCAGGAACACCCACAGCCCGATGATGATGGGAAAATCGGAGAACCATATCTGGTAGTTGCCGATCACGAAGGCACCCGTGGCCACATCGATGCGGAACATTCCGAACATGGGCACGAATACCAGCGCCAGCAGAAATGCGATCTGCGTGAGCCGCCGCCATAGATGCAGGCGGTTGGCGCTGCGTGAACCCCTTTTCTCGGAGATATACGGAGGTGTGTCGATGGCTTCTTGCTGCATGCCTAAGCTCCTCCTTGGTGTGGCCATTCGAAAACCGGAGCGATGCAGGAACCGGGCAATGAGCGTAGGTAGCGCGGACCCTCCATGGTGCTATTCCTTTTTATGCTGAGCGGCCAACACCTCTGGGTCAAGAGGAATCATCCGCTCCAGCCGAGCAAGCAGTGCCCCTGCCTGTTGCTTGTCTCCATGCTTGCGTGCCAGATGCCACAACGCACGCAAGGCGGCGATGTCATCGGGCCGGACGGACAGCACTCGCTCCCATGCCTTCTTCGCCTTCGCATCATCCAGTTTCAGGCTTTTAATACGATTCGCCATGGCATCCGCCACCGCAAATCCCACCCAGCGATCCCGCGGATTGGCCTCATAGGCCAGGCGGATGAACGAAGAAACGCTTTGGGAACGGCCGGAGAACATCGCCTCCCAGGCATGCATCATCGCATACGTGGCCAAAGAGGCGGAAACCACGCCGGGCAATGCTGCCTTATCAAGATGCCAGTGCGCCAGCAGATCCCGCGGCTTGGGCCGAGTCTGCAGCAGCCATGCCAGGATATTAGCAACATCCAGATTTCCCTCCACGCGCACCTTCGCCAAGCGGAATTCCACCACCGGTGACCACTCGTCCTGGATGGGCGATGCAAAAGCCGGGATCGGACCGATGTCCCTGCCCAGCCATGTCTGCCACCCCTCCCCGCCCGTCAGGGCCTGCGGGTGCTTCTGCGCCCAGGCCTTGATCGCCGCGGCCCTAGGCATCGAACCCCGGAATCCGACCATGGCCAGATGAAATCCATCCAGCACCATCATGTTGTTCGGGAACACCTGTCGGAATGTCGCCAGCACGATCTTGAGGCTGGTCAGATCGAACTGGTTCAGTGCCAGCCACTGCGCATAAACACCCGTGGGACTCAGACAGGTACGCACGCGCTTAAACTGCTGCAGCGACAACAGCAGCCCACGGCCTGCGAGATCTGGATGGAACAGGTCTCCGACGACCACGTCGAAATGTCGCGTATCGGCCATCAGAAAACGCCTGGCGTCGTCATGGCGGATATCCAACCAGTGCGGGGCGTCATCATTGAAACGCCCGAACCATTTGCCAGCCGCCCGGATCGCGCCCGTCGACAGCTCTACCGCCACCGCTGACAGATCCGGAATCTGATGTGCCACCGATGCGGTGATGCCGGTGCCCAGACCCAGAAACAGGATGGATCTGGCACCGGGATGCAGCAACAGCGGCAACCGGGCTTCGTTCTTCTGTACCGCGATGGCGGTGGGATCGGTGGATGCGTCAACGCGCTGCAAGTCGTCGAGCAGGATGCGTTCACCATTGCGCCTTGCCACGACCTGCGTCGTTGAAACCGCATCCTCGTACCGGGACAGATCGTGGGTATCCCCATACTGGTGGGGAAGCATGGCAGACACGGCAGGCACCCGCCAAACAAAAACGACGGCGGGAACCAGCAACACCAGCAGATACCGGGCACGCCGGACGGTGCACCAGTATGCGCCGCAGACGCCCAGCAACAAGGCGGCGATGCCGATCACTGCCGTGGCTCCCAGCCATGGCAGCACCAGCCAGCCTGCCACACCGGCCCCCACAGCCGCACCGAGGCTGTTGAAGCCATACAGCCAGGCCGCCGCACCCTTATCGGGCTGCCTGCGCGCGATGACTGGCAACCACGCCCCGAGGGACATGGTGGCCAGGATCGTCAAGAGTAGCATCACGGTACCCCGGGTGAACAACGAGCCTGGCAGGGAGTAAAATCGGGCGGTCTCCATCCAGGCGGAAACGTGTGGCAGAAATACCAGAGGCAGCAGGGAAGCAAGCCCCGCGATCAGGGGTAGCCAGTTCAGGATGCCCTCACCGGCCCGCTTGGCAATCAGGCTACCGATGGCGATACCGAGCAATACCACGGCCAGGATCACTCCGAGCACGTATTCCGTGCGCATAAACACCATGCCGTACAGGCGGGTCCAACCCACCTCGAGCATCAGCGCAGCAGCCCCGATGCCGGCATAGGCCATCAATTCATGCCAAACAGGACGCGTCGCCTCTACGTCATTCTCCTCCGGCTTCGTGGCATCCCATCGTACGGAATAAAGCAGGGCGAGTAAGCCGACCACCAGGCCGATGCCGGCGATGATGCGCAATGCCAGCCCCCAGCCAAGCCATGGCAAAAGCACGAGCGGAGCCAAAGCCCCCAGCACCCCTCCCAGGGTATTCAGTCCGTAGATACGACCCACGCCCACGGGGGTTTTGGCCAGGGCACGCAGAACGCAGGGGAAGGTGATCCCCAGCGCCGTGGCGGGCACCATCAGCAGCAGCAGACTGACCAGCACGTGGAAGCTCATCCAGCCGGTCATGCCCATGCTTCCGGCCATGGTCTCGAAACCGCGTTCAAGCAGGGCGGCGATGCTCGGCATCACCAGGGACAGCAACGCCACGGAGATCTCGCAAGCGGCAAACACCCGCAGGGACAGGCGTGGTGACAGACGCCAGCGGGCCCCGAACGCACTACCCAGGCCAAGGCCGGCCATGAAGGCGATGAGCGTGGCCACCATGCCGAAATTGCTGGCCCCGCTCAGCGTGGAAACCAGCCGCATCCACAGCACTTCGTAGGCCAGGGCCGTGAATCCGGAGATGCCGTACAGCAGCAAAAGCCATACGGGTCGGGGTGTTGCCTTCATGTCAGGATTGTCGATTACGGCATGCGATTCAGGGGTGATGGTAGAGGCTCCGGTATGCGGCAGAAAAGATCATCCAAACGGAGAGAACCAGATGATGGCCGTCACGGCATGGGCGAGGGCAAGGGTAACGGAGATACCGGCAAATATCATATGCCAGACGAACACCTGCTTGCCCCCCAACACCATGCTCAGGCCGAACAACACGGTAATCACCAACGTGATGATCAGCGCAAGCCCCATGAAGAACAGGATTTCGTGCCGCTCCTTGGCCTTGACCTTGAGCAGCCCTTCCTCATCTGCATGCGTGTCGTTGAATGCCTGCATGGCGCCGAGATCCCGCTGCATGCTGGTACCCTGCTGTGCACTGCCGCCTGGCGCAGCCAGTGAAGGCTGCGACATGACCAGCAACATGGGCAACAGGGTCAGAAGAAACAACAACCGCGTTTTCATTCGCGCTCCTTAGCCTCGCGATCGCTCTTGTCCGCCACAGGGAAGTTGACCGACTCGATCCTCTTTTCATCGTCCGACGGACCGCGCTTCCATGCCACAAAGATCATTAGGATAAAAGGCATCATCACCAGGATGAGAATAAAAATGAATATATGCCAGATCGTGGAGAAAGAGACATGCAGGTAACTGTACTCACCCAGCACATCCCAGGATGCCAGGGCGTTTCTGGGCAAGGCAAAGATCAGCAGCAGTGCCGGTACGACAAACCGGGTCATGGGATGATTAATGAGTCTGCGCATGAGCGATCTCCCTGCTATTCGCATTGGTGTTCTTTGCCGGGTACACGCATCGGAACCCGATGAAATTGGTAGCGTCACCGCGATGGGCGTAGTTCCTGTGGTACGTGGCCGTGGAAAACGGATCGCTCATCCATGAACCGCCGCGGATCGCCTTATAGTGTTCCACAATGCCGACCCCCTTCCTGGCCTTGGCGATGAACATCGATGTCGGAGCCGTGCTCCCCGGATAGGGCTTGAAATCGTTTCGGGTCCATTCGGCGACATTACCCGCCATGTCGACGGCGCCGTACGGGCTGGCGTTCTTTGTGTGCGCAAACACAGAGGAGGTCGAGCCGACGGTATTATAGGTATTGAGCATGGTTGGAGACATGCGATTGCCCCATGGCCATCTGCGACCATCCGTCCCCCTAGCCGCTTTTTCCCACTGAGCCTCGGTCGGCAGGGAGCCACCCGCCCAGGTGCAATAATCCACGGCGTCTTGCCAATATACGTTGGTCACGGGATGCACCCTGTAACCCACGGGGATCGCCCCGTTGACCCATGATGAGGGGGCCCGGTGCGCGACCTCGGCAATGAACAGGGCATATTGCGCATTGGTCACCGGAAACTTGTCGATACGGAAGGCCTTCACGTACACGGTATGCTGCGGTTGATCCTGGATATCGCTTTCCGGACGGTTGGTGCCCATCAGGAAATTGCCGGCCGGTACGTTCACCCTTTTGGCAAGACGTTCCCATACCTTGTCTGTCAGCAGACCTTGCGCAGCGGCAACGTTATAGACGGAAACGTTGTCCTTCATGCTCAAGCGCGTGGCTTCATTCGTGAATTCGCCTGCAGCCTGGATATGATTGGTCACTTCGGACTTGCTCTGCGCATCATACCCGGCGTGGTGACGCATCTGTTCGACCCGCCCTTTGGCCAGGAAAATCGTATGAAAGACGCCGCCGAGAAAGGCACCGGCAACACAGGTAATCAACGTAGACGCAATAAACCGCTTACGCCGCAACAGGGCTGCGCCCTTTATGCCCTTAAAATCCCATCCGACCTGACGTGCCATTACTCATCCTCCATCACATCGGAATGTCGCCGTTCCGAATTCCATCCATAGATACGCTTGTTCATTACCTCGCCAAACACACCGCCAATCGCCGATGATTCGGTGGCCAGGATAACGAAAAAACCCCACCACCCGAGCGGCATCAACTGGCTTCCCGCTGGAAGGTGCAGCGAATGCAGGGAACTATAATAATCCAGGGCCAGCACGGGCAGGGGCGGAAAATACGCCAGAATCTTGCCACCGAGACCGTAGATGGACGACACCACGAACCCGGCAATCCCCGGCAGCACGAATATGCTCATCCCCCACGTGAAATCAAAATAACCTATGCCGGTGAACAACTCGACACGCACCCCGAGCAAACGCAATCCGAAATGGATCAGGCCGAATGCAACTGCAAACGCTATACTACCGCGAAGGATTTTTTCCGGCGTCCACCATGGGATGACCAGTGAGTTTTTCATACTCCACCTCCCTCACCTTTTTGAGATACCAGGGCTTAACCTTCAGGCTCGCCATATAGTCTGCCAGCAATCGCCTTTTGTTCTCCGGCAGGTTAGCGAATGAGGGCATGCGGTATTTCGGCTTCAGGCGGGATGGCAGCATCTCCTGCGGATTTTTAGTGCTGAAATATTTGTACAGCCAAGCCTTGCTGCGCAGAGAACCAATGCCATCCAGCGGGGGGGAGGGAACGAATCGGACCATGGACTGCGTCGCCCATAGCGTATGACAATTGCGACATCCCTGTTCACGGATGATATCGGTAGCCTTCCTGGCGACCTCGTGGCTGGCAGTCGAGTAGAAAGGAATGCCGGGATCCTGGCTGATCGGGTGGCGTATCATCGTGATAATGTTCTTCGTGGCATAGAATGTCACGACAATAGCGGTCAGAATGAGAATTCCTTTCTCCCCCCGTCGAAGCGCCACACGTCAATCCTGATGCTGTTGTTGATGCGGATGCCTCTTCAGGTATTCCTCGCGATGCTGCTCGAGCACCTGTGCACGCAGCTCGATCTGCTCAGCGATCACCTTGCGGCTCTTCTCGTATTCCTTCGGATCCATCCGATCCTTGTCGCTCTCATCGAACATCACATACTTGATGTCCTCATCGAACTGGTGATTCTTGTATGCCCAGCGCATGGCGATCATCGCGGCTCCGACAATCATAATGCCCGATATCAGCCAGATGTAGATCGTCCAGCCCTCGCCCAGGTTGTTCATAAATTGATCAATAGCGCCCATGTCCGTCTCCTTATAACAGATAACCGGTGATCAGCTGCATGACGGCAGTCAGCATGCCCAGGCCAATGCCGACGAGGATGGTCGAAAGCATGATGTATTCGCCCTTCTTCATCTTGGCCCGACCCTTGCGCATATAGGTAACGACGGCAATGGCATAAAAAATCATGCCAAACAGCAGAAACGCGAATATGCCATAGCGCCACTGCGGCCCGACCATATCATCGATGCCATATGCATGGGCATCGAAAGGGGTCAGCGTCAGTAGTAAGGATAACAATAAAAGCCAGTATGCGCGCAAACGTCGGCCTGTATGTTTCATGGGTTTATTACATCATGCCGTTGGTGATTATGCAAGACGCGCACACTCCCCCATGGCGCATACTGGCATGGCAGAGGTCTTCGATATGGACGCTTCGTCTTGTTGATCGGAATATTGCAATGCGCTCGCACAGCAGTTATGGTTTGACCATTGCCGAATTCAAGGAGGGTAGCTAATGGGTGGTATGGCACCGGATAGTTTTTACAATTCGCAGCTGTTCGCATTCCTGTTTGCCTTGGGCGTTTTCTTGACGGGCGTGATTCTAATGAACATCGTCCTGTCACCGGCCGTCAAACGCATGGATGAACTGGATAGCCAGGACTGATTTTTCTTTCCTGTTAGATGAAGGCGCGCCGCAAGGCGCGCTTTTTTTTGCCCCACCGCTGCCAGTCACGTACGCGCAAGCTGTGCGCATGCCCTGCAACGATCGACAGATAGCAATGCATATGCAATCCCCAATCTCATTGCCCTCTATCCACAATATCCCCAGGCTCGTTTGTCGTACAGCACTACGCTTGACCTACACATCATATTAAGGCGCACAGCCAGCGCAATCCCAGAGGACGGCCGTCCTATATGTACCGCTTACATGCACATATCAGGCTCATAGACACGCGATCCGTTCCAAGCTGCCGCCAACCGATATAACTAAAAAAAACGCGGCGCAATGTGCGCCGCGTTTCATTAAATTCCGGTGCCTGGAGGCAATCAGAATTTCCTGCGCCTCGGATCCGGGGCATCCCTCAGCCACTTGTCGATAAAGAACGAGTAGGCTACCGGACCAAGTAACGCAATCAGGATCACGCCGCTTACACACAATGTTGGTGCATCAAGATCAATCATTACAACTCCTCCTTGAAGTTCCGATCAGTGCGCTTTTGTATGATCAGGCTGCCAGGAAATCGGCGGCAGTCCCTTGACCATGAAGAACACGGCAATACAGAAATACGCCACATACCAGACATCAATGGTGTAACCGACATCCCACCATGGCTGCTTACGAAGGGTGGTACCGTCCGGCCCAGGGTTGCCCTCGAAGTTCTGTTTCACCACATCGGGTCCGATGATGGAGTACTGCGAAAGATCGGCACCCTCGTTGCGCAGCTTGATAATCTGCGGAGCGACGAACTTCAGCTGATCCATCGAGATCGCGTGTTCCTTACGCTGGAAGCTGTACGGCGAAGGGAACTGGTCCAGGCGATCTACGATCGACTGCATGGCCAGCTTGTCCGCCTGCACGGGTGTCAGGTCCTTGTTGTTCTCGATGGACTGCACCGCCGGTGTGTTCAGCAGATCAACATAGTCGGAGAAGATCTGCGCCGTCGGCCTCTGCCCCCACAAGGGGAACGTCAACAAGAAGGCTGTGACAATGATCATTGCCAGAAGCACGGCGATCGGCGCCGGTACCGGGCGGTTGTTCTCCTTGATACCGCCAAGGCTTTCTCCCTCCCAGACTTCCTGGGCTACCAGGTTCTGGTCATGCGTGGTGACCGTATAGAACGGACGGTCGAGTCGAATTCCCATTTTTTCTCCCTCCCCTTACTTCAGGTCCAGCACAAAGTCGATCAGGTGGCGAGCCTCGCTGTCCTTCGCGGGGATCGGCACTGCAGGCGGATACACGGTCTTACCCTCGTAGTAGGCCATGTACTCCTTACGCCACTTCGCGTAGTCGATGACGTTGCCACTGGCGTCGACCTTGCCCCACAGGTAGTCGAAGCGCGGCATGATCGAGTGCGGCTGCACCAGACGCGGATCGAAGAAGTGCATCATCATCCACTCGCGGGAGCTGTTGCGGCTGCCCACATGCAGAAGGTCCGGAGCCTTACGGTCGGAACCGAAGGTCGTCGGCGACTGACCGTTCAGGTCACCCACCAGCGGCGGACGGCCGAAGGTCTGCCAGTCCTGAGTCTCCTCCGGCAGCAGCGTATGGCACCACCAGCAGCCTTCGCGCTCGAACAGCGTGCGGCCCTGGGCGGCATAGGAACGATCCTGGTCAGGAACGGCGGCCAGCGTCTGGTCGGCCTTCCAGCCCTGCGTCGCGGTCAGGTTCACGATATAGGGCAGCTCCTTGCCATGGTACGAGGCATGCCCGATGGTGAACACGGCACCCTGGCTGGTATTCGCGGCATCGATCTTGCCCTGGTTGACACTCAGGGACTCGATGTCGCCCGTCAGGATGCGCGGATGCACGACGTTGGACGGGAACGGATCGCCCGGCTGGTAGATATACACCGTCATCGGCGACGACAGCGCCTTACCACTGACCGGATCCACCTTCAGGATTGCCTTGATCGGCTCGTGCGTCTGCTTCAGCAGCGGATCGGAATAGGTGAATGCGCTGTTGCGACCATAGGTCAGGGTCTTGTCCAGACCGTAGTCGTTCGGCGTACCGTGATCCGTGATGTAAAGTGATGGAAAGAAGATGGTAATCATCATTGAGAAGCTCAATGCGAAACCAAAGAACATCGCTCCCAGTTTATACTCTCTAAATGCCACTTTGCTCCTCCCTCTTTGTAGCTATATCGGTACTTTCATCAAAAGGAAGCGGGTGGTGGCGCCAAAGCACCACCACCCATCTTTCTCTTTAGTTCTCGTAGGCCAGCTCGTGCGGCTGACGACCTGCGGGCACTTCGCGACCCACTTTGGCCGTCATGTACATGTTGTACAGCCAGAACCAGTTGCCGATGAACACCATCGTGCCACCGAACCAGCGACCGATCATGTACGGATGCTCGGCGATCACCACATCCACATATGGCACCTCGAACACCTTGCCAGCGCCCTGGATCAGGCCAGCGATCGTCATCGTCACCCAGTAGATGGCGAAGCCGACCAGCAGCATCCAGTAATGGAAGTTCTGCAGGCTGTAGGACCAGAGCTTGCGGCGCAGCAGCGTCTGCAAGCCGTACACAACAGCGGATACCTCGGCGAAGGTAGAGAAGCCGAGCAGAGCCAGGTGGTCATGTGCGACGATCCAGCCGGTGCCATGAACATACCAGTTGATGGCGCGCGTCTGCTGGAAGCCACCCTGCATGTTCAGCGGGATTGCCAGAAGGCCGGCGGTTGCCGAATAGCGCACCTCGATGTTCTCCACGAACATGCGCCAGCGGCCCTGCATGGTCAGCATGATGTTACACACGAAGGCCATGGCCGGCACCAGAATCAGCACGCCCTCCACGGAGGCAAAGGACTTCAGCCACTCCGGCAACGGCGAACCCATCAGGTGGTGGGCAGCCGGGGTGGAGTAGAAAATCACCAGCGACCAGAAATGCAGGTGACCCACGCGGTGGGAATACAGCGGATTGCCGGTGATCTTAGGGATGATGTAGTAGGTAATGGCGGCAGCCACCGGTGTAATCAGCAGGCCCAGGATGTTATGGGCGAACCACCAGGTCATGTACGCCTCGTTCAGACCCGTCAGATGGAACCACTCCGGCAGGTTGCCGACCAGGAACACGATGATGGTCATGAACGCAGCGGCCGCAAAGAACCAGTTCGTCGTATAGATACCCTGTGTGCGGCGGGTCAGAATCGTCATCCATACATTGATCGCCATCGGGATGGCGATAAAGAAGGCAATGTATAGATCGATCGGCCAGATGAAGTCGGAATACTCACGACCGGACGTCAGGCCGCACCACAGCAGCGAAAGACCAAGGGTCAGACCTACATTCCAGGACACCACCGTCCAGACACCCAGCTTTTCGGACCACAGCTTGGTGTTGCCCAGTGCCGGTGTAATGTACATCCACGACATAGCGAATGCGCCCAGAATCCAGCCGAAGATCACGGTCATCACATGCACCTGGCGCATGTGTCCGAATGCGAAGGCATAGCTGCCGGTCACAAAATCGGGGAAGCCCAGCTTGGCAGCATTGAACGAACCAAGCCCGGTACCCACGATAAACCATACGATTGACGAGAAACCGAACAACACCGCAGCGGTACCCTGCGGTATATCGTCCTCTTTCGCGAACAGATACTTAAACATTTGCTGTCTACCTCCCTAGCTCATTGATCAGCGTTCAAATACTACCGAAACTTAATGTTTTTGTTTTTTGCTTCGTTCGACTTCCTCGTACAAATCGGGCCAAACCCGCAGCACGTACCAGCCGAGCCACATCGACGAAAAAGCGAGAATAATTCCCATAATACCTGCCATCAGTTGCATGATTCATTACCTCCCATTCGCATCTAAAGTGGCTTCGTGGTCTTCCTCGACAAACGGCTGCCCCTCGATCGCCGCGAACTTGCTCAAGCCTGCGACCAGCAGCCACCAGAAGGCGACACCGAAAAGAATCATCACGAAATCCTCAAAGCCGGCGTAGGTGAAGGGATTGTAGGCGTCGAACCCCCACATACCCGCCGTGTCATACGGAGAGCGGCCAAGGAAGTGATTCATCGTCACGACAAACACCGAGCCGTTCCCCATGCCTACAGTCATGCCTACTCCGAATGCTAACAACTGAGACTTATTCATTCATTCCCCTCCATTCAATTCTCAAGCATGAGATGAGAGAGATATGTTCCGCCCAAAAAAAAACCTTCCCCAGAAATAACCTTCCCAGAAAAACTTTAAATATCAATAGTTACGGAACAATCCAGTGATCCAAAAAACCCCCTCAGCCCCGAACGCTAGCACCCTTGCCACGATCAGGCAATAGCGCATCGCCCACCGTGAAAGCGTCGCGTGTCCCTGCCCTTGACGCAAGGCATCCGATCGACAAGATGGATGCATGCGTCCCGTCATTCTGTTCGCCATCGGCGCGTCCGCCTCGCTGTTTATCCTCGGCTATGTCGTGCACATGTTTATCGGCGGACTGGTATCGCGGCCCACCGAAATCATCGTCATCGCCGTTGCCGTACTGATCGGCGCCGCTGTCATTGGCTGGATGGCCTGGGACGTCCTCCGACGCCGCTAGCGGCAGGTGTCACCGGCACATCAATCCTTAAACACTTCCAGTTCGGCATTCAGACGCGAGAAGGCGGTGTCGCCGGCAAACTGCCCGCGATGAAAGACGTACTGCCATTTCTTCCCGTCGGCATCGGTGCCGCTCAATCCGAATGAACGCCCGGCATAATCCTTAAAATACCGCACGTCGCGCACCAGCTTGGCGACCCCCCCGTTCCTGAAGGTGATACTGATCGTCCGCTTCTTGTCGACATGCAGGGAAACCGCCGCCCTTGGCAACACCAACAGCCTGCGAAGAATACGGCCAGCACCCACGATCACGAAAAAGCAGGCCAGAAACCACAGTACATACGCCACTGTCGCATGGCTGCCCTGATACCAGAATGACAGCCCGTAGTATCCGAGAATCCCAACTGTCGGAATGTAGAGTGCCAAATCCCACAACACGCCCTGCATATCAGGGCGCAGAACGTATTCACTGTCACTCATCGAAAGGCCACTTGCTTGGCTTGCTTGGCCTTATGTGCCGTGGTTGACGGCTTCTTACCCTTCGCCGTTGCCGGTTTCGGCTTCGGTGGCCACGGCTCCTTGAGCAGTTGGGCGATAACAGGAGCGATTTCTCCACGCAGGGTTCGGCCAGGCCAGATCCGGCGCACGATGCCGCCCTTGCCGATGACCACCGTCCAGGGCTCACCGCGCACCTTGAACACCCGGTATGCCTCAGGATTGTAGTACTGGTCCATGTGCAGCACGATGATCTTGTTGCCGAACTTGGCCATGACCATCTTCAGCATCTCCATCTCCTCGTCGCATTCGGTGCAATGCGCCGGAGTGGCGAATTCCATGATGATGGGCTTGTGCAGCTTCAGCGCCTGCGCCTCGGAATACTTGTACATGGCGGGATTGGGCCAGTGGTAACTGGTGATTTGCCCCAGATCCCCACCGACATCCGCCAGCGTCTTCGTCTTCACCGAAGGCGCCTTCATCCCCACCTTCAGGATACCCGAACCCACCATGCCTGAGCAGGCACCCAACGACAGCGCGCAGGCGGCGGTCAGGGCCAGCAGGCTTGGACGTCCCTTCATTTATCCCAGTTCCATGCGGTACGGTAGATGTTGTATCCCCAGATACAGTTGGCCAGCAACACGAGGCTGCCGAACACGCCCACCGCCTCGAGCCAAGGGCGCACCAGCGCCTCCACCTGGTCCGGGGGCATACTCAGACTGTTGATGCCACCGAGCAGGCCGGCAATCGTGAAGAAGATGACCAGGCCGAGCAGACCGAAGTTGTGCATCCAGAAATGCACCTTCATCAGCGTCACGCTGTAGATCGGACGCTTGACCAGACGCGGCACGGTGAAATAAACGGCCGAGAAGATGGCCATCTCGACCCAGCCCAGCAGGTTGATGTGCGAATGCGCCAGCACGATCATCTTGCCGAACATCCGCTCATCCACGAAGCGGCGGAATTCGGGAACCCCACCCATCAGCGCGCCCCAGGAAAAACCGATGATACTGTAGATGATGCACGCATACACGAACCACATCGTCAAGCGGATATACTGCTTGTCCGTTTCCCAAGCACGCTCGGTCATTGTTTGTTACTCCCACTATCTGCTGCTGCAGCATTTGAATCGACCGGCCTGTTGGGATGGCGCATATCCTTGTAGCCGCTATCCTTCCAGCTTTCCGGAGCAAAATGACTGACCATCGAATCGATGAACGGGTTCCTGCCCTTAGGCGCATACGGCGAGATCACGGATCCCCGCTTTGTCTGCAGCTCGGACAGCCAGGTGGCGATGGCATGCAGGTTCTTGTCGGACATGTCGGCCACATAGGCGGCCGCCTTGCCGACACCGTGATCCAGCGTCGGACCTCCATACGTCTTCTCCGGCTCGCGCAGGAAATTGTAGATCCAGGTGAAGCTGCGTCGCGAACCCTCGCCATCGAGGAGCGCACCCGGGCCCATATTCGTGCCGTCGTTCAGGGCACGATGGCAATCGGTGCAGTTTCCCTTGCGGAAAAAGACATCCATGCCCCGCTTGCCCTCGGCGCTGAAATGATAGTCGGTATACACCGGGAACATCTTATGATCGCTATGATGCCGGATGTATTCCATGAGCCCGAAAGCGAGGACGGCAAGCGCGATGAAGATCGCTGTCACAAGGAACATGACCTTTTCACCGATTTTGAATGGGGGCTGTTCTTTTACCGACATGGGTTGGGCATTATCATCCTAACGGGGGCCTTTGCAACCCCCGCCACGGCGCACCCAATACCCCCCTTTCCGCTATGCCTTGCCCGCCAGCGGACCAGGCAAACAGGCCGAAGCCGATGACCGGAAAACAACCAACCGTTTACAAACCGACGCCCGGCATTGAGCATGGCATGCCATGGGGAAGCGCTGACATGAACCGACTCCGGCTGCCGCTTCTGGGCATCAGCATACGCAGGTACCTGATCGGCGTATGCCTGACCCTCGCCCTATCCGGATGTCCGACGACGGATAACACCCCGCCGCCACAAATCATCAGCGCCCTGACCGGCCAGTGGCGTCAGGTCAATGGCACCGGCACCCTGCGCTTTTATCCGGACACCACCGTCAAACTGGAGTTTCCGGACCACAAACCACCGATCCGACTGCTGTCCAATTACGAAATGCTCAAAGGAAAGATCGGTATCGACGCCGGCGGATATTGGAACGGGCCGATCATGCTGGACCCGGATTTGACGCACAAACGCGTCGTACTGTCCCTTCCCCACGAGGCCCCGATCACCCTGATCAAGCAATCCGACTGATTCGTAGGATTGCCTGGGACGGACACGGACCTGCGGCCTTCCGGCTGCATATTTTCGCATCCTTGGTGACGCTGGTCACGATAACCATTGAAAAATAAACGTTTTCTAATGATGGGTTCATGCCGTCCCCATGTGGCATCCGTACATTAACGGTTGTCAGGCGGGCGCTTCGGGCATCCGCGAAACAAGACGAAGGAGCATGGATATGAAGGAACTCTGGTATGTGACCATCGCCGCTGTCGTCACCTTTTTCGGCATCACGGCCTTTGCCGGCTTTGTCGAGTCCGTACAGTAAGGGACGACAGGCGAACCGGCTTATCGGATGCGGGGAGGCTTCCCCGCCCGACACAAAAAACCCCAACCTCAGGGAGGTATGACATGAAGGAACTTATTTACACCATCACCGCTGCTGTACTCGTGTTTTTCGGCACCACGTCATTCGCACATTTCGTGGAGACCGCGCACAACAGCTGACACCACCACCTTTAACAAAGGGGCCGCCTGCAACAGCAGGTGGCCCTTTTTTGCATCACCGGCACGTTGGACACGGACCTGACTGCAAGCCTGCCCAACCGTCCGGATTCCGGATGCCCGTCTAAAATAGATCCACAGGAGGACATGACACATGAAGGTTTCTGATGTGATGACCACGGGTTTGGTGACCGTCAAGCCGGAAGACACGCTGGGCACTGCGGTACAGAGGATGATCATGCGCCGCTGCGGCTCGCTGCCGGTCACTGGCGGTCATGGCGAACTGCTGGGCATTGTCACCATCCGCGACACCATGCTGCCGCTGTATCCGAACTTCGGCGAATATGTCCACGATGCCGTGAACGCCCGCGACTTCGAAGGCATGGAGGAGAACTACAAGAGGGTCATGCGCATGAAGGTGCGCGACGTGATGACACCGGATCCGATGACCGTGTCTGTGGACGATCCGGTGCTGAAGGCCGCCTCGTATATGGGCCTGAAGAACCTGCGGCGCATTCCCGTGACCGATCAGGGCAGGCTTGCCGGCATCGTCAGCATCGGCGACATCAATCGCGGATTATACATCACACAGCACTGAGCCGACCCCACCCGAGGCGTAGCGCGGTCCATTGCGTGCGGATCGGCTATCCTGATGGCATGCGATCCTCGGCATCACACGGCGCGCATGCGCCGGTCCGACTCCCGGCAGCCGTCCAGGCCATGCTGGAACCGTCCTTCTATGAGCACTCCACCACCGGCATCCGCCTGATCCAGACGCATATCTCCTGGGTCATTCTGACCGGTCCCTATGCCTACAAGGTCAAGAAGCCGGTCGATTTCGGCTTTCTCGACTTCTCTTCCCTCGACAAAAGGCATGCCATGTGCCTGAAGGAGCTGGTGCTGAACCGCCGGCTGGCGCCGGATCTTTACCTGGATGTGCTGCCCATCTTGACATCGGCACGGGGATACCGGTTGGGCGGCACGGGCGACGATGCCGGTGCCGTCGAGTATTGCCTGAAAATGACCCAGTTCGACCCCGAAGCCCTGTTCGCGCGCGAAATCGATCACCCGCGGTTCGACCCAGCATGGATGGATACGCTGGCCGGCCAGATCGCCAATTTCCACAACTCGGCCGAGGTCGTCCGCGCATCCGGCTTCGGGGACGCGGCGATTCTGCGCCGATACATCTCGGAGAATCTGCACGCGTCCACGCAGCTGTTCACGCACTGCGGGCCGCCGGACCCGACGCCGGAGCTCGATCGACGCGCATCCCGCATGCTGCAAAACCTGGAGCCACAGATCCGGCAGCGGCAAAAAGACGGATTCATCCGGGCCTGCCATGGGGATTTGCATCTGGGCAACATCGCCCTGGTACACGGCGAACCACGTGTCTTCGACTGCATCGAGTTCAACGATGAGCTTCGCCTGATCGATACCATGAGCGATGCCGCCTTCCTGGCCATGGACTGTGATGCCAAGGGCCACCCTGAACTGGGCATGCGCTTTCTTTCCCGTTATCTCGAGCACACCGGGGATTACCAGGGACTGGTGCTGCTGCGCCTGTACCAGCTCTATCGGGCCGGCGTGCGTGGCAAGGTCGCCCTCCTGCTATCCAAGGACACCGGCATGCCGGAAGACGAGGCCGAGGCCAACATACAGGAGTCTCGACGCTACTTTGATCTGGCCGTTTCCTACGGCATGCCCGCAGGCAGGCCCGCCCTGTACGCCGTCGGTGGACTGTCGGGCAGCGGCAAGAGCCATCTCGCCCTGATCGGCAGCGCTGCGGAACGGGCCCTGGTGATCCGCTCGGACGCCACGCGCAAACGCCTGGGCGCCGGTTCCGCCGCATCGCTGTACACGCCTCAGATGACTGAGGCGACCTATGCAGCGATGATCACTGGGGCGGATGCGGCGCTGGCCGCAGGATACCCCGTCATCCTCGATGCCACCTTCCTTGCGCGCACCCACCGCGACCAGGTGCGGCGGCTGGCGCAAAAACACGGGATCCCCCCGCACCTGTTGTGGCTGGATCTGCCCCCGGCGGTGCTCAGGCAACGCATCCGGCAGCGCAACACGACGGGCGGCGATGTATCCGATGCCGATCTGGCCGTGCTCGAGTCGCAGCTGACCCGCTACCAAAGGCCGGACGAGGCGGACATCCGCATTTTCACGGCCAGCGACCGCTGGCCGGGACGCTAGCCCCCTCTACATCACCTCGGCGGCATAGGCCGCCAGGCGTGAGCGCTCGCTGGCGCGCAGCGTGATGTGTCCGGCATGGGGCCAGCCGGCGAAACGCATCACCGCCATCGACAGGCCGTTGGTATGCGCCGTCAGATAAGGCGTGTCGATCTGGGCATTGTTGCCGAGAATGATGATCTTCGAGCCTTCGCCCATGCGCGTGACCAGCGTCTTCATCTGGTGCGGCGACAGGTTCTGCGCCTCATCCACGATCAGCCAGGTCTTTGTGAATGTGCGCCCGCGGGCGAAGGACAGCGACGTAATCTCGATCTTGTACTGGTCCAGGGCCGACAAGCCATGGAAATCATTGCCAAGCAGCAGTTTCAGGTTGTCGCTGATCGCCCCCATCCAGGGCTCCATCTTCTCCTTCTCCGTGCCGGGCAGGAACCCGATATCCTGGCCCATCGGCACGGTGGCCCGCGTCACCACGATGCGCTCGTAGACGCCGAGATCGAGGGTCTGGTTCAGGCCGCTGGCCAGGGCCAGCAGGGTCTTGCCGGACCCAGCCAGACCGAGAACGCTGACCATGTCCATGCTCGGGTCCATCAGCAGGTTCATCGCCATGTTCTGCTCGGCATTGCGCGCCTGCACGCCCCAGACGGCGTTTCTGGCACCGCGATAGGAATACATCTCCTTCAGGTGTACCTGCCTGTTCGGTCCCACCCCGATGCAGCGCAGCGCCTGCCCCTTTTCCCCGGACAGTTCCACGAAATCGTTGATATGCGGCAACGGCAACTGCTCCGGCCAGTCGAACCGGTAATGGCTGACGTGGTGGTTGCCGTCCTCGACCACGTCATCAACCTGCATTTGACTGCCGTCGGCCCAGGACCCCTCGCCCAACTGCACCCGACCACTGCAAAGTATCGCCAGGTCATCCACCACCTTGTCCGAGCGGTAATCCTCAGCGTTCAGCCCGAGTGCCCGCGCCTTGATACGCAGGTTGATGTCCTTGGATACCAGAATGACATCGCGCTCCGGATGATCCTTCTGCAGCGCCATGGTCACGGCGATGATACGGTTGTCACCGCTGCCGCGCGCCAGTGACTCCGGCAGAATCTCCAGTGCCCGGTGGTTCAGTTCGAAAAACAGCGATCCGCCGCCGGGCAACGGGCAACCCTTGTCCAGATCGTGGCAATCGGCGCTGATCTCATCGAGTTGGCGGGAAACAGCGCGCACGTTGCGGGCCAGTTCATCAAATCCGCGCTTGACCTTGTCCATCTCCTCAAGCACCGCGATGGGCAAAACGACATCATGCTCATCGAAGCGGGTCAACGCACTGGGATCATGGATCAGCACGTTGGTATCGAGGATGTAAATCTTGCGTTCAGACTTGTCGATCAAACCGTCCTCCTCGGGCACAGGCTCGCCTTCCCTTGTGGCGACGTCACGCATCCTGACAAAACTTGCTGCCTCCTGCATGCACAATCTTCACCGCCAGGCGCTTGACAGCATGCCCGTGCTTGGCATTATTCGGCGCGCGCTTCGCGGGAATAGCTCAGTTGGTAGAGCGCAACCTTGCCAAGGTTGAGGTCGCCGGTTCGAGACCGGTTTCCCGCTCCAGATCAGGGGCCGAACGGCCCCCTTTTTTTCGTTCCATGGCCCGGCAGGGTAGCCAAGTGGTAAGGCAGAGGTCTGCAAAACCTTTATTCGCGGGTTCGATTCCCGCCCCTGCCTCCACACCGCCCAGCGGACCCTGCCCGGTCTTATGCCGAGCCATGGCGCCGATGGCTACGCCATGATCTATACTTTAACAGAATAGCAGCAACAGCCCCCGCAAACCGCCGGAGAATCCTATGGCCACCCTGCTCCGCATTCTGAAACACCGCGTCACCATCACCCTGCTGGTCGTGCTCGGGCTTGCGACCGCCCTGGAGCTTGCCGCCCCGCCGGCGATCCGCCTGTTCGCCGTCGACTGGCTGCACGACCATGGCATCGCCGATGCCAGGATCGGTGCCGTCAGGATCAATCCGTTCACTTGGTCCATGTCCGTTTACAACCTGAAGGCGGGTCCCGGCCTGGAGGTAGGGCAGGCGGCGATCAACATAGACTGGTGGCCACTGCTGCATCACCAGATCTATGTCCGGGATATCGCACTTGATCATGCCCACCTGGAGCTGGCGCAGGGCACAAAAGGCGCCTGGATGATTGCCGGCCTGGTCATGCCGGCCGCCGCTCCCGCCACGGCGGATTCTTCGAAGCCGTGGTATGCCTTCCTGCACCGAGTCAGCCTGAAGGACGTGCACATCCGGCTCTCCGGCCATGATCTGAAGCTGGATGTACCCATCCAGTCGCTGGATATCGACCATGCCTTCCTGTCGCAGGCTGGAAATCAGATACTGAATACCACGCTGCGGTTGGGACCCAGCTCGTTCTCCGGCCTCGGCTACCAATTCGTCGATGTCGGCCTTCTGCTTCGAGGTCAGTTGATCCTGCCCGGACCGGGAGCGTCCCTGGACACCGTCGCCGCAAGAAATACCGCCATCAAGGTGGAGGGACTGACCGTGAACGCCAAAGACGGGCAACTCACGCTAACCATCGGGCATACCCTTGTTTCCGGCGTCTCCATGCACGGGCCGGCAAGTTTCAAGGCGCGTGATATCGAGGTCGAAGCATTGCAGCTCAGCGCCAATCCGGCCAAGGCAGCCGACACATCCGGAAGGATCAGTCTGGCCTCCATCCGCAAGGCATCGCTGCATACGCTGTCCTTGGCCAATATGAATCACGCCACCTTCGCCCGTCTGATGATCCGTGATATCGCGCTGCCCGCAACTAAGAACCAGTCCATGGGCAGCATCGGCGGGATCACCGCCTCCGATGCCGACATCGCCCTGCCTGCCAGCGTCCGGCTGGGCCGTCTGGATTTCCGCGGCCTGAACCTCGCCCTGCAGCATGAGAAAAACGGCATGGCCGTGCTGAACCGCCTGCAGGGCATCCTGCCGCCGTCCCCGCCCGGCCTGGGCAGGGCGCCAGTCGCTGCCAGCGCATCGGCCTCGACCGGCATCCGCATTGGCCTGGTGACAATCGACAAGGGAAGTAACATCGCCTTCACCGACAACGCCGTCCATCCGCCTTTCCAGGGCAGGCTGGCGGTCGAATCCTTCCGCCTCTCATCGCTGGACACGAGCGGCAAGCAGCCCGGCGCCCTGGATGCCGCCTTCAAACTGGGAGATCAGGGCCAATTCACCGTCAAGGGTGAGGTGGAACCGAACCCCGCCAACCCGGTGGTCAAGCTCGCCATCGCCATCAAGCGCCTGAGCATGCCTGCCCTGTCCGGCTACGTGGAAAAGGATTTCGGCAGCGCCATCCGCACCGGGCAGATGGATGTGGACGCTCAGTGGCGCATCCATAACCATAGCATCGACGCCCAGAACAGCCTTAACATCCGCAACCTGTCGCTGACGGCCCCGAGCCCAGACGCATCCGGCAAAGCAAGCCAGAACGTCGGCATGCCGCTGGACATGGCCGTGAGCATGCTCAGCGACAATCAGGGGAATATATCCCTGAAGGTGCCGGTCAGCGGCCGCCTCGACGACCCGAACATTCACCTCAATGATGTCATCAATCAGGCACTTGCCTCGGCCATCAGGTCGGGGGCCATCAGCTACGCCTCGCTGCTGCTGCAGCCTTACGGCAGTATTCTGCCTGCCTTCTCCCTGGCATCGGCTATCATCGGCTATGCTTCCAGACCCCGGCTGACGCCGATCTCCTTCGCCCCACGCACGGCGAGGCTGTCCGACCAGGCCAAGGCGTACATCGGCAAGATTGCCCAGTTGATGAAACAGAAACCCTTGCGGCTTCAGGTCTGTGGCGTCGCCAGCCGGGCCGAAATGCTGGCCAAATCCGCCAGCCCGTCACCGCCACCGGAACCCGGCAACAAGGTGAAGAACGCTCGCCTGCAGTCCCTGGCATCCGCCCGCTCCACGGGGGTGATCAAGGCCCTGGTAGCTGCCGGCATCAGCCCGGACCGCCTGTTCGCCTGCCTGCCGAAGGTCGACACGCGGCCGGATGCCGGCGGCCGGGTGGAGCTGCTGCTCAACTAGGGCCGGTTTACACGCATTTCGATGATGCCAAGCCTTGGGCGGCTTGGCATCGCGCCAGGCACTGGTCTACATTCCCCTGCATATGTATCGCCACACCGTCTTTGGCATATTCTCTCCCGGCATGGTTCCGGCCGCAGGCTGATGCGGTCCGAAATCTCCGCTGAGCGGCGATACAAATTCCCGGTAGCGAAGCCGATGCTTGCTCGCATGCCAATCCTTGGCATCATTGATCCCTGGGCCGGGATGGCGGAATCGGTAGACGCAAGGGACTTAAAATCCCTCGGACCGGAAGGTCTGTGCGGGTTCGAGTCCCGCTCCCGGTACCAGGTTGCCTTGAATGGGGGAAGGGGGAACCATGCTTCCAGGTAGATGTATGAGGATATATCTGTCCGAATCGGATCAGATCGATGGCAAGCCGGCCATGGAATCCATCCTGTCCCTGTGCAAGCAGGCGGGGCTGCGCGGGGTGTCGGTACTGCGTGCCACCGAGGGCATCGGTGCGCACGGCGTCCATTCCACGTCGTTTCTGTCCCTGTCCAGCGACCTGCCGCTGCTCGTCGAAGCCATCGACACCGAGGAGCGCATAGCCCACGCCCTGGAGATCATGCGCCCACATCTGAATGCGCATCTGGTGGCGGTGTGGCATGTATCGCTGATGAAGAACGATTGGGAGGCCAGCGATGCGTAACCTGATCCGCAAGGTCCCCATGTTCTCGGAGCTGAACGACCAGGAAATCGACGCCATCGTGGCCCTGGTCTCCACCCGCAACGTGCCCCGCAAATCAATCGTGGTGCAGGAAGGCGATGTCGGGGACTCGCTGTTCATCATCCTCAAGGGTTCGGCCAAGATCTCCTCGTATACCGCGGAGGGCAAGGAGGTCGTGCTCTCCCTGCTCGGAGAGGGTGGTGTGTTCGGAGAGATGTCGCTGCTCGACCGCCAGCCTCGCTCGGCCACCGTCAGCACCATGGAGGATTCCAGCCTGGCGCAGATCCGCAGGCCGGACTTCGAGCGCCTGCTGCTCGAGCGGCCTGCGATCGCCTTGAAGCTGCTGAGCGAACTGGTATCCCGACTCAGGCGCACCACGCAGGTGCTGGAGCGCATCAGTACCATGGATGTGCCCCACCGGCTGTACAATTACATCCTGGATTTCTGTCTGCGCTACGGCCAAAGCAGCAATGGCGGCACGACCGCCCAGGTACGCCTGCCGACGCACCAGTTGATGGCGGACCAGCTGTCCACCAGCCGCGAAACCATCTCCCGCGCCATCAGCACCCTGAAGAAGGAAGGCATCATCATCCCCATCCAGGGACGTAGCCTGGTGAAAATCGACATGCAGGCCCTGGAAACCCTGGCCGAGGCCATGCAGTAAGGCACGTTCAAATTTGACACTCCCTCCCCCGTCGCTATAGTTCGGCGCACTTCACGACGCGGGGTGGAGCAGTGGTAGCTCGTCGGGCTCATAACCCGAAGGTCGTCGGT
>CAYRBJ010000001.1:69009-138037 GCA_964422615.1 uncultured Zetaproteobacteria bacterium | reverse complement strand
TCAATCGAATGAACGAAGAACCAGTTTGGATTTCTTCGCATTTGAACACAGCAAATCGGCGTACGCTGCCGACTTCGCCTTGTACGGCGCCGCTATCGTAGGGTTGGCGGTCTTCCTGTTCTCAAAAGGTCCGCAAGGGCAGCGGCCCGAAATAATCGTTTACATTTTGATGGGGTTGGGTGGCTGGACGCTTATCGAGTACCTATTGCACCGCTTCGTGCTTCACGGTGTGCAGCCATTTGACCGCTGGCACGCCGAGCACCACCGGAGGCCAACGGCGTTGATTTACGCACCCACAATCCTGAGCGCCTCGTTGATTGCCACGCTGGTTTTTCTTCCGGCATTCCTGGTCCTTGGAAATCTACGATACGCCTGCGCCCTGACACTCGGCGTACTTACCGGTTACCTGGCTTTCGGCATCACGCACCACGCGATCCACCATTGGCACCTCGACAATGCCTGGCTGAAGCGACGTAAGCACTGGCACGCATTACACCACCACACCGATCAATCGGGTTGCTACGGCGTGACCAGTGCCGTTTGGGATCATGTATTCGGAAGCACCAAGAAACCAATGACGCACTAGGGCTTGCTGACGGTCCCTGACCCAGGCGACTACTTTCCTCGCTGCGCAGGGACACGGGTGGCACAAGACCAACTACGATACAAGTACGCCCGCATGGCCATTTCGCCAGCCGGCCTTCGAACGATACGAAGAAGGAGCATCAACATGTACGGCAAACGAAATCATTTACTCGCACTCATCCTCGCAGCGGCATCCATCGTCTCGACAGGCATGGTAAATCAGGCAAGCGCGGCAACCGCCAAGGATCTGGATAAGGATTCTCAGCAGGCCTTGCAGACGCTTTACAAGACCTCACCTGCCGCCAAGAGCCTTGCGCGCAATGCCAAGGCGATCCTCGTATTCCCGAATATAGTGAAGGCCGGGCTCGTATTCGGGGGGGCTTACGGCGAAGGCGAGTTGATCAAAGGCTCGCATGTCGCCGGTTATTACAACTCCGTCACCGGCTCCTGGGGGCTGCAAATTGGCGCCCAGTCCTACGGATATGCCGTATTCCTGATGACCAACAAGGCCGTTCGCTATCTCGAAAAGTCAAAAGGCTGGGAAGTCGGCGTCGGTCCGACCGTGGTTGTGGTGGACGAAGGGGTCGCAAAGAATCTTTCGACCTCCTCGCTGAAGGATGATGCCTATGCCTTCATCTTCAGCCAACAGGGATTGATGGCGGGGATCAGCCTCGAGGGAACAAAAATCTCCCCCATCAAGCGCTAGGATCTCATGCTCCAGACCTGAAGGGGAACGGACTCAAGTCCGCTCCCTTTCTGTACCGACAAGCACGAGCATACTGCCCGGCATCAAGGCCCTACGCCGGCCTGCCTTTACCCGCCGGCTCGACCGGACCAACTGCATCGCTTAATCAACAGGGTCAGAATCGATTGATCCCGTTGCTTGCATCTATTTAGCCAAGCCCGCGATGAAGAAGCCGTCGTGGGATTCGGACGGGAACAGGCGCTCGGAGGATTTGAGCTCGCGGAAATCCTTGACCACCCACTCGTTCTCCTCGGGATGGTCGAGCACACGGCATAGACCAGCCGCCCGCCGGGCTTCAGCACCCTGAGCGCCTCGTTGAATGCCACGCTGGTCTTTCTTCCGGCATTCATGTTCCTTGGAAATCTACGATACGCCTGCGCTTTGACACTCGGCGTACTTAACGGTTACCTGGCCTTCGGCATCACGCACCACGCGATCCACCATTGGCACCTCGACAATGCCTGGCTGAAGCGACGTAAACACTGGCACGCATACACCACCACACCGATCAATCGGGTTGCTACGGCGTGACCAGCGCCGTTTGGGATCATGTGTTCGGAAGCACTGCGAAACCAATGGCGCGCTGATTCATTCAGTGCATCCTGACGTCCATGCTCAGGCCGTCAAAAGGACAGGGGCATAGGCTAAAGGTTTAGGCCCACGGTCATTACCTCGATGCAATATCCTCAGCCGAAGTGTCCAAGCCTCTGCGACAGCTGCCGGCCGGCCTCCTGCAGCAGCGGGATCCATTCGTCCCGGCGCCGTTCCCGCGGGGCCGAAATGGACAGGCCGGCCACCGCCATGCCGCCGGCATCACGCACCAGGACGCCGATGCAGCCAACGCCGAGTTCGGCCTCCTCGTCATCAAAGGCATATCCCCGGGAACTGGCGGACCGCACCGCCTCGAGCAGTCGCTGCGGTGCGGTGATGGTGTTGTCCGTGTAGGCCGGCAAGCCGGTTCGCCGGCCATACTCGAGACAGTCGTCCGCCGTTTCCTCGCCCAGCATCAGTTTGCCCACGGCTGTCACATGCAGCGGTGCACGGCTGCCGATGACCTGCTCCACCCGCATCAGGCGATGGGATATCGCGCGCTCGACATAGATGACCTCGTCGCCCTCGCGCAGGGTCAGGTTGACCGTCTCGCCGGTCTGGTCGCGCAGCGTCGCCATGACCGGCAATGCCGCCTGCTTCAGGTCGACCTCCCGCCCGGCGCGCGCGGCGTAGCGCATCAGCCCGCCGCCCAGCCTGTAGGTTGCGTTACTGTCGCGCATCACCCAGCCATGCTGTTGCAGTGAGGCAAGAATCCGAAAGGCGGTGGAACTGTGCAGGCCGGTGTCGGCGGCCAGCAGCTTGAGACTGGCTTGACCGTGTCGTGCCAGGCTGTCCAGCAGCGCCGCCATGCGATCGATGACCTGGATATGGGGTACATTGCTCATGGACCGCCACACTACACATTTCGCATTATGAAATCAATTATGTATTGCGCAATGAGGAGTGATTCGGTAGGGTTTCGGCATCCGGGCTGGTAAAGCCCGCCATGATTCCCTGCTGAGGAGCACGACCATGAACACACCCGCATTCTGCCAAGGCATCCAGCATTTCGGCGAAAAATGGTCGGATTTCGACAGCCAGGCCGCGTCGGCGGTGATCGCCGAAGGCCAGGCCGCGATTCCCAATGCGGGGGACGAACGAGCTGCCTACCAGGCGCTACTGGCGGCCGATGCGCTGCGCTACCTGACACTGCAGGTGACCGGTTCGAAGGGCTCCGGCCACCCTGGCGGCTTTGCCTCCAGCGCCGAGGCGCACGCTGCCCTGGTCATGCTGGGACACACGAACATCGTCACCGAGGTCGGACACCACGCGCCGGGCTTCTATTCGTCGATGTTCCTCGATTCCTCGCTTGAGGAGATGGGTATCCATACCATGGACGACATGATGACTCGCTTCCGGGAAAAGGATGGCCTGCTCGGCCATCTGTCCGGAGCCATCCCGGGCCTGTTGTCACCAGCCGGCCCGCTCGGGCAGGGGCAGCATTTCGCCATGTCCGGCGCCCTGCTGCATCCCGGCAAGCTGTTCCCGGTGACCATCGGCGATGGTGGCATGGGCGAGCCGTACGTGCTGAACAGCATGATGCATTTCCACACCGCCTTCCCGAACGTGACGAACTTCCTGCCGGTACTGGTGTGGAACGGCTATTCACAGGAACATCACTCGATGGTGTCGCACCTGACGAACGACGAGATGATCGCCTACTGGCGAGGCCACGGCTTCGGCGAGGTCGTACTGGTCGATGCCAGGGACTTCGACGACAGCGGCCAGGAACTGCCCTATGTGGACAGCACCCGTTTTTCGCACGGTCAGCGCCTGGCGTTCGCCAAGGCCGTGCTGCAGGGCGTCGATAAGGCGGCCCGATCGGCGCTGGGCGGTACGCTGACGGCGTTCATCATCAAGCAGTTGAAGGGCGCCGGCGTGCACACGGTTGGCGCCAAGTCGCACAACCTGTACCCGAAAGATACGCTCGATCAGCCGCATATCATCGACGGCCTGAAGCGGCGCGCCCTGCCGACCGAAGCATGGCAGATCGTGCGCGACAACTTCTCACGCGCTGGCGGTGGCCCGGCCGCCAGGACCGTCGTCACCGAGCATGAGCTGGACATCGTGCCGATGCCGAAGCTGACCATGGAGAAGTTCAAGCTGGGCGACAAGGCCGTTCCGTCGACGGCCATGGGTGCGCTGGTGGCACAGATGGGCAAGGCCGATCCGCGCTTCGTCGTCACCAACGCCGACGGCAACGAGGCCTCGGCCATGAAGAACATCAACGACGCGCTGAAGATCCGCCACCCCTCGCGCGACCCGCTGTACAACCAGGAGCCGAACGGCCAGGTGTACGAGCCGCTGAACGAGGACGCCTGCGCCGGTCTTGCCGCCGGCCTGGCCCTGTTCGGCTCCCGGGCACTTTGGCTGTCCTACGAATCATTCGCCATCAACGGCTGGCCGATTGTGCAGACGGTGACACAGGCGATGGCGGAACTGCGCCGCAAGACGCCGTCGATCGTCTGCATGTTCACGGCCGGTGCCCTGGAGCAGGGACGCAACGGCTGGACGCACCAGCGCCCGGAAATCGAGAATCATTTCGCCGCCATGATGCGCAACGGCAACGTGTTCCCGCTGTTCCCGTGCGATGCGAACAGCATCCAGACTGCCTACGCATACGCCACCGACAGCGTCAACAAGGGTATGGTCATCATCGCCTCGAAGAGCCCGCTGCCGGTGTACATGGATCTGGCCACCTCGAAAAAGGCGGTCGAGCAGGGCGCAGCGACGATCTATCAAAGCACCAATGGGGACAAGGGCGCCGTCGTGTTCGCCGTGACCGGCGATATGGTGCTGTTGCCGGTGTTCGCCGCCAAGGATGCCCTGGAGACAAATGGCTACCGCGTGCGCATCGTCGCGGTGGTCAATCCGCGTCTGTTGTACCGCGAAACCGACATTGCCTGGGATACCGTGTCCCAGCCGGACAACACCTTCATGGACGACGACCACTTCAACGCGCTGTTCGATGGCGATGCCCTGATCGCCGTCAGCGGCGGCCCCTCCGCATCGCTGGAGCCGGTGCTGCTGCGCACACGGGCAGCAAAGCGCGACACCTTCTGCTGGAAGCGCGGCGAGACCACCGCCTCGGCCGACGAGATCATGGCCTTCAACGGCATCACCGCCGAGGCCATGGCCGAACGGGCGCAGAACCTGCTCAAATAAGCCCATGGAGCAGGCCACGAAAATCATCGTGCTCGACGATGACCCGACCGGGTCGCAGACGGTACACGACTGCCTGCTGCTGACACGCTGGGACGTGCCGACGCTCGTCGAGGCCTTGCGCGACAACTCGCCGCTGTTCTTTGTGCTGACCAATACACGCGGCATGTCGGCACAAAAAGCAGAAACGGTGACGCGCGAGGCCTGCGTCAACGTGCGCACGGCGCTGGCACAGCTGGCAGCGGAAGGCTTGGCGATCAACCCGATCCTGGTCAGCCGTTCCGATTCGACGCTGCGCGGCCATTATCCGGTCGAGACCGATGTGATCGCCGAAGAGCTGGGGGCGTTCGATGCGCATTTCCTGGTGCCGGCCTTCTTCGAGGGTGGACGCTTCACGCGAAATTCCGTGCATTACCTGCTGGCCGACGGTGAGGCCGTGCCGGTACACGAGACGGAATTCGCGAAGGATTCCGTGTTCGGCTACCGCCACAGCCATCTGCCCGATTACGTGAGCGAAAAGACCGGCGGCCGCATCGGCGCTGAGCAGGTCGAGCGGTATACCCTGAATGATGTGCGCGGCGATATCTCGGCGCGCCTGGCTGCGCTGCACGGCAATGCCTGCGCCGTCGTCGATGCCGAGACCCAGGCGGATCTCGACCGCTTTGCGGCACAGATCCAGGCCGCGGCGGCTTCCGGTAAGCGTTTCCTGTTCCGCAGCGCCGCCAGCCTGCTGACCTCGCTGGCCCGCCTCGGACCGCAGCCGGTGGCCGCCACGGACATGGCGCAATACGTGCGCGGCGGCAAGGCCGGTGCCGTTATCGTCGGCTCCCATGTCAAGAAGACCACAGCGCAGCTGCAGGCCCTGCTACGCCAACCCGGCATCATTGGCATCGAGGTCGATGTCGAGCGCATCGCCACGGATCGCACCGCCCTGCTGGCCGAAACCCTCGACAAGGCCGCGGCCGCCCATGCACGGGACGAGACCCCGGTGATCTATACCAGCCGCACGGAAAAGACCTTCGCCGACCTGGCGGCGCGTCTGGCCTTCGGCGAGCGGGTATCGGCATTCCTGATGGACGTGGTACGGGGCTTGCCGGCATCGATCGGTTTTTTGATCAGCAAGGGGGGCATCACCTCGAACGATGTGCTGAGCGATGGACTGGCTCTCGGCACCTCACGCGTGCTGGGTCAGGTGCTGGCCGGATGCTCGGTGGTGCGCTGCCCGGCGGACCATCCGCGCTATCCCGATCTGCCGGTGGTGATCTTCCCCGGTAACGTCGGCGACGATCAGGCGTTGACCACGGTCTACCGTCGCCTGCGCGGGCTGGCCGACGGATGAGCGAAGACGGCGGCATCGGCAAGGCCAAGCTGGTCGCGCAACTGCTCGCATTGCTGCCGGCCGACAGTGTGCTCTCCGAGCCCGAGGATCTGCACCCGTACGAATGCGACGGGCTGTCGGCCTACCGGCAACAACCGTGGATCACCGTGTTGCCGAGCACGGTTGACGAGGTGCAGGCCGTGATGCGCCTGTGCCATCGTCATGGCGTGCCGGTGGTGGCGCGTGGGGCGGGCACCGGGCTGTCCGGCGGGGCATTGCCGCATCCGCATGGCGTGCTGCTGGGACTGGCCAAGCTCAATGGTGTGCTGGCGATCGACCCCGTCGGCCGCATCGCCCGGGTGCAGCCCGGGGTGCGCAACCTTGCCATCTCCGAGGCGGCCGCACCGTTCGGCCTGTATTACGCCCCGGATCCCTCATCACAGATCGCCTGCACCATCGGCGGCAACGTGGCGGAAAACTCGGGTGGCGTGCATTGCCTGAAATACGGGCTGACCGTACACAACATCCTGCAGATCAAGCTCGTGATGCCCGAGGGCGAGCTGCTGGTTATCGGCAGCGAGGCACTGGACAGCCCCGGCTACGACCTGCTGGCCCTTGTCACCGGCTCCGAGGGCATGCTCGGCGTGGTGGTCGAGGTGACGGTGCGCCTGCTGCCGGTGCCGGAACAGGCCGAGGTGATGCTGGCGGCGTTCGATGACGTGGAGAGGGCCGGGAGTGCGGTCGGCGCCATCATCACTGCGGGTGTCATCCCCGCCGGGTTGGAAATGATGGATAACCTGGCCATTCGTGCCGCCGAGGACTTCGCGCATGCCGGCTACCCACGCGAGGCGGCGGCGATCCTGCTGTGCGAACTGGACGGCACGCGCGAGGGGGTGGACGAGCAGGTGGCGCGGGTGCGGCAGATCCTCGAGCACAGCGGTGCCACCGAGGTACGGCTGGCCAGGGATGAGGCCGAGCGCGCGATGTTCTGGAAGGGTCGCAAATCCGCCTTCCCGGCCGTCGGCCGCCTAGCGCCGGACTACTATTGCATGGACGGTACCATCCCGCGCCGGCATCTGCCGCTGGTGCTGCGGCGCATCAACGAGCTTTCCGAACAGTTCGATTTGTCCGTGGCCAACGTGTTCCACGCCGGCGACGGCAACCTGCACCCGCTGATCCTGTACGATGCCAACAAGCCGGGAGAGCTGGCACGAGCCGAGGCCTTCGGCGGCAGCATCCTGGAGCTATGCGTCGAGATGGGCGGCAGCATCACCGGCGAGCACGGCGTGGGCATGGAGAAGATCAACCAGATGTGCGTGCAGTTCGGTGCCGCCGAACTGACCCAGTTCCACGCCATCAAGCATGCCTTCGATCCCGAGGGATTGCTGAATCCCGGCAAGGCCGTGCCGTCGCTGCACCGCTGCGCCGAATTCGGCTCCATGCACGTGCATGGCGGCAACCTGCCTCACCCCGACCTGGAGCGATTCTGATGGGCGGAGACCAGGATCAGACCGAGGTTCTGCGCCAGCAGGTCACCGAGGCCCATGCAGGCCGCACACCGCTTAGGATCAGTGGTGGTGGCAGCAAGGCGTTCTACGGGCGGCCGATAGAGGGCACATCGCTCACCGTCGGCGGGCACCGCGGCGTCATCGCCTATGAGCCGACCGAGCTGGTGCTGACCGCCCGCGCCGGCACGCCATTGGCCGATATCGAGGCTCTGCTGGCGGCCCAGGGTCAGATGCTGGCGTTTGAGCCGCCGCACTGGGGCGATGGTGCCACCCTCGGCGGCACCGTGGCCTGCAACCTGTCCGGCCCGCGCCGCCCCTTTACCGGCTCGGCAAGGGACTTCGTGCTGGGTTGCCATGTGATCAACGGCAAGGGCGAGCTGCTGCATTTCGGCGGTGAGGTGATGAAGAACGTGGCCGGCTACGACGCCGCCCGGCTGATGGCCGGTGCCTTGGGCACCCTCGGCGTGCTGCTCGATGTTAGCCTGAAGGTGCTGCCTATGCCCGAGAGGAAACTGACACTGATGCAGGCCTGTACGCCGACCGAGGCGCTGACACAGATGAACCGGCTGGCCGGCCAGCCGCTGCCGCTGTCGGCCACCGCCTGGGCCGACGGACAGCTGTACCTGCGCTTTTCCGGTGCCGCCAGCGCCGTCACCTCGATTCCGGAGCACGTCTCCGGTGAGATGCTGCCGAAGGATGCGGTATTCTGGGCGGAACTGCGTGAACGCCACCTGCCGTTCTTCGACGATGCGCGGCCGATGTGGCGCCTCGCCCTGCCGCCGGCTGCGCCGCAACCGGAGATCGCAGGCGACTGGCTGATCGACTGGGGCGGAGCCCAGCGCTGGCTTGCCAGCGATGAACCGGCCGATCGGGTGCGTGCCGCTGCCGAAGCACTCGGCGGTCATGCCGCGCTGTTCCATACGGATGCGCCGGCCGTGGACTTCCACCCCCTGCCAAACGGACTGTGGCAGCTGCACCGGAGGCTGAAGCAGGCCTTCGACCCGGCCGGCATCCTGAACCCCGGGCGCATGTACGAAGGGCTATAGCCATGCAGACGTCACTAAACGATGCGTTCGGGAAAACGCCCGTGGGGCAGGATGCCGATGCGATCCTGCGCTCCTGCGTGCATTGCGGATTCTGCACCGCCACCTGCCCGACCTACCAGATCCTGGGCGACGAGCTGGACGGCCCGCGCGGGCGCATCTACCTGATCAAGCAGGTGCTCGAAGGCCATGCCGCCACCGAGAAGGTACAGGCGCATCTGGACCGCTGCCTGAACTGCCGTGCCTGCGAAACGACCTGCCCATCCGGGGTGCACTACGGCCATCTGCTGGACATCGGCCGCAGCGTGGTGGCGCGACAGGTCGGACGTCCCGTGCGCGAACGCCTGCTGCGCCGGATCCTGCGCCTGCTGCTTGTACACCGCCGTCGCTTCGCCGCACTGCTGGCCGTCGGCCGTCTCGTTCGCCCGATGCTCCCTCCCTCGCTCAAGGCGAAGATTCCCGCCACCCAGTCGGCCGGCGACTGGCCCGAGCCACGCCATGCCCGCCGGATGCTGGTACTCGACGGCTGCGTGCAGCCGTCGACCACGCCGTTGACCAACGCCGCTGCCGCGCGCGTGCTGGACCGGCTGGGCATCTCCCTACTGGTAGCCGAAAAGGCCGGATGCTGCGGCGCACTGAGCCAGCACCTGGATGCCGAGGCGGAGGCCTGTAATCTGGCCCGGCGCAACATCGATGCCTGGTGGTCACACGTCGAGGCGGGCATCGAGGCCATCGTGACCACGGCCAGCGGCTGCGGCGTCATGGTCAAGGATTACGCCCATCTGCTGCGCCATGACCCGGCCTACGCCGATAAGGCCACGCTCATATCGGCGATAAGTCGCGATCTGGTCGAGGTGCTGCAGCAGGAGGATCTGTCGCGCCTGAAGCCAGCAGCACAGGGCCCAATCGCCGTACATGCGCCGTGCACACTGCAGCACGGCCAAGCCTTGCCGGGTGCCATCGAGGCGCTGCTGCAGCGTGCCGGCTTCACGCTGACGAAGGTGCCCGATGCGCACTTGTGTTGCGGTGCGGCCGGCACCTACTCGCTGCTACAGCCGGCACTGTCGCAGCAACTGCTGCAGCAGAAACTAGCAGCGCTTGCCAGCGGCAGCCCCGAGCAGATCGTCACCGCCAATATCGGCTGCCAGATGCACCTGGCCGCCCGCTCCACGCTACCCGTCCGCCACTGGATCGAACTATTGGATGACATGGCGCCATAGGTCTATCCCGCAGCGCCGAACGGCGGCCGGCGCATCAATCCTTGCCGGTGTGGAGCGTTTTCTTGCTGGGTCTGGGGTTAACGATCACGTGCTTGATGTACTCGTACAGCGCCCGGGCTTCCTTAGCGGAGATCTTCGAAGTCGTAAATGGAGGCATGGCGCCCGCCGATCCGTCGGGCATGTGCGGGCTGCGCACAAACCGCTCAAACGTCTCGAAATCCGTCAGTTCGGGAGCGCCGGCCAGGGGCAGATTCGGTGCGATCACGTTGCCGCCGTGTGCATGGCAACCCGTACAGTTGTTGTCGAACACCTTCTCCCCGGCTTGGTAAATGGCCGGCCCGGCGGGTGCCAGCCCGGCGTACACCAGCTGTCCGCCGTAATACCCGAGCACCAGCACCGTGGCGAAACACAGGCCATAGATAGGGGCCAGGATCCTTATCGACGTCGTGCCGCGATAACCCAGTGCCACACCGATGACGAGCAGGATCAGCAGCACTGCTGCGAGCACCATCTTGATCTTGATGATCGGCAGCCAGGCGCCGCCCAGGTAGCGCTGCCAGTCCATGATGCCGAACAACACGGTGGGGAACCAGAAAAGCAGGGCAAGCGTCAGTACATAGTGCGCGGATACCCTGAACCTGAACCGGTGGAACCGCTCGAAGCCAGCGAGCAAGATGAAGACCGTACCCCCGACCACGAACGCGATGGGCATATGCACCATCGCCGGATGGATCGGATGCATGTATCCGATCCGATCCAGGAAATCGTAGAACGCATTGACAAAGCTGCTGTGATTCATGGTCGCCATCCTTGGTCGGTCATCTATGGGAAGATGCGTTCACAGGCTGTATATCTCAGCCACGCTGCGCATCGTTCATGCCGGTCCGGCAGACTTTGACAACGCCTCGCTTTTCTCGGTGACGCATGCCAGCAGGTCATTCCATGACTCGGCGAAAGCAACCACGCCCTGACGCTGCAGATCGGCGGCCAGCGCTTTGTCATCGATACCCAGGCGGGTGAACTCCGCCAAGCGCTGTTCGGCATCGCCGCCATCGGCCGGCAACCCGTCTTTGACCACCCCGTGCTCGGCAAAGGCGAGCAGGGTTTTCTCGGGCATGGTGTTGATGGTGTCCGCCGCCGCCAACGCCTCGATGTACAGGACATCCGAGGCCTGCGGATCCTTGGTACCGGTGCTGGCCCACAACAGGCGTTGGGGCTGTGCACCGGCGGCAGCCAGTTTTTGCCAGCGTGCGGATGCCAGCAGCTCGCGGTAGGCCTTGTAGGTGCGCATGGCGATGGCGATGCCGAGATGGTTTTGCAACGCGGCCGGCACCCTGTCCCTGACGGCTACATCCCAGCGGCTGATGAACACCGAGGCCACGGATGCAACGGCCGGGTCGAGCCCGGCGGCGAGGCGCCTTTCGATGCCGCGCATGTATGCCTCGGCGGCAGCCAGGTAGTGCTCGGGCGAGAACAGCAGCGTCACGTTCACCGGCACGCCGGCGAAGATGGCCTGCTCGATCGCCGGTATGCCGGCGGCAGTGCCCGGGATCTTGATGAACAGATTCGGCCGCCCTGCCTTGGCATGCAGCGACGATGCCGCCGTGACGGTAGAAGCAGTATCGTCCGCCAGCAGGGGGGATACCTCGAGCGAGACCCAGCCGTCCACGCCGCCGCTGGCGTGATGAATCGGCCGGAAAAGATCGGCGGCGGCCACCAGGTCCTCCAGCGCCAGATCGAAGAACATGGCCTCAACAGGATTGCCCGCGCGCGCCTTTTCCCGGATGGCGTCATCGTAGAAATCGCCATTCCTGATCGCATGATCGAAGATCGTGGGATTGGAGGTCAGGCCCGTCGCCGACAGCTCGCGGATATAGCGCTCCAGCGTACCGCTCGTAAGCAATCCGCGCGTGATGTTATCGAGCCACAGGCTTTGCCCGAGATCGTGCAGCCGTTGCGTCGCATTCATGGCTTCCTCCTTGATGACGCCAGTTGCAAGCCCTGAACCCGGAACACAGCCTCGCCATGCAGGGCATGGTGGCCGATGATGGCGGCGGCCGCGCTCCAGCCCTGGTGGCGGGTGCCTTCCGGCTTGTGCTTCAGGCCATGGATGTATTCGGCAAAACCCCAGCCCTCGCCGTCCATGGCCATGGCATTGGCGCAGTGGATCGCCCTCAGGCAACGCCTGGCCTGCTTCATGTGGTGGCGGCGGGCGAGATCAGCGACGTAGAAGCCCGATAGCATCGGCCACAGCCCGCCGTTGTGGTATTCGTAGGGTTTGTTCTTGAAGCTGTAGGAAAACATCACCTGCAGATGCTCCCAGTCCTCGTCGACCGGCTCGATGACCGGATGGAAGGCCGGCAATAACGACATGTCGTCGGCCAACAGCTTGTCGTCGATATAGGTGTCTACTGTGCGCCGTTGGTGGTCGTCGGCGACGTCGAACAGCGAGGCGAGCACATTAGCGAAGGCATCGAAGCGATAGCCGTAGCCACTGGGGGAGAAGAACGGCATCCAGTATCGCCCGGCGCCGTGCGCGCGTGCCGTCGCCCGCCCCTTGGCATAAAGTACCTCGTGGTAGGCGTCGTCCGGTATCGGCGCGTCCTCGTCGGTGTCGGGAAACCAGTAGTTATCCCGGATTAGGTGCAGCAGGCGGCTGGCCCTGGCCTCCAAGTCATGGTCGGGCGACCCCTCCATCGCCGCATGCATCTGCGCTAGGGTGTGCTGCGCCTGCAGGTAGAGCAATTGATCGTAGAGCACATAACCGTGATGAAGGTACTCATCCGCCCAGTCGCCCGTCAGCGGTACATAGATCAGGCCGCGGCTATTGTATTCCCAGGCGCCTAGTGCGAAGCGCACCCTCTCGATGACCGGTAGCAGCGGTTCCAAGAAATCATCCTCGCCGGTGGCCAGCCAGTATTCACCGCAGGCGATGATGAACCACAGATCGCCGTCTATGCGTCCGGCGGTGCCACCGTAGCTGAAACGCTCGGAGGCGATATCGACATTGGTTGGGATTTCGCCGTGCTGGCCCTGGTGTGCGGCCAGCGTCTCCAGCGTCCGGCGCGCCGTGGTCACTAGCCCCTCATCGTCCGTGAGCAGCGCCGCCAGCGCCATGATGGCACCATCCCGGGCCCAAATGCGACGGTAGTTGTCGTGGTGGCTGGGGCTGGCGACGAAGCCGTCGGGACCGGAACAGGCCCACAACAGCGACAGCGCTCGCTCATAGCCCTCCCGCTCTATGCGCTCCATCTATCCCTCTTTCGCCAGCATCGGGTTGTGCCAGTAATGTCCGTCCGTGGCGATCAGCGCCTCCGCCTGTTCCGGGCCCCAACTGCCGGGGGCATAGGGCTGGACCCGGTGATGCCGGCCCAGTACCGGGTCGACCACGGCCCAGGCGGCCTCCACCGCATCCTCGCGGGTGAACAGCGCACCATTGCCGGCCAGGGCATCGCTGAGCAGCCGCTCGTAGGGCGTCTCCTGGCCTGGCTGCTCCTCCAGCAGATATAGCTCGCGCTGGTCGCCGATAAACTCCTGCCCGGCGCGCTTGACTCGGGCGGCAAGGGCAACGGCGGAGTCGGGCGAGATGCGAAAACGCAGATAATTGGAGCGGCCGGCCGCCGGTGCCGAATCGTCGAACAGCCTTTGCGGCGGTGGCTTCAGCTCAACCAGCACCTCGGTCACGCTCTCGGCCATGCACTTGCCGGCACGCAGATACCACGGCACGCCCTCCCAACGCCACGAGTCGATGAATAGGCGCAGGGCGCAGAACGTCTCGACGTCCGAATCCTCCGCCACGCCCGGCTCGCGCCGGTAGCCATCATACTGGCCGCGCACCATGTCATCCGGCGAGAGCGGACGCATGGCCTGGAACACCTTGGCTTTCTCACTGTGCACAGCGCCATAGCCCTGATAGGCGGGAGGTTCCATGGCCAACAGGGCAACGAGCTGGAACAGATGGTTCTGGATCACATCGCGCAGGCAGCCGACGCTTTCGTAGAATGCCCCGCGGCCGCCGACGCCGAAATCCTCGGACAACGTGATTTGCACGCTGGCGATGCTATTACGATTCCAGATCGGTTCGAGAAACGAGTTGGCGAAACGGAAATAGAGGATGTTCATGATCGCCTCTTTTCCGAGGTAATGGTCGATGCGGAAGATCGCGTCTTCCGGGAACACCGCCAGCGCGACGCGGTTGAGTTCGCGGGCCGAGGCCAGGTCATGCCCGAACGGCTTCTCGACGATGACGCGCGCGCCCTCCGCCAGGCCGGCTGTCCCCAAGCCCTTGATCACCGTGGCGAACAGCGCGGGCGGAATGGCCAGGTAGTATGCCGGACGCCGGGCATCTCCGAGCGCTTGCTTCAGCATCTTGAACGTCTCCGGTTCATTGTAATCCCCGGCCACATACCGGAGTAGGGAAAGCAGGTGCTGTAGGGCCTTGGGATCGTCCACGCTGCCGACATCCTGCTTGATGCTGTCCGTCACATGTTTGCGCAGCTGCTCGTCGCTCCACTGCGATCTGGCGATGCCCACCAACGGCACGTCGAGCATGCCGCGCTTGGCCATGGCGTATAGGGCCGGAAAGATCATCTTGTGGGCGAGATCGCCGGAGACACCAAAGATCACCAGTGCATCGGAGGGGGCTGGCCCAGCGGCATTTACCATGTCAGTGGCGCCCCTTCCGCTCGGGATATGCGGCTTGTCCATGCATGCAGGCGGGCATGTGGTTGTGGCCAGACGTCCGGTTGATCGACAGACATATGCCGACCAAGTATGGATACCACAGACGCATTCCGCCACCCCGCAACGGCGCAATGTTTGCTCCTGTGGCATCATGCCATGGCTACGTCGGCGATTTCGCCGCATGCCAGCTATGCGGCACGGGAGCAAACGCCTAGCATGGCTGCCAAGAATTCCGTCCATAAGGTTGAGCCTCATGACCCGAGACCGCTCCTATCCCGCCCTCATCGTGTTCATCATCGTGGTGGCGGTGGTCGCCATGTCCGGCGTTCATTTCCAGCCCGGCGCATGGTACGCAGGCCTCGAAAAACCATGGTGGACACCTCCGGACTGGCTGTTTCCGCCGGTTTGGTCCGTGCTTTACCTGATGATTGCCATCGCCGGCTGGCTGATCTTCGCTGGAACGGACATCCTGATGAAAGCCCTGTGGGGCACGCAGCTCGTCTTCAACGGACTGTGGTCATGGCTGTTCTTCGGCCTGCACCGGACCGGCCTGGGCCTGGCCGACATGACGGCGTTGCTGATCAGCATCGCCGCGCTGTTCGCCGTGGCCCTGTCGCGGCAGCGCTCGGTGGCATGGCTGACGGGACCGTACCTGCTGTGGGTGGCCTATGCCCTGTCGCTGAATGCGGCAATTCATGTGCTGAACTGAAAACGGTGCGTCGACAGCGGACGCAGCAGCCATCACCTGGCGGCCGCATGGGTGGTGACAAACGGCCAGCCCGACGGACGCTGCCGGTACACCAGGATCTGCCCATGCACATAGCGACCGAGATCATCGAACAGGGTCTTTTCCGCCTTGGCCAGGGATGCCGCCAGGGCCTGTTGCTTCTTCGGCAATTTCTTGCCAGTGAGCAGTTTCCAGATCTCGTCGCTGCTGTTGTCGGCAAAGATGATGTCGTGCCAGATCAGGCGCCCATCGCGCACGCGCCACATGCGCCCCTCCAAGGTGACCGGCGCGAAATATTTGGCCCAGAACCATGAGCCGCCGATCCAGGTCAGTCCCTCCGAGGTCATCTCCTCGGCGCCGACTCCAAGACCCAGCACCGGATTGCCGGTCGCATCCGCCGCCGCCACGCCCTGGGTCACAGCCTCGATGACACCGCTGCCCACCATCAACACAATCCAGCGGCGCTTGATATGGCCATAGCCGGACACATCTATAGCCAATAACAGGTCGGCCCCCTGCGTTCGTGCCAGCGCCAGCGCTGCCGCCGGCGTGCCGGTAGGCACCTCGCCCACGGGATGTACGCTCTGTTGTTTTCGCAACCAGCTTTTGACGGTCGCATCCACTCCCTCCCTGACCACCGCCAGATCCTGGCGCAGTTGGGCCTTGGCATCGACTACCCGGGCGGATGAATCGACGTTCTGGATATCGGACAGCTTTTGCACCGGCGCGGTGAACGAGGAGGGCGCCATGGAGATGGCCACATGCTTCTTGCCCATGATGCCGAGCGGGTAGGGTACGTGTGCGGTACAGGCTGACAACAACAAGCAGACGGCAAGCAGACGCCATACCGGCGCCGGCTTGATAGCATGACGATCGTACATGGGCGCATTGTAGGCGTGCATGTCGAATTTTGCCGCCTCAATCTTCCCCGGGCTCTGGTCAGTCTTCTACGCCACCCGAAGGAATCCGGGCGATTATCGAATCAGGCGTAGATATCCAGGCGATTTGCAGAAGGCTTCGGCGCAGCCTCGCCCTCCTGCACCTGCTTGGTCTGGGTTTCGCTCGCCTCGACGGCGGGGCTTTCCCCGACCTCCTGTTGGGCTGAGGCCGGCCGGGTCTGTGGTTTGCTGAGAAACACCGAGGCCGGGGATGGTGACCGAACGTTATTGATGCCGCTCATTGCATCCTCCTTCGTGACGCCCTTGCATGGACGATATTCTGTTTATCGCCGATTCGCCGCCCGACTTTAACGGTGATCCGCACGTCAGCCATGCTGCCCCTAACACATCCGCTCGCGCACCTCGGACCACAGGGCGGCATAGGCCAGGCTGGCGCGGCTGTGTGGCGCGAAGTCCGGCAATGGTGCCCGCCGCTCGCCCATCTGCTCGACCTCGCTGGCGTAGGGCACGATGGCCGGCAGCATCCACGACCCCATCTTCGGCTGTGCTTCGATGATCTGGTTATGCAGCTTTTTTCGCCGGTCCACCATGGTCAGAAAGGCCATCAGCTTCACGTCCAGTTTATGCTCCCGCCTGAAGGTGATCAGCATCTTCAGGGTGCGCAGTGACAGGATGGAGGGCAGGGTCGGGATCACCAGGGCGTCGGCGGCGCCGAACACGGCCTCGGACAGCAGCGAGATGCCCGGCGGACAGTCCAGGAAGACGAGGTCGTAGTCGTCCCGAAGGGGCTTGAGCACCTTGTGCAGGCGTTCTCGTGGATGCTTGAAATCCTGCAGGAACAGATCGAAATTGCGGTAGGAGAAATCTGCCGGCAGCAGATCCAGATGCGCATAGGCCGTGCCCTTGATGAGTTCCCCGACATCCGATTTGCCGCGCAGCAGCTTGCCACCCTTGATCTTCGACTGGATGCGGAAGCAGTAGCTGGCCGCACCCTGCGGATCGAGATCCCACAACAGGGTGCGCATGCCGTCCTGGCCAGCAAGATAGGCCAGATTGACTGCCGCCGAGGTCTTGCCCACCCCGCCCTTGATGTTGTACGAAGCCAGAACCCGCATACCGCTACTGCTTCTTCAGGGCTGCTTCCAGGCGGTGGCACAGCGTCTTCAGCACCTTGATGCGCGCGAAATACTTGTCGTTGGCCTCCACCAGCGTCCACGGTGCCCGCTCGGTGCTGGTGCGGTCAACCATGTCGCAGACGGCACCCGTATACTGATCCCACTTGTCGCGGTTGTGCCAGTCGTCGTCGGTGATCTTGAAATTCTTGAACGGCACCTGCTCTCGCGCCTTGAAACGCTTCAGTTGCTCGTCCTTGCTGATGGCCAGCCAGAACTTGACCAGCACGGTACCGTGGGTGGCCAACTGATCCTCGAATTCGTTGATCTCGCCGTAGGCACGCATCCAGTCGCTCTCCGAGCACAAGCCGTCGACCCGCTCGACCAGCACCCGCCCGTACCAGGAACGATCGAATATCGTGACCCGGCCAGGCCTCGGGATGTGTCGCCAGAAACGCCACAGATAGGGCTGAGCCCGCTCCTCCTCGGTTGGCGCTGCAATGGGATTGATATGATACTGGCGGGCGTCCAGGGCGCTGCTGACCCGGCGGATCGCCCCACCCTTGCCGGCGGCGTCCCGCCCCTCGAATGCGGCGATCAGCGACAACTTGCGAAATGCCGGATCGCGGGTCAGCAGATTCAGCCGGCCCTGGTACTCCTCCAACTCTTTCTCGTAATCCTTCTTGGATATCCTTTGCGACAGGTCCAGGGAGGCGAGCACGTTTTTGCCATCGATCGAGACCTGCAATGGTGCCGCCAGCAGCGCCTCCGGCTCTGCCGGGCCCGCCAGACGCTTGCGCATGGCCTCCAGCAGCACATTGCCGGTCGTCAGGTTACGGTAACGGAAATCGGTGCCTTCGATGACGATCCATGGCGCCGAGGCGGTGCTGGTCGTCTGCAACACATGCTCGGACACCTTGCGGAACTTGTTGTAGCGCTTGTGATGTTCCCAGTCGGTATCGGTCACCCGCCAGCGGGTCTTCGCATGCTTTTCCAGATCCCTGAACCGCTGCTTCTGCTCCTTCTTCGAAAGATGGAACCACAGCTTGACGATCAGCGCCCCCTCGTCGATAAGCATGCGCTCGAAACGCCGGATCTCGTCCAATGGCGCATCCAGCTTGTCGATGTCGGCCTTATCCATGGCACAGCGGATGATCGGCTCGGTATACCATGAACCGAAGAACATGCCGGTCTTGCCCTTCGGTGGCAGAGCCCGCCAGTAACGCCACATCGGAGGGCGCATCCGCTCATCCTCGGTGGGCTCGCCCAGCGCATGCACCCGAATATGGCGCGGATCCATCCATTCATTCAGCAGGTTGACGGTGGCGCCCTTGCCGGCGCCATCGACGCCGCCGACCAGGATGATGACCGGGAACGCCGCCTGATTGAGCACCTCGTACTGCACGTCCAGCAGGGCCTCGCGCAGCGGCGGTACCTGCGCATCGTAGGTTTTCTTGTCGATCACATGCCCCAGCTCGGCGGATTCAAACATGTCGGCCTCCCTTCCGTTGGTGCGTGCGTCGGATGACGGCTAGGCCTCAACGCTGCATACAACCCCGAGGCGGCACGACGAATCCGGCGCCACGGTCACGAGGTCGTCGGCCACGTTGGCAGCTTCCACGCACACCATTCGAAGATAGTTGTTTTCACCCAGATCCCCCATGCTCGCCGCCTTGTCGGCCCATGGGTTCCACACCACCGTTGACCGGCTGCCGTGCTTCCCGATGCGAATGCGCCGGGTCAGAACCGGATCGTCGATGATGCAGTCCACCGTGGCATCCAGATAGATGCGGTCCGTCTCCCTGCCGATTATAAGCGTGCCGTCTTGAATCCCGCGCCGTCCCCCGTCCACCTTATCGATATACGGACAGCCGTCCAGCCCCTCAATCCGCACCTGCCTCACGTCTCCCACCACAAAATAGGCATGCAGTGCCTGACCGATGGTGATCGCCTTGCTGCCGGTATTGCTTGTCACCAGTTCCATTTCCAGCCGGGCACCGATGGTCATATGCAACTCCGGCACCGCGGTGGGTGGCCACTGCGCCTGTGCACCGGCGCTAGGAGCCAGGCGAAATGCCAGGTGCGTGACCTCCGGCGATGGCCGAACCTCAAGCAGCTCCCAAGGTGAGATGCGGGCGAATCCGTGGCTGGGCAAACCGGATCCGCCGGCAGGCGGACCGAACCACGGCCAGCAGATGGGTACGCCGCCACGGATCGGGGTGCCGGGTGCGAATCTCGCCTGTGGCGATAACCAGATCACCGGCGACATGCCTCGTGGCGTCCAGTGCAGAAGATGCGCGCCCTGCATGGCCAGGCTTGCGGTGGCAGTGGCATTGGCAATCTCCACCACCGTCATGCCGTTGACGGTGCGAAACGAAACCTGGCCCGGAATGGCGAAGCGGGCGTTCAGCTCCGGAATATCCACGGCGTGCATGTCAGCTTGCCGGCAGCGGGAACAGCTCGTGCACGATGGCGCTACGCAGCTGTTCGATGCCGCGGCGGTCGAGGCTGGAGGTCGGCAGCGGCGCCAGCATGCCGCCCATGGCCCGTGTCATTTCCTGCAGCCGCTTGCTGCGCGCATTGCCGGACAGCTTGTCGGCCTTCGTGGCCACCGGCAGCCAGCGAATGCCGCGGGCGTTAAGCCAGTCGATCAACTGTAGGTCCTGATCCTTGGGGCCGTGCCGGATATCCAGCAGCACCAGCACCAACTGCGGCGGCGCAGCTCCCTGCAGGTAGGACTCGATCAGTTCGGCCCATCTTGCCTGCTCGCGCTTGGCCGCCCGCGCATATCCGTAGCCCGGCAGATCCACTACCAGCAGTCTGCCGTCGACATCGAACAGGTTCAGCAGCCTCGTACACCCGGGATTCTTCGAGGTTTTGACCAGGCCCTTGCGTCCGAATAGGGCATTGAGCAACGAGGACTTGCCGACATTCGAATGTCCGGCCACAGCCAGGTTCGGCACCGCCGAGGCCGGGAACTGGCGTACATCGGCCACCGACTGCACGAAGTGCGTCTCGGGCCAGTGAATGGAAAGCGCATCCCCGGTCATGCCAGCAAGGGTGGCGGGGCGACGGGCCGGCGGCAAGCACCGTGGCGTCACAAAACACTGGCGCCCGGACGGAATCTCTCTAGAATTGCCTAAATGTTAAGCACTCCTCCGCTGTCAGCCCGCCTGCTACCCGGCTTCACCCTGGGTCGGCACCGTATCGATGTGCCGCTGGTGCTGGCGCCGATGGCCGGCATCACCGACCTGCCGTTCCGCCGGGTATGCCGCCGCTTCGGTATTGGCCTGGTCGTCACCGAAATGATCGCCTCACGCGCCATCGAACAGGGGCGCGAGCGCACCGAGCGCATGGCCGAGCTGGATGCCGACGAACGGCCGGTTTCGGTGCAGATCGCCGGCTCCGACCCGGCCTACATGCAGGAGGCGGCCCGCTGGGCTGTGGCGCGCGGTGCCGACTTCATCGACATCAACATGGGCTGCCCGGTAAAGAAGATCTGCAAGCAGATTGCCGGCTCCGCCATGCTGCGTGACGAGACACTGGTAGCGCGCGTGCTGAAGGCCACCGTGGAGGCGGTCGAGGTACCGGTGACGCTGAAGATCCGCACCGGCTGGGACGAGGCGAGCAAGAATGTCGAGCGTATCGCCCGCATTGCCGAGGATTGTGGCGTGCAGATGCTGACGGTGCACGGCCGTACACGCAGCCAGATGTTCCACGGCCATGCGGACTGGGAGGACATCGGCTGTGCCAAGAAGGCCGTATCCATCCCGGTGATCGGCAATGGCGATATCGTCGACGGTGAGTCCGCCCGCCGCATGATCGCCGTCTCCGGCTGTGACGGCGTCATGGTTGGCCGCGCTGTACAGGGCAATCCCTGGGTACTCGGCGATGTCCGCGCCACCCTTCTCGGCGAACCGCGACCGGCTGCCCCGAGCCCAGGTGAGCGTTGGCTGGTAATCCGCGAGCATATGCATCATCTGGCCGAACATCACGGCATCCACACGGCATCGCAGCTGGCCCGCAAGCATATCCCCTGGTATACGAAGGGCATGGCCGGTTCCAGCGAGTTCCGCAGCGCCTTCCAGCGCCTGCACAACTGGCAGGAACAGCTGGATGCCGCCGAGACCTTTTTCCTGGGCTGTGACAGCCGACTCGCCAATGCCGCTTGAATGCGTCCATGTCTCGCCCCTGCCAACGCTGCTCATCGATCACGACGGACAGGTTCTTCGGGCCAATCTGCTGGCTCAGGAACTGCTGGGCGTCTCGGAGCGTGGCCTGGCCGGCAGGCATTTGAACGGCCTGTTCTCCCCGGCCGAGGCCATCCAGCGCATGCTTGATCACGTGTTCGTGCACCATGCGAACATCTCGGATCACAGCCTGACCATGCGTGCCAACAACCAGCCATGCTCGCTGCATATGGGCCCGGATGAGGAAGGTGCCGCGGCAATGATCGTGCCCGAGGCGAACCGCCACGAGGTTGAACAGCAGTCCCGTCGCCACGAGATCGCCGAGGCCATCGCGCGCGTGGCGCTGGAAATGGCCCACGAAATCAAGAATCCCCTGGCGGCGTTGCGCGGCGCCGCCCAGTGGCTGGGCGAACATGCCGAGAATGACGACACGAAGGATGCTGTA
The DNA here is from genome assembly GCA_964422615.1 of uncultured Zetaproteobacteria bacterium. Classification (GTDB taxonomy): domain Bacteria; phylum Pseudomonadota; class Zetaproteobacteria; order Mariprofundales; family Mariprofundaceae; genus DATLWN01. The sequence continues at coordinate 115,809 of CAYRBJ010000001.1, read as the reverse complement.
CGCCATATTCTGGCCGAAGTGGACCGCATCCGTGAGCGCATCGATGCCTTCCTGCAGCTGGGCCCGCGTGCCAACATCCAGATGGAATCGGTCAATGTGCACAGCGTCATCGACGACGTCTGCCGTCCACCGGAGGGCGTGCAGCTGAGGCGCGTCTACGATCCCAGCCTTCCGGACATCCGTGCCCATCCAGGGCGGCTGCGCCAGGCGATCGAGAACCTGTGGAGGAATGCCCTGGAGGCGGGAGCAACGATGGTGGAGTTGGAGAGTCGTATCTCGCCCGTGGCCAAGCTGCCGGGCCACGCCGGACGCGTCATCGAGATCATCATCACCAACGATGGTACCCCGGTTCCCGAGCATGTGCGTACCCGCCTGTTCGAGCCCTTCGTCACCAGCAAATCGCGCGGCAGCGGACTGGGCCTGGCGCTGGTGCAGCGGGTGATGCTGGAGCACGGCGGCCGCGTGCAACTGCGCTCCGAGCGCGGCCGCACCCGTTTCACGCTGCAATTCCCGCTGGAGGTTTCTCCGACATGATGCATGCGCTGGTGGTGGACGACGATCCGGGCATCCGCTGGGTGCTCGGCCGCGTACTGGATGAGGAGGGTTTCACCGTGCACATGGCCGGCAGCCTTGACGAAGCCATGGCCGAGCGCGCCAGTCAACGGCCCGACATTGTGTTCCTGGATGTTTACCTGCCGGATGGCAACGGCATGGATGCACTGGAAACCGGCAAATTCGACATGCCCGTGGTGATCCTGACCGCCGAGACCACCTTCGGTCATGCGGCGCATGCCTACAAGGTCGGAGCCATGGAATACCTGCCCAAGCCCTTCGACCTGGACGAGGTGCGCTCACTGGCCCATCGGGTGCTGCCCACTGCTGCCAAGGCAGAACGGCCGGAGATACAGAGCCAGGAAATCATCATCGGCCGCAGCCCGGCGATGCAGAAACTGTTCCGCACCTTGGGCCGCGTCGCCGCCTCGGATTTGACCGTGCTGATCACCGGCGAATCGGGCACCGGCAAGGAACTGGTCGCGCGCGCCCTGCACGAACGCAGCCGCCGCGCCAATCAACCCTTTGTCGCCATCAACACCGCCGCCATCCCCGCCGACCTGCTGGAGGCGGAGCTGTTCGGCCATGAAAAAGGCGCTTTCACCGGTGCCGACAAGGCCCGCGCCGGACGTTTCGAACAGGCCGAAGGCGGCACCCTGTTTCTCGACGAGATCGGCGATATGCCACTATCGCTGCAGGCCAAGCTGCTGCGCGTACTGGAGGAGGGGAAGGTGCAGCGCGTCGGCAGCAACCAGGCCCACACCGTCAACGTACGCCTGGTGGCCGCTACCCACCAGAACCTGCAACTGAAAATCAAGAAGGGCGAGTTCCGCGAGGATCTGTACTACCGGCTGAACGTCATTCCGGTGCACATCCCACCGCTGCGCGAGCGCCGCGACGACATCAAGGAACTGGCGGAGTCGCTGCTGCAGCTTTCCGCCGACGAGTTGGGCATGCCGGCCCCGATCCTGCTCAACGACGCCCTGGAGCTGCTGAAACGGCACGATTGGCCGGGCAATGTGCGCGAGCTGCGCAACGTCATGCGCCGACTGGCCGTGCTGACACCCGGCGCCACCATCAACCTGTCGGACGTGGCCCTGGCACTGGGCAACGACGGCAACACCGACCAGGAAACCGAATCGCTGCCGAACGCGGTGTCCCGCTGCATGCGGGAATACATCAACCGCCTCGGCTATGCCAAGGCCACCGAACTGCACCAGCACCTTTTGGAGCAAGTGGAACCGCCGCTGTTGATTCTGGCCATGGAGCAGTGCCACGGCAATCAGCTCAAGGTTTCCGAGATGCTCGGACTGAACCGCAACACCGTGCGCAAGCTCTTACGCAAATACCATATCGATCCGAACTACTTCAAGGGCCCCTGAGCCTGGAACTCAGGATTCGCTAAGCAGAAAATCCAGCAGGCGATCGGCATTGTCGCGCAGCATCGCATAAACATGGTCGAAGCCTTCCGCTCCACCGAAGTACGGATCCGGCACATCCGGCTCCGCCTCCTCTCCAATCTCAAACTGGCGCATCAGCAACACACGGCTGTCGGGTATGCCCATCGCCAGCAGATCGGCCCGATTCTCACTGTCCATGGCCACAAACCAGTGCCAGCCCCCGAGGCGTGACGGGGTGATCTGCTGCGCCCGGTGCGTACCCAGGTCATGACCATGGCGCCGGGCGGTAGCCGCAGAACGCGGATCGGCACCCTTGCCGATGTGCCAGTCTCCGGTGCCGGCCGAAGCGAACTCGAAACGGTGCAACAGCCCCCGTTCCCGCGCCCGGTCGCGCACCACGACCTCGGCCAGCGGTGAACGACAGATATTGCCGAGACAGACGAACAGTACGCGTACCGCGGCCTCAGGCACGGGTCGCGCTTCTCTCGGCCTGCGAACGCTGCAGATACGCCGGCGCCATCACATGCGGCAACGCTTCGATATCGTCGATGGTATCCAGTTGGGCACGAACCTCCACCGCCAGAGCCTCGCCTCGCTCGCGCCTGAACTCCAACCGTGTCCAGCCCTCACAGCCCGGCGGCGGCCGATGCGCCGCATAGCGCCCGGCCGGCCATGCGGCCAAGGCCTCGTAGACATGACAGCCATCGGCGGTCACGGATTTACCATCCTCATAGCAGGCAACGAACATCTCTCCGGCGCGGGCATCCTCGAGCACCCACACCGGTCCCGGCACATCGGCCTGGCGGGCGGTCACGGCCAGCGAGGATACGCCGAGTACCGGCTTGTCCAGCACGGCGTTCAGCCCGGCCACGGTGGCGATGGCCACGCGGATACCGGTAAACGAGCCCGGACCGACGCCGACGGCCAACACATCCAGCTGTTCCCACTCGAGGCCGGCGCTGACCAGAAGCCGGGTCAGCATGGGCAGGATGGCCTGGGAATGCGGTTCCGGTTCCGAAATGGTTTCGCTGTGCAGATGACCACTGCTCAACAGGCAGGCCGATGCCTGCCCGTAGGCGGCATCGAGTGCCAGGACGTTCAAGGCTTGTTGAACGAATCGATGGTCTGACGAAGGGGTTTGCCGTATTCCGGGTGCCTCAGCCCCAGGTGCAGGTTGGCCAGCAGGAATCCAAGCGGCTGCCCGGCATCGAAGCGCTCACCCTCGATGACGACGCCATACACCGGCTCATGGCGGGCGAGCTCCGCCATGGCATCGGTAAGCTGAATCTCACCGCCGGCACCGGCGGCCGTATTTCTCAGGTAGTCGAACAGCTTCGGCGTGAAAATGTAACGGCCGATCATGGCCATGTCCGACGGGGAATCCTCGGGGGACGGCTTCTCCACCATACCGGTCAGGCGCAGCAGGTCGCCTTCCTTTTCCGCAGCCACCATGCCGTAGCGCCGGCTCTGCTCGCGCGGCACGCGCGCCAGACCGATGACGGAGAACCCCGTGCGTTCGTGCACATCGCGCAGCTGGCGCATGGCCGGCACCTCGGCCAAGATCAATTCGTCGGCCAGCGACACGCCGAAGCATTCACCGCCGACCCAGTGCTCGGCACAGGCCACTGCATGGCCGAGGCCTAGCGGCTGTCTTTGCCGCACATAGGCTATCTCGGCCATGTTCGAGATGTTCGATACCCGGTCGAACAGGTCCTTCTTGCCGGCCTCCAGCAAGGCGTGCTCGAGCTCGGCCGAAACATCGAAATGATCCTCGATGCTGCGCTTCCCCCGGCCGGTGACCATGATGATCTCGTCCAGCCCCGCCGCCAGCGCCTCCTCGACGCCATACTGAATCAGGGGCTTGTCGACGATGGTCAGCATTTCCTTCGGCGTCGCCTTCGTGGCCGGCAGGAAGCGCGTTCCCATGCCGGCCGTCGGAAAAACGATCTTGTGCAGGCGATTCATGCCATCCCTTCCCCTCGTCTAGAGGGTATTTAGCTCAATCGACCGTAGGAGTGCAAGCCCGACAGGTACATGTTGACGCCGAGGAAACAGAACAGCGTCACCAAAAAGCCGGCCACCGCCCACCAGGCCAGAGCCCGACCATGCCAGCCGTGCGACACACGCGCATGCAGGTAGGCGCCATAGGTCAGCCACACGATCAGTGCCCAGGTCTCCTTCGGATCCCAGGACCAATAGCCGCCCCAGGCCTCGGACGCCCAGGCTGCACCGAGGATGGTGGCCAGCGTGAAGGCCGGGAAGCCGATGGACACTGCCTTGTAGGCAAGCTGATCGAGTTGGTCCAGGGTCGGCATTACCGCCAGAATGCGGGCATTGCTGCCGCGTTTTTCCAGGTGGCTGCGCCACAGATAGGCCATGCCGGCACCACAGGCGACCGAGAACGAACCATAACCGATGAAGTTCATCGGCACATGGATCTTCATCCAGTAGGACTGCAGGGCAGGCACCAGCGGCTTGATGCTGGCCTCTCCGACCGAGGCGAGCCAGATGTCGAAGAATACGGCAGCCGCCACCAGTGTCAGCACGAAGGCACCCATCGCCTTGGCCTGATAACGCTTCTCCAGCGCCAGATAAACCGTCGTGGTGACACAGCACAGCAGAATGAACACCTCATAGAGGTTGGATACCGGCGCATGGCCGATGTCGGGTGAGATCAGATAGGACTCGTGCCAGCGCAACAACAGAGCGGAGCCGCCGGCATAGACGCCGGCCCACGCCGACCAGGTGGCAAGCCGGCCCATGAAGGAATCCGGTGCAAACAGATAGGCGATATAGCTGACGGCCGAGAAGATGAACACGATGTTCATGGCCATGATGACGCGACCGGAGAACAGGTTGGACTGGTCGTCGAACGAGATCATCGATTTCGGCGGTTCGAACTGCGACAGCACCGCTGCCAGCAACAGCATCATGAGCACGCCGTCCAGCCATGGCACCAAGTTCGTAGCGATCCTGGACTCGGTCAGCGACGGTCGCAGGGTGCTCAGCACCGTGGAGGACAGAGCGCCAATGATGGCACCAGTACCGCACCAGATCAGGCCCGGGCTGCCCAGCAGCTGGAACAGGTACTGATCCTGGTTGTAGCCGCCACTGCCGAACATCGCCAGGCCAGCGGCCCCCAGGATCACGCCCAAGTAGGCGCCGAAACGGATGAAACCGGGGCGCCCGTGACTCAGGGAATCCCACGTTGTTGAATGATTTGCCAATGCCACGCTCATAAGTACCTCCTTATTGCGGTTCGAACATAGTGTTCAGTTTGCTCGACAAGGCCTGAAACTCCCTTTCAAAACCCAGACGATTGCGATTGGTCATGCCGGCCATGCTCACCTCGAGCCCCTTGCCCTTGCCGGCCGGCCGGATCACCAGCCAGATCTTGCGATGCGGCAAGTAGAACATGATACACAGGCCGAGCACCAGCAGTATACTGCCGGCCCATACCACATTCATGCCCGGATCCTCCGTCAGCTGCAAGCCGGTGTAATAGACCTGGTGGTAATTGTCCAGGATCGGGATGAACGGCCACGGGATCTTCGGCAGCGAGGCTATCCCCTGCAGCAGGCGCGCACCCAGATCCTGGAAGTCTTTCGGGGGCTTGTTGCCGTACACCTGCTTCAGGGCGGCATTGAAGGCCTTGAAACGCTCATGCTGCGTGTTGCCACCGCCAAGGGCGGCCGCGGCGTGGATGAAGGCATGAAAAAGCTTCCATTCCTTCGGATGAGTCAAGTCCAGCCCCAGCAGGAAGGGCTGGAAATCCTTTTTGTCGCCGCTTTCCGACACCTCCATCAGCATGCCACGGTCCTGGCCATTCATGACGAACGGATCCATATAGCTCTTGACCTTCACCGGCTTCAGCCCCGGGCCGCGGATGATGTACTCCACCGCAGGCCCCAGGTCCTGAAAATTCTTCGGCTCACCGGCCCCGGCCATGTTCTGGATGTTGAAGGGCCGGAAATTGGTGATCTGCAGCGAAACCCCGCTCTTGGGATCCTTCCAGGTGTCGTACACGTGGGTCTTGACGGTTTGAATCTTTTGCGAGCCATCGAGATGGAACAGCTTCAGCGTGATGCCCGAACCGCCGTCACCGAACGAGGCCTGGAAGATGCGCACACCCTTATACTTCAACGGCTCATTGACGATGATGTCCTTGGTCATCACCACCTTGCCATGGTCGATGATGCTTATGTTGCTGCGGAACTCCTTCGGCGGGCCGGATGGATAGAACTCGATATGGAATTTGTTGCAGCGGACACGGAAAGGCATCTTCAGGTGATTGACCGTGGCGCCGCGCAAAAACTCGATCTCGTTCTCGCTCTGGCCCTCCGGCACCGCCATATTGCCGCGGAAACCGTAATGCACACTGATCCAGCCGCCGGTCAGGATGACCAGCACCGCCGCATGCGCCAGGATGTAGCCCCACTTGTGATAGCGGCCCTTGTCGCCGCGCAGGTAGAAGGCGTCGTTCTTCTCGGCCTCCAGCAGCTCCCATTCGGACAGCCCCTTTTCGGCCGTCTGCTTGACCTCGGCCATGGAGGTTCCCTCGGCGATCTGCCAGTGGTGCAGATGGTGGAAATGCTTTAGCGACTTGTCGGTGATGGTCACCTTGCGCGTGCGCATCTCCTTGAGCATATGCGGCACGTTGCGCCACAGGCAGACGGCCAGCGACACCATCAGGAAGGCGAGCAGGGTCAGGAACCACCAGGTGTGGTACATGTCGAACAGGCCGAGGCTGCGGAAGGTCCAGTACCAAAGCTGGCCGAACTGCCTAATATAGTCGGACTGCTCCTGGTTCTGCAGCAGCACCGTGCCGATGGCCGAGGCGACGGCCAGCACGCACAGAATCCCCACCGCCAGGGTCATCGACCCCAGGCGCGCAAACACCGGCTTCAGTGATTCCTTCAGATTATCCATCCATGGATCCCTTGGTCAGTCGCATGTTCGAAATGATGCATTCTCCCTTGCATTGGCCTGGCCGCGGACCGGCCTTCCGCTAAAGATCGCGCACTCTGCCATAGCATATGGCAAATATTAAGCCGAAAGCTTGTATGCTCATCGGCGTAATTTTTACATCTATGAGGGAGCCCTTTCCATGACAGCGGCAAAAAAGCCGTCGGTGCCATGCACATGCGGATACAGGTGCAACATCGTCTCGGTATTCGGCAGTCGAACGTGCTGGCGGGCGAGGATTCCTGGCACCGGCACCAGCTGGAAATCAGGGTGGGTCGTCAAGAACGCCGCCACCACATCCTCGTTCTCCGCTGCCAGCAGGCTGCACGTGGCGTACACCAGCCTGCCGCCCGGACGCACCAGCCTCGAGGCGGAATCCAGGATACGCCGCTGGCTGTTGACGAGCTGCGGCAGGTCGAGCTCCCGCCATTTGATGTCGGGATTGCGCCGCAGCGTGCCGGTACCGCTGCATGGCGCATCGACCAGCACCCGGTTGATCCTGCCGGCCAGGCGCGGCAGCAGCGGATCGCGCTCGCCGGCCAGCGTCACCATGCGTATGTTATCGAGACCGGCCCGGATCAGGCGCGGGCGCATCTCGGCCAGCCGGCGGGCATGGGTATCGAAGGCATACAGCAGACCGGTGTTGGCCATCATGGTGCCGAGCATCAGCGTCTTGCCACCGGCGCCGGCGCAGTAGTCGACCACCATCTCGCGCCGTCGGGGCTCGACCAGCGTGGTCAGCAACTGGCTACCTTCGTCCTGCACCTCGAACAACCCGTCACGAAAGGCTTCCGTATTGAACAGCGACGCCCGGCCGGCGCGCCTGAGGCCGACGGGCGAAAACGGGGTGGGGGCCATGTCGATGCCCTCCTGGTGCAGACGCTCTTGCACCTGCTGGCGGCTGGCCTTCCCGGTGTTGACGCGGATATCGAGCGGGGCCGGGCGGTTCAGGGCTTCGGCCAGCGTCACGACCTCCGCCTCGCCCAAGCGCCGGACGAGGGGCTCAAGCAGCCAGTCGGGCATGCTGGTGCGTACACCCAGCGGCAGCGCCGCCGCCTTCAGCGCATGTAGGCGCCTGGCCAGGGCGCGCAGCTTCCCGGCATCGCCGAGATGCGACTGTTCCAGCACTTGGGCGCTCAAGCCCCGACGCAGCAATTCGGCGGCGATCAGCGTTCTGTAGCCGTCATCTTTGCCGACCACATGACGCAGCAGGCTCAAGTTTCGCAGTGCCCCGTACACCGTTTCGGCCACGAAGCCACGGTCGCGCATCCCCAAGCGCTTATGCTGGCGGAAGTACTGTTCCATCTGCTTGTCCGCCGGCGGCGGCCCGTCGAGCACACGCGCCAACAGCTCCGCAGCATGGGGTGCAAGGTACAGCGGCGTGCGCACGGCATCGGGGTTGTTCTGGATGGTGGATGCCATGGTCGGCTCAGCGTAGTTGGCGGGTTCGCCGACCACGGATGCGCAACATCGCCGACGGCGTGCCGCTGCCACCCTCGCCCGGCACCAGGACCGCCAGATGCCGCTGCCAGCGCCAGCGCAATTTTCGCGTCAGCGGGGGGGTGACGGCGCCGCGCCGGTTCAGGCTGCTCGACAGTATCAGGCCGCCGCACAGGCCCGCCAGATCACGCACGAACGGGCTGGCATCGACCCGCACCGCCATCGCACCATGCTGGTAGCAGCAGGAGGGCAGACCCGGGCGGGCGCGGAACACCAGGGTGGTGCGCCCCGGCCATGAGGAATGCATCAGTTGCCGCAGGTCAGAGGAAAGGGCCACGGCCAGGTGTGCCGCCGTGGAGATGGAATCGGCCAGCACCAGAAACGGTCCGGGACGCTGCTTGAAGCGTGCCAGGCGGCGCAGGCCCTGCGGCTGCCAAGGCGAAGCGGCCACACCGGGTACGGTGGAGGTGCCGTGCGCCACCAGTTTGCCGGCGCGGATCAGACGCGCCGTCGCCAGCGCCTGCAGACGGGAGCGCAGATCAATCCTGCGGAACCGCTTCCGCAGCGCGGACAGCTTTCAGCCTGTCGGCCAGCCTGGCATCGCCCTGAGCCAGCATCTGCACGGCCAGCAGGCCGGCGTTTTTGGCACCGTTGATGGCGACGGTGGCCACCGGAATGCCCGGCGGCATCATCACCGTGGACAGCAGCGCATCCTGGCCCTGCAGGGGGCCGGAGGCGATCGGCACCCCGATCACCGGCTTGACCGTCTTCGAGGCAACAACGCCAGCCAGATGGGCAGCCATACCGGCAGCACAGATGAACACCTGGCAGCCGGCAGCCTCGGCATCCTTCACCGCCTGCGCCGTAGCCTCCGGGGTGCGATGAGCGGAACGGATCAGCATGCGGAACGGCACGTCGTAGTCATCGAGCACCACGCCGGCCTTTTCCATCACCGACAGGTCGTTCTTGCTGCCCATCAGGATCAGCACCTTGATCTCTTCCATATGCCCATGCCTCCGAAAATTGGGACCAGCACAACATAGCCGGGGTCGGGGCCTTAGAAAACCCCGCGGGGCACCTATTGCCGTTCGCGGGCCACGGCGCGATAGCCGATATCGCGCCGGTAATAACCCTCCGGCCAGTCGAGCCGTTTCAGCGCCGCGTAGACGATGCGCTGCGCCTTCGACACCGTGGCCCCCAGCGCCGTCACACCCAGCACACGCCCGCCGGCATTGACGATGTTGCCATCCTGGCGCGCCGTGCCGGCATGAAACACAACGGTGCCGGCATCGGCTACGGCGTCCAGCCCGAGGATGGGCTGGTTTTTGATAAAGCTGCCGGGATACCCATCGGAGGCCACCACCACGCACAGCGCCACGCGCGCATCCCATTCCAACTCGCTGCCGGCCAGCCTGCCTTCCGCCGCCGCCAGCAGCACCCTCCCGAGATCCGACTGCAGGCGCACCATCAGCGGCTGGCACTCGGGATCGCCGAATCGCACGTTGAACTCCAGCGCCTTCGGACCGTCGGCTGTCAGCATCACCCCGGCATACAGGGTGCCGATGAAGCCGATTCGGCGCTTCTTCAGGGCAGCTACGATCGGGCGGGCAATGGTCTCCAGTACCACCTCGGCAATGTCGGGGGTCACGCACGGGGCTGGCGAATACGCGCCCATGCCGCCGGTATTCGGGCCCTTGTCACCGTCCAGCAACGCCTTGTGATCCTGGCTGGAGTCCAGCGGCAGGATGTCATCGCCGGAAACGATGAACAGGCATGAGGCCTCCTCGCCGACCAGGCATTCCTCGATGACGACCTCGGATCCAGCCTCGCCGAAACGGTTTCCGGCCAGCATGTCGCGCACCGCTGCCACCGCCTCGTCGACCGATTGGGCCACGACCACACCCTTGCCGGCAGCCAGGCCCGAGGCCTTGACCACGATCGGAGCCCCCCAGTTACGGATCAGCGCCTCGGCGGCATCGGCATCGTCGTGCACCTCGAAGCGCGCCGTCGGCACACCGGCTTCCGCCATCAGTTCCTTCGCGAACGACTTGCTGCCCTCAAGCTTCGCCGCGGCCTGGTCCGGACCGTACACGGAGAAGCCCTCGTCGCGCAGCCGGTCGCCCAGGCCTGCCACCAGCGGCGCCTCCGGACCGATGACGACGAGTTCGGGCCGCTCGGTGCGTGCCAGCGCCATCAGGCCGTCGATATCCTCAGCCCCGACCCGGATGCAGCGCGCATCGTGCTCAATGCCCGGATTACCCGGCGCGCAGATCACCTCGGTCACGCTGGGAGAACGCTTGAGCTTCCAGCACAACGCATGCTCGCGCCCGCCACCGCCGACAACCAGTACCTTCACAACTTATCCCCTCTCCATATCCGAAGCGGCGAACGATAGCCGAGTTCGCCGCACTTGTGCACCACCGCCCGCCCACCTGTGTCCATGCTGCACACCATCATCGGGCGAACGGGCGGATTCTGCGCTTTCACAAACAATGCGCTTCGCCCTAGCATATGCAGGCATGAGCGAGCATCGGCCCACGGACGATAAGAAAAAGGCCAATCTGCGCTGGTGGATCGCCATGGCGATCTTTACCGGCCTGCTGATATTCCTGAACTACAAGCACCTGCCCAGCATGCTGGCCGATGTGACGAAATCGGCATTGACCATCGGAGCCTGGATCCTGTGGATCAAGGTGTTCATGGATCTCTATGCCTTCATCTCCGCCCGCAGACAGTACAATGAATGGGGCTATCTCACCCTGTTCGGTGCGGCCGCCTGCTCGATTCTGATGTGGGTCATCAACGACAGCTTCAAGGAGGTGATGGGTGTGCTTTATTTTGCCCTGGTCTCCGCCGCCGTCATCCTGGTCGTCTTCCACCCGGGCAAAAAAAGGTAAGATGAAAATCGATCACCTCGATCATCTCGTCCTGACCGTCAACGACATTGAAACAACCTGCGCCTTATACACCAATGTCCTGGACATGGAAGTCATCTCATTTGGTGACAACTGTAAAGCACTTGCGTTCGGCCGGTAAAAAATCAATCTCCACTCGTATGGCAACGAGTTCGATCCGAAAGGCCGACACCCGGCTCCGCCGATTTATGTTTTATCATTTCAACATCCATTGACGAGGCCACCCACCATCTAGCTTCGTGTGGGGTGAAAATCATTATGGGTCCTGTTCAACGCACTGGCGCAGAAGGACCAATCCTCTCGGTCTATTTCCGTGACCCTGATATGAACCTGATCGAAATCGCCAACCACCTGTACTAGCAGCGGCCTTCGAGGTATTTGCGGATCACGGGCATCGCCTCGGGCAAATGCTCGAAGCCGTGCGAGCCGCCAGGATAGAGGCGAATATCGGCATTCCCTTCGTAGTGCTTCGTGGGTTGCCAGTGGCCGTACACCTCGTCACCCTGGTCGAGCAACACCAGCGGCGGCACGGAAAGCGAAGATGCCTCGGTAAGGTATTTGCCGAGCTGATCGCACAGCTTCTCGGTCCACTCGTAGCTCTTGCCGGTGTTGAAATTCTTCTGCGGCCCGATGTACTCGCGCAGGAACTGATCGTCGACCAGTGGATTGATCAGGATCGCCGGCAGGTCGTATTTACCGGCGAGATAGGCGGCGTACAGGCCGCCAAGCGACAAGCCGACCAGCGCCACCTTCTTGCGCTTGACCCCCCGGCGTACGAGCCTTTCCAGCTTGGCCATCGCCTTGTCCGGCACGTGCGACAGGGTGGGAGAAACCACCTTGATCCCGGGAGATGCCTCACCCAGCTTCGCCGGCTTCTCTCCCTTGCCGGTACCGTTGAACTCGTGAATGAAGATGAGCATGCGCACCTCCCGGCTCTCTTCGGCCCGAATACATTATGGCTCAATTGGCCGGAAAACCTATGCTTTTCCGCGCCAAAATTTTTGCAGGGTGGAAAGTCTCCCGATCCATAACGCCATTCGATGCGACAGGAATCACGGGTGGAGAGGAGCAGGGAAGGGGATCGGAACCCTTGGATGACGAAAGCCAAGGCCCCCAGCAATCAGTGACGGAAGTGGCGGATACCGGTGAACACCATGGCGAGATTATGCTCGTCGGCGGCGGCAATGACCTCCTCGTCACGCACCGAGCCGCCCGGCTGGATCACCGCCACGGCACCTGCCTCGGCCAAAGCATCGACGCCATCACGAAACGGGAAGAAGGCATCGGAGGCCACGGCCGAGCCCTTGATGGCCTCGCCGCCGTGCTGGGCGGCAATGCGCGTGGAATTGACGCGATTCATCTGTCCGGCGCCGACGCCGAGGGTGACCCCACCTTTGGCGAACACGATGGCGTTGGACTTCACGTGCTTGGCCACCGTCCAGGCAAACAGCATGTCGGCCCATTCGCCTTCCGTCGGCTGGCGCTTTGTCACGACCTTGCAGGCGCTCCGCTCCAGCATATGCGCATCGCGTTCCTGCACCAGCAGGCCGCCATTGACGCGCTTCAGGTCCCAACCGCCCGCCACCGGCTCGGCCGATGGGGCCAGCAGCAGCCTCAGGTTCTTCTTGGCAGTCAGCACCTGACGGGCGCCTTCGCTGTAACCCGGGGCGATGACCACCTCCATGAAGGTCTCGGCGATCAGCTTGGCTGTCGATTCATCCAGCGGGCGGTTGAAGGCGGCGATGCCGCCGAAGGCGGACACCGCATCGGCGGCACGCGCCCGCTCGTAGATCTCGGCCTGAGCTTCGTTCCCATCGGCACCGACGGCCACACCGCACGGATTGGCGTGCTTGACGATGACGGCAGCGTTATCGGAAAAATCGCGCACACAGGCGAACGCTGCGTCGGCATCGGCAATGTTGTTGTAGGACAGGGCCTTGCCCTGCAGCAGCTGGCAGTCGGCCATCGACACGCCGGTATCCTTCGGATCGGCATAAAAGGCGCCGTCCTGGTGCGGGTTCTCACCGTAGCGCAGCTCGTTGGCTGTCTTGATGAACTGGCAGTTCAGCACATCCGGAAACTTGCGCCTGCTGCCATCGGAATTCAGGGCCGAGAAATGGTTGGCGATGGCACCATCGTAGGCGGCGGTATGGGCGAAGGCCTTGACGGCCAAAGCCCGGCGCTTGTCCAGGTCCATGGTGCCGGCCTGGGTCGAATTCAACACCATGTCGTAATCGCCCGGATCGACGACGACAGTGACGAATTTGTGGTTCTTGGCGGCGGAGCGCACCATGCTCGGGCCACCGATATCGATGTTCTCGATGGCATCGTCGATGGTACAGCCTTCCTTGGCCACCACCTGGCGGAACGGATACAGATTCACGCACACCAGATCGATGGGCAGGATGGCATAATCGGCCATGGCGGCCAGATCGAGCGGCTTGTCGCGGCGGGCCAGGATGCCGCCGTGCACCTTCGGGTGCAGCGTCTTCACGCGCCCATCCATCATCTCCGGAAAGCCGGTGTAGTCGGAGACGTCGCGGCAGGCGATGCCCGCTTCGCGCAGCAGGCTGGCGGTACCGCCGGTGGACAGGATCTCCATGCCCATCGCGGCCAGACCGCGGGCGAAATCGACCGCGCCGGTCTTGTCCGACACACTGATCAGCGCGCGTTTCATGGCAGCCATCCACCCCTCCTTAGGTAAGATTGCATTCTCGCAGGGGATACGGAACGCTACGCATCCGCCCGTTCAACGCAAGCTAAGGACGCGCATGATGCGAAGCCCCCGCCACCCCTCCGGTCGACGGCCTGCGGACTGGACGTGCAAAATCAATTCGGTCAGCCTCACCGAGGTCAAAAGGAGGGGCAACGTTCCTGCATCCGGTACCATGGAGCCTGATCGGGATCGGCCCTGAAGCCGTGGAGAGACCACATGAAGACCGTACTTGTCGTCGAGGACTCCGGTAGTAGCCGGGACATTACCAGCCACTTCCTGCAGCAGGGGGGATTCCGGGTACTGGAGGCCTCCGATGGTGCTGACGCCCTGAACATCATGAAGAAGCGGCATGTCGATCTGGTACTGACCGACATCATGATGCCGAACATGGACGGCTGGGCCCTGTACCGCGAGGTACGCGGCGACAAGCGCTACAATCTGACACCCTTCGTGTTCCTGACCGTGCTCGACGAACTGGACAACCAGATCAGGGGCCTGAGCCTTGGCGTTGATGACTACCTGACCAAGCCGGTGACACCGCCGCAGTTGCTGGCGCGCGTCAACACGGCACTGATGCGCAGCGAGCGCCTGAGCCAGTATTTCTACCGCGATCCGGTCACGGATCTGGAAACCGAATTCTATTTTCGCCAGCAACTGGCCATCGAAATCATGCGCTGCCGCAAATTCTCCCGTCCGCTGACGCTGCTGACCTTCGGTGTCGGCAACTATGTATCGCTGGTACGCGGCCATGCCGACTGGTTCGCCCAGCAGGCGGCCGTACGCACTGGCCTGGCACTGCATGAGAAGCTGCGGGACTTCGATTTGATCGCGCACATGGGCCTCGGCCGCTTCGCTATCCTGATGCCCGAGACCGAGGCCGCCACCGCACGCGCCTGGGCCGAGAAGGTGCAATCCTCCTGGAAGCTCAGCCTGGTGTGGCCGGAAACCGAACAGCATATCGGCGTTGACATCGGCTTTGCCATCGATGCCCTGTCACCCGGCGATGCCGAGCCCGAGGAGGTGCTGAACAAGCGCCTGGAGTCCTTCGAGCGCAAATGGTGAGGACATAGCCCGTGCGCATCACCGCCGGCAGCCTGCGCGGGCGGCGTCTGGCATCTCCCACCCAATCGGATGTACGCCCGACGCCATCGAAGGTGCGCGAGGCGCTGTTCAACATCCTCGGCGACATCACAGGTTGGCGTGTGCTCGATTTGTTTGCAGGCTCCGGACTGATGGCGCTGGAAGCCATCTCGCGCGACGCTTCCGCCGTATCCATCGAGCAGAACGACGCCAACTGCCGCAACATGCGGAAACTCCGGGAAGACTGGCGACTCGGCGAATCCTGGCAGATCATCGCAGGCCACCTGCCCGGCGCCCTGTCGACCTTGGAGGGACAGAGCTTCGATCTTGTCTATGCCGATCCGCCTTATGCCGCGGGCATCGCAGTACAAATCCCGACCTGGCTTGATGCGCACGCCATCCATACCACTCGTCTCGTCATCGAGGAGGCGGCCACCGCTCAGCCGGACTGGCCCGAAAACTGGACGCTGGCCACCTCGCGGCGCTACGGTGCCACCTGTCTGCACTTTCTCGAACCGGAGGCAACCCCGTGACACGCTCGGCCATCTACCCCGGCACCTTCGACCCGATCACCCTCGGACATGTGGATGTGGTGCATCGCGGCCTGAAGCTGTTCGATCGCATCGTCATCGGCGTAGCCCACAACACGCAGAAGGAGCCGATGTTCAACCTCGACACGCGCCTGAATCTGGTGCGGAATACCTTTGCCGACGAGCCGCGCGTCGAGGCCGTCAGCTTCGACGGCCTGCTGGTGGGCCTGGCACACGAACAGCAGGCGCACGCCATCCTGCGTGGCCTGCGTGCCGCCTCGGATTTCGAATATGAATTCCAGATGGCCACGATGAACCGGCGGCTGGACGAACGCATCGAGACCGTGTTCGTGATGGCGCGCGAGGACTACACATTCGTCTCCTCCCGCTTCATCCGTGAGATTGCCTCGATGGGCGGCGACGTCTCGGCCCTGGTTCCACCACCCGTGGTCCCCTATCTGAAGTCCTGACTAGCGCACCAGCTCGATCGACGCCCACTCTCCCTCGGTATCCACGCGCTCGGCACTCAGCCCCTCTGCCTCATAGGACGCCCGTACTTCGTCGACCTGCGTCTGCAACAGACCGGACAGCACCAGCCGATGAGCCGTGCAGACAGAAAGCTGCGGGGCCATGGTGACCAAGGGTCCGGCCAGGATGTTGGCCACCACCAGCTCGAACACCGCATCCGGCGGCGTATCGCCCAGGCGCGATTCCAGCGCCACCCCGTTGATGTCGGCGTTGACCGATGCGGCCTCGACCGCCACCGGATCATGATCGATGGCCACGATGCGCCGCACCCCGAGCTTGCCGGCAGCGATGGCCAGGAGCCCCGAGCCCGCACCCATGTCCAGGAGGCTCACCGGCGGCTGTCCAGCGCAGGCGCGTTCGATGGCACGCAGGCACAGGCAGGTGGTCGCATGCTGACCGGTACCGAAGGCCATGCCCGGGTCGAGCACGATGTCGATGCGTCCGTCCGGCGCAGGCTCGCGGAACGAAGGGCGCACCCACAGCCGCTCGCCGATCGCCTTGCCCTGCCAGTCCTTTTGCCACGCCGTCTCCCAGTCGTCGCCCAACAACGTCAGCACCATATCTTCCGGCATCGCGCCCAGATGCTGGGCCTGCGCCATGATGCGCGCATGCTGTGCCTCGCTATCGGCCTCGACCGGAAACCAGGCGATGTAGACCCTTGCCCCGGACTCGGCATCCGTCTCCTCCGCCGAACCGAAGGAGCTCAGGCGCGAGGCCATGTGCGCAAAGGCCTCCTCGACGATATCACCGGCTGGCAGACGCAGTTCGAGGCAGGTTTGTACTTGCATATTCATGATCCCTTCGGTGCAATGTGCGCCCTCATGGAATAGGAGTCGGCATTTTGCAGGAATTTCCTCCATACCGCATGCGTATCGGCCAATCCGAACGACTCAGCGATGCGGCGTGCGAGCATAGCGTAGTCCGGCTGACGCTGGAACCTGAACCCGGACAAGCGCTCAAGCCCTTCGTCACCGGACAGTTCCTGCGGGTCGGCATCCCGGATGTGCGCCAACCGGCTGCCGCCTATTTCTCCATCGCCAATGCCCCCGAGGGGGCGATGCACTACGAGCTGGTCGTCAAGCAGGCCGGGGGCATCGGCAGCTACCTGTGCGAACAGGGGGCGGGGACCGAACTGGAGGTCGAGGGACCGATGGGCAAGGGATTCGACCTGTCGCCGTTCATCGGTTCGGACGTATACCTGATCGGCGTCGGCACCGGCATCGCCCCGCTGCGCAGCGTCTGGCAAAACCTGATTCGTCACCGCGGCGATTACGGCAAGGTGACGATCTATGCCGGTTTTCTGACCCCGCTGCACCGCCTGCTCACCGACGAATTGGATTCACTGGCGGAGCACGACATCGATGTCAGCGTCACTGTCGATTCCGCCGACGACAACTGGGATGGCCCGATCGGCTACGTGCAGGATGCGCTGACCCACGATCATCCGGATGGCGGCAACGCTGTGGCCTGCCTGGCCGGCATGAGCGCCATGGTGGACGCCTGCCGCAAAACGCTGCAGAATCACGGCTTTGATGACAGCCGCATCCTGCTCAACCTCTGAATCCGGGCCTTCCGCCTTGGTCCCGGCCTCCGAGCATTCCACTGCCAACCCGCTTCCCCTTCCCATTCTTGCCCTCGATATCGGCGCCAAGCGCATCGGCGTCGCCGTCTCCGATCGCCTGGGCATTTCGGCCCGCGGCATCGCCTGCCTGCAACGCCGCGACCGCGCATGGCCGACGCAAGCGCTGAAATTGGCCGCCGAATATGGCTGCAAGGGCCTGCTTGTGGGCCTGGCGCGCAACATGGACGGCAGCGAAGGCCCGCAGGCGACCGACTGCCGCACCGCGGCCGCCGAACTCTCCGCCCTGACCGAGCTGCCGCTGGCCTTCTGGGACGAGCGCCTGAGCAGCTGGACGGCCAAGGAGCGTCTGCGCGCCCAGGGTCTGAGCGAGAAGAAGGTGGCCAGCCGCGTCGACCAGACCGCTGCCGCCGTCATCCTCGAAGACTATCTGGCCGCACACCCGGCGGGCACCCATGGCTGAGAGCACCATCTTCAAGGCCACCGAGGTGGATAAGGCGCTGGAACGCATGGCCGAAGCCATGGCCGCGCCCGAGGTGTGGCTGATCGGCATCCGTCGCGGCGGTTCGCAGGTGGCGGACCGGCTGCAGAGCTTGCTTACGGCAGCCGGAAGCAGCGTGCATCGCGGCGATCTGGACATCAGCTTCTACCGCGACGATCTGGACACCATCGGCCCCAATCCCGAGGTGCGGCCCAGCCGCCTGCCGTTCGACCTGTCGGGGCGCACGCTGTGGCTGGTCGACGATGTGCTGTACACCGGGCGTACCATCCGCGCAGCACTCGGGGAGTTGTTCGACTACGGCCGGCCGGCCGGTATCCGCCTGGCGGTGCTGCTGGATCGCGGCGGCCGCCAATTGCCTATCGCTGCCGATGTCGCCGGCCTTTCGCATCCGGCCCCGGATGGGCATTCGGTAAAGCTTCGCTACGATGGCGACGACTGGCGCATCATCGAGAAGCAGGTGAACCCATGACGCCGCTGAAGCACCTGTTCGGCATCGCCGAACTCGACCGCTACCAGATCGAATACCTGGTGAATCTCGGCGACTCCTTCATCGATCTGTCGCGCCGGCCGATCAAGAAGGCGCCGACCCTGCGCGGCAAGACGGTGATCAACCTGTTCTTCGAGAACTCGACGCGCACGCGCACCAGCTTCGAAATCGCCGGCAAGCGCCTGTCGGCCGATGTCATCAACATCTCTGCCTCGACCTCCGCCACCAAGAAGGGGGAGACGCTGCTCGACACGGCGCAGACGCTGGCGGCGATGCAGCCGCACGCGCTGGTGATCCGCCATTCTCTGGCCGGCGCCTGTCATTTCCTCGCCGGCTACCTGCCAAGCACCGCCATCATCAACGCTGGCGACGGGGCGCACGAGCATCCGACCCAGATCCTCACCGATCTGCTGACTTTGAAGCACGCCATCGGCGACATGGACGGGCGCGTGGTGACCATCGTCGGCGACATCGCGCACTCGCGCGTGGCCCGCTCGCACATGCTGGCGGCACAGCGCCTGGGCTACCACGTGCGCCTGGTGGCACCGAAGACGCTGCTGCCGGCCCAGGTTGAGCGCTACGGCTGCCAGGTGTTCCACGATTTCGATGCCGCCATCCCGGGCAGCGACGTGCTGTATATGCTGCGCGTGCAGACCGAGCGCCTGACCAGCAACTGCGACTTCCCGTCGATCCGCGAATACCACGAGGCTTACGGCCTGAACAGGCACCGCCTCGAAGCCGCCGGGGCCGGGGCGCTGGTGATGCACCCGGGGCCGATCAACCGCGGGGTGGAAATCGCCACCGACGTGGCCGATTCGGCGCGCAGCCGCATCCTCGACCAAGTGGAACACGGCGTAGCCGTGCGTATGGCGGTACTGACGGCCCTGTGCGGGGGAGGCGAGGAATGAGCATGCTGCGCATCTCCGGCGGCCGGGTCATCGACCCGGCGAACGGCATCGACAAGGTCTGCGATGTATGGATTGAGAACGGGAAGGTGGCCGGTGTCGGTACCCTCAAGGGCAAGGCGGCCGAGACGATCGATGCTTCCGGCAAGATCGTCTGCCCGGGCTTCGTGGATATGCACGTGCATCTGCGCGAGCCCGGGCAGGAGTGGAAAGAGGACATCGCCTCCGGCTCCCGCGCCGCCGTGGCCGGCGGCGTGACCAGCATGGCCTGTATGCCGAACACCCAGCCGCGCCTGGATCACGCCGGCGTCGTGCGCCAGGTCATCGAACGCGCCCGCGAGGTCGGACTGTGTCGCGTGCATCCGATCGCCGCCGTGTCGAAGAACCTCGAGGGCAAGGAACTGACCGAGATGCGCGAACTGGTACGTGCCGGCGCCGTGGCCTTCTCCGACGACGGCCGCCCGATCTGGCATGCCGGCGTCATGCGCAAGGCCCTTGAATACGCCTCGACCTTCGATTTCCTGGTCATCCAGCATGCTGAGGAGCTGGCACTGACCGAGGGCGGCGCCGTCAACGAGGGCTGGATCTCCACCCAACTGGGCGTATCCGGTATCCCGGCCGCTGGCGAGGATGCCATGGTCGCCCGCGACATCATGCTGGCGCGCCTGGCCGGTGCCCGCTACCACGTGGCCCATATCTCCACGGCCGGTGCCGTCGAGTTGGTGCGCCAGGCCAGGCGCCAGGGTCTGCAGGTGACGGCCGAGGCCGCACCCCATCACTTCGCGCTGACCGAGGACGAGGTGCTGAACTACAATGCCGATGCCAAGATGAATCCGCCGCTGCGCACCGAGGCGGACCGACTGGCGGTCATCGCGGGGCTCGGCGACGGCACCATCGACGCCATCGCCACCGACCATGCACCGCACCACGAGGACGATAAGCGCTGCGGCCTGTCCTGCGCCGCCTTCGGCGTCGTCGGCCTGGAAACGCTGCTGCCGGTGTCGCTGGATCTGGTGCGCGGCGGGGTGCTGTCGCTACCGGAGTTGATCGCCAAGATGACCGTCAATCCCGCGCGCTTGCTGGGGCTGGACGCCGGCACCCTCGGCCCCGGTTACCCGGCGGATATCACCATCTTCGATGAACAGGCCCGCTGGACGCTGGACCGCGAGAAGCTGTTCTCGAGGAGCCGCAACACGCCCTGGCATGGGCGCCAGATGACAGGCCGCGTCACGCACACGCTGCTGGACGGCCGCGTGGTGTTCGCCGACGGGGCCGTCGTTGGCTGAACCGCACCGCAACCCCATCTTCGAGGAAACAGCCCGGATCATCGCCAACGCCAGTCATCCGGCCGGCCAGTTCCTGCTGCGCCTGTCGGCCCCCGAGATCGCCGCCTCGGCCCTGCCCGGCCAGTTCGTGCATCTGCGCGTCAGCGAAGAGCGGCCGATGCGCCGGCCGCTGTCGATCATGCATACGGACGCGGCTGCTGGACACCTGGACCTGCTGGTCAAAACTGTCGGTGAGGGCACGGAACTGCTGGCCGGGCGCAAGGCCGGCGAATCTTTGGCCTGCATGGGCCCGATCGGCCGCCCGTTCGACCTGGAAGAGAGCGGCCGGCGTTACGTGCTGATCGGCGGCGGCGTCGGCATCCCGCCGATGATCTTCGCCGCCCAGTGGCTGCGAGGACGGGCAGATGCAGTGCTATTCGCCGGTTCCGAGGTGCCATTTCCGTTTGCGCTGAAACCGAGCGGCTTCATGTTGCCCGGTCTCAATGGCAACACGATCCTCGGCATCACCTCGCTGGAGGACTGGGACGTGCCCTCGCGCCTGGCCTCGAACGCCGGCATCTACGGCTGCTTCGCCGGTCATGTGCCGGATCTGGCCCGTACCTATCTAGAGGCGCTGGATGCAGCGGAGCGGCAACGCACCATGCTGCTGGCCTGCGGCCCGCATGCGATGCTGCATGCGGTGGCGAAGCTGGGCCGCGAACTGGATATCCCGACGCAGCTGAGCCTGGAGGAATACATGGCCTGCGGTCTCGGTGGCTGCGCTGGCTGTGTGGTCAAGACGATCGAGGACGGCCGGGAATACTACCGACGCGTCTGCGTGGACGGGCCGGTGTTCCCGGCCGATATCCTGCCCGGGTTCGCTTAAAGGCTTTTCCCGCTCAGATGACAACGGAGCTGGCACCCTCCTGACCCGCATACTGGCGCACATCCAGCACCTCGCCATGGTGCCGCTTCTCTACCGCCTCGACATAGGCGCGGGCAGTATCGCTGGCCGGCATGCCACCGAGGTCGCCCATGCCCATCGTCAACATCGTCTCCTTGACGAAAATAGGGCTGACCGCATTGATGCGCACCTTGTTCGGCATCTCCAGCGCCGCGGCGCGCACAAAGGACTCGATGCCGCCATTGACCATGGCAATGGCGGCACTGCCGGGCATCGGCTCCCGGGCCAGGATACCGCTGGTCAACGTGAAGGAGCCCCCGGCATGCACATATTGCAGCCCGATGCGTACCAGATTGACCTGTCCCATCAGCTTGTGCTCGACGCCGGAAACAAAATCGGCCTCCGACAGCTCCGAGAGCTTCCCGAACTTGACCAGGCCCGCGGTACACACCAGAGCATCGAAACTGCCTGTGTTGCGGAACATGCGCTCGATGGATTCGCCGGAGGTCATGTTCACATGGAAATCGCCTTTCGTGTGACCGACGCACAGTATCTCATGGCGTTTGCCCAACGCCTCACACACCGCTTTTCCGATGGTGCCCGTGGCACCGACCACCACTACCTTCATCGCCGCCCCCGTTATCTGACTGTAGGCGGCATGCGGTCGCCCCACAAGCTGGGATCCCCAGTGAACAAAAATTAACGGGTCGTTCACGGCCGATTACATACCGGCGTGGCACCGTACGGCCATGGAACGGAAACTTGTGTCCCAGGACACTGAAATTTTCCGCTCCAGGAAGAACCTTCTGAGTATCTAATTCTCCTCCAGTAGCGGCAGCCTTCGGGCTGCCGCTTTTTTTGTGCCTTGCCAGCACCGCTTACACCGGCATGCTTCGGCCCATGAACGCACACGACAACCCCCTGCTGACCGCTTACACCCTGCCGCCATTCGAGGCCATCCGTTCCGAGCATGCGCTGCCGGCCCTGGAGCATGTCCTTGCCGACAATCGCGCGAAACTCACCGCTCTGACCGGCCCGGAAAGGCCCGACTGGACATCGCTGATGCAACCGCTGGAGGAGATGGAGGAGCACCTGGAACGGGTGTGGGGTCCGGTGTCGCACCTGAACAACGTCTGCGATTCCGAATCCTTGCGTGAGGCCTACCAGCAGGGCATTCAGAGGCTGGCCGAGTACCAGGCGGAACTGGCCCAGAACGAGGCACTGTACGCGGCCGTCAGGCAGCTCAGGGACAGCGACATGTTTACAGGTCTCGGCGAGGAGCGCCGCGCCGTCATCGAACATACACTGCGCGACTTCCGCCTCGGCGGCGCGGAGCTTACGGGTGCGGCGCGTGAGCGCTTCAAAGCCATCCAGATGCGCCTGTCGAAGCTGTCTACGATCTTCGAACAGCACATCTTGGATGCGACCCGCGCCTTTGAACTGCACCTGACCGATGAGGGACAGCTTGCAGGCCTTCCAGACTCGATCCGCGAGGCGGCTGCGCAGCGAGCGAAGGAGGTAGACAAGGCTGGCTGGCTGTTCACGCTGGATGCCCCGTCCTACATCCCGTTCATGCAATACGCCGAGGCGCGTGAACTGCGCGAGCGCATGTACCGCGCCTTTTCGACGCGGGCATCCTCCGGCGATCTGGACAATGGTCCGGTGATGGACGAAATCCTGGCACTGCGCCGCGAGGCCGCACGGCTTCTCGGCTTCGCCAATTACGGCGAATATTCGCTGGCAGCGAAGATGGCTGAAAGCCCTGCCGCGGTGAAGTCGTTCCTGCGCGAACTGGCAGCGAGAAGCCGGCCGATGGCCGAACAGGAACTGGCCGAGTTGAAGCAGTTTGCCGCCGCCGAACTGGGGCTGGCGGAACTGGCGGCCTGGGACATCCCTTTCGCCTCCGAGAGACTACGCCACAAGACCTTCTCGATTTCCCAAGAGGAACTGAAGCCCTACTTTCCCGAGCAGAACGTGCTCGATGGCCTGTTCGCATTGGTAGGCCGCCTGTATGGTCTGACGGTGCGCGAGAACCGCGCGGTGCCGAAATGGCATAAGAGCGTCCGCTATTTCGAGCTATGCAGGGGCGGGGAACAAGTCGCCGCCTTCTATTTCGACCCTTATGCCCGACCGCACAAGCGCGGCGGGGCCTGGATGGACGAGTGCATCAGCCGCTGGCGCAAGCCGTCCGGCTCGCTGCAGCTGCCGGTAGCCTACCTGACATGCAACTTCGATGCGCCGGTCGGCGACAAGCCAGCGTTGTGGACCCACGACGAGGTCAACACGCTGTTTCACGAGTTTGGCCACGGCCTGCACCACATGCTGACGCGTATCGAGACGCTGGGTGTCTCCGGCATCCGCGGCGTGCCGTGGGATGCGGTGGAACTGCCGAGCCAGTTCATGGAGAACTTCTGCTGGCAGCGCGAGGCCGTCGACCTGTTCGCCCGCCATTACCAGACCGGAGAAACGCTGCCGGATGAGCTGTTCGAACGCATGCTGGCGGCGAAGAACTTCCAGTCGGGCATGATGATGCTGCGCCAGATCGAGTTCTCGCTGTTCGACATGGAGCTGCACGCGGGCTTCGAGCCGGGCGGCAGCGAAAGCGTGCAGGACGTGATCGACCGCGTGCGCCGCGAGGTGGCGGTGCTGATCCCGCCCGCCTTCAACCGCTTCCAGAACGGCTTCTCGCACATCTTCGCCGGCGGTTACGGCGCCGGCTACTACAGCTACAAGTGGGCCGAGGTGCTGAGCGCCGATGCCTTCTCCGCCTTCGAGGAAGCGGGCATCACCGATGCGGCGACGGCCGAGCGCTTCCGGGATGAGGTGCTGGCCGTCGGCGGCAGCCGCGACATCATGGACGCCTATATCGCCTTCCGCGGCCGCAAACCAACGGTGGACGCGCTGCTGCGCTACTCGGGTATCATAAATCCGCAGTGATAGCGGATTTGAACGCCGGTAAACGGCGGCCCGCAGGACGGAAGGCGTGGATGCCTGGAGTAAGAGCACTTTGTCAGCGAAATCTTGAAGATTGAATGACTAACACCGACGAAAAATCGAAAGCCGAGCGGATCATCGCCGAGGCGCGGGCTGCGCGCCAGCGAAGCTACCGCGAGCAGGCGCTGAAACTGTTCCCGCATGTCTGCGGCCGTTGCGGTCGCGAATTCGAGGGCAGGAAGTTGCGCGAGCTGACTGTGCATCACAAGGACCACAACCATGACAATAACCCGCCCGACGGCAGCAACTGGGAGCTGCTATGCCTCTACTGCCACGAGCAGGAGCACGCGAAGTTTGTCGGTGATGCGCCGTCGGGAAGCGTCGAACACGAAGCAGGGCATTCGAGTTACAAGCCGTTCGCAGGATTGGGCGATCTTCTCAAGGACGATTGACCATCTTCAGTCGGACAGACATTGGTCCGTAACCTCGGGCTCCGAATCGACATCGGCGCTGATGACGGCGGCGATCCAGTGCGTCTCGGGGTTTTTCTCCGAGCTCCAGCTTTACGGGCCACACGATCATCCGCAGGCCGCCTTTTCCTTTCGGTCTGCTCATGAGAGGAAATAAGTCGATATGCGAAAAAAGCCCCCGCTGTTGAAGCGGGGGCTTTTTCATTGTTGGCCTTCGTCGACTTAGAAGTCGTATTCGGCCATCACACGGTTGTAGGTAAACGAGTTGGAGCCGTTGGCGAGCTTGCCGTGGCTATACTCGATACGGTCGCGCAGTGACAGACCCTTGTAGCGGCCACCGAAGAACCAGGTGATATCTCCGTAGGTGTTGGTGCTGTTGCCTTTGAGCTTCGTAGTGTACTTGGCATAGGCAGCCATCAGGCGCAGATGGTTGTTAAACAGCTTGTACGTACCCTTGACCTTCCAGGCATGGCCGGGCCCAAGCTCGACCAGACCGCGGATCATCGAGGTGGTCCACAGCGGATCCGTGGCGTAGCTCGCGGTGAACGGGGAGACGATGGCGCCACTACCGTAGGCAGATGTATCGTAGTTCACATTGTCATAGGCCACGAAGATCTGGCCGTGCGGGACGGTGACACCGACCTTGAAGCCTGCAACCCGTGAGTTCACTTTTGAACCCAAGAAGCTCTTGCTGGCGCTGAGGTTCTCCGTCAGACCCTGGACGCCGACGAACGGATTGTAGCCGGTACCGGTCTTGTAGGTGTAGGTGGCCTCACCGTAAAACATGTTGGCGAAGCTGTAGAAGTCGTAGTACCACAGGCGGGCCTTCAGGCCGTTGGCCTTGTAGTCGGCGCCTGCGGCCAGGGTGCCGCTGAACCTCTGGGCTGTAGTGCCCATGACGGCTGGACCACCACCATCCATGTCATCACCACCCCAGGTTGAGGCATAGTACAGGTTGTTCTGGAAGTAGTTGCTGGAAGTACGGCTCTTCCATGCGGTCTCACGCAGGGCATAGACGTGCAGGTGGTCGATCGGGTTGATCTGCAGCAGCACAGCCTGGTAGGTCGCCGGCAGCACGCGCGAGTCGGAACCGCCCATCCATGGGGTGCTCAGCTCCTGATCACCGGCACGCACCATGTACAACGGCTGGCGGTACTGCAGGTACAGCTGGCCGAGAACCGAGTACTGGCTCTGCTTGCCCATCAGGGTTGAGTCAACTCGACCGCTATTCAGGCCAAGAGACTGGGCGGTCATGCCGGTGACACCGAAGCCCCAGCCATCGGCGGCTGCGTCGGTATGCAGGTTCAGGATACCGGCCAGGCTGAACGAACTTACGTCCTGCTTGTCGGTGCCAATGTTGTCATTTGGGCTGAACTGACGGGTGAAACGGTAGGCACGGACCTTGCCGTCCACCTGGACGCCGTTCAGGATGTTATCAAGCGATGCCGCTTGCGCGACACCTGTGCCAACGTACGCCAAGGCAAGCGCCAAGGGTATGGCCATCAAAAATTTACGCATTGTCTTGCTCCTCAGTTGTTATCTACAAAGGGGGGAAAATCTATAAACAAGAAGTCGCAAGGCTTCAGGACCTTGCGGTGAAGCGGCTTTCCTCCCCCCCTCAGTTTGGTCAGCCGGGAGGGATCGTATGCTGTGGAATCAGCGCTTACAAATATTAAATTGCAACATATAACAACAATGGATAAATAATATTACTTTTTGTCATGCATGTAAGATTAACGTTCCGCCAACCACCGGAAATTTCGTCATATTTCCATCATGATTTTTATTAACGACAGGTATTACTTTTGATTATGATCGAGTAGCGCTCTGTTCGCTTTTGTCTCGTTTAGCCGATATTTCACATATCCGGCCAACCTTCCTTCATGTCACATATCAAAATTTTTTACTAAGAGGCATCGTCGGAAACTTATACTACGATTTTTCCTATTATGTTGCTGCGCTGGACCTGGAAGTCATGAATCCGAGGCTTCGGGCTCCGGTTCGACATCGGGGCCGATCAGCACGGCGATCCAGCGGGTTCCGGGGTTCGCTTCGAGCGCCAGCTTGACGACCATGGTCAGCGGTACCGACAGCAGCATGCCGACCGGGCCCAGTACCCAGCCCCAGAACACCAGGGACAGGAACACGACCAGGGTGGATAGCCCCACACCCTTGCCCATGAAGCGCGGCTCGACGACATTGCCCATGACAATGTTGACGACCAGATACCCGGCGGCCGCGGCCAGCGCCGAACCCGGCCCGAGCTGTACCAGTGCCAGTAGCAGAGCGGGAACAGCGGCGATGATCGAGCCGATGTTCGGCACGAAGTTGAACAGGAAGGCGATGAGACCCCACAGAACCGGATAATCGACGCCCAGCACGGCGAGCCAGATGGCGATGACCACACCGGTAACGAGGCTGACCCAGCCCTTGATGGCGAGATAGGAGTTCACGCTCGCCACGAAGCGTCCGAAACTTTCGGTTGACGGGGCATGCCGACCCATCAGCTTCCACTTGTTCGGCAGCGCCGCGCCTTCGATCAACAGCAGGATCACCGTCAGCACGATCAGGAAGATGTTGGCCAGGGCATTGCCGAGCCCGGCCACCATCTTGCCCACCAGGCCCATGGCCACCGCCGGATTCAGGCTGTCTCGCAGCAGTTGGGAGTTCTGCGTCAGGCCGTGGCGGGAGAACCAGGCAAGCATGGCGTCAGTCTGCTGCTGCAGATGGGCCTGGTAGGCTGGCAGGTTATGCGAGAAATCCGCGATGGACGTGCCGAGGAATATGCCGATCAGCGCAGCAACCAGGATCAGGACCAGGGCGATCGAGAGCACGGCAAGCCCGGCCGGCACACGGCGCGCGATCAGCCAGCGCATCGGCGGCAGGCAGATGATGGCCACGAAGGCGGCGAGCAGGAACGGCACCAGCAAGGAGGCCGCGGCGTGCATGCCGGCGATGACGACGATGAGCGCGGCGGCACCGATCAGCATGGAAGCATGGCGGCGTTCCTGAGTCATCTATTCGTAGTCGGTCAGGCGCGGATCGTCGATGGCGAACGCCGTCTCGCCGGTGGCGAACGCCAGTTTCAGGTACGGCAGGCAGCCGGAGCATTCGCGCCCAGCCTCTGTTTCGGCCATCGCCGTCTCCAGGTCGCCGAACGCCAACAGCTGCGCAAAGCTGAGCTTGGTGCAGTCGCAGCGATTTACGGGCTTGTCGTCATTCATGCCTGGCCTCCGGTGGCTTGGTCAGCATCGGATAGGCGCCGATGCTACCGCGGAACGGCAGCGCAAGCATCCAGCCCAGGCGATGGGTCCCAGCCCGCTGGAACTGCTCCAGGCCGATGGTCATCTGCACATGGCCGGCCGCAGGCTGCGCCCGGTAGGTGCCGAACAGCCTATCCCACAGCGACAGATTGAAGCCGAAATTGCGGTTCGTCTCGTCACGTATCACCGAATGGTGGACCCGGTGCATGTCCGGAGTCACCAGCAGCCGGCGCAGCCACATATCCAGATACTGAGGAAGGCGCACATTTCCATGGTTGAACATGGCCATGGCATTGAGCACCACCTCGAAGATGATGACGGCCGAGACCGGCGCCCCGAGCAGGGCCACGATGGCCATCTTGACCAGCATCGACAGCAGAATCTCGCCCGGATGGAAGCGTAGGCCCGTGGTGACATCGATGTCCCGATCGGCGTGGTGCACCATGTGCAGCCGCCACAGCAGCGGTACGGCATGGAACAGCAGATGCTGGGCGTAGATCGTCAGGTCCAGCACCACCACGCACAGTAGCGCGGCTGGCCAGCCGGCCCATGCAAGGTGGTGACACAGGCCGAAACCGTGCGCCGCGGCCCATAGCGACGCGCCGACCGCCCCGGCCGGCAGCAGCAGGCGCACCGTCACGGCGTTCACGGCCACCAGCATCAGGTTGCCGGGCCAGCGCCGGCCACGGGGCATGCCGAGGATTCGCCGGGGCGACAGGCTTTCCCAGACGGCCATCGCCGCCATCGCCGCCGCGAACACGCCGAACCGGATCCATGTCTCGTGTGCCATGGTGCCAGCCTAGGGCTCGCAGGCCCCAAACGACAACGGCAGCCGGGACACGGCTGCCGTTGGCATCAGTGCCTGACGGATATTCAGGCTTCCTTCTTCCTGGCGCAGGTGTTCAGGCCGAACAACGCGTAGGCCGGGCAGAAGCCGATCAGGGCGGTGGCCAAGGGCACGATGCCAATCCAGCCCCATGGGGTTTGCGGGCCGACGAATACCAACGCGATCAGCACCAGCCCGATAATGATGCGCACGACGCGATCGATGGTTCCTACATTTGCTTTCATGGCTCACCTCCTGTTTTTTTGGTGTGTTGCTATTATAGCCGAATGGCGTGGCGTTTCAGTGACAATGTTACCGTTCTTCCGCTTGCTGCAGCAGGTGCTGGCGATCCATGATGTCCACCTCGCCGCGCCTGAGCCTGACCAGCCCCCTGGCCTCGAAATCCTTGAGCAGACGGCTGACCACCTCCCGCGCCGTGCCCAGCTCCGTGGCCAGGTCCTGATGCGTGGCGGCCAGCACGCCGTCCGCGCCGGCGCGGCGCAGCAGCAGGCGCGCCAGGCGCATATCCATGCGGCCGAAGGCCACGTCCTCGATCAGCAGCATCAGATCGGCGATGCGCCGACTGATCGCCGACAGCACGAAGCGACGGAAGGCGGGCGATTCTCCGATGGCACGGTCGAAGGACGAGGCCGGCAGCATGACCAGGCGCGTCGGCTCTTCGGCCACGCCCTCCGCCGGATAGGCTGTGCCGCCTAGCAGGCAGGCGGTGGTCAGCATGCAGGTCTGGCCCTGCTCGACGCGGTAGAGCACGATCTCGCGCCCGTTCGGGTCCATCTTCTGCACGCGCACCGAGCCGTCGATCACCAGCACATAGCCGGCACAGCTATCACCGTCGCGGAACAGCACGGTGCCGGCATCGATGCTGACCAGCTTCGCCATGGCCGCCGTCTGCCGCCACACCGGATCGTCGATGGCCGCCAGCAGCGGGAAGGCACTGATCCACGGCGCGTCCGGCATGTTCATGCCCACGCCAGATCCAGTCGGCGCACCCGCCCCAGGCTACGATGGAAGCGCGCCCAGTCCCACTGCCTGCCCGGATCCCATTTACGGCCGGGAGCGACGTCGCTGTGGCCGACGATGCGCGTGCCCGTGATACCGGGCAGGCCTTGCATCAGCATCCGGCACAGCCTCGCCGTTTCCGTATACTGCCTGGCGGTGAAGGGCTGGCGTTCATCGCCGAGCATCTCGATGCCGATGGCGTAATCGTTGCAATCCGGCCGCCCCTGCCACGTGGATTCACCGGCATGCCAGGCCCGTCTGGCCACCGGCACGAACTGGGTGATGCTCCCGGCCCGGTCGACGACGAAATGCGCCGACACGTGCATGCCCTGCAAGGCGGCATATGCCGGATGCACCGCCGCATCCAGCCGGCCGAGAAACAGATCCTCGACAGCACCCATGCCGAATTCCCCGGGCGGCAGGCTGATCGCATGCAACACGATCAGGTCGATGGCCGTGCCGGTCGGGCGCGCATTGTGATGCGGTGAGGCCAGGAAGCGGATCGGGCGAGGAGCGGAATCAGGCGACATCGGCCATGACGGGCAGGGCTGCCGAGGCGACGGCGGCGGTGTGCATTGCGGGAATCCTCCGTTTGGGGGTTGCTGTCAGCGAGTCTGGCTGCCCACCGGCTCCGGTGCAAATTGCGCAGCATGAGGCGACGCTCTACGCTCCGGTCATGCCGCAATTCGACACAGCGCATCCGCTGGCCTGGCTCTGGGGCAGCAGCCTCGGCTTCGCCCTGACCCACAGCCTGCTGGCAAGCAACGGCTGCAAGTGCCTTGCCTATGCGGCCGGCCTGTCCCTCCGGCATTACCGCCTGGCCTTCACCATCTCCGCCATACTGCTGACGGCCGTCTGGCTCGGCTTCGTGCGCATGCTGCCGGATACGCCGCTGTACCGCCTGCACGGGGCATGGCTGGTGCCGGCCCTGGCGCTGCAGGCGCTCGGGGCCTGGGTCGTCTGGCAGAGCATGTGCGCCTTCGACATGCGCATCTTCATGGGCCTGAAGCCGTTCCCGCCCGGGGGCGAACCCTTCGTCGAGCGCGGCATCTACCGCCACCTGCGCCATCCGATGTACACCGGCGTGCTGCTGATCCTGTTCGCGATGCCGGCGCAAAGCGTCAACAGCCTGCACCTGTACGCGGCCGTCGCCCTGTATTTCGTGCTCGGCTCGCGCCTGGAAGAGCGGCGCCTCGTCGCCGACCATCCCGAGTACGCCGACTACCGCCGGCGCGTACCGGCCTTTTGGCCACGCCTCGGAGGCCACCATGAATGAGAAAAAAGGCATCGTGCTGGCGCTCGGCAGCGGCGGCGCCCGCGGCATTGCGCACGTCGGTGTCATCGAGGCCCTGGCCGAGCACGACATCCCCGTCCGCGCCATCGTTGGCAGCAGCATCGGCGCCGAGATCGGGGCCTTCCTGGCCGCCGGCGTGCCCATCAGCGATATCCGCCGCCTGGCCACGGACATGGACTGGAAGAAGACGCTGCGCCTGTTCATGCCGGAGTTCGGCAGCCCCGCCATCTTCACCGACCGCGGCATCCGCGAGTTCCTGGCGCCGCATATGGAGGGCAAGTCGATCGAGAGCCTGCCCATCCCGTTCGCGGCCGTGGCCACCGACCTGGTCGACGGCTCGGAGGTGCTGTTCACCCAGGGGCCGCTGCTGGACGCCGTATGCGCCAGCATCGCCATCCCCGGCCTGCTGCCGCCGGTCAAGCTCGGCGAACGCATGCTGGCCGACGGCGGCCTGGTCAACCTGGTGCCGTTCGATAGCGCGCGAGAGCATTTCGGCGGACCGGTAGTGGCGGTGGCCGTGCATCCGGGCGCCTTCGACCTGCGCCTCGATCCCCCCGAGGACAACGCCTGGACGAGCCGGCTCAACGAGCTGCTGCAGCTGGAATGGACGCGCAAGGTGCCACAGCTGCACATCTGGCTGAGCCAGCTGAAGAACTCGCTGCGCAGCGACAAGCAGCCGACGCCGAGCGTGTTCTCGACCTACAACCGGGCCATGGATATCTCACGGGCCGAGATCACGCGCCTGCGCCAGCGTCTCTCCCCGCCCGACGTCATGATGCGCCCGGATGTCTCCGGCATCGGCATGCTCGAATTCTACCGGGCATCTGAGGCCGTGGCCGCCGGGCACGCCGCGGTGCGGCGTTCGCTACCTGAGATCCATGCGGCGCTGGAGCGGGCCTAGGACGGCGAACGTGACATTTGGTTCACATGTGCCGAGGCGGTAGACTCGAGCCATGAGTTCCCCGGCGGCAGCGACCTCCGACAACGGCCGCTTGATGCGGCTGGCCACCTATGCCTCGACGTCGGTCGCCGTGACCCTGATCCTGGTCAAGTTCGGCGCCTGGCTGAGCACCGAATCGGTCAGCCTGCTGGCCACGCTGATCGATTCCTCGCTCGATGCCCTGGCCTCGCTGATCAACCTGCTGGCCGTGCACCAGGCCCTGCAGCCGGCGGACCGCCAGCACCGTTTCGGACACGGCAAGGCCGAGGCGCTGGCCGGGCTCGGGCAGGCAACGTTCATCGCCGGATCTGCGGGCTTTTTGGCACTGGAATCCATCTCCCGCATCATCCATCCGCAGAAGGTGCAAATGATCGGCGTCGGTATCGGCGTCATGGTGTTCTCGATCATCGCCACCCTCGGCCTGCTGGCCTTCCAGCGACATGTCATCCGCAAAACCGGCTCCACCGCCATCAAGGCCGACGAGTTGCACTACCGCACCGACCTGATGGTCAACGGCAGCGTCATCGTCGCGCTGGTGCTGGCTGCCTACGGCTGGTCGGGATTCGACGCCGTGTTCGCGCTCGGCATCGCCGCCTACATCCTGTACAGCTCCTGGCAGATCGCGCACGAGGCCGTGCAGCACCTGATGGATCAGGAGCTGCCGGACGAGGAACGCCAGCGCATCATCGACACGGTGCTGAAGCATCCGCACACGCGCGGCATGCACGATCTCAGAACCCGCCGCTCCGGCACCACCTGTTTTATCCAGTTGCACCTGGAGCTGGACGACCAGCTGTCGCTGATCCAGGCCCATCGCATCTCCGACCAGGTGGAATACAAGCTGCACAAGTTGTTTCCGGATGCCGAAATCATCATCCACGAGGATCCGGCCAGCATCTCAGAACCCCAGCCCGAATTCTCCGAGGAAATCACCTCCCCGTAACGCGCCCGCAGGAGCCATGCGCCGGAGCAAGGAATTGGCCGCTCAGTGCCTCAGACGATACCACATCGCTTCGCGCCGCTGCCAGAACGCACGGTATTCGTCGGGTGACACCTGGCCATCGTGGTTGGTGTCCATGGCATCGAAGCGGTCCTTTGCCCGCTGCTGCACCATCGCCATGTATTCGTCGAACGACACGCTGCCCGAGTTGTCGGTATCCAGCTGCATGAAGGCATTGACGATCTTGTCGGTCGGGGTCTGCTGACCCGTCGGCGTCGTCTGCGGGGCAGTGGTGGCTGTGCCCGGCGTGGCCTGCCCATTCGGGGATACGCCGACGGGCGGCGGGCCTTCCTCATTGGCGGCGCCAGTATTGGCATTCGGATTGGGATTGGTGGCATTGGTGCCGGCGGGATTGGCTGGGTCGGCCCAGGCCGGTGATGTGAAACCGATGCCAGCCACCAGCAGGGCGATGGCCACAATGCGCGCGAACATGCTGCCTCCTTGTGCGGTCCGCCGGCGTTGCAAAGCCGGGCCGGGCGTGCAGCATATCCGACGACGCCACCGAGTGCCAATGGAGGGAATCCTCGTGAAAGCCTATCTCGATCTGATGCAGCATGTGCTTGAGCATGGCACGCGCAAGGAAGACCGCACCGGCACCGGCACGCTGTCAGTGTTCGGCCACCAGATGCGCTTCGATCTGGCGGAGGGCTTTCCCGTCGTCACCACCAAGAAGCTGCACCTGCGCTCGATCATCCACGAGCTGCTGTGGTTTCTGAAGGGCGAGACCAACATCGCCTACCTGCACGAGCACAACGTGACGATCTGGGACGAGTGGGCGACGAGCCGCGGCGATCTCGGCCCCGTCTACGGCTACCAGTGGCGCTCGTGGCCCGCGCCGGACGGCCGCCATATCGACCAGATCAGCGCCCTGATCGAGCAGATCAAGGCCCGGCCCGACTCGCGCCGGCTGATCGTGTCGGCCTGGAACGTCGCCGACCTGCCGGACGAATCGATGCCGCCCCAGGCCAACGTCGAACAGGGGCGCATGGCGCTGGCCCCGTGCCACGCCTTTTTCCAGTTCTATGTCGCAGAGGGAAGGCTGTCCTGCCAGATGTACCAGCGCAGCGCCGACATCCTGCTCGGCGTTCCGTTCAATATCGCCAGCTACGCGCTCTTGACGATGATGGTGGCGCAGGTGACGGGGCTGAAGCCCGGCGAGTTCATCCACACCTTCGGCGATGCCCACATCTACCTGAACCACCTGGAGCAGGTGACAACGCAGTTGTCGCGCAAGCCGTACCCGCTGCCGGTGATGAAGATCAATCCGGATGTCACCAACATCTTCGATTTCACCTTCGAGGATTTCGAGCTGGTCGGCTACGAGTGCCACTCGCCGATCAAGGCGCCGATCGCCGTCTAGAAGGGCCGAAGCCTATCGCTCGCCGGACGGCGGTAACCGGCCGGTGAAGGCCAGAAACGCCAGCGCCCCGACGAAGATCGCCGTCAGGGCCGCGAAGCTGAGCGTGATGCCGTAACGCCCGCTGACCGTATCCAGCATCGCCCGGTCCGGCGCATCCGGACGCACGGCCAGGCCCACGCTGTCGCCCGTCTTCAATTCACTGAGCGTCCCGAACGCATCCAGGATGCCGCGCCGGGTGACCAGGTCATGCGCCTTGCCCTGCCAGCGATAGCGGATGGTGAATTCCTTGCTGTCGCCACCTCTGCCGGCCAGCACCTGCCGGACGCCGACCACCTTGCCGATCACATGCTGCGCGCCGGCGTTGTTGGCCGTCTCCCAGGCAAAGGAGCCGGCGCAGGTCAGCAGCAAAAGGATGGCGATACGGGTAACGACGGCGCGCGGAGCGTTGCTCATAAAACCAGCATGGCCCGGTTTTGTGCATGGCTCAAGTTCGGGGGCGATCCCTCAGGGCTGGTTGCGCATGAAATCGGCGATCTTGTAAAAAGCGTCCTTCAACTCCTCGCGCAGCGCCGCATCGTCCACCGTCTCGTCCAGCGCATGGGTCATGCAGGTCATCCACTGATCGCGCTCGGACTCTGCGATGGGGAATGGCATGTGGCGCATGCGCAGCCTGGGATGACCGTACTGCTCCGTATACAACGGCGGCCCGCCCATCCAGCCGCTTAGAAACATGAACAGCTTCTGCTCGGCCCCCGGCAGGTCCTTGTGCAACGCGCGGATGCCGGCCGCCTCGGGCAGCGTATCCATGATCTCGTAGAAACGGTGCACCAGCCGGCGCACACCGTCCTCGCCGCCGATACGCTCGTAATAGCTTCGTGAATCGGTACTGATCTGCATGATCGGTTCAGTCTAACGACCCAACACATCGGCTCCAACGACCATCATTCGACCGGCATCACACGCCTAACGTTGCCGCTCAGCCGCGCGCGCCTTTGGCGCGTCGGCTGGAGCGGCCTTGTTATGTGCTTTCGTCATCAGACTTCGGCAGCTGAATTGGCACATTGAATTTAACCCGACTAATGCTTGAAGACTTTTCTGATCCGCCTGCGCCGGCTTCCACTCCCCCCACCCCCGCAACCTTTAGACTAAATCCACCTTTTGCCTCAGTTGAACTATCTGCTGAAACGGCAACATCAAACTCCACGAAGTGAACAAGGTTGCGTTCCATGGTTGCGAAATACTTCCCTTTTGGTGCCGAATCAGCACTATACATAATGGCGGGATTTATAAGATCGGCTTCGCTCGAATGCTTGCTTTGCAGCTTAGTACTTTCCTGTGCTTTCTTAACGCCAGAGATAATTTGTTATAGCGATACCTGCACAAATTCTTCTAAATTCATGATGACATCTCCGGATCATTCAGCACATAACATATATTAGACACCAAAATGGTGTCTAATATGGTTGTCTGAATCCGATTGGATCGGCAATTTCCCATGTATCCTCCATGGTTATGCAACCATAGATGGGATATTGGAAATGGCAAATCACCTCCTCACAGGTGAGGCAATCCGCCCGCAGGGGATATGCCGTGCTTGCCATTGCGGGCGGCCGGAATCCTGACCGCCCGCGGAGGTAGGGCCAGGCTCAGGCGAGGTCGAAGCGGTCCAGGTTCATCACCTTGGTCCAGGCGGCCACGAAGTCGTGGACGAACTTCTGCTGGGAATCCACGGCGGCATAGACTTCGGCCAGCGCGCGCAGCTCCGAGTTCGAGCCGAAGATCAGGTCGACACGGGTGCCGCTCCACTTCTTCGCGCCCGTCTTGCGATCGGTGCCCTCGAACACGTCTTCATCCCTCGAGGTGGGCTTCCAGACGGTGCCCATGTCCAGCAGGTTCACGAAGAAATCATTGGTCAGCGCCCCGTGGCGCGTGGTGAATACACCGTGTTGGGTGCCGCCGACGTTGCTGCCCAGCACGCGCATGCCGCCGACGAGCACCGTCATCTCGGGCGGGGTCAGCGTCAGCAACTGCGCCTTGTCCACCAACATCTCCTCGGCCGATACCGTGTACTTCGCCTTCATGTAGTTGCGGAAGCCGTCCGCCTCCGGCTCCAGCACGGCAAAGGCCTCGACGTCGGTCTGCTCCTGTGCGGCATCCATGCGACCCGGCGAGAAGGGAACCGTCACATCAAAGCCGGCGGCCTTCACCGCCTGCTCGATGCCGGCGTTGCCTGCCAGCACGATCAGATCGGCCAGCGAGACCTTCTTGCCGCCGGACTGGGCGCTGTCGAACGCGGCCTGGATGCCCTCCAGCACGCCGAGCACCTTCGCCAGCTGGTCCGGCTGGTTGGCCGCCCAGTTCCTCTGCGGCTCCAGGCGGATGCGGGCGCCGTTGGCGCCGCCGCGCATGTCGGAGCCGCGGAAGGTGGAGGCGGAAGCCCAGGCGGTGGAAACCAGTTCCCCGACCGACAGGCCGGAATCCAGGATCCTGCCCTTCAGGCTGGCGACGTCCCTGTCATCGACCAGCGCATGATCGCGCTTCGGGATCGGGTCCTGCCAGATCAGTTCCTCGGCAGGCACCTCGGGGCCGAGGTAGCGCGCCTTGGGCCCCATGTCGCGGTGGGTCAGCTTGAACCAAGCCCGGGCGAAGGCATCGGCGAATTCATCCGGATTCTCGTGGAAATGGCGCGCGATCGGTTCATAGATCGGATCCATGCGCATGGCCATGTCGGCATCGGTCATGATGATCGGCCGCTTTGCCGATGCATTCTCCGCGGCGGGGGCCTGGTTGTCGTCGGTCGCCTGCTTCGGCGTCCACTGATTGGCGCCGGCCGGGCTCTTGGTCAGCTCCCACTCGTTGCCGAACAGCATGTCCAGATAGCCCATATCCCATGTCGTCGGGGTCGGGTTCCATGCGCCCTCCAGCCCGCTGCCGATCTGGTCGCCGCCCTTGCCGCTCTTGTAGCTGCTCATCCAGCCCAGGCCCTGCTGCTCGATCGGAGCGGCCTCGGGCTCGGGGCCGACCAGCGCGGCGTCGCCGGCGCCATGGCATTTGCCGAAGGTGTGGCCGCCGGCCGTGAGCGCCACCGTCTCGTAATCGTTCATCGCCATGCGCGCGAAGGTTTCGCGCACATCCCGGCCGGAGGCGACCGGATCCGGCTTGCCTTCCGGGCCTTCCGGATTCACGTAAATCAACCCCATCTGCACCGCAGCTAGCGGGTCTTCCAGGCTCTCGTGCTTGCCGCCATAGCGTTTGTCATCCAGCCAGGCATCTTCCATCCCCCAATAGATATCCTTTTCCGGCTCCCAGATGTCCTCACGTCCGCCGCCGAAACCGAAGGTCTTGAATCCCATCGATTCCAGCGCGACGTTGCCGGTGAGTATCAACAGGTCGGCCCAGGAGATCTTGCGCCCGTACTTCTGCTTGACCGGCCACAACAACCGGCGCGCCTTGTCCAGGTTGACGTTGTCGGGCCAGCTGTTGACCGGTGCAAAGCGCTGGTTGCCGGTGCCGGCACCACCGCGGCCATCGCCGGTGCGGTAGGTGCCCGCAGCGTGCCATGCCATGCGAATGAACATCGGTCCGTAGTGGCCATAGTCCGCCGGCCACCATGCCTGTGAATCGGTCATCAGGTCGGTAAGATCCTTTTTCAGTGCCTTCAGATCGAGACTCTTGAATGCTTCGGCGTAGTTGAAGTCCTCGCCCATCGGACTGGACTTGGCGTAATGCTGGCGCAGGATGTCCAGGTTCAACCGGTTCGGCCACCAGTCCCGGTTCGACGGGCCGCTGCCGGCTGTGTGATGAAACGGGCATTTGCTGTCGGACATGGCGTGACCTCCTTCCGTGCTCAAGAATGTTTTTGAGCTGGAAACCTATGTATAGCCCTTCCGGCGGCCATTTGCCCAACGGGGCTCGAACATATTGATGGCTTTTCAACGCCGAAGCGCGCCGCGGCGGGTGATGCAATCCGGCAGCGGGGGACACGCCGCGCTTGCCTTTGCGGAATTCGCCCGGAAGCATGCCGGGCATGAGCATTTCGTACTCGCTGATCGTGGCCATGAGCGAGAATCGCGTCATCGGGCGCGAGGGCTCGCTGCCCTGGCACCTGCCGGCCGACCTGAAACATTTCAAGGAAACGACGATGGGGCATCCGATCGTCATGGGCCGCCGCAACTTTGACGACATCGGCCGCCCGCTGCCCGGGCGCCAGAACATCGTGCTGACCCGCCAGGAGGATTACACCGCCGACGGTTGCGCCGTCATCCACTCCCCGGAGGAGCTCGAAAGCGTCGTCCCCGACAACAGCGAGGTGATGATCATCGGCGGCGCCGACATCTATGCACTATTCTTTCCGAAGGTAACACGCATGTACATGACGCTGGTGCACGCCGAGATCGAGGGCGACATCTACTTCCCGGCCTTCGGCGTCGGCAAGTGGAAGGAGGCCGCGCGCCAGTTCCACAAGGCCGATGAGGCCAACCGCTACGACTACACCTTCGTGACCATGGAGCGCGCGCAAAAGTGATCGTCGGCCTGCCATGGCGGCACTGGGCCATGCTGACCGTGTTCGCCGCGGCACTGGGCTGGTCGGCCTGGCATCCGAAGGATTTGTTCACCTGGGTGCTGGAGGTGCTGCCGGCGCTGATCGGCATCAGTATCGTCGCCGCCACCTACACGCGCTTTAAACTGTCCGATCTCGCCTACCTGGCCATCCTTTTGCACAGCATGGTGCTGATGGTCGGCGGCCATTACACCTACGCCGAGGTGCCGCTGTTCAACTGGCTGCGCGACGATCACATCGGCCTGGTGCGCAACGACTACGACCGCCTCGGACATTTCGCCCAGGGCTTCTTCCCGGCCATCATCGCGCGCGAGATCCTGCTGCGCCGTTCGCCGCTGGTGCGCGGAAAATGGCTGTTCTTCATCGTCACCAGCATCTGCCTGGCCATCAGCGCCTGCTACGAGCTGATCGAATGGCGGGTGGCGGTGTCCACCGGCGACGAGGCGGTGGCCTTCCTGGCCACGCAGGGCGATCCGTGGGATACGCAGTGGGACATGCTCACGGCCCTGGTCGGTGCCCTGATCAGTCTGTTATTGCTCAGCCGCATCCACGACCGTTCGATGGGAAAAGTGAAAGTCTAGGCCGGACGCTTCAGGCGGATCACCTCACTGAGCATCGCAAACTCGCTGCCGCCCAGTCTGGCGATTGGATCAAGACCTTCCGCATCGACCTTGATCCGGCCCTCGACCGACACATCGACGATGGCATCGTCGATGTAGATATGCTTCACCCGGCCGATGATCAGCGACTGCTTTGACGGCCCGATCTCCCGGATCTCGTAGCGTTCACAGGCATAGGCCACGCGCGCCGCGGCCAGTCTCGGCAGCCTGGAGCCTTCAAACGGCACTGTCTCCAGCCCGGTCTGCTCGATCTCGGACTCCCCGGCCGGCAGGGTGGCGGAGCTGGCGTTCATCGCCTGCAACATCTCGCGATGGGCGATATGGATGACGAAATCATCCCGGTCCTCGATGTTGACGCGCGTATCCTTCAGAGAACCGTCCGGCTTGTGCCCGACCGAGATCAGCACCAGCGGCGGTTCGGCGCACACGGCCGTGAAATACGAGAACGGCGCCAGATTCAGGCGGCCGTTCGCATGCTCCGACAGCACCCAGGCGATCGGGCGCGGGATCAGGGTCTGGATCATCTGAAAATAGGTCTGGCTCGGGGTCAACGCATCGAGATCGAGGATCATCGGCAACTCCTGGGATAACGGCAACCGGCGACCCATGCTGCCTGATTCCGGGCGCACTTTGACCCCTTTTCGCGCATGGACGTGACATTCGCCGCTGCTAGGCTTGCCGCCATGCAAATCCTCCGCTCCTGGCAGGCCGCCGAGGCCACCGAATCCCTGCATGGCGGCGCCGTCACCGTCGGCAATTTCGACGGCGTGCACCTGGGGCACCGGCAGGTGCTGGCCGAGCTGCGCGCCCACGCCGAGGCCGTCCATGGTCCGGCCGTGGCCGTCACCTTCGAGCCGCATCCGCGCGCCGTGCTGTACCCGGAGGAGTCGCCGCGCCGGCTGTGCCATCTGCACGAGCGCCTGGAGCACCTGACCGAGGCCGGCATGGATGCGGTGCTGCTGCTTCATTTCAACCGCGAGCTCGCCGCCTGGCCGGCGGAGCGCTTCGCCCGCACCCTGCACGAGTCCCTCGGCTTCAAGCACATCCACGTCGGCTACGATTTCGCCTTCGGCCATGACCGCCAGGGCCATGCCGATCTGATGCGTCGGCTCAGCGAAACCATGGACTTCACGGTCAGCGAGGCCACCGCCTTCGAGATGCACGGGGCCGTCGTGTCCTCGACGCGCATCCGCTCGGCCATCGAGGCCGCCGATTTCCAACTCGCCGGCGAGCTGCTCGGCCGCCCGTACACGATCTCCGGCCATGTCGGGCCCGGCTGGCAGCGCGGGCGCGCCATGGGCTTTCCCACCGCCAACATCGACGTGGCGGAGCTGGCGCATCCGCCGGCCGGCATCTATGCCGTGCGCGTACGCTGTACCGATTTCGTCGGCGGGGAGAAGCGCTGGGACGGCGCCGCCTATCTCGGCTACCGCCCGACCTTCCAGGGGCGCACACTGATCCTGGAGGCGCACGTGTTCGACGATAGCCCGGACCTGTACCACAAGCGCATCGAGGTCAACTTCGTGCACCGCATCCGCGAGGATCGCGCCTTCAAGGACGCCGACGAGCTGGCGCGACAGATCTCCGAGGACTGCGATGCGGCCCGCCGCATCCTCGCAGAGACATAGACGACGGTGGGACAAGGCGCATGCTTTTGCTTATGCTTCGCAGCCGTTGACCAGACCCCGCCGATAAAGGAATCCGGATAGACCGCATGTCAGACAAGCCCACGTTCGATTACAAACCCACCGTGTTCCTGCCGACCACGGAGATGCCGATGCGCGGCAACCTGCCGCAGGCCGAGCCGAAGCGACTGACCGAGTGGCAAGAGCAGGACCTGTACGGGAAGCTGCGCGCCAAGCGCCACGGCGCCCCGCGCTTCGTGCTTCATGACGGACCGCCGTACGCCAATGGCAACATTCACATCGGCCACGCCGTCAACAAGGTGCTGAAAGACATCGTCGTGCGCTCGCGCAGCATGATGGGCTTCGATGCCCCGTACGTGCCGGGCTGGGACTGCCACGGCCTGCCGATCGAGCTGAAGGTCGAGGAGAAGTTCGCCAAACAGAAGCGCGCCAAGGAGGACATCCCGGCCTCCGAGTTCCGCGCCGCCTGCCGCGACTACGCCGCCGAATGGCTGGACGTGCAGCGCGCGGAATTCCAGCGCCTCGGCGTCATGGGCGACTGGCAGAACCCCTACGTGACGATGGACTTCACGTTCGAGGCCAACACCGTGCGCGAGGTCGGGCGCTTTCTGGCCAACGGCGGCCTGTACAAGGGCGCCAAGCCCGTGCACTGGTGCGTCAACGACCGCACGGCGCTGGCCGAGGCCGAGGTCGAGTACGAGGAGCACACCTCGCACTCGATCTACGTCAAGTTCGCCGCCGGCGAGGACCTGACCGACATCGACCCGGCGCTGGCCGGCAAGATCTCCGTCGTCATCTGGACGACGACGCCGTGGACCATCCCGGCCAACCTGGCCGTGGCCCTGGGCGCGAACATCGAATACGCCGCCGTGCGCATCGCCGAGACGGGCGGCAACGAGAACCTGGAGGCAGGCGAGATCCTGATCGTCGCCGAGGACCTGCGCGCCGACGTCATGCAGGCCATCGGCGCCCGGGGGGAGGTCGCGGTGCGCTTCCGCGGCTCCCAGCTGGAGAACCGCCGCTTCCGCCACCCCTACCTCGAGCAGGACGCACCGATCCTGGTCGGCGAGCACGTGACGCTCGACGCCGGCACCGGCTGCGTGCACACCGCCCCCGGCCACGGCCAGGAGGATTTCGAGATCGGCCGCAGATACGGACTGCCGGCATTCAACCCGGTCGACGACGGCGGGGTATTCCGCCTGGACACGCCGGTGGTCGGCGGCCAGCACGTGTTCAAGGCCAATGCCGTGGTCATCGAGCATCTGCGTGAGGGCGGCTCGCTGCTCGCCGACAGCCGGATCCGCCACGCCTATCCGCACTGCTGGCGTTGCCACAAGCCACTGATCTTCCGCGCCACGCCGCAATGGTTCATCTCGATGGACACCAACGACCTGCGCGCCAAGGCGCTGCAGGCCATCGAGGAGACGAGCTTCATCCCCGAATGGGGCGCCAACCGTATCCGTTCGATGGTCGAATCACGCCCGGACTGGTGCGTGTCGCGCCAGCGCAACTGGGGCGTGCCGATCACCGTCGTCCGCTGCGGCGCCTGCGATTCGTATGCGGTGACCACCCCCGAGGTCATCGAAAACGTGGCCAAGGCCGTGGCCGAGGCTGGCGCCGATGTATGGTTCGCCCGCCCCGTCATCGACTTTCTGCCTGCGGATGCCAGCTGCCCGCATTGCGGCGGCAGGGAATTCGTCAAGGAGACGGACATCCTCGATGTGTGGTTCGACTCGGGCTCGACCCATGCCTGCGTGCTGGAGAAGCGCAAGGAGCTGGGCAGCCCGGCTGATCTGTACCTCGAAGGTTCGGACCAGCACCGCGGCTGGTTCCAGTCCTCATTGCTGGAGGCCGTCGGCACGCGCGGCACCGCCCCGTTCAAGGCCGTGCTGACGCACGGCTTCGTATTCGACAGTTCGGGAAACAAGATGTCCAAGTCGCGCGGCAATGTCATCGCGCCGCAGAAGATCATGGAGCAGATGGGTGCCGACATCCTGCGCCTGTGGGTCGCCGCCAGCGATTATTCAGCCGACATCAATATCTCCCAGGATATCCTGAAGCAGCTGGCCGAGAGCTTCCGGCGCATCCGCAACACCATCCGCTTCATGCTCGGCGGCCTGCATGGTTTCGACCCGGCAGCCGACACCGTGCCGCTGCAGGCTCGCACCGAACTTGACCGCTGGGTGCTGCACCGCCTGGCCCAGGTATCGGCTGCCGTGCGCCAGGGATACGAAAGCTACCGCTTCCACCGCATCCACCAGGAGATCCACAACTTCTGCACCGTCGACCTCGGCGGCTTCTATCTGGACGTGATCAAGGACCGGCTGTATTGCGATACCGAGAGCTCGGCACGCCGGTGCTCGGCCCGGGCCACGTTGTATGACCTGGCCAACCAGCTGGTGCGTCTAATCGCCCCGATCCTGCCGTTCACGGCCGAGGACATCTGGGAGTTCCTGCCGGGCACCCCTAGTGAAAGCGTGCATCTGCAGGACTTCCAGCATGCCACGGACGTGGATGTGCCCGGCGACGCGTGGGAGCGCTTCTTCGCCCTGCGTGAGCAGGTGAACACGTCCCTCGATCAGGCGAAGAAGGAGGGCGTCATCGGCGCCGCCATCGCCGCCCATGTCGAGGTTCCGGGCCTCGACGGCTCCATCGCCGAGGAACTGGGCGAGCCGCTGGAGCAGCTGTTGATCGTCGCCCGGGCGGTGCCCGCCGC
The DNA here is from genome assembly GCA_964422615.1 of uncultured Zetaproteobacteria bacterium. Taxonomy (GTDB): domain Bacteria; phylum Pseudomonadota; class Zetaproteobacteria; order Mariprofundales; family Mariprofundaceae; genus DATLWN01. The sequence continues at coordinate 71,391 of CAYRBJ010000001.1, read as the reverse complement.
AGGCGATGCCGTGCGCGTGAGCAAGGCCGCGGGCGTCAAGTGCCCGCGCTGCTGGATCGTCGGTACGCCGGCCGCGCCGGAACATGCCGAGCACAACGAATTGTGCGGCCGCTGCCTTGAGGCCGTGACCGGAGCGAAATGAATCGCACTACAGCCCAGATGCTGACGTTCGTGCTGCTGGTCGGCCTCGACCAGTGGAGCAAATGGTGGATCGAGCGCCCCGACTTCCATCCGTTCGTCGTCATCCCCGGCTTCTTCAATATCGTGCGCGCCCACAACACCGGCGTAGCCTTCTCGATGTTCGCCAACCTGCCCACCCCGTGGCGGGCATGGCTGCTGCTCGGCGTCACCATCGGCATCGCCCTCGGCGTGCTGCTGTGGTGGCTGAAGGACCGCCACAGCACCGGCCCGACCTCGTGGCTGCTGGTGCTGATCCTGGCCGGAGCGGCCGGCAACATCTGGGACCGTTTTCATCAGGGCTACGTCGTCGATTTCATCCAGTGGTATGTGGTGATCGAAGGCAAGACCTACGCCTGGCCGGCCTTCAATGTGGCCGATTCCTGCATCTCGGTGGGCGTGGTGCTGCTGCTGTTGTCCAGCCTGCGCCGAAGATGAGGCCCTACCGCGGCTCCTGGGTTACCCTGGCCCTGCTTGCCGCCGCCGCCTTCGCCGCCATGGGCGCCTGCGTGCGCATGGCCGCGGCCCACCTGCCGCAATCCGAAGTGGTGTTCTTCCGCAACTTCTTCTCGTTGCTGATGCTGCTGCCGCTGCTCGCCGGCCACCGCGTGACGCTCGCCACCGGCCGTTTCGGCCTGCACCTGTTGCGCGCCGTGGCGGGCCTGTCCGCCATGTATCTGTATTTCCATGCCCTGGCCAACCTGCCGCTGGCCGATGCGCTGTTGCTCAACTACACCTCGCCGCTGTTCGTGTCCCTGGCGGCCGTGATCTGGCTGAAGGAGCCGTCCACACCGCTGCGCCGCCGGGCCCTGCTGCTGGGACTCGCCGGAGTGCTGCTGGTATTCCACCCCTCGTCGCATATCGCCTCACTGTCGGGACTGGCGGGACTCGCCTCCGGCGTGCTGGCAGGCATCGCCCTGACCGCGGTGAAACGGATGTCCGACAGCGAGCCCAGCATGCGCATCGTCGTGTGGTTCGCCCTGCTGGCCAGCATCATCTCGGCGGTGCCGATGGCCGTGGAGTTCGTACGCCCGGATCAGCAGCAGTGGCTGTGGCTGGTAGCCGCCGGCGTCACGGGCAGCCTCGGCCAGTTGGGCATGACGCGCGCCTATGCCCTGGCACCGGCATCGCAGGTGTCGCCGCTCGGTTATGCCAGCCTGATCTTCGCCGGGTTGATCGGCTATGTCGCGTGGGGGGAAAGGCCGGACGCGCTGGGGCTGCTCGGAGCGACGGCCATCATTGGTGCCGGCATCCTGGTGGCGCGTGAGCGCAGCGAACCGCTGCCGAACCCGCCCTCGGCCGTTCCCCTGACGCCGCCGCCGGGCCAGCAGCCCTAGCCAGCGCTGGGTTTCGGCAACCACCCTGTTCCATTACAATGAAAAGGAGAATGGAGCCAGGGGAGGCCGTCATGATCCACAAATCAACACCTGTTCACGCATGCACAATGGCGATGGGTATTGTCATTATGTCCGTAGCGTTGCTTCTTTTACCCATGCCATCCGCCGGTGCCGCCGGTGGCGTCCGGCCCGTGGTGCGTCCGGCAGTGTTAACCGCTCCGCATGCATCCCATATCGACCCGCGGGTCGCGGAGTTCAACCGCGAGCTTGCGGCCTACAAGCAGACCGTCGCCGCGCTGCGGCGCGACACCGAGCGCCTCATGATGCAGGAAAAGAGGCTCGATGCGCTCGTCAGCGACATCAATTCGAGTGCCCAGATGGACATGATCAACCTGCAAAGCCTGATGTCACAACGCCAGACCGCGGTGCAGTTGAGCACCAATATAATCAAATCCTTGTCTGATTCTGCAGATGCGATCGTCCCTAATTTAGGCAAATGATCGACCGCCAAACCGATTCGGCAGTGCCCTAGGCCCGGCACGTCAGCCTTTGGCCTTGGCCGGGCGCATGCGGACGCCGAACATCAGCCGCGCCACGTCCTTGAAGTGCGAAGCGTAGTGCAGTACCAGACCCTCGGCCACCGATGTCGGCAGCTCGCCGACATCGACCTCGTTGGCCTTTGGCAAAATGACCTCGCCGATGCCCAGGCGCTTGGCCGCCAAGAGCTTCTCGCGTACGCCGCCGATCGGCAGCACCTCGCCGGTCAGCGTCAGCTCGCCGGTCATGGCCATCGCCGCCGGCACTTGGTCCAGCGCCAGCGACAGCAGGGCCGTGGCCATGGTGATGCCGGCCGACGGGCCGTCCTTGG
>CAYRBJ010000001.1:0-68909 GCA_964422615.1 uncultured Zetaproteobacteria bacterium | reverse complement strand
GCCAGCGACAGCAGGGCCGTGGCCATGGTGATGCCGGCCGACGGGCCGTCCTTGGGCACCGCTCCCTCCGGCACGTGCATGTGCACGAAAGCCTTGTCGAAAAAGGACGCATCGCCGCCGAAGCGCCCGAGATTCGAGCTGACATACGAATAGGCGATATCGGCCGATTCCTGCATCACCTTGCCCAGCTGGCCGGTGAGCTTCAGGCCTCGGCTGTCGCGGTGGGCCACGGTGGCCTCCAGCGTCAGCGTGGTGCCGCCCATGGCCGTCCAGGCCAGGCCCGTGGCCAGGCCGACGCCCAGCTTGACGGCCTGCGCGCGGAAGCGCGGTTTTCCGACGTAATCCTCGAGCTCCTTCACGCCGATGTGCACCGGTGCCGCCTTCGGTGATTCGGCCAGCTTGCGCGCCACCTTGCGCAGGATCTTCTTCAGCAGCTGCTCGAGCCCGCGCACGCCGGGATCGCGCGCATAGTCCTCGACCAGATGCGTCAGGGCCGCCGGGCTCAGCACCACCTCCTTTTTGCTCAGCGCATGCGCGGCCAGTTGCGCCGGCCACAGGTGCCGGCGAGCGATCTCCACCTTCTCCGAGGCCATGTAGCCGGGCAGGCGGATGATCTCCGCCCGGTCCAGCAGCGGCGGCGGCACGGTGTCGAGCTGGTTGGCGGTCAGCAGGAACAGCACACGCGACAGATCGAAGCGCACGTCCAGGTAATGATCCATGAAATCGGAGTTCTGCTCCGGATCGAGCACCTCCAGCAGCGCCGAAGCCGGATCGCCGCGGAAATCCGTGCCGATCTTGTCCACCTCGTCGATCATGATCACCGGATTGGCCACCTCCACGCGCTTCAGCGCCTGGATCAGCTTGCCCGGCATGGCGCCGATATAGGTACGCCGGTGCCCCTTGATCTCCGCCTCGTCGCGCATGCCGCCGACCGAGAAACGGTAGAACGGCCGGCCGACCGCCTCGGCGATGGCCCGGCCCAGCGAGGTCTTGCCGACACCCGGCGGGCCGACGAACAGCACAATGGAGCCACCGACCTGCTGCTTACGGCTGCCGACGGCGATGAACTCGAGGATGCGGTCCTTGACGTCATCCAGGCCCGAATGGTGCTTGTTCAGGGCAGCAGAGGCCGATTTCAAGCTGAAGCGATCCTTGGTGAACTTGCCCCAGGGCAGGCTGACCAGCCAGTCCAGATAGTTGCGCGTCACGCCGTATTCCGGCGAGCCCTGATCGAGGGTGGAAAGCTTGGTCATTTCTTCGTCGAAGACCTTCTGCGCCTCCTCCGAGAACACCAGGCCCTCGGCCCGCTTCTTCAGCGTCTCCAACTCCTGTTCGCGCGGGTCCTGGTCCATGCCCAGTTCGCGGCGGATCTCATGCAACTGCTCGTGCAGGAAGAACTTGCGCTGCTGAGTGGATACCTTCTCCTCGATGTTTTCCCGGATACGGCGCTGCACCTTGCTGACGTTAAGCTCGCGGTTCAGCAGCGAGATCACCTTCTTCAGGCGGTCGAAGATCGGATAGGTGGCCAGGATATCCTGCAGCTCCTTTCGGTCGGCAGTGGTGAGGCTGGCTGCGAAATCGGCCAGGCGGTGCGGTTCGTCGACGCCGACACGGGATGCGAACAGGCGCAGCTCCTCCTCGTACAGCGGATTGTGCTTCAGAAGCTCCTTGATGGTGTTGATGACCGCCACCGTATAGGCGCGGATCTCCAGGTTATCCTTGTAGGAGGTTTCATAATGATAATGCACGCGGGCGCGCAGCGGCTGGCCCTCGATGAAGGATTCGATGCGGAAGCGGTTCAGGCATTCGACCACCAGGTGCAGGCTGTGTCCCTCAAGCTCCACCGCCTTGACCACCTTGGCCACGACGCCGACATCGTACAGGTTACCCGACTCGAACGGCTTCGCCTCGTCGCGCAGCAACACCAGTCCGACATGATGCTCGTGCCGCTCGGCCAGCTGCTTCATGCTGTCGATGATCTCCTGGCCCTCGTAGACCAGCGGCACCACCAGCCCGGGAAACAGCGGCCGGTTGGACAGCGGCAGCAGGGTCAGATACGGCGGCAGCACCTCGCTGGCCACGGCAACGCGGCCTTCCTCGGGCTGTGGCTGCCCGGTGGAAGATGGATTGATAATTTCGGAATCAAGGGCCTCATCACTCATGCCTTCTATGTAAGGTCAAAGAGGTGGTGCTTTCAAGGCTTGAATTTTCACCCGCCAGTCCCCACATTGCTATGCGATTCATCCCACGACGGAGGACGATCATGCGCTGGTTCAAAGGCATTTTCCTGCTGATTATTGCCAATTTCCTGATCTTTCTGACCCTGTCGATCACCGGCACCGTGCTGATCCAATTCGTGCTGCCGGCCTTCGGCATCAAGTTGCACGGCTTCGCCACGATGCAGTTCGCCTGGGCCGCGGTGTTCGGCTTCGGCGGCGCCTTCATCTCCCTGATGCTGTCCAAGCCGATGGCCAAGCGCATGTACCGCATGCAGGCGGTGACCGATCCTTCCACGCCCAAGGAACGGCTTGTGTACAGCACCGTACAGGAGCTGGCGCGCCGTGACGGCGTGCGCATGCCCGAGGTATGGGTGTACTGGGACGATACCCCGAACGCGTTCGCCACCGGGCCGGGCAGCAACCATTCGATGGTGGCGGTGTCTTCGGGTCTGGTGAACGCGCTCGATGACGACGAGGTGAAGGCCGTGCTGGCGCATGAGATGGGGCATGTCAGCAACGGCGACATGGTTGCCACCACCCTGCTGCAGGGGCTGATGAACACCTTCGTCTATTTCCTGGCAAGCTCCATTGCGCGTATGGCGGCCAGCGCCGGCTCTCGCGACGGCGAACCGAACATGCTGGTGTATTTCGTCGTCGATATCGTGCTGCAGATTCTGTTCTCCATCCTGGCCATGATCGTTGTCATGTGGCATTCCCGCCGCCGCGAGTTCCGCGCCGATGCGCATGCTGCGCACCATTACGGCGCCGATGCGATGATCCGCGCCCTGCAGAAGATCGAGGCCATCGCGCAGCGCACCGAGCCGGCCGAGGAGCAGCAGCGCGGCGGCCTGGCGCCGCAGGACGCGCTGGCCACGCTGAAGATCCACGGCGGCATGGCGGGGCTGTTCGCCAGTCACCCGCCGACCGAGGCGCGCATCGCCGCCCTGCGCCATCTGCACTAAACCAGCGTGGGAAGGGTGCGGGTACGCCGGATCCTGCCCTCCATCGGCGCACGCCGTGTCACAATCCGGCGGTTGGCAGATATCCATGCCTGCATCTAGGATGCATGGACGATGAAGCATCAGACGGCAGCCATCCTGGTTATCGGCAATGAGGTTCTGTCCGGCCGCACGCGCGACGCCAACGCCTGGCTCGCGGCCAAGCGTCTGTTCGAGAACGGCTGCCGCCTGCAGGAAATCGCCGTGGTGCCGGACCACCTGGATGCCATCGCCGAATCACTGAACCGCCTCCGCCGGCACGCGGACGCCGTGATCACCAGCGGCGGCATCGGCCCCACGCATGACGACATCACGCTGGAGGCGGTGGCAGCGGCCTTCGGGATACCTCTGGTCGAGGATGGTGCCATCGTGCGTATCATGGCGGAACGCTTCGGCCCCGAAGGCCTGAATGAATCCCGCCGGCGCATGGCGATGATGCCCGAAGGGGCGCAGCTGATCCGCTGCGACAAGACCATCGCGCCGGGGGCGCATATCGACAATGTCTATGTGCTGGCCGGCGTGCCGGAGATTTTCGCCTCGCAACTGGATACCATCCTGCCGGAGTTCGGCGGTACGCCGTATATGCGCCGCGAGATCGAGGTGCCGATACGCGAAAGCCTGTTCGCACACGAACTGGAATCGATCCAGCGACAGTTCTCGGATGTGGAGATCGGCTCCTATCCCAGCCACTTCACCCATCCGCCTGCCGGCAAGATCTGTCTCAGCGGCCGCGATGCGATGCGCCTGGAGGCGGCGGAATCGGCCGTGCGCGCCATGCTCTCAGCACTACCGCAGGACTAAATCAGAAGCATCAGTCCGACTGGCTGACCTCGAGGATCGGAATCAGTCTCATCGGCTGGATCGGGGCATCGGACAGGCGCTTTTCCATCGCCACTTCGTCGCAATCGGCGAACTTGGCGCAGTGCACGCACACGGTCCACACCTTGTGGGGCAGGGTTTCCTTCAGCACCTGGGAATAACCGAGCCGCGCGAAAAAATCCGGCACATAGGTCAGGGCGAAAATGCGTGCGATACCCAACCCGGCAGCCCACTGCTCGGCCGCCTCGATCAGTAAGCGCCCGATCTGTTTCTTCTGATGATCCGGCTGCACCACCAGCGAGCGGATCTCCGCCAGATTCGAGCCGTAGATGTGCAGGGCCACCGTGCCCACGGCCGCACCGTCATACTCGGCCACCACGATTTCCTGCAGGTGCTGGTACAGATCGTCGTGCGCGCGCGGCAGGATGATCCCCTTATCGGCGAAGGGTTGCAGCAGGGCATGGATCGCCCCGACATCGTCGGTTTCGGCCATGCGCACGGTGATGCGATGCTCTGTCATGCCGGCTGCCCTTGGCCGCGTGCCAGCATCTGGGTGGCATGCGCCCGACCCTGGCTGTCGGTGCCGCCGAGCATGCGTGCGATCTCATCCAGGCGTTCGCCGTCGGCCAGGGTTTCCACCCGCGTGACCGTGCGCTCGCCCTCGATCTTCTTGATGCGTACCTGATGCTGCGCACAGGCAGCCACCTGGGGCAGATGCGACACCACCAGCACCTGCCGCTCCCGCCCCATGGCCGCCAGCAGCTCGCCGACGCACCAGGCCGTTTCGCCGCCGATGCCGACATCGACCTCGTCGAATACCGCCACATGCGGGGCCTGCGCCAATGCGCCGCATCCCTTCAGGGCCAGCACGAAGCGCGACATCTCACCGCCCGAGGCGATGGCCGCCAGTTCCCGGAACGGCTCGCCCGGATTCGACGAAGCCATGAAACGCACCGCATCTAACCCCTGCGCGCTCCACGCGGCCCCACCATCTCCGGGCTCCACGTCGATGCGCACCTGCATACCCTTCAGGGCCAGCCGATCGAGGAATGGCCGCAGCTCCGCGGCCAGTTCCGCCGCCGCCTTACCGCGCGCCGCGCTCAGCGCCGCTGCCGCCTGCCCGTACTCGGCCGCCGCCGCCGCCTGCTCTGCGCGCAGGCCCTCCTCATCCCAGCCCGCCGTATCCAGCCGGGACAGGGCCTCCTCCCATTCGCGCATCCGGGCGAGCAGTCCGTCCTCGTCGGTCTGGTGCCGGCGCATGGCATCGTGCATATCCATCAGGCGCGTCTCGGCAACACGCAGAGCCTGTTCGTCGAACGAGGCATCCATGGCATGGCGCAACCGGTATGCCACCTCGCCGAGCAGCGCGTCGGTCTGGTCAAGCAGTTCCATGCCCTCCTGCAATTCAGATTGGTAGTCGGCCACGTCGGACAGGGCGTGCCGGGCTCCGGCCAGAAGCGCGCGCGCATCCGGATCGCCGTCCTCCAGCAATGCCAGGGCGCGGGTCGCTGCCTCCTGGATCTGGGCGAAATGCCGGCCCTGATCCACCTCGGCCTGCAGCGTCTCCACCAGTCCCTGCTCGACGCCGATCTCGGCCAGGCGAGCCAGCTCATCGCGCATCCATTGCTCCTGGCGCCCACTGTCGGAGCGCTCGGCCTGCAGCGCCGCCAGTCGTTCTCCGGTCTGGCGCCAGCGCTCATAAGCCGCTGCCACCGTCCGGCATAGGCCGTCGGGCAGGCGGGCATCGACCAGTTGGCGCTGGAAATCCGGACGCAGCAGCGCCTGGTGTTCATGCTGGCCGTGCAGGTCGAGCAGCAAATCGCCGATCTGCTGCAGCAGGCGCACCGGCGCCGGTGTACCGTTGACATAGGCGCTGGATTTGCCGTCGGCCTTGATGACGCGGCGCAGGATCAGCGCCTCATCGGCTTCGATGGCCTGCTCCGCCAGCAGCGATACCAGGCGGGCATCGTCACAGTTCAGGGTGGCCACCACCTCGGCCTGCTTGGCGCCATAGCGCACCCATTCCTGGCTGGCCCGGGCCCCGAAGGCCGCCCCCAGGGCATCGACGAGAATGGACTTGCCGGCGCCGGTTTCTCCGGTGAATACGGTCATGCCTGGGCCCAGGCTCAGGCTCGCCTCGTCGATCAGCGCGAATTCGCGGATGAGCAGTTCGCTCAGCATCAGAGCAGGCTGTGTCTATTCCTGGGCGTGGCCGGCCCATAACAGCTTGGAGCGCAGCACCTCGAAATAATGCCGCTCCGGTAGATAGGCCAGCGATACCGTGCCGGCACGGTCCACCTGGATGCGGTCACCGGCGCACAGTTCGTGATGCACCTGTCCGTCGAGATTCAGCGCCGCTGGTTCCGGGCTGTCGGTCAGGATCAGCTCGATACTGGCGGAAGCGGGCAGCACCACCGGGCGATTGGACAGCACATGCGGGCAGATCGGCACCACACTGATCGCCGCCACCTCCGGATGCACGATGGGGCCGCCGGCCGACAGGGCATAGGCGGTAGAGCCGGCCGGGGTGGCGAGCACCAGGCCGTCGGCGCGCAGCCGGAACATGAAATGGCCGAACACGTGCATCTCGAACTCGATCATGCGCGGATGCACATTGCGCTGCAGCACCACATCGTTGATGGCATGGCCCGAGTCCAGTGCCTGGCCGTCACGCCAGGCCTGCGCCTGCAGGCTGAAATGCGTCTTGATCTTGGCATGGCCTGCCAGCACCTGCTCCACCACCTCCCGCATGTTGCCGGCGGCGGCTTCGGTCAGGAAACCGAGGCGCCCGAGATTGATGCCGAGGATCGGCGTATCATGGCCGATGAAGCGCCGCGCCACGTGCAGCAGCGTACCGTCGCCACCCAACACCACCATCAGGTTCACCCGTTTCGGCATCTCAACCAGCGGCAGCTCGTCGAATCCGGGTACGGTGCTGTCAACCAGCACTTGACGTCCCTGCTGCCGTAGCCAGTCGATCAGCTCGCAGGCCATGGCTTTGGCCCGTTCATCATGTGGCTTGGCGCTGACGCCGATCGTACGCATCTACTTTACCGGCCCTTTCCAGTCCTTGGGTTGCAGGTGGCACAGAAAACATTGGCCGCCCTTGATATGTCCCTTGGGCTGCGGACGCACGCCGTTGGGGCCATGGCAATGCATGCACTGGGCACGCGAGGTCGCCGTGCGGTGCACCATATCGTCCGGGGTCGGCTTGGTTGTCTTTTTGCTGCTGGTAAACACCAGGGTCAGCACCACCGCCCCGACCAGGGCCAGGAAGATCGCGTCCCTCTTGCCCGGTTTCCAGCGCTGTTTGTTCTTCGACGTGTCCATCCGTCACTCCCTTGCTGCAGCCGCATGGCAGGCGCTAGTAGTATGCCAAACCCTAGCGTCGTGCAAGCGGCTTGACTCTATCCGTATTTTATTAATGGTTGATCCAAACCGACTTCGACCCAACCCTTGAACAAACTGGAATGAAGTGGTCTACAATACCCGCTACCCATAAGGAGGAACCCCCATGTCTTTCGAACTGCCGCCACTGCCTTATACCCAGGATGCTCTGGAGCCGCATATCTCGGCCGAAACCCTTGAATACCACCACGGCAAGCATCACAGCACCTATGTCGCCAACCTGAACAAGCTGACCGAGGGCACGGACAATGCCGGAAAGTCGCTGGAAAAGATCATCAAGAGTGCGAGCGGCGGCCTGTTCAACAACGCCGCGCAGGTCTGGAACCACACCTTCTACTGGAATTGCCTGTCTCCCAGCGGTGGAGGCTCCCCCACGGGTGCGCTGGCTTCGGCCATCGACGATACCTTCGGCAGCTTCGATGCCTTCAAGGATAAATTCTCCACCTCCGCTGCCACGAACTTCGGTTCCGGCTGGACTTGGCTGGTCAAGGACGCCGCGGGCAAGCTGGCCATCGTCAACACCTCGAATGCCGGCTGCCCGATCACCGATGGCGTCACGCCGGTACTGACCTGCGATGTCTGGGAGCACGCCTATTACATCGACTACCGCAACGCACGGCCGAAATATGTCGAGGCCTTCTGGAAGCTGGTAAACTGGGAGTTCGCTGCCGCCAACTTCGGCTGAGCCCGGCTTTGCGCGATGAAAAAGAGCGGCCTCCGGGCCGCTCTTTTTCATGCACTCTTCACCTTGCCGGCCAATCATTCCCCGTGCATCCGCCTTCAGGAGAGGAGACAACATGAAACTGCTGACCGACCACCGGCTGACCATTGCCGCCGGATTCATCCTTGCCGCGGTACTGATCGGCATCGGCATCGCCCATAGCGGCGCCGTTCCCGACATCTACGACTTGGCCCGTTGGGGCCACTTCCTGGCCGGCATCACCTGGGTCGGCCTGCTGTACTTTTTCAACTTCGTGCAGGCACCGGCGATGGCCTCCTTCTCGGCCGAGACCAAGGCCGAACTGTTCAAGGAAGGCGGTTTTGCATTCCGGGCGTTGTGGTGGTTCCGCTGGGCGGCGATGTTTACGCTGCTGTTCGGCGGCATCCTCTACATGCACCTGGCCGCAACGCATGCCGAGGGTTGGGATATCCGCATCGGCGCCACATTCGCCATCATCATGTGGTTCAACGTCTGGTTCATCATCTGGCCGGCGCAGAAACGGGTGCTCGGCATTGTCGCGGCCGGGGCCGAGGCGAAGGCCGCCGCCGGCAGGCGTGCCCTGATCGCCAGCCGCAGCAATGTCCTGCTATCGATCCCGATGCTGTTCTTCATGGCCTCCAGCGCCCATTTCCCGATCTTCAACTGATCGAACGGAACCGCCCGCGGTTATGCGGGGGGCGCTTGGGCACCCCTTTCTGTTGCTGCCTATAGCGCTTTGCTATGCTGGCTTACCGACCGACCGGAGGCCGAATGAACGCGTGTCCTTTGAGTGACGAAAAAATCCTCGAATCGTGGGGGAAGAATGCCGTGCCGTGGACCGCTGCGGTACGTGAGGGGCGTATCGATAGTCGCAGACTGGTGACCGATCAGGCGATCGTCGATGCGATCCTCGACTGTTCACCGCGCTCGGTGCTCGATGTTGGTTGCGGCGAGGGATGGCTCGTGCGCGAACTGGCCCGGCACCGCATCGAAGCGAAAGGCGTGGACGCCATCGATCAGCTCATCGAAGCAGCTCGAGAGGCGGGGGGCGGGGATTTTCGCGTGCTGTCCTACGAACAGATCGCGGCCGGCGAGCTTGTGACTTCGGTCGATGCGATCGTTTGCAACTTCTCGCTGCTCGGCAGGGAATCGGTCGAGGGTGTATTCGCGGCCGCGCCGTCGCTGCTGAACCCGCGCGGCTCGTTGATCGTGCAGACGCTGCATCCAGCCATGGCATGCGGCGAGCTGCCGTACCGGGATGGCTGGCGGCAGGGTTCGTGGTCCGGGTTCGGTGCCGTTTTCTCCGATCCTGCGCCGTGGTATTTCAGAACGCTGGAAAGCTGGACACGGCTGTTCGCGGATTACGGCTTCCGGCTCATCGAGTTGCGCGAACCGGTACATCCCGATTCGCAGCAGCCGGCATCGGTGATTTTCATCGGGCAGCGTCTGGCGCCGTGACGATGCGCACCCGCCTTGCCGGAGCCACTGCCATCCTCGGCCTGGGATGGTCGCTGATCGTGCCCGCGAAGGTGCAAGCGATCCCGGCCTTTTCGCGCCAGATTCACGCCGATTGCCGCACCTGCCATTTCCAGGGCATGGGGGCGCTGAACGCCTACGGTCGTGCCTTCGAGATGAACGGCTTCAGGGAAACCAAGGAAATGCATCAGCAGCGCCTGCAGCGCTCGAAGAAGCGTCGGGAGACGAGGGAAAAAGAGAAGGGCCGTGCCGAGCGCTGACACCCCAGCACTTTTCTTTGGGACAGTCTGACCGTACCGTTCCGCCATGCACAGACCGAAAGCCGTATTGCTCGACCGCGATGGCGTGATCAACTTCGATTCTCCGGATTACATCCTGACCCCGGAGCAGTGGCGGCCGATTCCCGGCAGCCTGCAGGCCATCGCCGCCCTGACCCATGCCGGCATTCCCGTGGCCATCGTCAGCAACCAGTCGGCGCTCGGCCGAGGCATGTTCGATGCCGCCACGATGCAGGCGATCCACGATCGGATGATCGCCGCCGTCGAGGCGGCCGGCGGCCGCATCGCCCACACCGCCTACTGCCCGCATGCACCGGAGGATGGTTGCGACTGCCGCAAGCCCAAGCCTGGCTTGCTGATCGACGCGTTGCAGGCGCTGGGCATTACCGACGCAAAAGACACGATCATGGTCGGCGATTCGGCGCGCGACGTGGAGGCGGCAGTGGCCGTCGGCGTCCGTCCGGTGCTGGTACGCACCGGTTATGGAGATGTTCAGACCATCCTGTCCAAGTCCCGGCGCCTGGTACCGGACATCCGCGTCTACGATGATCTGGCCGCGGCCGTCGGCACCTTGCTGCAGGAGGCAACATGCAGCTGATCCGCTCCACGCTGTTCAATGGGGTGTTCTTCCTGCTCACCGGCGTATTCTCCTTGCTGCTGATCGCCTCCCGTCCGTTCGGCTTCGCTGCCGCCTGGTTCTGGGGGCGGGCGTGGACCGCCCTGATCCTTGGCTCGCTGCGCCTGATCTGCGGCGTGCGCGTGGTCATCGAAGGCCGCGAACAGCTGCCGGATATCCCCTGCGTGGTCATGTCCAAGCACCAGTCGGCATTCGAGACCATCGCCATGCCCCGCCTGATCCCTCCCTTCGTCTGGGTGCTCAAGCGCGAACTGTTTTACATCCCGATCTTTGGCTGGGCCCTGTGGGCGCTGAACGCCATCGCCATCCGGCGCAGTCAGCCGCGCGAGGCACTGAAGCAGGTGCTGACGCAGGGCAAGCGCTTCCTGGAACAGGGGCGCTGGGTGGTGATCTTCCCGGAGGGCACGCGCTCGACACCGGGCAAAAGCGGCCAGTACCAGGCCAGCGGCATCATGCTGGCCCAGCAGGCGGGGGTGGGCATCCTGCCGATGGCGCACAATGCCGGCCAGCACTGGCCGAAGCACGGCTTCGTCAAGCGCCCGGGCACCATCCGTGTGCGGTTTCTGCCTTACATCTCCGCCGAAGACGTCCAGGCCACCAAGCGCGGCGAGTTGCTGCAGCGGTTGCAGATGGAGATCGAATCGACCACCCGGGAACTGGAGGCGGCCGGCTAGACCCGCCTGCTACAGGATGGCCAGTACGGCCTCCGGCGGACGGCCGAGGGCGGCCTTGTCGCCGTTGATGACAATGGGGCGCTCGATCAGGATCGGATGGCGCACCATCAGATCGATCAGCTGGGCGCGACTGCGCCGTTTGCCCTTGACCAACTCCTTGTAGACATCCTCTCCCTTGCGCATCAGCGCCTCGGGCTCCATGTCCAGCGCCTTGAGGATGCGATCCAGCTCCACCGCATCGGGTGGCGTCTTCAGATACTCGACGACCTCGGGCTCAATGCCCTGCGTCTGCAGCAACGCCAACGCCTGGCGGGATTTGGAACAGCGGGGATTGTGCAAGATGCGAATGGTCATGGTTACTCCTGATTTCCAATCAAATCGGTTCGAGTGCCGCATACTTCAGCATCAGGCGCTTGATGCCGGCCTGACGGAACTGCACGGTGACGCGCATGGCGTCGCCCGCCCCCTCCAAGGCAAGGATCACGCCCTCGCCGAAGGTGGGATGGCGCACGCCGGCGCCGAGGTTGAGCCCCGGGGGCACCGGGGTGGCCACTGCGGCCGGCATCGCCGCCCCTTCGTCGCGGCCCAGCACCTCCGGCGGAATCTGGCGCAGAAAGCGGCTCGGCTGGGGATAGGTCATGTCGCCGAAGAAGCGGCGTACGCGTGCCGAGGTCAGCATCAGATGGTTGCGCGCACGCGTAATGCCGACATACAAAAGCCGCCGCTCCTCGGCTACCCCGGCCTCACCCTCGTCCAGCGCCCGCTGGTGCGGCAACAGCCCCTCCTCGACGCCGGCCAGCACCACCGTATCGAATTCCAGGCCCTTGGCCCGGTGCAGGCTCATCAGCGACACGCCTTCCTCCTCATCCTCGCCCTGTTCCTCACCAGTCTGCAGCAATGCCGCCCGGTCCATGAACTCCACCGGGCTCAAACCTTCGGCCAGCGACATCTCGATATACTGCTGTAGCGTACGCACATTCTCGCGGCGCGACTCGGCCTCGAGTTCTCCGTGCGCCTGCAGCACCTGGTCATAGCCCACCGCCTCAAGGATGGCGCCCATCCCCCGGTCCGGCATGTCTTCGATGTGCGAGCGCAACGCCTGCAGCTCACGTGCCAGTTCCACCAGCTTCGCGGCCGGCCCGATTCCGCCCTCAGCCTGCGTATCGAGCCAGTCGGCGGCGCGCAGGCCGGAGGCGGACACTTGCGCGGCCAGCTGTTCCTGGCCCTTGGCGCCGATGCCACGCTTGGGCGTATTGCAGATGCGCAAGAGGTGCATGTGATCACCACAGCGGTTCAGAATGGCCCAGTAGGCCAACGCATCCTTGATTTCCATACGCTCGAAGAAGCCAACGCCACCGATGATGCGGTACGGAACACCCTGCTCGCGCAGCACCTGCTCCAGCGGCAGCGACTGGCGGTTGGATCGGTACAGCACCGCCATGTCGGCCCAGGGCACCCCATGGCGGTGGCGATCCTCCAGGCAGCCCAGAATCTTTCTCGCCTCGTCGTATTCGTCGTGACAGATGCGCCAGAGCGGCCGTTCCCCGGCCCCGCGCGTCGGCTTCAGCTGTTTCTCGTGCCGTTCGGGATTGGCGCGGATCACCGCATTGGCCAGCTTGAGGATGGCACCGTGCGAGCGGTAGTTCTGCTCCAGTCTGTGCACCTCGGCCCCTGGCCACACCTGCTCGAATTCGAGGATGTGGCGCACATCCGCGCCCCGCCAGCCGTAGATCGACTGGTCATCATCGCCGACGACCGTGAGGTTGCCGTGCCCGCGACACAGCAGCGTCAACCACTGGTGCTGTGCCGGGTTCGTATCCTGGTATTCGTCGACCAGCACATAGTCGAAGCGTGAACCCAGCGCCGCCGCCACATCCGGTGCATCCTGCATCAGGCGCACCACGTTCAGGATCAAATCGGAGAAATCCATGCGCTCGAGATTTCGGAGCGCCTGCTGGTACTCCGTATACAGCCCGCCGAGGTCGATGCCGTTCCACATCTGCTCCGGTGCCTGTTCCGGCGTCAGCCCCGCGTGCTTGCAGTGTTCGATCCAGACCAGCAGATAGCCCGGATGCAGGCGTTCGCTGTCGATGTTGCGAGCCTTCAGCAGGCGCTTGACCAGCGTCTTCTGGTCATCGGCATCGATGACCTGGAAATCGCGGGGAAAACCGAGACGCTCGGCATAGCGGCGCAGGAAACGCAGGGAAATGGCATGAAAGGTGCCGGACACCACGCCGCCGCCATCGTCCCCGATCAGCATCGAAAGCCGGTGCTTCAGCTCCGCCGCCGCCTTGTTGGTGAACGTCACGGCCAGGATGCGGTGCGGGGCGATGCGTCGGCTGCTGATCAGATGGCCGATGCGGTGCACGATGGTGCGGGTCTTGCCCGATCCGGCCCCGGCCAGGATCAGCTGCGGCCCTTCGCCAGCCTCCACGGCGCGCTGTTGTGCCGGGCTCAATTCAGCCATGTTCGCCCGCTGACTCCTCGCCATGCTTGACGATCAGCGCATGGTAGGTCGAGAACACGGCATTGCGTGACAGGATGCCGAGCACGCGGCGGGGGTTGTCGTAGGCCACCACCGGCATTTGTTCGAAGCTCTCGCGGTCGAACATATTGATGGCCTGCAACAGGTTGCCGTCCTCGGAGATCACCGAGATGTTGCGGTTGGCCACCTCGCTGGCCAGCACGATGTGATCCAGCGTCGGATCGAGCAGCCACTGCTGCAGGTCGCTGAAGGTGACGATGCCGATCATCAGACCATCGTCATCCACCACCTGCACGCAACCCTTGCCGGAAGACACATAGACCCTTTTCAGCTCCTCCAGCCTGGCATGCTCCGACACCTCCGGCGTCGAGCGCCAGGGAATCTTGCGCACCGGCACGGCACGCATCCAGGAGCGCTCCCGCGTCCAGGCCGTGTCGATGCCCTTGGCCTCCAGCACCTCGGTGAACACCGATTCGTTGCCGAAGGCGCGCTTGACCAGCGTGGCCACGATGCAGGAGGCCATCAGCGGCACCATGATGTGGTAATCACCGGACATCTCGAACACCATCAGGATCGTCGTCATCGGCGCCTGCAGGGCGGCGGCCATCATGGCGCCGGCCGCCACCAGCGCATAGCCGCCGTAGGTCTCGGAGATGAACGGCATCAGGTGATGGACCACGCCCCCGTACAGGGCGCCGGCGGTGGCGCCGATGAAGATCGACGGACCGATCTCGCCGCCGCCGAAGCCGCCGGCGGCGCACAGCGCAGTGGCAAACACCTTGGCCGCAAGCACCGCCGCCAGGAACACGGTGACCGGCAACGCCCAGTGCAGCAGCGTCGGGTCAAGGCGCTCCCACAGCATCGAATCGACGGTGCCATAGCCAACCGACATGATCTGGGGAACAACGAGGGCGCACAGACCCAACACCAGACCCGCCGCTGCCGGCCGATAAACCGGATTCGTAACAAAGGAATCCAGCCGCCGGCGGATCGGCGGCATGATCTTGATCCAGGAAACGGCCAGCAGGCCGCAGAAAACGCCGAGGCCGACATAGAGCGGAATCTCCCAGCCCGAAACCAGGCGGTATTCGGGGATGGTGAAGGCCGGGAAATTGCCCAGCTCGGCGCGCGTGATCACCGTGGCGATCACGGAGGAGATGACGATGGGGCTGAAGGTGCTGATCGCATAGTCGGCCAGGATCACCTCCAGCGCAAACAGCACGCCGGCGATGGGGGCATTGAACGAGGAGGCGATGCCGGAGGCCACGCCGCAGCCGATCAGGGTGCGCATCTGCTGCTCGCTCAGTTTCAGGCGCTGGCCGATGTGGGAGGCAATGGCGGCGCCCAGGGCCACCGTCGGACCCTCGCGGCCGGCACTGGCGCCGCTGCCCACACCGAGAATGGAACTGACGGTATCGCTGGATGAATGCCGACCATCGATGCGCCCACTGCGTTCGGACAGGGATTCGAGCACGCCGGCCACGCCGCGAGCCTGCCCAGCCGGCAGCCAGCGGGTGTTGATCCAGCCTGCGGCCAGGCCACCGAGCACCGGTGCGGCGATGTAGATGTACCAGGGGAGGGTATGCATCGCATTCTCCCAAATGCGTTGCTTGGTCCATGCCAGGCTCACCCATTCGATGCCGAAGCGAAGCAACAGGGCGCCGTAACCGGATAGGATGCCGACCAGGATCGCCAGACCGCTCAGGTACAGCGTATCCTGTTCATGCACCCAGACCGACAAGCGCGAACGCAGGCGACGCATCCCAGGCATCACCCCCGCAATCCGCTCCTCCACCTGACGGATTTTGTTCAGCATGCGAGCATTGAAGCGGGACGAGGCCCCGCATGCAAGCAATCGCTGTCATCCGAGCCGCCTGCCGCTAACATCCGCCGCATGTTGTCCATCCTGTTCGGCATGGCTGCCATTATACTGGTCGGTATCGGCTGGCGCCTGTTTCTCAGTGGCAGCTTAGCGGAAACCGTGCGCGCGCACCTGGCGCAAGCCGTCTATCAGGTATTCCTGCCGGCGCTGGTGCTGCACGTGATGTGGCAGACACCGGTCAACCTGAATGCCGTGCGCATCCCCGTCGTCGCCGCGGCCTGCGTACTGCTGAGCCTGCTCGCCGCCGCCATGATCTACGGCAACGGCAGGCTGGTCCGCGCCTTCATGGGCGGCCGTCACCGTGCCAAGCCCTCCATCGGGGCGCTACTGCTCGCCGCCGCCTTCGGCAATTTTACCTACCTCGGCCTGCCGGTGCTGACCCAGACCTTCGGCCCCTGGTCACAGTTCGTCGCCATCCAGTTCGACCTGCTCGCCAGCACCCCGTTGCTGTTCACAGTCGGCGTCCTTGTCGCCAGGCATTTCGGTACCAAGGCCGGCACAGCGCATCTGCTCCTGGATTTGGCGCGCGTGCCGGCATTATGGGCCGCCGCTGCCGGCCTTATCCTGAGTATCCTGTCCGTCCACCAGCCAACATGGCTGGATCATACCCTGGCCACGCTGGGATCGGCGGTGGTACCGCTGATGCTGGTATCGGTCGGCATGGCCATGCGCTGGCAGTCGGGTTGGGCCGGGCGCATCCCGGTGCTGTTCCCGGCGCTGGTGATCCAACTGGCGCTGATGCCGCTGATCGCCTGGGGCATGTGCCATATCGTCGGCATGCCGGCCAGGCTGCGCACGCCGGTATTGGTCGAAGCGGCCATGCCGAGCATGGTGCTGGGCCTGGTGTTCTGCGACCGTTTCCGGCTCGATTCCGGCCTGTATGCCGAGGCCGTGACCGTGTCCACCGCCATGTCCATGCTGACCCTGCCCGTCTGGCTGGCTATGCTGGGCTGATCTAAAAGCGCCGTTCCGGCTATTTTGTGGCAGGGCTCACCGTTTCCGCCCAGCCGGACGATTACAAACGGGGTGGGGGAAAGAACGCGCATGCGCATATTGACAAAAGACTGGTTCGTGGTGCTGATCCTGGCCCTGGCCATTCTGCTCGCCGACCTGGCTGGTCTGCTGCCAATCCGCTGGATCGATGGACGCCTGTACGATTTCAGCCAGGGACTTAAGCAACGGCATGCCGACGGAGCCGGGCGCATCGCCCTGATCGATCTGGGCAGCGGTACGCCGGCGGCGCTGCGCCTGACCGCAGCCCGGCTACTGGAACGGCTTGCACGGGCGAAGCCCAGAAGCATTGCCCTGATGCTGCCCCTGAACCGGATCCAGCGTGACCCCGCGATTCCCTTCCTCGATGAGATGCATGCCTATATCGCGCGAGCCCGCCTGCCCCGCAGGGCTGCGATCAGGCTCGATGGCATGATCGCCAGGGCCAAGCGGCATCTCGATGTCGATGAAGAACTGCGGCTGGCCATCCATAGGGCCGGGGATGTCATCCTGGCATCCAACCCGGCCGGAACGACGGCAGCGCAGGGCCTGTCAGCGCGATTCTATGCTCTGTGGGGCCTGCATCGCCATCTTGTGCCATTGGAGACAAGCCAGATCTCGCCACCCATGCCGGACTTCACCAAGACCGCCGCCGGCCAGGCGCCGCTGGCGCTGTGGCGTGATGACGACGGTGTGGTACGTGCCATGCCGCTGTGGTGGCGGATACAGGGCCATCGTGAGCCGACCCTGCCGCTGCTGCTGGCAGCCCGCACCCTCGGCCGGACACCGACAGCCGTGAGCTCCCGGCCAACCCTGTTCCCGAGCTATTACCAGCGGAAAAACGGCAAGCCGACGTTCAGGCGTTATGCCGCCGCCGACGTGCTGGCCGGCCACGTATCCCCGTCCGTCTTCCGACGGGGCATCGTGCTGGTCAGTCCGCAATCGGGCATGCGCTACCTGTCGCCGCTGGGCAGTCGGATGGATGTGGCAGAGCATGTGGCCCAGGCCGTCGCCAGTATCCTCAACCGGGGCATGTACCGACGGCCGGCGGCGCTGCCATGGGTCGAACTCGGCACGTTCATGCTGCTGGCGCTGCTGCTTGCCTTCGTGCTACCCCGGTTGGGCATGACCCTGTTCTCCGTCACCGTGCTGCTGCTGATCTTCGGGCTGGTGGGCATGGAGCTGTACCTGTTGCTTGGCCGGCAGCTCTGGCTGCAGACCGGCGCCCCGCTGACCCTGCTGGTCACCGGCTTTCCCATCCTCGGCATGCTGCGGCTGTATCGGGCCCAGCATCTGCGGGAGCTTGCCGATTCCGCCCACTCCAACCGGCAGCTTGGGCTGGCCCTGCAGGATCAGGGCAAGCTGGAGATGGCGCTGGAACGCTTCCAGAAGCTGCCGGTCACCAACGACAATCTAGAGTTGCTCTACAATCTGGCCCTGGATTTCGAGCGCAAGCGCAAATTCAACACGGCCGAGACCGTCTATCAGCATATCCTGCAGCACCGGCCTCGGTTCAGGGATGCTGCGACACGCCTGACCCAGACCAGGGCCATGGCCAAGTCGGCCGCCCTCGGCACCGATCGCTTCCAGACCTCATCCGGCGGCATGCTGGCACTGGATGGCGGGGGCGAGAAACCGATGCTGGGCCGCTACGTGATCGAGAAGGAGCTGGGCAAGGGCGCGATGGGCGCCGTCTATCTCGGACAGGATCCCAAGATTGGCCGTACCGTTGCCATCAAGACGATGGCCCTGTCCAAAGAATTCGCCGGCGACGAGGTCGGCGAGGCGGAGAAGCGGTTCTTCCATGAGGCCAGCGCCGCCGGCCGTTTGAACCACCCCCACATCGTCACCATCTATGATGCCGCCGAGGAGCACGATCTGGCCTTCATCGCCATGGAATACATCCAGGGCACGCCGCTCACCCGCTATATCAAAAAAGGCAAGCTGCTGCCCATCACCACCGTATTGAACATCGGCATGCAGGCCGCCGATGCCCTCGATTACGCCCATGCCCAGGGCATCGTGCATCGTGATATCAAGCCGGCCAACCTGATGTACAATGAGCAGGGGCATTCCATCAAGGTCACCGACTTCGGCATCGCGCGCATCACCTCGGGTGGCCACACAAAAACCGGCACCATCCTCGGAACACCGAGCTTCATGTCGCCCGAACAGATGATCGGCAAACCCGTCGACGGTCGCTCGGACATCTTCTCGCTCGGCGTCACGCTGTTCGTGCTGCTGTCCGGTCAAAAGCCCTTCAACGGCGATTCCCTGGCCGCCATCTCCTACCAGGTGGTTAATGACAAACACCCGGACATCACGGCTCTGCGACCCGAACTGCCCGCGTGTATCAAGCGACTGGTGGACAGGGCCATGCAGAAGAAGCCGGCCAGCCGCTTCCAGGACGGTAAGGCCATGAAACGGGCGATCCAGCGCTGCCTGAAGGAGATGGGCGAAACCCAGGCATAGGGTGCTTCCGGCATTGTTGAACCAGACCCGCGACCGCCGCTGTCGGAGAACGTCCTGCGCAGCTAGGCTTCGGGCATGGATAACAATCGAATCTTCAAGAAGATCATCATCGCCAACAACCTGCGGCACTTCGAGGTGCAGGAGGTGTTCGCGCTTGGAGGACTGGCATGCAGCAGCAGCCGCATCAAGAGCTTCATGGCCGGCAGCGGCAACAAGAACCATGAACAGCTCGGCGATGCACAGCTCGAACAGTTTCTGAACGGCCTGATCGCCTACAACCGCGGCGCCCTCGATGAACCGGAGATGCTGCCGCGCGGGATCGAAAACTACCTGCTCGGCCTGATCGAATCCAGCAACAGCGCCGCACTGGCAGAGATCGAGGCGCTGCTCACCGATGCCGGGGCATCGGGGCGCACACCGGCGGATGGAGAGGATGATGGCGGCTGAGGTTGGCGCCGGTCAGGCGGTCAGCCAGGCGATGGCCGCATAACGCCCGAATTTGCCGGCTGTTACCAGCAATACGAACCATGCCACGGGGCTACGCAGCAGCCCGGCGACCAGGCAAAGCGGATCGCCGACCACCGGCAGCCAGGCGAACAGCAGCGAGGGCTGCCCGTAGCGACCGAACCAGCGCTCGGCCCGGGCCACTTCCTTGTCACCCATCCCGAGCCATTTACGGTGCACCGCCTCATTGCCCAACCGGCCCATGCCGTAGGTGATCAGGCTGCCCAGCACATTGCCGACGGTTGCCGTAAGCACCAATGCCGACGGGTCGCCGCCCGCATGCAGCCTGTAAACCAACAACGCCTCCGAGCTGCCGGGCAGCAGGGTGGACGAGGTCAGTGCCGACAGAAACAGGGCCCAATCCATGCCCGAAGCATGATCAAACCGGTGCCTTCATGCACGACAATCGGGCGGGCTATCGCCTCGGTCGTGGATTCACACCGACATGGCGTGTGTAGGCGGCAATCCAGTTGCGGCTGATCACCTTCTGCGCATCAGCAGCATGCGCCGCCAGCGGAAGGGGTCCGATCGGCTGCCGGCGTGCAGTCGAACGGACCGAAATGCACCGATCGGTCCCCCGTTACGGTGAAGCAGGACTCGAACCGGGTCTGGCCGAGCATGGCTGCCGTATTGCCGCACACCAACATGGGCTTGCCCGTATACAAGCGGTGATGGTCATCAAGGTCGAAGTAGTGGGGGTGATTGGGGATGTTCCCGTTATAGGCGGCCACCTGGCCGTAGTCCTCGCAGATGTCCTCCAGGGTATCGAGCTTGAATGCCCGGACGGTGACGGACGTAAATCCCACCATGCCGATCTTCTCTTCCACCTCGGCGTTATCGATGGTGATCGGGGCCCTCGATACCGTGCGATAATCGGGGCAGCCGAGCCGCAACAGAAGGCGGCGGAAGTCTTCGACGTACATGGCTCCGCCCAGGCATTCGCCGTGCAGTACCGGATCGTCCTGCAGATGCTCAGGGATGCGACGGTCCGCAAACACATCGGAGAAATACAGCTCGCCGCCCGGCTTGAGCACCCGGAAGATTTCCCGGAACACGGTGCCCTTGTCAGGGGAGAGGTTGATCACGCAGTTGGAGACCACCACATCGATGGAATTCTCGGCGATGCCGATCTCCTGAAGATCTTCAATGAAGCCCTGCCGGAATTCGATATTGGCTCTTGCATGCCCGAACGCCTCCATGTGATACCCGATATGCTTACGCGCTACCGTCAGCTGTTCGTCCGTCATATCCACGCCGAGCACCCGGCCCGATTCTCCCACGAGTTTTGACAGGATATAGGCATCGCGGCCCGTACCGCAGCCGAGATCCAGCACGGTTTTTCCTTCGAGCAAGGGGGGGATCGGCGATCCGCAGCCATAGAACCGATCGGTGATGTCGGGATGGATCAGTTTCAACACCGCCTTGATGTCGGAGGCCATCGCATCCGGATCACAGCAGCATGCGTTGGTTTTCAAATCCGCCGATTTCTGCAAAACCTTCCCATAATATTCCTTCAGGTTGTCATGACTCAGCGCGGACATGTTCCTCTCCTTTAGACACACAAGATTCACAGGGCTTGTTGTTCATCAACGGTTCGACCAGACGGGTAAAGGCGAAGGCCGCCATCAAGGCTCCGGCAATCGGCCCGAGCACATAGACCGTGATCGACCCGAACCCGGCGTCCTGCATGGACGCTCCACCCCAGCCGGCCAGCATCGAAAACAGTCTCGGAGACAGATCCCTGGCCGGGTTCAAGCCCGCCTGGGTTAGCGGCGCGATCACCGAAATGATGATCGTGACCGTAGCACCGATGAATAACGGAGCCAATGCGTTGTCGGGCCGCCCGAGATTGCAGCCTTCGGTAAGGTTGAAAATCATGAACACCAGCGCAAAGGTGCCGATGGCTTCTGCCAGGAAAGCACCTGGCTCGGATATGGATACCACGCTGCCGGCACCGGGATTCGGGTAGAACTCGCCGAACATCATCGCCGTGCGAATGGAATCATGGGTGCCGCGGATCATGTTGTGCAGGGCTTCGAAATGGGCGATGGAATCGGCAAAGAGCACGTAGACAAGCGCTGCGGCGAGAAAAGCACCCAGGAACTGGCCTCCAAGGTAGGCGGGTAGTTTTGACGCCTGCATCCGCCCTGCGGCCACCATGGCGAGGCTTACCGCCGGATTCAGATGGGCGCATGAAAGATGCCTGGTGGCATAGATCGCCAGCGTCACCGCCACACCCCAGACCATGGCGATCTGCATCAGTCCCGCATTGGCCGAGAACAAGATGCTCACTGCAACGGAACCGCAGCCGAAAAAAACGAGGGTCGCAGTTCCGATCAATTCTCCGGCAAAGTCCTGGTAAAATCCCGATCGCATCTATCCCCTCCTAAGGCGTGTGCATGCTTAATCGTTCACACCGACGGTGGTTAGACCCTTGCCAGCCAATCGGCCAGTTCACCCTTGCGATCCAGGGCATACAACGCGTCATACCCCCCGACATGGCGTCCATTGATGAAGACCTGTGGGATGGTTCGGGCACCAACCGATCGAATCATCATCTCCTCGCGCTTGGTTGAATCCAGCTGAACATTGTACTCGGTATAGACATAGCCACGCTGTGTGAGCAGCCCCTTGGCCCTCTGGCAAAATGGGCAGTAGTCACCGGAATAGATTTCGATTTTCGGCATGTTTTCCCCTGTCGTTGGTATGCTTGGTCAAACGGTTTGTCCATGCCGGGTGCTAATTCTTACAAGGGTGTTTTCACATGCTTGTGTTCGGCAGGCAATGCGGGCAATCGCCTGCGGTATCATCGCTGGACAGCCATATGGCGACATGCAACGATCGAGGCGGCATTACCGCCAAACTTGAAGGGATCGGGTCGGCAAGATGGACACGAGAAAAACGATCTCGTCGGCTGCCGACGTAGTTCTTGGTTCACCGCTGCGCAACCTTGCCATCGTTCTGGGCTTCGTCGTTATTCTTTTCACCATAGCCACCATCGGCTACGTCGCCGCCGGATGGAGCCTTGGCGATGCCGCCTATATGGTGACGCTGACCATCTTTTCGGTCGGATACGACGAAGTGCACCCGATCAACACCCTGTATCTGCGCGCCCTGACCACCGGTACCATCGTATTGGGCTGCACCGGCATGATCGTGTTGACGGGTGCGCTCGTTCAGGTTTTTACTGTCTCTCAATTACGTCGGATGTTGGGGCTGGATCGCATGCAAACACAAATTGACCGTTTGGAGAATCACGTCATCGTCTGTGGCTTCGGCCGCATCGGGGTACAATTGGCCCATGAGCTGCAGGCAGCCCGTACCGGCTTTGTCATCATCGAACGTGATAGCGGGAAGAGCGCCGAGATTCAGGCACTGGGCTTCCTCTGCCTCACCGCCGATGCCACTGATGAAAGCGCACTTGCTGCTGCCGGTATCAGCCGTGCCAAGGTGCTCGCCACGGTCCTGCCCAACGATGCAACGAATGTTTTCATCACGCTGAGCGCGCGCAAGCTGAACAGCAATCTTGAAATCATCGCACGCGGTGAGGTGCCGTCAACGGAAAGCAAGCTGTTCCACGCCGGTGCAGACAGGGTCGTTCTGCCCACGCATATCGGCGCAGAGCGCATCGCCGAGATGATCCTGTACCCGACGACGGCGCGCTTTATCGGGGATGCGCCGCAGCTGCGAGACATCAAGCGCGGCCTGCACGAATTCGGACTGGAGATGGAGGCGATCACGGTTGCAAACGACAGCGCCCTGGCCGGCGAAACGGTGGGTGAAGCCGAGCGTCGGGGGCAAGGCGCTTTCTTTATCGTCCAGATTGACCGCGTGGGCGGCCAGAGCATCCGCCATCCCGGCGAGGATGTGCGCATCGAGGCGGATGACAATATCGTGCTGGTGCTCCGCGGAAGCAAGGTTTCGGCAGGCGCCATCTTCTCGACGCCAAAAGGCCGGGTGCGGGTGGGAAGAACGCAATTCTGAAATCATTCAGAGCAGGGTAGACACAGGAAGGCCGACTTGGATGGTCGGCCTTCCTACACGTGGGACATGGTGGAGCGGAGGAGGATCGAACTCCCGACCTTCGCATTGCGAACGCGACGCTCTCCCAGCTGAGCTACCGCCCCATTTGCGTGCATATTGTACTTCCTGTCTCTGCCCTCGCCTAGATGGCGCACCTCCATGCCGGTAATCTGCTAGGCTGAAACCCATGTCTGGCTCCGCGCATACCACCGTCCAATACCATTCACCATTCGGCCGGCTGGTGCTCGAACTGGATGGGGGGGACGTTTGCCACGCCATCCGCCTTGGTTCCCGGCAGGTTCCGCATGAGGAGTGCCCGCCTGACCATCCGGTGGCCATGTGGTTGCGCGCATATTTCACCGGCCACGCGCTGCCATTGCCGGCGATCGCACCCCCGCGCACTCCGTTTCAGGCCCTGCTGCGCCAAGTCCTGCTCACCATCCCGCGGGGAGAAACCAGGACCTACGGTGAGTTGGCCAGGGACCTTCGATCCTCGCCGCGTGCTGTCGGTCAGGCCCTCGGTGCCAATCCCCTGCCCATCCTGATCCCCTGCCACCGGGTGGTGGCAGCGCACAGCCTAGGCGGCTTCGGTGGCGGGCTGGCGTGGAAAACACGGCTGCTGAAACTGGAATCGGCCGCACCCTGTTAGGCATGGCCGTGTATACGGGCGTATTCGCTTTTATTTGACGGGGTAGTCCTTCTCGGGCAGCAGGATGTCGCCGGACACCCTGACTGTAATGCGGCTTTGCCCCGCCTCCAGCGCCGGCGCAGCCTGGGCCTTGGCCGCCATGGCCATCCCCATCACCGGCTGGATGGGCCTTGGCATCGTGTCATTCGTATTCAGGCGCAGGATCCGGAACGAGGACGCATCCAGCGCCTTGGCGGTAAGGGCTGCGCGGGCCCGGAATGCCGCCACGGCCTGCATGCGCAGCCTGTCCCGGGCGGCATGTTCCGCTTGCCTGGATACCCGAAACGCCAGGCCATCCAGATGCGCCCCGGCCTGTTCGATCGCATCCACCCAATCGGGCACGGCATCCAGCTCGGTGCTGGTAACCCGTTCGGATTGCACGAGCCGCCAGCCATCCCTGATTTGCCTGTGCGATACGTTGTCGTAATGCCATACCGGCTCCATGCGCCTGCCGGTCGTTCTCTGCACCACATGCTTCTCGCGCCGAAGCCGCTCGCTGACCATCCGGCTGATGCGGTTCACCGTCCGGCGCAGTGCATCCGCTTTCGGCCCCTCTGCCTCGATGCGCAAGCGCACCACAACCTCGTCATTGGGCAGCATCTGCTCAGCCTGGGCCGACAGGGATACCTGGGTCCCTTTCGGCTCTTCGGCCATGGCCGGCACGGAAATCAGCAACAGCAGAGCGAAAAGCAGCACGCGGTACATGCGGCAGGTATAGCCTCACGCTTGCAGCTTCGCAAGCTGTCCGTAGCCTGATGCGGATGCAGACGTCATCTCCCATCACCATCATCGGCGCCGGGTTGGCCGGCTCAGAGGCCGCCTGGCAGCTCGCCCGTCGCGGCTTCCGCGTGCGCCTGCACGAGATGCGTCCATCCACGCTGACCCCGGCCCACCGCACCGGTGATATGGCCGAACTGGTGTGTTCGAATTCCTTCCGGGCTGACAATATCGAAAACGCCGTCGGGCTGCTGCATGCGGAGATGCGCCAGCTCGATTCCCTGATCATGCGGGCGGCCGATCAAGCCAGATTACCGGCCGGTGGAGCACTGGCCGTGGATCGCGAACTATTTTCGCAAACCGTCACGGCGGCCATACGCGCCCAGCCGCTGATCGAGCTCGTCACCGGCGAGGTGCGGGAAATCCCGGGCACAGGGCTGGTGCTGGTCGCCTCCGGCCCTTTGACCTCCGATGCGTTGTTCGCGGCCATCAGCAGATTGACCGGCGAGCAACACCTGAGTTTCTTCGATGCCATCGCCCCGGTCGTCGATGCCGAATCCATCGACATGCACACCGCCTACTGGAAATCCCGCTACGACAAGAACCTGGCCGAGGGTTCGCAGGGCGATTATCTGAACTGCCCGATGGACCGTGACCAGTACGAGGCATTCGTCGATGCCCTGCTGCAAGCTGAAACGGTTCAATTCAAGGGCTTCGAGAACGTGCCGTACTTCGAGGGCTGCATGCCGATCGAGGTGATGGCCGCGCGCGGGCGCGATACGCTCCGTTTCGGGCCGATGAAGCCCGTGGGGCTGGCGCATCCGGTGACCGGCGACATACCTTATGCGGTGGTCCAACTGCGGCAGGACAACCGCGCCAAATCCCTGATGAATATGGTCGGATTCCAGACCAAGATGAAATACGGCGAGCAGCTGCGCGTGCTGCGCATGATCCCGGGACTGGAACAGGCAGAGTTCTTCCGCCTGGGATCCCTGCATCGCAACACCTTCATCCGCTCTCCTCTGCTGCTTGACGGAAGCCTGCGCCTGAAGAAGGAACCGCGTATCCTGTTCGCAGGCCAGATCACCGGTGTCGAAGGCTATGTTGAATCGGCCTCGATGGGGCTGATGGCCGGTATCTTCCTGGCCGACATGGCTCGCGGGCACACGCCGCTGCCGCCGCCCGGAACCACCGCGCACGGAGCCCTGCTCGGACATATTTCGGGCACGCGTGGCGAGGACTTCCAGCCAATGAATATCAATTTCGGCCTGCTGCCCCCGGAACCGGCCAGCGAGGGAAAACGCCGGCTTGGCAAATCCGAGCGTCGGCGCAAGATTGCGGAACGGGCCCTGGCCGCTCTGGCCGCCTGGCGGGATGGATTGGCATACGGATCGCCCACCAACATGGGAAGGAGCGTGCATGCTCAAGGTTAACGAATATTTCAACGGCAAGGTGAAGTCGATCGCCTTCCAGTCGGATGAGGGCAAGGCCACGGTGGGGGTCATCATGCCGGGCGAATACGAGTTCGGCACCGTCAAACCCGAGACCATGGCCATCACCACCGGGGCAATGGCCGTCAAGCTTCCGGATGCCGACTGGGTCGAGTATGCCGCCGGCCAGTGCTTCGAGGTGCCGGGCAATGCCCGCTTCCGGGTGCGCCTGAAAACGGAGGTCTCCTATCTCTGCCACTATCATTGAACCCGTGAACCGGCCGTTCGCTATGTCATCACCGATCCCATCTGCGGCTATCCGTCACCCTGACACCAGGAGTTTATCCTGATGAAACGCCTTGGTCTGATGATCAGCATTGTCGGCACTGCTGCCGTCATCCTCTTGCCGCCGTACCGTGTACTGGGGCAGGTGCATTGGGGATTCATCCTCGGTGATATTGTCTCTGCCTTCGGTCACGGCATTCCCATTTACAAACATATCGATGTGACGACGCTGCTGTTGGAAGTGATCGCCATCAACGTCACGGGGATCGCCCTTCGGTTTTGGAAAGGATAAATCACCCCGCTGTCGCTGCTGGGCTTTCCCTGGGCATGCTTTGCCTGGGAATCTGGCTTTTCCGCCCAGGACCGTTACCCCCGTTGCCTGCAGCCGAACGGCACGCGATCGCCGAACGCATTTACATGAATGAGTGCGCCGGCAAGGCGGAGAATCTCGTCACCTGGAGTGCCGGCGAGCAGTTCCCGTCACTGGGTATCGGCCACTTCATCTGGTATCCGGCCGGATATCACGGACCGTTCGATGAAAGCTTTCCCGCCCTATTGCGCTTCATGCGCGCGCACCGTGTGTCTCTCCCGCCGTGGCTGGCAAAGCGCCCCGGCCAGCCGGCCCCCTGGTCGGATCGCCATGCCTTCGAGATCGCAGCACAACACGATCCGCGGATCTCCGGACTACGCCGCTTCCTGCTGTCAACCACATCCGTACAGGCCGCTTTCATGGCCGAGCGCATGAAAAGGGCGCTGCCGCGTATCCTGCGGGCCGCTCCGAAACTCCGACGCTCATATATCCGCCGGCAGTTCCTGCGCCTGGCCAAGGCCCCGGGTGGTTATTATCCGCTGATCGATTATGTCAACTTCAAGGGCGAGGGGACTTCCCCATCCGAACGTTATCATGGCAAAGGCTGGGGCCTGCTGCAGGTACTGGATCGCATGGCCGGGCAAGGGCCGCCACGGGCGGCCTTTGCCGATGCGGCGGCATGGGTGCTGAATAGGCGGGTGCGCCTTTCTCCTCCCGCAAGGCATGAAAAGCGCTGGCTACCCGGCTGGCTGAAAAGGGTGCGCACCTACGTAGCAGGCCCTTCGTAGTGCTTCGGATCAGCCTCCGTGCGCTCCAGCCACTTGCGTACCCAGGCCGGGGTCAGCCGTTTCCCGTTCTGCAGGGAGTCGGCCTCCAGGCTGCGCAGCATCTGCGGCAGCGCATCCAACCGGCGGGGTAAATGTATCAGCAATACATCCAGCACCTCATCCGGGATTTCCCATTGCAGGTTCGCCGCCACCGCATGCATCACACGACGCAGATCTTCATCCCGACGGGGCGCCATCATCACCACCCGCTCCATGCCCTTCAAGCGGCTGTCAAGCTCGGCGGGAATGGCCCCTGAACTGCGCCAGGAAAATACGATCGGCCGGCGCATGTCCCGCGCCCGCTCCAGCAGGTGAAACAACGCGAAGGCGCAGCCGCGGTTCAGCGGCTCTGCCTGCACATCGACCGCCCAGAAGGCCTTGCTGTCGAGTTGGGTCAGCCATTGGCGGACCAGTTGCAGGTCGCGTCCCGAATCACCGGCTCGTACCGAAATCAGCCCGAGTTGGGGATGTGTGGCCGCCAGCAGGGACAGCAGGTAGGACTTTCCAGACACCTCCGTGGACGTCAGCCACAATCGTCCCCCATGCACCAGCCACAAAGCCAGTCGGTTGCAGGCATCCTCAACGCCGGCATGCCGGACCCAGTCATCATCATGCAGCCGGTTTGGAAGCAGCCAATTCAATCGTTGCTGGTGCATGCGCGGGGATCAGCTCTTTTCGACAGCCCGTACGGCCTTGATCGTCCACAACAGCATGTATTGCACGCCCGAAACGCACGTGATGCCGAAGGTGAGCCAGATGATGGCGGGCTCCAGCCAGCCGGGCAAGGATACCAGGGGAACGAGCAGCACCACGATCACAAGCACAATCTGGAAAAAGGTCGTCGCCTTCGAGGTAAACGTCGGCTGCATTTCCAGCTTATGCGTGACCACTTCATAGAGGATGGCTCCGATCACGATGATGACATCCCGGAAGATCACCGCCAGAAACAGGAACAGGGGCACCTTGCCGTTGACGAACAGCGCCACGATGGCGCTGATCAGCATCAGCTTGTCGGCCAGCGGATCCAGATAGGCGCCGACTACGGTGCGCTGATCGAAATAACGGGCAATCGCACCATCCAGCATGTCGGTAAGCCCAGCCAGCACCATCATGCCCAGCGCCAGGGCCTGATGGTTGTCGATGATGGCGTAGGCGATCAATGGCGTCAGGATGATGCGCAGCAGACTCAGGGCATTGGGTACGCTCAGAATGTTGCCTTTGAGCAAGGTCTTATTGCGCAAGCCAGCCCTCGGCCGTCTGCGTGGCCTTCATGCCACGGCTGGCAAACCAGTCGGACAACCAGTCTTGGCCCGGTTGACGCAAGCGCAGCAGGTACTGGCGGCTGTTTGCACCCACCCGGCTCAATTGCAGGGATTCGACATGCGGATCCTTCGCCAGCGACTGTTCCAACAGTATCTGGTCGGCCAGGCTGGCCTGCTGCGCGACCGTCAAAACCAGCGTCAGCGGTGCCACCACCGTTGCGGGTACCGCCGATTCGGCCGGAGGTGAAGCCGTCTGGGCGGTTGCCGACACAGCAGCATGCTCGGCATAGGCATCCCTTGCCTGGAGTAACACCTCATCCAGCCACGCCTGGATCTGGGGCATGGGATCCCCGGCAGCCAGGAAGCGGATCTCCTGCGTATCCGGCACATGCGAATTTCCATGCACGGTCAGCGATACCTGCCGGTCATCCAGCCAGCGCCAATCCAGTTCCAGGGGATCGCCATTGGCATCGAGTACGTAGCCCCACTGCGCAGCGTTCTGCTGGGCGTAGTTCATCAGCAAGGCTTCGGACTCCGGCATGGATACCCCGGAGGGATTGATCAGGTGAATCTCGAGATGGAAGTGCGGCGCTTGCTGCGGGTAGGTGATGCCCAGGGACTGCAGGTACTGGGCCACCCGTGCCGAACTGAACACCAGCTTCAACCCGCCATCACCGGTCGGCACGGCCCGCTGCAGCAAGGACATGGCATCCTTATCGTTCACATCGGCCCGGCGCGACTGTGGCACCAGGCGGTCCCAGACGCGGGGGATCGCCAGTTTGGCCATGCCGGGGATGTCGGTCAGCAGGTTCTGGGCCTGCTCGGGAGGCACGTCGGACACATGCAATTCGACCACCATCCTGTCATCCGTCGCCCCCAGGGCAAATGCCGGAGCCATGCATATCAGAAGCACGATCAAACCAACATTCCGAGGCAGAAGGCGCATCATTTGACCACTCGCAGGTGGCGTACCTGGCGCCCTTCTTCCTTGGCGGCTGCCGCCGGCTCGCCCTCTTCGGTGGCATCCTCCCGCTCTTCCTCGCCAACCTGATCGTTCTGCAAGCCACGCACCGCCTGCACCACCGAACGAATCATCTCCGGCATATCCTGTTCCCAGATAATGCCCTGCTCCATCTCACCACCCGGCAGATAGGTCGCCCAGACCATGCACATCGGGATACGGCATCTGTAGATTTGACCTGAGAATGAGAATTCGGAATCGATCATGTCATCGCGGATATGGATCGGTTGCGGCATACGCACATTCAGCACCAGGCGCAGCGCCGGATCGCCCTTCAGATACGCCGGGATATCCACCTCATCGCCCGTAGCATCAACCACAATATAGATGCGGCCGTGGCGGGCGAAGAATTCTCGCAACTGCTTGGCCTTGGCGGCATCGCTAAAGCTCAGGCTCATCGGCATCCTCCTTGCGGCCCGACGATGCTAGCCCCTGATGTGCCAGCATCCCAGCGATAATCGATGCGGAGCGGCCCTGTAAGCCGGGTTCTGTCCTTCTTTCGAAGCGATGGTCATTCCTCTGGGCCAGCCATTGCTGACCGGCTCTAGCGGCCTACCCGGAGACACGCGCGGACCGCGCTTGACGCCTCCCTATGTGGCCTTGCTGCAGGTGGGGTTTACCGTGCCCCCGTCCGTTGCCGGGCGGGGCGGGGCGCTCTTACCGCACCGTTTCACCCTTACCAGGCCGCAGCCTGGCGGTTTGTTCTCTGTGGCACTTTCCCGGGGTCGCCCCCGCCGGATGTTATCCGGCACCTTGTCCTGTGCAGCCCGGACTTTCCTCGACAGATACCTCTGCCGCGACCATCCGGACCGCTCCGCGGACGCATCATAGCGCACATCGCATCGATGTGCAGGCCCGTCGGAACGCGCTTCATCATGGCTTCCAGATGCCGTTCTCCGTGACGATGGCCGAGATGTTGCGAAACGGCGTCACATCAAAAGCCGGGTTGTTGGCCGCGACACCGGGGGCGGCGATGGAGATCCGGTGCGCATTCCCGGATGTATCGATCCCGTCCATGGTGAGCAGCTCATCATCGTCCCGTCTCTCGATCGGGATGGCAGATCCATCCGGGCAATGCGCATCGAAGGTGCTGCTCGGCGCAGCAACGAACATCGGCACACCGTGTTCACGGGCCGCCAGCGACAAGGCATAGGTACCGATCTTGTTCGCCACATCGCCGTTGCGGGCAATGCGGTCGGCGCCGACAACAACGGCATCGACCTCGCCGCTGGCCATCATCCAGGCGGCAGCGGCATCGGCCTGAATGCGGCAGGGAATGCCTTCCTGGGCGAGCTCCCATGCCGTCAGACGGGCGCCCTGCAACCTAGGTCTGGTCTCGTCGACCCAGACGAACGGACTTTCGCCCGACCGCGCCAACTGGTAGATGCCGGAGGTGGCGGTCCCCCAATCCACGGCCGCCAGCCAGCCGGCATTGCAATGGGTCAGGATACGACGCCGGCCCCTGGCAAGTTTGACCGCCAGATACTCCCCCATTGCCTGGTTGCGCTGCACCTCTGCATCCGCATAGGCCTGGGCACATTCCAGCATCTGGTTCGGGGATGTTGCGGATTCGCTGCATCGGGCCATGGCATCGCAGGCATGGAACAGGTTGATGGCCGTCGGACGCGTGCCGCGCAGACGCGGCAGCCAGTGGGTATGGAAGCGGGAAGCATCCTTGAGCCAAGCCAGGGCCAGGGTGAAGGCTGCAGCCGCACCAATGCTCGGTGCCCCCCGCACCTGCATGGTTTCGATTGCCACCGCTACATCCTCGGGATCGCCGCTGGCAACAACCGTAAATCGATGCGGCAACAGCCGTTGCTCGATCCATTCGACCGTAGCGTCCCTGGCATTCCACCAAACCGCCCGATAGGGCCGCCCTCCGACCCGCATGGTCAGCGCCTGAGGCGCTTCAACACCCCATCCAGTTCCTCGGGACGCGTATAGGCGATGCGTAGCTCACCCGAACCGTTGCGCCGGCAGATCAGCGACACCGGTTGCCCGAGCCTGCGCGTCAGTTCCTCCTGCAGGGCAGCGACATCAACATCCACCGCTGCCGCTTTCGCCTTGCTGCCGCCGTGCTCCTTAGCAGAGTGTTGCGCCGAGCGCTCCATCTGCCGGGCACTCCATCCCTTGGCCACGCATTCGGAAGCCAGGCGCTCGGCAACAGACGCGGGAAGACCAACCAGCGGCCGCGCCTGACCCATGGTAAGCTCCCGTTTTTCAATATATTTCTGTATTTTTTCCGATAACTGCAGCAGGCGGGTGATGTTGGTCACCTGGGCGCGGGACACGCCGATGCGTTCGGCAACCTGTTGCTGGGTACAACCGAATTCATCCATCATGCGCTGGTAGGCGCGTGCCGACTCGATCGCCGTCAGGTTGTCCCGCTGCTCATTCTCGACGATGGCCAGCTCCAGCGCCTGCAGGTCGTCGACGTCGCGCACAATGGTGGGAATCTCCAACAGGCCGGCGGCCTGGGATGCTCGCCACCGCCGCTCACCGGCGATCAGCTCATATCCATCGTCCAGGGGCCGGACGAGGATCGGCATCAACACCCCGTCCCGGCGCACGGATTCCGTGAGCGTCGCCAACACCTCCGCGTCAAAATTCTGCCGAGGCTGATACCGGTTCGGACGAATCTGGGATATCGGGATCTGCCGTGCCTGCGACAGCAAGGCGGCATCCGCCGGCTTGTCACTGAGCAGGGCGTCCAGTCCCCGCCCCAGGCGTCTCTTCATCGGTGGCTTCATGGCCGCCCTCCCGTCTCCGCCGCTTCGCGCTGCATCAGCTCCCTTGCCGCTGCCAGATAGGCCTGCGCCCCCGTCGAGCGTATATCGTGGTACAACACCGGTACGCCAAAACTCGGCGCCTCGGACAGGCGCACATTTCTCGGGATCACCTGATCATAAACCTGCGCCCCGAAATAACCGCGCACCTCTTCCTCCACCTGTATCGACAGGTTGTTCCGGCGATCCACCATGGTCAGCAGGATACCGCCCATCACCAGGTCCGGATTCAGGCTGTTGCGCACCCGGCGGATCGTGTCGATCAGCTGCGTCAATCCCTCCATGGCATAAAACTCTGTCTGCAGGGTGATCAGCACACGGTCCGCCGCTGTCAAGGCGTTGAGTGTCAGCAGGTTCAATGCCGGTGGGCAGTCGATCAGCACATAATCAAAAGTCTCCGAATCATACGCATCCATCGCCCGGCGCAGGGATTGCTCCCGCTGCTCGACACCCACCAGTTCGATCTCGGCGCCAGCCAGATCCATATTGGCCGGGAGCAGCCACAAGCCCTCACATTGGGTCTGACGGATGCCACTGTTTAATGAGGACTCGCCCATCAATATGTCATACATGCCGGTTTGCACCTGACCCTTGTCAAGGCCGAGCCCAGACGTGGTGTTCCCCTGCGGATCCATGTCCAGCAGCAACACGCGCTTTTCAAGCGCGGCCAGGGAGGCGGCAAGGTTGATGCTCGTTGTCGTCTTGCCTACGCCTCCCTTTTGGTTGGCGATTGCGATGACAGGTCCCAGGTGCTCATGTTTCACGTGAAACCTCCGCGTAACGGTAGATCTGAACCTTCTGCGCTACGCCCTCATTCAACATCTGCTCTTTCTCCAGCTGCCAGCCTGGTACGGATACCACCTCGCAATCATCCGCAACCGGAAACACGGCCCGCGCCCCGACATTGGCATGCGGCACACACAAGTCCAGCAACGCGTCGGGACGCGAAACGGCCCGCGCCACACATACGTCGACATGTAATCCTTCCAGATCCCGCACGTCCCGATCGTACACCTCCGCATCCAGTTTCAACAGGCGCACAACATGCCGCAAGAATTCGGCACGCTTCCGGCGCCGTTCGACCAGGATACCGTGCAAACCGGCGCAGGCGATCAGTATCGGAACACCGGGAATACCCATGCCGCTGCCGATATCCAGCAGCCTGCCTTGCGCCGGCATCCATGGACATAGCGCCAATGATGGCAC
Organism: uncultured Zetaproteobacteria bacterium; assembly: GCA_964422615.1. GTDB lineage: Bacteria > Pseudomonadota > Zetaproteobacteria > Mariprofundales > Mariprofundaceae > DATLWN01. The sequence goes on along the minus strand of CAYRBJ010000001.1, from coordinate 34,812 downwards.
CACAAAATTCCGGTGGAAATCAGGGGCATTCCTGATGGATGTCAAACTGAGCGCCCTCGAGAAACGCAATGCTTCGTGAACGTAGGTATCGCACGCTTCATGCGTATGCGCGTCCACGGTCAGTCCCGTATCTGTTGCAGATGCAGCAGCAGGCTGGTCAGGGCTGCGGGCGTGACGCCGGAAAGCCGCGCCGCTTGCCCGAGATTGCGGGGTCGGGCATGGCTCAGCCGCTGCCTGCATTCATGGCTCAGGCCATGCACATGCGCATAATCAAAGCTGTCCGGAATGCGTTCGTTTTCCAGCTGCTGGAAACGGCGAACCTCGATTTCCTGTTTATCGAGATAGCCATCGTAATGGATCATGGCCTTGAGACTGGCCATATCCCGCGAATTCATCTGCTGTGCCGATGAAAGCAAATCAATCGCACGCTCCAAGGAAACATCCTGACGATGCGCGTAGGAGGCGAAGGGCTGGCCCTGGGCGGGAACCGGCAACCCCGCCGCCGCCAGTCGCGACGACCAGGCCCGCCCGGTGCCCACCACCATGGTGCGCATCTCGTGGCCGGCCGTCTCCATGCGCGTGCGGCGTGCATCCAATGCCTGCTGACGCTCGGCGGAAAGCAGGCCCAGGCGCATAGCCACAGGCCCCAAACGATCCTCGGCATTGTCCTCGCGCAGCTGCAAACGAAACTCCGCCCGCGCCGTGAACATCCGGTAGGGTTCGGTGACGCCGCGCATCACCAGATCATCGATCATCACACCGATATAGGCCTCGCGCCGCTCCGGCACCCAGGCCTCCAGACCCATGGTCTGCGCCGCCGCATTCAGGCCCGCAATCAAGCCCTGCGCTGCCGCCTCCTCATAGCCGGTCGTGCCGTTGATCTGGCCCGCATGAAACAGGCCTGCAATTTTTTTGCATTCAAGGGTGGCCTTCAATTCCGTCGGATCCACATAGTCGTATTCGATGGCATAGCCGGGCCTGAGAATATTCGCCGCTTCCAGGCCGGGAATAGAGCGAACCAGATCCCACTGCACATCGATCGGCAGCGAGGTGGAGATGCCGTTGGGATAGATTTCCGCATGATCGCGACCCTCCGGCTCTAGGAAGATCTGGTGACTGCCCTTGTCAGCAAAGCGCACGACCTTGTCTTCGATGCTGGGGCAATAGCGCGGACCCACCCCCTTGATGGCGCCGGAATACATGGGTGCCCGATGCAGGTTCTGGCGAATGATGTCGTGCGTGCGTTCGCAGGTGCGTGTGATGGCACACGGCACCTGATCCCCAGGCACCCTATCCCTGAGACCGCTGAACGGCAGGGCGTCCGCATCACCCGGTTGCGTCTCCAGCGCATCCCAGCGAATACTCCGTCGATCCAGCCGGGGAGGCGTGCCCGTTTTCAGACGACCCAGGCGCAACTCCCGTCGATACAGCTCATCGGTCAGGCCGTGCACGGCCGCATCGCCGGCCCGCCCTGCCGGCCACTGCCTTTCGCCCACATGCACCAAGCCACCAAGAAAGGTCCCCGTCGTCAGTACCACCGCCAGGGCGGTGTGCCCGATGCCCAGTTCATCGACAGCCCCGACGACCCGATCCCCGTCAAACAGCAGTTCCCGCACGGTGCCCTGATGCAGGGCAATACGGGGCTGTGCATCCAGCATTTGCCTCATGGCGATGTGATAGAGGCGCCGATCGCACTGTACGCGGGTGGCCCGAACGGCCGGGCCCTTCCTTTTGTTCAGGATGCGATACTGGAGGGCGGCACGGTCCGCGGCATCGCCCATGGCACCGCCGAGCACATCCGTCTCGCGCACCAGGTGCCCCTTGCCCACCCCGCCAATCGCCGGATTGCAGGACATCTTGGCGATGGTATCCAGGCTTTGGGTAATGAGGCGAACGCGTGCGCCGCGCCGCGCCGCCGCCAAAGCGGCCTCGCAGCCGGCGTGCCCGGCGCCGATCACAAGCACATCCACCGCACCATCGGGATGTTTCACGTGAAACCCTTGCTTGCTCATAGGGCGCAGAAAGATACGAGGGTGCCGACCATAAATCTAGACAAACGCAAAAGGGAGGCGCGTGGCCTCCCCTTGCAACGGACAGAATCGCTCAGCGCCGACTGCGCTCCATCATGTCGTGCACGATGGGGGCCAATACCAATTCCATGGCAAACATCATCTTGCCGCCCGGCACCACAATGGAGTTCCGCCTGGACATGTAGGAATCCTTCAGCATGGAAACCAACCATGGGAAATCGATATTCCACTTCTGGGGCTGCCGCACACGGATCACCACCACGCTTTCATCCGGGGTCGGCACATCGCGGGCGATAAACGGATTGGATGTGTCAACCAGCGGTACGCGCTGGAAATTGATATCCGTATAGGTGAACTGGGGCGTGATGAAATGCACGTAGTCATGCATGCGGTGCAGAATATTGTCCACCACCGCCTCGGCGGAATATCCGCGCATGGACGTGTCACGATGAATCTTCTGGATCCATTCCAGATTCACCACCGGTACGATGCCCATCATCAGATCCACGAATGGACGGGCCTGCTCAATACCGCCATGCAGCCCTTCGTAAAACAGCAGGTCCGAATCAGCCCCAACCTCTCGCCAGGGCGTAAATCGGCCTGCCTCAACGCCATACTGCTCGGCCTCCTTGTCATCGTGCACATAGGTACGCGCCTGGCCTCGGCCGGTCTCTCCATAGGATTTGAACAACTCCTCGATCTTGTCGAACAGGTTCGCCTCATCGGAAAAATGACTCAGGCGCTTGCCCTCGGCGGCAAACTCCTTTGATTTCTCGCGGAATTCGTAACGGTCAAAACGATGGAAGCAATCGCCTTCGACGATGGCCGGCTTCACCTGTTCACGGCGAAAGATATGCTCCAGGGCAACCTTGGCCGTACTGGTACCGGCACCGGAAGAGCCGGTGATGGAAATGATCGGATGCTTCGCGGACATGAACCCCTCCCCTTCAAAAAACACAAGGGTCGAAACGGGTGTTCTCCCGAGCTTCCCCCATGAGCCTGCTGTTCAGTTTTGGACGGACATTATGAGGCCGGGGCCGCGATACTTTCAAGAAAAAGATCGTTGCATCATCCTTGCTATTTCCCGATACAGAAATCGGAAAAGATGCGGTCCAGGATATGATCGATATCGCCCAAGCCGAGGATCTCGCCCATCGATGCCCATGCCTGCCGCCACTCCAGGGCCACCAGCTCCAGCTGGTCTTCGCTTCCGAGCATGGCAAGGCCGTTGCGGATCGCAGCCAGTGCATCCTCCATGGATAGCCGATGGCGCTCGCGCGTAACAAGCAGCGACTCCCCACTGTAGTCGGCATCCCCCAGCAGCCGCGCCAATTGATGCTCGAAGGCCTCCATGCCTGCGCCCGTATGCGCCGAGACCGGCAGAAAGCTGTCCGGAATCTCCGTGGAGGACATCAGGTCCATCTTGTTCATGATCCGCATATCCGGATGCACGGAAGGCGCCCAGGTCTCCGAGCGGAGGGCGTCGGCCACGAATATCACCGCATCCGCCCGGTTGGCCGCCGAATGCGCCCGGCGCACCCCTTCCCGCTCGATGGCATCGCCGGCATCGTGCATACCGGCGGTATCAAGCAGGCGCACGGGAATGCCGCACACCTCAAAGTCGATTTCCACGACATCGCGGGTCGTGCCCGCCACTTCGCTGACAATGGCCCGTTCGTATCCGGCCAGGCGGTTCAGCAGGCTGGACTTTCCGACATTCGGCGCCCCGACAATGGCCACATGCGCTCCGTCAAAAAGCCTTTCTCCGAAACGGGACGTGGCGAGCATGGCGAGCATTGGTTCCAGCACGGCGGACTGCGCCCGCTCACGCAAGGTGGCATACAGGGGTTGCGGAATGTCCTCCTCCGGAAAATCCAGGCAGGCCTCAACATGGGCGACCAGCCCGGTAAGCTCATGCATCAACGCCTCGATCTGCCGGCCGAATTCTCCTTGCAGATGCCTCTGCGCCTGCCGCGCCGCCCGCAGGGTGGCCGCATCGATACAGGCAGCCACCGCCTCCGCCTGCGACAGATCCATTTTTCCGGAGACCACGGCCCTCCTGGTGAACTCTCCCGGCTGGGCAGGGACCGCCCCGAGTGCGAACACCCGTTCGAGCAGCGCTTGCAACAACACGGGGCTGCCATGCGCCTGCAACTCCACGACATCCTCGCCGGTGTAGGAGTGCGGAGCAGGAAAATGCAGCGTGATGCCCTGATCGATGATCTCTCCGGATGCATCTCGCCAGACTGTCAGATGGGCATGCCGCGGCGAAAGCGTCGACAAGCCGGTCAATGACATGGCAATGGATCGTGCCGAAGGCCCCGAAAGACGGACGATGCCGATACCGCCACGCCCGGGCGGTGTGGCGATGGCAGCGATCGTCGCGGTGTTCATCGGCTGGGGGTCGATACTCCCACGCGACGCATCACATAATACTGCTGGGCGATCGACAGCAGATTATTCAACACATAGTAAAGCACCAAGCCGGCAGGAAAGAACAGGAACATCCCTGTAAAAATCAACGGCAGGAATTGCATCACCTTGGCCTGCATGGCATCGGGTGGCTGCGGATTCAATTTCTGCTGCACGAACATCGACGCGCCCATCACCACCGGCAGAATATAATAGGGATCCTGGACAGATAGGTCGTGAATCCAGCCGAAGAACGGCGCCTGGCGCATCTCGATGGACATCAGCAGCACCCTGTACAGGGAAAAGAACACCGGAATCTGCACCGCGATCGGCAGGCAGCCCCGCATCGGATTGAGTTTGTGTTTTTTGTACAGGGCCATCATTTCCTGGCCCAGCTTCTGGCGATCGTCGCCGTACAATTCTTTCAACCGGTTCATCTCCGGCTGGACCTTGCGCATACCGGCCATCGATTCGTACGATTTCATCGACGGATAGAAAAACAGGGCCTTGATCATCAGCACCAACACAATAATGCACAAACCGTAGTTCGGGATGAATTCGTGCAACCAGACAAGTAGCGAATGCATCGGCTTGGCTATGACGGCAACCCAGCCGAAATCCACCGAACGCTCCAGGCCGACCCCGAGCTTCTTCAGCACCGGTATGGACTTCGGACCCAGGAACAGCTCGGATGCGAACACGGTCTGGCCGTTCTCTGCCTTGCCGCCATAGATCAGGCCTGCCTGGTAGGAATGGTCGCTGCCCTTGAAATAATAATAATTCTTTTCGGTCTTGTTCCCGATGATGCTGGCAATGAAATAACGGGTGGTCATGCCGGTCCAGCCACCCTTCCCCTCGTACTGTTCCGAGTGCGACTCATCCAGATCCTTGTACTTGGTTTCGTGCAGCTTGTCGTTGACCAGGACAACGGGTCCCACGTGCTGGTAGAAGCGCGACGCCTTCTTGGCAGGGGAGCGTGCAACAACCTGGGTGTACATCTGCAGGGGTCCGCCGCCCCGGATCCGATCCTCGATATGTACCGCATAAGAGCCTTTGGGCAGGGTTACCGTGCGCACCCAGATGCGCCCATCCGACAGGGTGGTTTGCAAGGTCAGCACGGATTGCGCGGCAGAGGTGTTTTGCTTGACCAGTTTGAAGGGCGAAGCCTGAAGATAATGCGTTCCGTCGCGCACGCCGCTGTAGGCATATTCGGCCTGTTTCTGATGCGCGGACAGGTACAGTACGGCGACCTGGGGCGAGTCGGGTTTCAGGCTCTGGCGGTACTTGCTGAGCGAGGCGCCGATGATCCAGCCCCTGTCATTCAGGCTCAGGCTGAGCAGATCGTTGGACAGGTGGAACGCCGGCTTGACGGACAACGCCGATGATTTGGGGGGTGCGCCCGTAACATGTGTGTTTGCAACCCCGGCCGGTGGACTTAGCCCGGCGGGTGCGGCAGAGCTTGGCTTCTGTGCTGCCGCGGAGTCAGAGGTTGCCGTCGCCGGCTTTTCAGGCGCGTGCTTTGCCGGTTTCGGAAACATCACGCTCCAGCCGAGCAGGATCACCAGCGACAGAGCAAATGCCAACAACAAGTTCCTTTGTTGATCCATTACACGAACTCCTTCAATTCAACGCGCCCTGCAGCTAAGGCAGCGGGTCGTATCCGCCCTTCGCCAATGGGTGACAGCGGAGCAGTCGGCGGCATCCTAGCCACATTCCCCGCAAAACCCCATAGCGTTCGATAGCCTCAAGCATGTATTGGGAACAGGTCGGCTCGTAAATACAGCGGGAGGGGATGAATGGCGATACGCACCATTGGTAAGATCGTACCAGCAGCAAAGCGATCGTCTTCATGCTTGATTCTGCCTTCGCATGAGCTCCTCAAACAATGCCTGCGCGGTCGCAACGGGCGTTTTGATGCCGTCGGCACTTGTTAGGGGTACGATCAACAGATCGATCCCCAAGCTACGAATGGCATGTTGCCGGAAGGTGTCACGGATCTGGCGCTTGAACCGGTTGCGCTGCACGGCATTTCCATATTTGCGCGAGACAGCCATGCCGAGACGGGCATGGTTCAGTTCATTGCTAAGAAATATGCAGCGGATGGAATCCATCTGAAGTCGTCGTCCTTTCCGCATATGGAAGAAATCCGCCGCGCGGCGGATCCGCATCGATGAAGGAAAGGAATATCTCAGGCCGACAGGCGCTTCCGGCCCTTGGCACGGCGACGGTTCAAGATAGCACGGCCGTGGCGGGTCGCCATGCGAGCGCGAAAACCATGGCGGCGAGCGCGACGGATACGGCTTGGCTTATAGGTGAAGCTCATCGTTTTCTCCTGCAAACAAAGGGGTCGCGCATGATAGATGGGCGATATCTCAAGTCAAGCGCCGGTCTACGGCACCGTGGTAGGTCTATGGATGACATTGGCAAGACATGTATGATTGCCTGCAATGACGCCCAACAATCATGATGACTGGTCCGCATTGGCCATGCGCCTGCAGACAGAGATTCCGCCGGCCGGTTTCGATGCGTGGATCCGGCCGGTAAAAGGCCGATGGGATGGAACCACCCTGCTGCTTACGGTACCAAGCCGTTTCTTTCTCGACGGCCTGAAGAGCCTGTATGGAAAAAAGATCGCCGATATCGCCACCGATATGTTCGGCGGCCAGCCGTCCGTCAGTTATGAGATCGATACATCCCTCGGCTTCGTACAAGTGCCGGAAACCACCGAACTAGAGGAAACGAATCAAATCGATGGATACATCGACCCTCGATTTACCTTCGAGAATTTTGTCGTCGGCTCCAGCAACGAGTTCTGCTATGCTGCATGCCAGGCTGTGGTGGAGCGGCCCGGAGAAGCCTACAACCCGCTTTATATCCACGGCGGTGTCGGCCTGGGTAAAACCCATCTGATCAACGCCGTCGCCAATGCCCTGATCAAAAAGAAACATTACCGCATCGCTTACCGTACAAGCGAGCGTTTCACCAATGAACTGATCTCCGCCATCAAGAACAACGCCACCCAGCAGTTTCGAGACACGTACCGGCGCGTGGATATACTGATCATCGATGACGTGCAGTTCATCGCCGGAAAATCAAGCACCCAGGAAGAATTCTTCCACACCTTCAATGCCCTGCACGAGCTTCACAAGCAGATCATTCTGACCTCGGATCGCAGTCCGCGTGAGATCAGTCATCTGGAAGAACGCCTGCGCTCCCGCTTCAACTGGGGACTGGTCGCCGATATCCAGCCCCCGGATCTGGAAACCCGCTTGGCGATCCTGGCCCGCAAGGCGGAACTGGCCGGTGTCAGCCTTGGCAAGGATGTTTCCTATCTTCTGGCATCCCGCATCACCAATAATGTCCGAGAGCTGGAAGGGGCACTGACCCGGCTTACTGCCCACGCCACCCTGACCGGGAAGCGCATCGACATCGATTTCGCCCGGCATGTATTACGTGATCTGCTGCATGAGGAAATCCGCCCCGTATCCATCGAGGAGATCCAAAAAAAGGTTGCCAGTTACTACAACATCAACCCTCGGGACATGCGCTCGAGCAAGCGCACACGCACCATTGCCTTTCCCCGCCAGGTTGCCATGTACGCAAGCAAGGAATTGACCACCATGTCCCTGCCAGAGATCGGAGAACTATTCGGCGGCCGCGATCACACCACCGTGCTGCATGCGATCCGAAAAATTAACAAGATGCGTAAGGAATCAACTGATTTCGACGAGGAAATCGAACGTGTTCTCACTATTCTGCGGGCATAGTACCGCATGGGAAAGAACCTTGGATAACAGTCCAGGCATCTGTGGATAACATGGGAGCGCTTGTACAGCATACGGCAAAGAAAGAACATCGCATCGGTTGCACACAAATCATCCACAAGTCCACATGACGTCCACCCACAGGCAACAGCCACTTAAGCCTTTGATATTTAGTTCGCTTCCGGCATATTCACACAATTCACAACCCCTACTGTGATAACTAGAATGAAATGATATTAAAAGCGATCTATCAAGAGGAGGGAGCATGCACATCACCGTATCCAAGCCATCCATCGTGCAGGCGGTCCAGCGTTGCCAAAGTGTGGTTGAAAAACGGAATACGGTTCCGATTCTTTCCAATGTGCTGCTGCATGCAGCCGACGGCATGCTGACCATCACGGCCACTGATCTGGAGGTTGGGATGCGCACACGCATTGCTGCCACCATCCATGCAGATGGTGCAACGACGGTTTCCGCCCGGAAGCTGTTTGATATCGTCAAGGAACTCGATGCCGACAGCGACGTGGAATTGCAGATCGACAAGGGGTTTCTGAATATTCAAAGTGGTCGCGCCAAGTTCCGCCTTTCCGTTCTGGCTCCGGAGGACTTTCCCGATCTGAAGACGGAAGACGATGGGATTACCATTCACATCCCCGGGCATGAACTGGCGGACATGATAGCCACGACCAGCTTTGCCATGTCCCAGGATGAAACGCGGCAGTATCTGACCGGTACCCTGTTTGAGGTCGACGGGGATCATATCCTGCGTCTGGTGGCCACCGATGGCCATCGCCTGGCGATGAGCGAAACGCGTCTTGAGCAATCGCCGGGAACAAGCCAGTGCATTGTTCCGCGCAAGGCCGTGATGGAGATTCGCCGTATCGCCGAGGAAAGCGAAGAGCCGATCGCACTGACCCTCGGGGAGCGCCAGATTCGTCTGGAATCGGGGGTGCATCATTTGAATTCCAAACTGATCGATGCACGCTTTCCTGTGTATCAGGACGTTATTCCCCAGGACAACCCCCATGCCGTAATATGCAGCCGCAGCCGACTGGATCAGGTGCTGCGGCGCAGCATGATCGTGGCCAATGAGTTTACGCACGACGTGCGCATTACGTTCTCGAAAGATGGTATTCATGCCTCGGCCCACAACACCGAACAGGAACAAGCCGAGGAATTTGTCGAGGCCGAGCACACCGGCCCGGACGTCACCATCGGCTTCAATGCCAGGTATCTGCGCGATGCCCTGGGAAGCATGAAGGACGATCAGGTGCGTCTCGATATCAAGGATGAACTTTCACCGGTACTGATGCGTGAGGCAGGAACGGACAAGGCCTGTCATGTCATCATGCCGATGCGCATTTGATCCGAACCAAACCAGACGGAGGCCGATCGGATACGATCACATCGGTGCTGACGCCGCTTTATCTTTCCGACATTCATGCAACAAATCTCCGTTGTCATGCGGATATACGCTGGCAATGCGTACCCGGCATCAATCTGCTGGTCGGTGAGAATGGCAGTGGAAAGACCACGCTTCTAGAAGCGGTGTACCTGATGTCCCATGGGCGTTCGTTCAGGCAGGCCCGGGATCCATATCTGGTTCGCCGGGGACAACGCAACTTCCGCATCGAGGGGCAGTGGCGCCGCTACGGACCCTTGCATGTCCGGATGGCCGGAGGCCAAGGTGGGACCGAGATTCGCCTGCAGGGAAAAAAGATCCGTCAGCGGCGCGACCTGACGCATTGCATACCGGTGCTGGCGGAGGCTCCGCAGGGCCGGCGGTTGATGGATGGGGTACCAAACGAACGACGCCGTTGGCTTGATGCCCTGTTGACCGATTGCCGGGAAAACCTGGTTTCCGATTTTCACCGCTACGGACGCTGCATGATGCAGCGTAGTCGCCTGCTCAGGCGTGGTGCACCGGCTGCCGAGATTGAAGCCTGGGAGCAGCAGATCGTGGTGCACGGGTTGGTTATCGTGCAGGCACGGGATGAGATCATCCGCCGTCTGAATGCCGAACTGGCCGGTGAAAGCGCATTGACGGAGGCGACAGTTGCCATCGAGGTGCGCATGCCTGCATATGATCGCGAGACATGGCTGGAACGCTTGCGTGCCAAGCGGGATGAGGATGCCCGTACCGGGCGCCTTGATTACGGACCACATGCCGATCGTATCTGCATGATCTATCAGGGAAGGGAGATTCGCAGCTCCGGTTCCCGCGGGCAGCAAAAGCTGGCTTCGGTGGCCCTGAAGCTGGCAGAATGTGCCGTTCGCGGGCATCATAGACAGATGATGCCGGTTCTGCTCCTGGACGATTGCCTGGAGGCACTCGATGCACAGCGGCAACAGCGGTTGCTCAGGCGTCTTGGGGGATTCTCCGGTCAGATTCTGATGACGGCTCCAGCCGATGTGGATATCCCGGCAGGGGTCGAGGCTTGTATCCAGCACCTCGATGCCGATGGCATTCATGGAACAGCAAGGGTGAACCGGACGAGCGAGCCGACAATAGGGGAAGTGGCATGAGTGCGGAAGACAAGGATTACGGCGCCGAAAGCATCAAGGTGCTGCGGGGACTGGATGCGGTACGCAAGCGTCCGGGCATGTATATCGGCGATACCGACGACGGTACCGGACTCCACCATATGGTGTTCGAGGTGGTGGATAACGCCGTTGACGAATCTCTTGGGGACTATTGCGACAAGATCGAGGTCATCATGCATTCCGATGATTCGGTCACCGTGCGGGATAACGGCCGCGGTATCCCGGTGGACATGCATCAGGAGGAAGGGCGCTCAGCGGCTGAGGTGATCATGACCGTGCTGCATGCCGGCGGCAAATTCGATCAGAATTCATACAAGGTTTCCGGCGGCCTGCACGGTGTTGGTGTTTCGGTGGTCAATGCCCTGTCCGAATATCTGGAACTGGTGATCAAGCGCAATGGCAAGGTGTACTTCCAGCGTTACGAGATGGGTGAGCCGCAGGAACCGCTTAAGGAGATCGGTGAGGCGAAAGGTACCGGTACCGAGGTGCGTTTCCTGCCGAGCCTGAAGATATTCTCGCATCGGAAGATGTCCTTCGACATCCTGGCCACCCGCCTGCGCGAGCTATCCTTCCTGAATAGCGGGGTGCGCATCGAGCTGCACGATGAGCGCGACGACAAGCACCAGGTATTCGAATACGAGGGCGGCATCAAGGCCTTCGTGCAGCATTTGAATCAGACACGCAGCGCCTTACACGATGAGTGCATCTCCGTTCAGGGTGAAAAGGATGGCGTCATGGTCGAGCTGGCCATGCAATGGACCGATGCTTACCAGGAAAACGTGTTTTGCTTTACCAACAACATCCCGCAACGTGACGGCGGCACGCATCTGGCCGGCTTCCGCGCAGCGCTGACCCGCTGCACCAACAGCTATGCCCAGAACAATGACATGTTGAAGAAGCATAAGATCACTCTGTCCGGCGATGATGCCCGCGAGGGGTTGACCGCCGTGCTGTCCGTCAAGGTGCCCGATCCGAAATTCTCGTCCCAGACCAAGGACAAGCTGGTATCCAGCGAGGTGCGTCCGGCGGTGGAGACCATCGTCAACGAGAAACTGTCCGAGTGGATGGAGGAGCATCCGAAGGAGATCAAGCGCATCGTCGGCAAGGTCGTCGAGGCCGCCCTGGCCCGCGAGGCGGCGCGCAAGGCGCGCGACCTGACCCGGCGCAAGGGAGCGCTGGATGTGGCCAACCTGCCGGGCAAGCTGGCCGATTGTCAGGAAAAAGATCCGGCGGGAAGCGAGATATTCCTGGTCGAGGGCGATTCGGCCGGCGGTTCGGCCAAGCAGGGACGTGACCGGCGATTCCAGGCCATCCTGCCGCTGAAGGGCAAGATCCTGAATGTTGAGAAGGCCCGCTTCGACAAGATGCTTTCCAGCCAGGAGATCGGCACCATGATCACGGCGTTGGGCACGGGCATCGGCAAGGATGATTTCGACGTATCCAAGCTTCGATACCACAAGGTGATCATCATGACCGATGCCGATGTCGACGGTTCGCACATCCTGACCCTGCTGTTGACCTTCTTCTATCGTCAGATGCGTGAACTGATCGAACGTGGCTATCTGTATATCGCCCAGCCGCCGCTGTACCGCGTGGCGCGGGGGCGCAAGGCGCAGTACATCGCCAATGATGACCAGATGTTTGAATTTCTGCTGACCAGTGGTGCCGAAGGCAAGAGCTATATTCCGGGCGGTGGGGCCAGTCCACTGACCGGCGAACGCCTGAACACCATGGTACGCAGCATCCACCGGCTGCAATCGTTGCGCCGTCGCCTGACACAGCGACTCGATGGGCGGGTGTTGAAGCTGCTGCTCGAAACAGGCAAGACCGATCTTTCGCTGTTGCGCCACAGCGACAAGCTGGAGGCGCGCATGGCCGAAGTGGAGTCGGCTTTCCGCGCCGAATGCCGGCCGGACGAGGAGTTGAGCTGGGATATTCAGCAGGATGCCGACGAGGGTATCTGCCGCGTGATGTTCCAGCGCCGCGACCATGGCCGCACCATGACCAGCTGGTTGGAAAAGAGCCTCGTGGCCACGGCCGAATTCCAGGAGGCCCAGACCCTGAGTGCCAATCTGAAGTCTCTGGTGGCCGACGGTGCCATGCTCAAGGACGATGACAAGGACAAGGTGGCGTATCCGATCGGCCATTACGAGGAGGTGGCGAGCCTGATCGAACAGGAGGGTCGCCGAGGACTGACCATTCAGCGCTACAAGGGTTTGGGCGAAATGGATCCGGAGCAGCTGTGGGAAACGACGATGGATCCGGCCAACCGCATCCTGTTGCAGGTCAAGCTCGAGGATGCGGTGGAGGCGGACGCGACGTTCTCGATGCTGATGGGTGATGCCGTAGAGCCTCGCCGCGACTTTATCCAGAACAATGCGCTGAAGGTGCGCAACCTGGATATCTAGGGAGCCCCGTGTGAACGCACGCAAGCAGAGCCTGACCTATGCCGAATGCGGCGTCGATATCGATTCCGGGAACGCCTTCGTCGGCCGCATCCGGCAAGCGGTTTCCGGCACCATGCGTCCGGAGGTGCTGGCCGGGCTCGGCGGCTTCGGGGCCCTGTTCAAGGCCGATTTTTCCGCCATGCAGGAGCCGGTGCTGGTCTCCGGCACCGATGGTGTGGGCACCAAGCTACTCTTGTTGCAGCAATACGACCGTCCGGAGGCCGCAGGCCAGGACGCCGTGGCCATGTGCGTCAACGACATCGCCGCACTGGGGGCGGAGCCGCTGTTCTTTCTCGATTACCTGGCCACCGGGGCGCTGAAGGGGGACACGCTGGTGCGCGTGGTCGAGGGCATTGCCGAGGCCTGCCGCACCTGCGCATGCGCGCTGATCGGCGGCGAGACGGCCGAGATGCCAGGCATGTATGCACCGGGGCATTACGATATCGGTGGCTTCGCCGTCGGCATCGTCGACAGGTCCCGGATCATCGACGGATCGCACATCGCGGACGGCGATGTGCTGTTGGGTCTGGCGTCCAGTGGCCCGCATTCCAACGGCTATTCGATGGTGCGCAAGCTGCTGGAGCTGGGCGGTGCCGATCTCGAGCGCGACACCCTGTCCGATGGGCGCAAGGCGGTCGACGGCGTGCTGGCCCCGACCCGGCTGTACGTGCCGGCGGTCAAGGCGCTGATGGCCGGCGGGATCGAGGTGCACGGCTTCTCGCACATCACCGGCGGCGGCATGTTCGATAACCTCGAGCGCATCCTTTCCGAGGAACTTGCCGTCACCGTCGATGTCTCCAACTGGCCGGTGCCGCCTGCGTTTGCCTACCTGCTCGGTTTCGCCGACGTGGCGCAGGGTGAGCGCTACCGCACCTTCAACATGGGCATCGGTTTCGTCGTGATCCTGCCCGAGGCCGAGGCCGGCAGGGCGGAGAAACTGCTGAAGGACGCCGGCGAAACCGTCTACCGCATCGGCCGCGTGCACGAACGCACCGGCGATCCGGTGACCCTGACCGGCTGAGTTTCGAAACCAGGCGGCGCATCGTCGCCTTTTCAGAACCTTCAGATCGATGGGGCGTGGCGTTAAAGTCCGGTCGTGCGCACGGCTCCAATGAAGAAAAAGGCATGGGTGGACCGGCTGGCATGGTTGGTAGCCGCAGCTTGCCTGGCGCTGGCCGCTGCCGGCTTCGCTCCCGGCTGGTATGTGCGCGATCTTACCACCCGTTACGAACAGGCGAATGGTCCGTTGTGGACGGCCGAGGTGCAGAAGGCCTGGGGCAATGTGCTCGATCCGCTATGGGAGGCCAACCATGGCGCCATCCTCAGGCTGGGCGAGATGCTTGGTCTCGGCAGTACAACGGTGATGCGCCTGCCCATGGAGCTGCGCAGACTGTCCTCAGCCGTGACGGGGGAGACCGTCGACACCAGCGATGGCATTTCGTCCAGCCCCGATGCTATCCCTCTTGTGTACGGAGCACCTCCCTCGATGCTCGGCCGGATGCGGGAAACAGACCCGTATCTGCGTTCACCCGCGGGCAGGCGCCTGCTGGCAACGATGGCTGGATTCCGCGACAGGCGGTCGGTGGACAACACCTACTACGATACGGCACCGAGAACACCCAAGTCACAGGCCGAGAACAATCCGTATGCGCCGGATGGATTCCGCACCTATTCGTTTTTCGCGCTGGTGCGCTATGCCATCCTGCGCTACGAGCGCGGCGACCAACAGGCCCGCCTGTGGTATGAGAATCAGCTGTGCACCGATGGCGGCGCAGATTGGGACTATGCGCGCATAAAGGCGGAAGCGGCACTGCGAAAGGCGGGATACCGGCCGCCGCCCTGCATCGGCCATGGTCTGCATGCGCATATGAAGGGATACCGGCCGCCACCGACGTTCTCGAATCTGGTGGCCAGGAATCCGCAGCTTCCCGGGCAGCTGTGGGGTGTGGCGGCGAAACGATTCGGACGCGATGTGTTCGTGGCTGTGCTGGTCCTGGCGGTACCCGCGCTGTGGCTGGTGCATGGCATTGCGAACGGGGGTCGACGGCAATAGGTTGCCGGCCATGTGGAGAACGGGACGGATGGACAAGATCGGATGAATGCGAAAGCGATCGCGGTGATGGCCTCCGGCCGCGGCACGAACCTGAGCGTGATCCTCGATGCGGTGAAGACGGGTGCATGCCCGGTCGATGTGCAGCTGGTGATCTCGGACAGGGCCGAAGCCCCGGCGCTGGGCATCGCCAGGGACGCCGGCGTGCCGACGGTGGTCCACCTTGATCCCAAGGCCTATGTCGATCGGGCACACTTCGATGCGGCCTGTGCCGATCTGATCGATGGCCATGGTTGTCGCTGGATCGTGCTTGCCGGCTATATGCGTATCCTGTCCGCCGAATTCGTGCGTCGCTTCAAGGGGTGCATCATCAACATCCACCCCTCGCTGTTGCCTGCCTTCCCCGGTGCCCATGCGGTCGAGGAAGCCCTGAACCATGGTGTGAAGATCTCCGGCTGCACCGTACATCTGGTCGATGAGGTGCTGGATGGCGGTCCGATCCTGGCCCAGGCCGCGGTGCCGGTGCTCGATGGCGACACGCGCGAGAGCCTGCATGCGCGCATCCAGGACAAGGAGCATGAACTGTATCCGGCCACGCTGGCGCGCATGGCCAGTGTGGGCTTCCATCTCGATGGCCGGCGCGTGATCTGGGGGCGGGACTGAGCGCTTTTCCCGAGTGCGCCCAACAATCTCAGCCGCGGTAGAACAGATAGATGATATAGCCGAGGTAGATCACCAGCAGGTCGGCGCCCTCCCAGCGTCGCAGCGTGTAGCGTTTGCGCGCCATACGCAGCATCAGCAGTGTCAGCGCGATCATCACGATCCAGTCGACGTGGCGGATGTCCTTGGCATCGACCGGCGTGATCAGGGCGGTGATGCCGAGGATGCCGAGCAGGTTGAAGATATTGGAGCCGATGATGTTGCCGATGGCGATGTCGCTGTGTTTTTTATAAGCGGCGACGATGGAGGTGGCGAGTTCCGGCAGGCTGGTGCCGAAGGCAATGACGGTCAGGGCGATCACGGACTTGCTGATGCCGAAGAGGCTGGCAATGGCCACCGCCCCTACGACGACGCGGTCGGCGCCGATCACCAGCAGGGCGATGCCGCCGGTAATCAGCAGCAGCTCGTTTGCGACGCTGCGTAGCTCCTGCGGTACCTCGGCCTGGAACTCGCCGACTACCTGGCGAGCCCGTTCCCGCCTTCCCAGCACCACCGAATAGACGAGGTAGGCGATCAGCCCGGCCAACAGGATGCCTCCTTCCAGGCGCGAGATATGACCGCTCCAGGCGAAAGTGAGCGTCAGCAACGAGGCAGCGATGACGACGGGGATATCCCAGCGCACCGCCTGGGCATGTACCTCGATCGGGTGTACCAGGGCGGCAGCACCGATAACCAGGGCGATGTTGGCGATATTCGAGCCGATGACATTGCCCAGCGTGATATCGCCCATGCCGGAAAGCGCCGCCTTGACGCTGACCGCTAACTCCGGCGTGCTGGTGCCGAAAGCGACGACGGTCAGGCCGATCACCAGTGGCGACAGTCCAATCCGGCGGGCAAGCGCGGCGCTGCCATGAACCAGTGCCTCGGCGCCAACATAGAGCAGCAGCAAACCGAGCGCCAGGTAGAACAGGGGCAAGTACATGATGTCCGGTAAAGGCTGTCGATGCGGCGGCTAGGCTCCGGCCTTGCGGAATGCGCGCAGGATGTGCAGGACCAGGCCGGTACCGATGCCCCAGGCGCCGTTGACGAGCAGGGCAGTGATCAGCAGCGGTGCGTGCCAGCCGCCGCCCACCGGATGGCCCTTCAGGGGAAGCACGATCAACAATGCCACGGCTGATGGGGCGATGCCGCCGAACAGGAAGGCCACTGGCCAGTAGCCGGCGCCTTGCGGGAACCGACCGTCGATGTATGCATAGGCGATGCCCCACACCCCACCCCAGAAGGCCAGCGAGATCACGGCCGGTACCCCGAACGGATACGTCGGCGTCAGCGAAAACGGTGCGAAGGGAGCGAAGCCGGCCTTCCACAACAGCATCAGCGTCAGTTGATGGAAGATGATGGTCGCCAGGAAGCCGGCGATAAAACCGGAGAACACACGTTCCATATAGCCTCCCGTCAGCAAACACGGCCCTGGGGCCATTATCCATTAAAGACGTTACCGGCACGAAGGCAAGCGTCGGTGAGTCAGAAGTGCTTAGCCGGTACGGAAAAGGTGAAGATCAGGACATTGGAATCGCCGAGGGTGCAGCCGCCGCCCGCGGCGGATACGGTCGGATGCTCGTTCTGGATATGGCGGCTTTTCGGCAGCAGCATGGAAAACCACAGGCCGCCGGTGAAGGTGTTGCAAAGGCCAGCAGAAACATGGGCCACCTTGACGATGACCCATCCTTTCTGCGCATCCCGGAGCATGTCCGTGTCCGATGTCCGGCCCTCCGCCACCTGTCGGGCCCGGTCGTAGAGCTGCTCGGCACGGTGCGCCAGCCACATGTCTGCGCTCATCAACAGTACGACGAGCGCCATGAAAAACGCCGTGATCAGGGTAATCCGCGCGCGCATGGGCATTGGGGCCGAATGGTTTTGGGTGCGATCTGGCAGCATCCCCTGCTTTTAATTCGTCAGCCATGGACCGACAAGGGGAGAAAAAACACGTATGCGGTATCTTTGGGGCAATTCCCACAAGACGATGATGACTTGCCCGGCTACGGGCAACTGCTATGTTGGCGGCATGTCAAACGGCACCCATCGATGGCCGATACTTACCCGGCGAAGGCATTTAACGCAGTCATGCTGCAGGCATGGTTTCGTGAAGAGTACAGCTCCATGCTGATGGAGTTCACGCTGCTGTTTTCGGTGGCGATCTGCTCTGGGTTTTTCGGCGCCATCGTCGGCATCGGAGGCGGCGTGATCATCGTGCCGGCGCTGACGTTGCTGTTTCATATCCCGATCCACAACGCCATCGCAGCGAGCATTATCTCGGTGATCGCCACATCCATCGCCGGGGCCTGGTCCTATGTGGATCAGCGCATCACCAACGTCCGTCTGGCCATGTTTCTTGAAATTGCAACGACATTTGGAGCGCTGACCGGGGCGCTGATCGGCGTGCTGTTGCACGGCTGGATCCTGAGCCTGATTTTCGGGATTTTGGTCTTCTATGTCGTGGGGGTGTCCTTTCGAACGCGCAAGGCGGAGGATCGCACGCCTGAAAGCGCAGACGAGCGGTCACAGCCTGCGGAAGGGCTTGCACATCGGCTCGGACTGCAGGGGGAATTCTACGATCAGGCGGAGCACCGGCAAGTCCGCTACCACGCCAGCGGTGCCATGAAGGGCAGCCTCGTGGCCATGATGGCCGGTATCGGTTCCGGTCTGCTGGGCATTGGCGGCGGTATCTTTAAGGTGGCGGCCATGAACTCATTCATGGGTATCCCGATGAAAGCGGCGGCTGCCACCAGCAAGTTCATGATCGGTATCACCGCCGCCACCAGTGCCATCGTGTATTTTCTGGCCGGTGGCATCAACCAGTATATCGTGGCACCGGTGGTGCTCGGTACGATGCTCGGAGCCACGGTCGGCAGCTATGTGATGAACCGGCTGCACGGCCGTGTCATCAATACGATATTCATCCTGTTGCTCTTTTATCTTGGCTATCAGATGTTGGCCAAGGGTATCGCGATGGGCTTCGGCCTGAAGCTGCCGGGGCTGCTGTGACGGACCGGCCTGAAACTCCGCAGGGGGCGGCGGCGGTTGAGCCGGTCGAGCGCATCGCCTCCTTGATCATGTCGTCGGGCATGGCGGTCACATTCGCCTGCTATGCGATCGGGCTGGTGCTGCTGTTTCTGCGCAAGCAGGCGATCCCCCATACCACCCAGCAGTATTATCATTCGCTGGCGGAATTTCTCCAGGCCATCGGATCGGGTGATGCCGGGCCATTTTTGTACCTGGGCACCGTTTTTCTGATCCTGACGCCGTTCATTCTTGTGCTGGCCTCCATCCTCGCTTTCCTCAAACAGCGGGACAGGCGATTCGCGTTCATTGCCGCGCTGGTGCTGATGATCATGATCGCCAGCGTCATCGTCGGCAGCGTGTTCAAGGTCAGCATCTGACTTTTCCTAGAGCAGCGGGCTGCCTGGCCGCTGCCACGGCACCTTGTTCTCGGATTCGATGGCCACGCGCATCACCACGCCAAGGGCCGCCAGCATCGTCACCAGCGCCGAACCACCGTAACTGATGAATGGCAGCGGCACGCCGACGACGGGCAGTAGTCCCGATACCATGCCGATGTTCACACCGATGTAGATCAGAAAGATCGAGGCAATACCGAGGCAGACCAGCGACCCAAATCGGGTGTGGGCCCGCGAGGCGATGATCAGGATGCGGGAGATCAGGATGCCGTACAGGACCAACAGCAGCATGGCAACGATCAGCCCTCCCTCCTCCGCCAGTACGCCGAAGATGAAATCGGTGTGCTGCTCGGGCAGGAAATGTAGGCGGGCCTGGGTTCCCTGCAGATAGCCCTTGCCGAAAATGCCGCCAGAACCGATGGCGATGGTCGACTGGATCACATGGTAACCGGCGCCGAGCGGATCGGACTGCGGGTTGAGGAAACTGAGGATGCGCATGCGCTGGTAGTCATGCATGTGGTGCCAAAGCAAGGGGGCGCTGAGCAGCGCCAGGATCATGGCGTATGCGAGCCAACGCCATGGCAGGCCGCTGGCGATCAGCATGGCGGTGGTGGCGAACAGCAGTACCAGTGTGGTGCCAAGATCGGGCTGGGTGAATATCAGGGCGGCAGGGACCACCGCAAAAGCCAGGGCGATGGACAGGGGCTTCAGCCGGTTTGCCTCGCGCGAGGCAAACCAATGGGCCATCAGCAACATCAGGGCCCATTTCATCATTTCCGAAGGTTGCAGGTGAAACAGCCCCAGGTTCAGCCAGCGCCGGGCTCCCAGCTGCACGACGCCGACCATCGGCACCAGGGCCAGAAAGATCAGGGCGATGACATAAGCCGGCCAGGCGGCGAGGGCGTAGACCCGCAGCGGCACGACGCACATCAGCACAAAGATGCCGATGCCGAACAGCCAGTGTATGTTTTGCCGCTGCCATAGGGCGATGTCGCCTTGGTGGACGGCGGCATACAGGGTGGCTGAGCCCAGCACGGCCAGACACAGCAGGCAGATCAGCATGGGCAGATCCAGGACACGCCAGCGGAAGTTCATGCGTGCGGTGACAGTGGGGCGGCAGCCTGCGTCGGTGGCGCCCCCTCTTTCTTTTCCCTGGCTTCCTTGGCGGCCAGGGTCCTGATCACTGCCGCTGCGATGGGAGCGGCGGCGCTGCCACCATGGCCGCCATGCTCGACGAAAACGGCAAAGGCGATCTGCGGGTGCTCAAAGGGGGCGAAACCGATGAACCAGGCATGGTCACGGTGGCGATCAAAAACCGGCGATTCATGGCCTTGGATATCCTGGATTTCGGAGATGACCTGGGCCGTGCCCGTTTTTCCGGCCACATGCCACGGCGAATTGTACAGCCAGGCATGGGCCGTGCCGTGGATCTTGGCGACCACGTCGCGCATGGCCTGGCGCACAAAGGCGAGATTGGCCGGATTGACGTCGACCCGTGATTGCACCACAGGAGGCGTATCAGCCCGCAATTCAGGCTTGAGCAACAGCCCGCCGTTGGCCAGGGCCGCCGCGAAACGCGCCATCTGCAGTGGTGTAACATCGGTCTCGCCCTGGCCGATGGCGGTGATCATCGTTTCACCTTTATACCATAGCTGCCGCTTGGCCTCCGGCCGGGCACCGGCGAGATGGCCGCTGACTTCGCCGGCCAGATCGATGCCGGTACGCTTGCCGAGCCCCCAGCGCCGGGCCTCCGCCATCATGTCTGCCATGCCGATCTGGTCGCCGAGTTTATAAAAGAAGATGTCGCAGGATTCGTAGATGGCCCGCCTTAGGTCGATGCGCCCATGGCCCACGTGTTTCCAGCAGTGCAGGGTCCGGTCGGGTAATTTCAGAATTCCCTTGCATTCGGTGGTGCCCGAGGCCAACGGCGCATGATAGCGAAGTCCCGCCAGGGCCGTGATCAGCTTGAAGGTGGAGGCCGGTGGGAAGGCACCCTGGATGGCCCGGTCCAGCAACGGCTTGCGAGGATTGTGCAACCAGGCCCCCCATTCCTTTTCTTCCAGACCGGTAATGAAATGATTGGTGTCAAAGCCTGGCTTGCTGAGCAGGGCCAGCAGCTTGCCCGTATGCACGTTCATCACGACGACGGCGCCGGTACGGTTTCCCAGCGCCTTCCAAGCCGCCTTCTGCACATCCATGTCGATGCTCAGCTTCAGGACATTGCCCATCTGGGGTTCCGTGCGGCCCAGCACGGCGACACGTCGGCCATGCGCATCCACCTCCTCCCGCCGGAAGCCGGGTTTGCCGCGCAGCTGGGTATCGAAGCTCCGCTCCGCGCCCGAACGTCCGACCAGTTCGTTGGACATGGCTCCGTGATCGATGTCT
Source organism: uncultured Zetaproteobacteria bacterium (assembly GCA_964422615.1). Taxonomy (GTDB): domain Bacteria; phylum Pseudomonadota; class Zetaproteobacteria; order Mariprofundales; family Mariprofundaceae; genus DATLWN01. Next base: position 13,062 of record CAYRBJ010000001.1, on the reverse strand, counting down.
TCCGGCTGTGCCAGCGACAAATAGCCCAGCAGGTGCGAGGTAATCGCCCCATAGGGATAGAGGCGTTCCGTACCCGCCAGCACATTGATGCCCGGGAAATGGTGCAGGCGAGCGGCCAGCGGGGCTACGGTTCTCCATGGCAGCTTGTCATCGAGCAGCACCGGGCGATCAGGTCGCGCATGGGCGATGCGTTGGCGCAGGCGTCTGACGGTATCCGCGTCCCAGTGAAGCATGATGGCCAGGGCGGAGAGGGCCTGGTTCGTATTGCCAACCCGCTCGGGGATCATCTGCACCTGGAAGCGGACGCGGTTGACCGCCATGCCCCGACCGTCGTCGTCCACGATCTCTCCGCGTGTCGGCAGGATAGGCACAATATCGACGCGATTCTGCTCGGCCTGCTGCGCCAGCGCTTCGTGCTGGATCCATTGCAGGTCGATCAGGCGTGCCGTCAGCATCAGCAGGATCAGCAGGCTGCCGATCTGGAAGGCCAGGATGCGCCGGTCGAAACTCTGGCGGGTTTTAAGTCCAGACATAATGGCGAGCTAGAATGTACCAGATACCCAGGCAAAGCAAAACCGTCAACAGCCAGGCATCGAAGCCCCAGCCCCAGTACAACAGCGGGATCGTGGTCATCAGCAAAGCGAAATAGCGCTGTGGCAGGCCGGGGCCCGCCTGGAAGTCGACCAGGGCCATCAATGCCGGCACCAGCACCATGAAGGGGACACACATCCATACCGTCCATTGCAGGGCCAGGTCATGGAAGAAGGCGCCCGGGAGGACCCAGGCCCAGTTGCCGCGATGGGCCAGTACGCAGGCCAGCAACAGGGCCAGCGACCAGTCCGGTTGTACGGTAAAGCCGGAGAAGCCGAGATTACAGACGACGCCGACAATGCACAGCAGCAGAATCAGCGGCGGGATCATCGGGGCTTGCCTCCGGCGATGGCGACGGCAAGCCAGCTGTCCCGCTGCCAGTGCGCTACGGGCTCGGCGGTAACCCGCACGAATATCTGGCCCTTCAGATGCTCTACGGCGGAAACCTGCGCCACCGGGATGCCGGCGGGGAACAAACCGCCGGCGCCGCTGGTGACCAGAACGGCGCCGATTGGCGGAGCCTGCTTGGCGGGGATGAAATCGATGATGATGTGGTCACCCTCGCCGCGGGCCAGGGCGGCCAAGGTACCACCGGGAAGCGTTACCGGTACGGCGATGGAGGCGTCGAGGATGGTGCGCACGACCGCATGGCCCTGATCCACACTGTCCACCAGACCAACCAGGCCGTCGCGGGACGCCACGATGTCATCGCTGTGTGCACCGTCGACCCGTAAAAGAATGCGGGTGCTTTCCTTGTCGGGGCTATGGCCGATGACCTTGGCGCCGCGCCAGGATGCGGGGGCGATGACGCCAAGCGACAAAAGTTTCCTTAACTGGCGGTTTTCTTCGTTCTGCACGCGCAGCTCTTCGATCATCGCGGCCTGCTTCTGATCCGAAGCCTCGGCCTTTACCAGGCGCTGTTGCAGATCCCTGCGGGATTGGAACCACAGGCTGGTTTGCTTCCACCAGTTGGCAGGGGCATGCAGGGTCTCGATCAACGGCGCCAGACCAAGGGTCAGGCGCGGACCAACGCGCATTGGGGCGATCACGTACAGCAGAACTAAAAGTACCAGCCCGATCCATAGCCAGGATCGATTCGTGCGCCAGCGGGGAAGCGGCACGACTTATTCCTCGAAAAGGACGCCCCGCATGCGGTCAAGCTCATCAAGCACCCGTCCGCTGCCGAGCACGACGCAGTTGAGCGGGTTTTCCGATACGGTGACCGGCAGTCCGGTTTCTTCGCGCAGCAACTGATCCAGGCCGATCAGCATGGCGCCGCCACCGGTCAGCACGACGCCTTTGTCGACGATGTCGGCGGCCAGTTCCGGCGGGGTACGCTCGAGGCAGACCTTGATGCCTTCGACGATGGCATTGACCGGCTCGGTCAGCGCCTCAAGGATTTCCGAGTCATCCAGCACCAGGGTCTTCGGCACGCCGTTGATTAGGTCGCGGCCCTTGACCTCCATCTCGCGCCGGGTTTCCTGCGGATAGGCGGCGCCAATCTCCATCTTGATCTTTTCTGCCGTTGGCGTGCCGACCAGCAGGCTGTATTTGCGGCGCAGGTGGTTGATGATCGCGTCATCCATCTTGTCGCCGCCGACGCGTACGGAGCGTGAATAGACGATGCCGCCATAGCTGATGACGGCGATCTCACTGGTACCGCCGCCGATGTCCACGACCAGCGAACCGGACGCCTCGGTGACCGGCAGGTCGGCGCCGATGGCCGCGGCCATCGGTTCCTCGATCAGATAGACCTCGCGTGCGCCCGCAGACAGCGCCGATTCGCGGATGGCACGGCGCTCCACGGGGGTCGAGCCATAGGGCACGCAGATGACGATGCGCGGCGCAATGCCCCAGGTGCGCTTGTGCACCTTGCGGATGAACTGCTTGAGCATTTCCTCGGTGATCTCGAAATCGGCGATGACGCCGTCCTTCAACGGCCGGATGGCCTGGATGGCATCCGGCGTGCGGCCCAGCATGCGCTTGGCATCGGCGCCGACGGCCAGCACCTTGCGCTCATGGCGACCACCGGTGGTGTTGATGGCGACCACCGAGGGCTCGTTCAGGACAATGCCCTCACCGCGCACATAGATCAGGGTATTGGCAGTACCGAGGTCAATGGCGATGTCCTGTGAAAATATGCCGAATAATCGTTGTAACATGGATGGAATCCTGAGGGAAAATCAGTACTGTCGACGAGGATAATCGCAATGGTCGATGACGTCTAGGTGATTCCACCAGCGGGCGCAAAGCCGCTGCCGGGCGCAACCCGTGCCAGGCGGACAAGTGATCCGTGGTTCGAACATGGTCCCTCCCCCTTACGAAAACGGCAGCCTGGCGTTGCCGCCCGCGGCCGGATGTGATGCAGGTCAAATTCCGATCAGGTGCAGCAGGACTTGCCGGCGCATGGGGCGAAGCCGATGTTCATAGAGGAAGATGCCCTGCCAGGTGCCCAGCGCCGGGGCTCCGCCGTTGACCGGTACCGTCAGGGATACCTGGGTCAGGGCCATGCGCACATGAGCAGGCATGTCGTCGGCGCCCTCGGCGGTATGCCGGAACAGCGGATCGCCGTCCGGCACCAGCCGGGCTAGGAAGGCCTCCATGTCGCGCAGCACCCCGGAATCGGCGTTCTCCTGGATCATCAGCGAACAGCTGGTATGGCGGACGAACAGGTTCAGCAATCCGTCCCGGATTCCGGTGTCGCGCACCCAGGCCCGGATCTCGCGCGAGATGTCATAACAGCCGCGGCCACGGGCATCGACGCTCAGTGCATGCTGGGCCTGGTTCATCAGGCCGTCTCGACCCAGACGGGGACATGATCGGACGGTTTGTCCCCGGCCCTGAGTGTGACATCGACACCGGTTTCTCGTGCCGTCAGTCCCTTGCTGAGCAGCACGTGATCGATGCGCAGGCCCCATCCGCGCTCGAAGGCGCGCAGGCGATAGTCCCACCAGCTGTGCATGGGAGCATCCGGGTGCAGGGCGCGCACCGCATCGCAAAAGCCGAGGGCAAGCAGGCGCTGGAAATGCTCCCGCTCCTCGCTGGAGCACATAATCTTTTCACGCCAGCGTTTCGGGTCGTGCACATCGAGGTCGGCGGGGGCGATGTTGAAATCGCCCAGCAGCACCAATGCGGGGTGCCGGTTCATTTCGTCCTGCAGCCAGGCGATGAGCGCCTGCAGCCAGTGCAGCTTGTAGGCATATTTGTCGGAGCCGACCTCCTGGCCATTCGGTACGTAGACATTGACGATGCGCACGCCGCCCACGGTCGCGGCCAGCAGGCGCCGCTGGTGGTCATCCAGGCCCGGCAGGTCGGTCACCGGATCGCTGGCGCCGCTGCGGCTGAGGATGGCGACGCCGTTGTAGGTTTTCTGGCCGGAATAGACGACTTGGTAACCGGCACCCTCGATGGCTTGGGTCGGAAAGCGCTCGTCCGGCAGCTTGGTTTCCTGCAATGCCAGCACGTCGGGTTGGTTGGCGGACAGGTAATCCAGCACGTGCGGCAGGCGCACGTTCAGCGAGTTGACGTTCCAGGTGGCGATGCGCATGCGCCGATGATGGCCAAGCACAGCCGACGGCTCAAGCCCGGCGTGTCCGGGCCGCGTCAGCGTCGGGAACGTTTGCGCAGCACGTACATCCAGATCAGGCCGACCACCAGCATGATGCTGGACAGCAGCATGCCCATGGTGACGGGGCCGAACAGAAACCCGAGTTGCGGGTCGGGTTGCCGGAAGTTCTCACAGAAGATGCGGGCGACGGCATACCCAACCAGAAACACGGCCACGCGCATGCCGTCCGGCCACTCCTTCTTTCTCGTGAACCACAGGATCAGGAACAGCGCGATGCCTTCAAGCGCCAGTTCATAGAGTTGGCTGGGATGACGGGGCAAGGGGCCGGCCCCGGGGAACACCATGCCCCAAGGCATGTCGGTCACGCGTCCCCACAGCTCGCCGTTGATGAAGTTGCCCAGCCGGCCGAGCGCCAGGCCGATCGGCGCTACCGTGAACAGGCGGTCGGCCAGGAACAGGAAGGGCAGTTTGTGTTTCCTGCAGTACAGCCAGCCGGCAATCAGCGGACCGACAAGGCCCCCGTGGAAGCTCATCCCCCCCTGCCAGACGTAGAAGATATGCAACGGGTGTGCGAGGTAGAAATCCAGATTGTAGAACAACACGTAGGCGATGCGGCCACCGAGGACGACGCCGAGGATCAGCCAGGTGAACAGGCCCTCGAATTGCTCGGGCGTGATCAGGCTGCCCCAGACGCCCCGTTCGATCAGCTGGCGTCGGGTCAGCCACCAGGCCGACAGGAAACCGAATACGTACATCAGGCCGTACCAGTGGATGGCAACCGGCCCGATCCTGACGGCGACGGGATTGATGTGGGGATAGGTCAGCATGAAGCGGCCATGGCGAGCGGCATGTCCATCGGCAGCATGTCGATCCGGAAGGTCATGCCGGCACTCTAGGCATCCGTGGCCGAAAGCCAATGGCTGAATTCTGGACGGCATCAAGCATCGGGCGCTATGGTCAGGCCTCTGGCTTCATCCAAATCGGAGGTGCGTATGGGCAAGCGGTTGTCGGCATGGCTGAAGGCATTCGATACGGTGCGTCGGGTCACCATCAACGGGTTGTTTCTGCTGATCGTGCTGCTGCTGATCATCGGCCTGTTCAGCAGGCGTGAGTCGGTGCCGAGCAACGCGGCGCTGATCCTGAATCCGAAGGGCGATATCGTCGAGCAGCTATCGGTGCCCGGTTCGGGCCTGACGCCTCTCAGCTTCGCCACACCCAGGCAGACGCGGCTGCGCGACCTGCTCCGGGTCATCCACACTGCCAAGAACGACAAACGCATTCGCCTGATGGCGCTGGACCTGGATGACATGGGTCATTCCTCGCTGGCCGATCTGCAGGCGATCCGCCGGGCCATCGAGGATTTCCGCAAATCCGGCAAACCGGTGGTGGCCTATGCCGATCAATATACACAGGGCCAGTATTATGTCGCGGCGGCCGCGAACCGGGTGTTCCTGCATCCGATGGGCCTGGTGGCGCTGACCGGCTTCGGTCTGTATCGCGATTACTTCAAGGATGCGATCGACAAGCTCGGCATCAGCGTGCACGTGTTCCGGGCCGGCAAATACAAGTCGGCGATGGAGCCGTTCATGCGCAACGACATGTCCCCTGCCGACCGTCAGGCGAACCGGGCATGGCTGTCCGAACTGTGGGCATATTACAAGAAGGGCATCGCCACCTCGCGCGGCATCGATCCTGCGCACCTGCAGGCGGTACTCGACGATCTTCCCGCCTATTTGAAAAAATACGGCGGCAGCATGGCGCAACTGGCATTGGGCGAGAAATGGGTCGACCAGCTTGCCGACGAGCATACGGTCGAGGCCTATATCGCCGGCAAGCTCGGCCTGACTGCGAACCAACATATACCGCAGATTCACTGGCGAAAATACCTGCGCGCCACCCACACCGTCAGACTTGAGCATCCGGACAAGGCGGTCGGCATCATCACCGCCAGTGGCGCCATTATGGAAGGTGACCAGCCGCCGGGCTCGATCGGTTCCTCGACGCTGTCGGCCGAGATCGATCGCGCCCGCAAGAACAGCCATATCAAGGCGCTGGTGTTGCGCGTGGACAGCCCGGGCGGCAGCGCCCTGGCTTCCGAAACGATCCGTCAGGCCCTGCTGCGCTTCCGCGCTGCCGGCAAGCCGCTGGTGGTGTCGATGGGCGGTATGGCGGCATCCGGCGGATACTGGATCTCGACAGCGGCAGACCAGATATGGGCCACGCCGACCACCCTGACCGGATCGATCGGTGTCTTCGGCCTGATCGGCGATGTGCATGCGGCCCTGGCCAAGCTCGGCATCCATGCCGACGGTCTGGGCACCACCGCCATCGCCGGGGCGCTGCGCCCCGACCTGCCGGTCACGCCCCAGGTTGCCCAGGCCATGCAGATGGGCGTCAACGACATCTACGGCCGTTTCCTGACGGTGGTGGCCAAGGGGCGCAAGATACCGCTGGATCAGGTGAAGCAGATCGCCCAGGGGCGCGTGTGGAGCGGTGCCGATGCCAAGCGGCTCGGCCTGGTCGACCGGCTCGGCGACCTGGATCAGGCGGTGGCTGCGGCAGCGGCCAAGGCCGGCATCTCCGCCCATTACCAGCGCCTGTGGCTGGCGCCGCCCAGGCCGTTCTGGGACAGGCTGCTTGATCGTGTGCGAGGCGAGGCGCGTGCCGAAATTCCGGCGGCGGCGGTCTCGGCGCAGCTGCCGCCGTTGCTGGCCCGGGTGACGAGGCTGTGGCGCGCGCTTGCCCGATTCAACGATCCGCGCGGCGTCTACGCCTACTGCGATCTGGGGCTGGCGCTGCGCTAGCACCGGCTGATCGGGCGAGTCGCCAGCCGGGGCATCATCAGGCATGCCCACCTACTGTCAGCTATTCGCCCACGTGCTGAGGGGCACCGATTCGGATGCCATCAGCGCCCTTTTCGTCAGCTTATTCGAGAAGGGCGTCCGGTAAGGAGAAACGATAGGTCAGCCCGAAGCCAATAGCATAGGAACTGAATCGTTGATCACCCGGGTACGGACTGGTTTTCTTGAGTGTGATGACCTTGCCAAATTGGCCGTAGAGCGCAAGGTGATCGCTTAGACCATAGTCCACGCCGATGGAAGGCTTCAGCACGACACCGAGGACATTGGCACCAACGAGCAGCTGAAAAAAGCTTTGAAATCTATTGCTTGTGGAGAATTTACTCTGGATGCCCAATCCGGTCAGGATCTCTCCGTACCCTGGATAGCCGAAAAAATCATTGTATGCGACGCTGGCCTGAAGCGGTATATACCAATGATCATTGACGATATAATCAAATTGGCCTGATAACAGATTGATATTGCCGTGCTTTCTGTTTCCGACGCGAACATTGAACTCGGTTTGCTGGAATAAACTGAAGCGGAATCCTCGCAAGACAAATTCCCTTGCCGTGCCGAAGCTACGAAGGTTCTGTTCTTCGGTAGAAAGGTGATAGTTGACGGCTGCACCCAGGGTGAAATTCCTGGAGGAGCCTTTGGGCGCGAAAAGGTAGCCGCCCGATAAAGCCAGTCCAAGGTGATTGTTCAACAAGTATTCCAGCGAAACCTTGGGATAGACAAGCAGCCCGGAACCCGTATCGATTTCAGCAGGTGAGTATCCTCCAGAGCCGACACCGATTTGGCCATAGAGCTTGGCGCGGGGAGAAATTGAAATCCTGTACCCGATACCACCGAAAGCCTGGTTGTATAAGGGGAGGCCTTTATAGCCGATGCCTAATCCAAAAAACAGATAACGATTTTTGCTCAGGAAGTGGGAAAATTGCAGAGACGACAGGTTAATGGTGCTCGTGTACGACCCTTTGGGTTTGAGCTGGAATATATTGTTAAGCTCAAGGCTTAATATGTTTTCCCCTCCTTCGGGAAAAGCATCATCGGACTCCATCCTTTGACCTGAGTGCGCGTATGAGCCAATTTGGCTAGAAATCAGCGTTTGAATGAAAAAAGCCAACTGGGAGTGATTGATTCGTGAATGGATGAATCGAAAGTCAGCATAATTTATCCCTGCTGAAAAACCGGAAAAATGGTAACCCAGTCCGAGATAAGCTTTGATAAAGCCGCCCTTACCGGACAATTCCCTGCTTTGGCTGATGCTGGAACCACCACCACCGCCGCCAAATGAGCCGCCGGCATCGATGAATGAATTCCCGAATATGCTGTGTTGCGCATGGATGGTTGTATCAAAGGCCATAAAGCCACCGTAATTGCCATCGAACAACGGTGTATAAAGCCCAATGCCCAGGTAAAGCCAAGGGTTCAGTTGATGCAAATAGTGGGCGCCAAGTAAATCAATGGATGGGTTCCCGGGAACCGGGATCACTTCGTAATCCAGCATGATCAGCCCTTTTGCTGTACTTAGGCCCTGGTGCTCGGATGCTGTCTTATCCTTTTGACTTGCTCCGTCCAGAGCCGGCTCAGAAACCATTTGGGTTGGTTGGGATGCGAACGCGGTTCCTGTGAAAACAGGAAGGAGGATGAGTAAAAGAAGCTTGTTCCTGCTGGAGGAACGGACAGCCTTCTCCTTTATACGGCTTATCAAATTGAGCCCGATATGACCCAGGGTGTCCTCCCCGCGTTCCGTTCGCTTTGGTGTTGCCAGGCACAAAGTCTAAGCCAAAGAACGCAGATGGCCGAACATGTGATTCGTAGAATTCGGGTCAGGTGAAAGTATCGCTTAACGGCAGCTGTTGGCCCGGATGATGGAGATCTGGGCTGCCACTTACAGGCAAGCCCCTACGACTCCGCCCCTATGCCCATTGGTGCAGCTCATCACATTTTCCCATAACGAAAAACGGCCATGTTGGGCGTGCTGAATGGTGTTGCCTCGCGGTTGCTGTCGGCCACCATGTAACTAAAGCACCGCGGGCCGGTCGCGATACTGATTAGTGGGTCGCTTGGGCCTCGGTAGCGGCATGAGCAACCACGACGGCGGTTAGCCATAAGGCGCGATTTTCCCGAAGGAAGGGGGGCATGAAAGACAGAACAAGCGCAGAAACCGGCTTTGTACTGGTCACAACCCTCGCGATCCTGGTCGTTCTGACCCTGATGATGACCGGTCTTTTTTACCGGGCCAGGGCCAATCAGGAGACCAGCACCTCCGATCGCAACTTCACGCAGGGCTTCTATCTGGCCGAGGCTGGCCTGAACTATGTCACTTGGGCCTTGTACAGCGATCCAGACCATTCATGGCAGAATAACGATGTCAGCCTCGATGGTGATGCCATTCCGGATAACCGCGAGATTCTGAATAACCCCGATCAGGTCGCCAATCACACCCTGGGTTACTTCGACATCAACAACACCATGAATTTCGATCCGGCTTCTCCGCATGGCGTTGCGCTGTCAACGCTTTCGCTGCCTCCACATGTGGCATTGGATATTACGGTGAATGCCAACAACACGCCCAGCGTCGTGGCGGAGCCGTGGAATAATGGGGCATCGAAGCCATCGGGAAATGGTGTCGTGATATGGGTTGTCCCTACCGTGCTCGATCCGAGCGGCGATCCCATGAATGAAGTGGATACCGCCAGCACCAGGAGCAGCTACGACCTGTTCGCCTATTGCATCGCCTATGTGCACGGACACCCGATCAAGATGATTCGCGCAAAAATCGGTTCGATGGTTTTCGGATTTCCCTCGAATATCGGCGCCACCACGAACTCGTACCAGTAAGGGGATCACGATGAAGCACCATGGATTTCTGATCGCGCTCACAAGCATGCTTTTGCTGGTCGCCCTGCCGACTCCGGCTTCCGCTCTGACCATGAGCGGGCCACCCAATAAGGCGTATCACATCATCATCGACTACACCCAGTCCGACAATCTGAATGCGTTGGTGACCAATACGCAGGACACGTCCGTCAAGTCGTTTCCGCTTAACGGCACGGAAATGCCTCCAGTGGTCGCAGCCAATCCGGATCTGTATCCATCCGGCTTTGCCAAGCCAACCCCTGATCTCTATGTCATGGCCGACACGTACAACTCGGATATCCTGGACTCCTCGCTGTCGTCCGCGACGGACAATACCTGTGATCAGGGCCTGCCCGGCTTGTGCCCTTCCGGCAATGTTCCCACGACCTTCGTCCACAGGCTCGGAACCTATGATGCCTCCACCGGTCTTGTGACGCCGCTCAGCAATCCGAAACTGACCCCGACCAGCCAGGAAGTGTTGGACAACCTCTTCTCGCTGGATGGTCAGGCATTCGACATGGATCGCATCCGCTACGCCGCCAACCGTCTGTGGGCAAAATGGCGCAGCGACAAGATCGCCGGCGCCATCGGCTGGGCCGCGCGCTTCAACTATCAGCCCACCGGTACCATGTCGTTCGAAACATTCGTCGACAACCTCGTCAATGGCCGCACGATGTACGGAATCGTGCGGGTGGTCATTCCCATCGACATGAATGGCGAGGCCTACCTCGATCCGAACCAGCCGACCAATGGGGCGGAGTTTCCCGCGACCGCACACCATTGGAGTCCGACCATCAAGGGTAATGAGCTGTCCCAGTTGGTACGCGACTGGAGCAAGACCGTATACAAGAACGCCAATCCATGGACCACCGTCAATGTCTACGGCATGCTGTTGATCGATTACGTGGATAAATCCACCTACGACCCGGACCATTTTCTCGACTCGGATCAGGACTATGTCGACAACTATGCAAGCGTGGCCGCCCACGATGCGGCTTCGCATATCGGCGAGGTGAACGTGATCCTGCCCCGGTCACGAGACCGCACGGAGAATATGCAGGATGACGAGCTGCTCAACATCAATCCGACCTGGGTTGGATCAGACAACCGCGTGGATAGCGTCGACACGGCCAGAACCAAATACATGGTCAAGAACAGCGTGGCCTTTGTGCCATCGGATGTCAGCGATGCGGCCGTGTACGAATACTGGATGCGCCAGGCGGTCATGTATCCCGTCGGCAATCCCACGCGCACGGCCATCATCAATGACCTGACCGGCGCCGGCTCCCAGTACAATCTCGCGACGCAGACCTTCAACCCGGGGGCCACGCGCAGGTCGGATTACGATAACAGCGCCTGGGCCACCATCCCGGAGAAGGACCAGTTTCACGCCTTCTTCCCCAATGGGTACGAACACGGGTGGATGGTGGCGTTCGAGGCGCTGCGCATGGGGGCGCTAGATGCCACCACGCCGGAGAAGACACCGGGCAGTTGGTGGATGCATCTGACGGACAATGCCACCGGCACGGACAATATGCCCGTCGGCAAGAACTATCCCGAATTCGGGGTTCCCGATCCGTCTGCAGCCATCTCTGTCGATGCCGATGGTGACGGTGCCCTGACCAAGATGCCCAACTTTTTCAGCACGGGCTGGGAAGATCTGCCCGCGTTCGCGTTTGCCGGCGGCCTTCTGGACGTGCATGCATTTGCCAATATCTCAGGCATGATGTACACGCCGGATTCGTGCGAGATCGAATCAAATGGAGACCATACGGCGAACGAAAGCGGGGCGCAGGAATATATCAGTGGCGCCATTGTGGCCGGCAACGGCATCTGGCTTGGCGGTGCGACCGACAACAACGCGATGATCGCCATTTCGTACAACCCCAACTCGTTCGACCGCCTGAGGCACGGACCCATTCTGACCGTCAAGAAGGTGCAGGACATGATCGCGCTAAAAGGATTGTGACATCTGTTTTTCACTTTGCTGACAGCCAAAAGAAAGGGCGGCCCGTAGGCCGCCCTTTCTGTTCATCTACGGATGGATGGCAGATTACATCATGCCGCCCATGCCACCCATGTCACCGCCCGGTGCCGGGGCAGCGGACTCCGGCTTCGGAATCTCGGCCACCATGGCCTCGGTGGTGATCAACAGGCCCGCCACCGATGCGGCGTTCTGCAGCGAGTAGCGCGTAACCTTGGTCGGATCGATGACGCCGGCCTTGACCAGGTCGCCGTACTTCTCGGTGGACGCGTTGTAGCCGTAGTTGGCGTCCTTGTTGCCAGCCACGGCATTGACCACGACCGAGGCCTCGTCACCACAGTTGGCCACGATCTGGCGCAGCGGCTCCTCGACGGAACGGCGCACGATGTCGATGCCCATGTCCTGGTCGTGGTTGTCGCCCTTCAGGCTGTCCAGGGCCCGGCGGGCACGGATCAGGGCCACGCCGCCGCCCGGCACGATGCCTTCCTCGACGGCGGCACGGGTGGCGTGCAGCGCGTCGTCGACGCGGTCCTTCTTCTCCTTCATGGCCACCTCGGTGGCGGCACCGACCTTGATTACGGCCACGCCGCCAGCCAGCTTGGCCAGTCGCTCCTGCAGCTTCTCCTTGTCGTAGTCGGAGGTGGTCTCCTCGATCTGGGCGCGGATCTGGGCGATGCGCGCCTCGATGTCGGACTTGTTGCCGGTACCATCGACGATGGTGGTGTTGTCTTTGGTGATCTTCACGGAGCCGGCGGTGCCGAGATCATCCAGCGTGACGTTCTCCAGCTTCAGGCCGATGTCCTCGGAGATCACGCGGCCGCCGGTCAGGACGGCCATGTCCTCGAGCATCGCCTTGCGGCGGTCGCCGAAGCCCGGGGCCTTGACGGCCGCCACGTTCAGCACGCCGCGCATCTTGTTGACGACCAGGGTCGCCAGCGCCTCACCCTCGATATCCTCGGAGATGATCAGCAGCGGTTTGCCGGAGCGGGCCACGTTCTCGAGCACCGGCAGCAGATCGCGCATGTTCGAGATCTTCGCCTCGTTGAGCAGGATGTACGGATCCTTCAGCTCGGTCTCCATCTTCTCTGCGTTGGTGACGAAGTACGGCGACAGATAACCGCGGTCGAACTGCATGCCCTCGACGACGTCGAGTTCGGTATCCAGGCCCTTGGCCTCCTCGACGGTGATCACGCCTTCCTTGCCGACCTTCTCCA